>CAZNOG010000004.1:0-198194 GCA_964574635.1 uncultured Cryomorphaceae bacterium | reverse complement strand
GTGATCCCGCTGGGAGTACAAAAAAAAGCCACCCATTTTGGGGGTGACTTTTCTTTTTGTGATCCCGCTGGGAGTACAAAAAAAAGCCACCCATTTTGGGGGTGACTTTTCTTTTTGTGATCCCGCTGGGAGTACAAAAAAAGCCACCCATTTTTGGGGTGACTTTTCTTTTTGTGATCCCGCTGGGATTCGAACCCAGGACCCACGCCTTAAAAGGGCGTTGCTCTACCAGCTGAGCTACGGAATCGCCTTTTTTTTCGTTAGCGGGTGCAAATATAAGGGCTTAATCTGATTGACCAAATGCTTTTGTGGAATATGTTTTTCGCCGCTCGAATTATTCCAGAATGGGATGCCTTTCGAAGGGCGCATCGCGGTCGAACAGATAGCGATACGTCTTCATCTCCCGATAGGGCTGCGCACCGAGATTTTCGATTACGCGGAGCATTTTCGGGTTGAAATCACCCACCCACGTCATGACGATCCGGTCGTAGATGTCCTTGTCGCGAAGGTACTCACCGGCGGCGTAAATCATGGCTCCTTCCACGCCTTTCCCGTGCCACTCCCTCACCACGCCGAAAATAATGCCCACCATGGTGCGGGGGGTGCCTTTCCATTTGTGGTACAGAAACTTCAGCTTCCCCCACAAATTCAGGTTTCCGTTCACGTGTTTGAAAATGTCGTTCAGTTCGGGAATGTTGATGAAGAACCCGATGGGCTCGTCGTTGTGGTAGGCGAAGAACACGATGCGCTTATCCAGCACCGGTTTCAGCTTTTTCACGATGGAAGCGGCCGTGGCCGCGTTCATCGGCTTGAATCCCTCGTGGCCGCCCCAAGCGCCGTTGTACACCGTGAGGAAATCGGCCGTGAGTTTCTCCGTCGATACGCCCACCATATTGGTGGCTTTTACGTTGGACCGTTCTTCCAGGAGTTTCACTTTTCGCACGAAGACCTCTTGAACGGGTTCGAACACGTCGCGCATAAACTGAAACTGCTTGAAGTAGGTGCGGAAGCCGTAATTCTCGAACAGGGCGGGGAAGTAGGGCGGGTTGAAGTTCATCCCGTAGCTGTTGGGGTCGGTGAAGTTTTCGGTCAGGCACCCCCAAAACTGGTTTCTCTCACCGAAATTGATGGGGCCGTCCATGGCTTCCATGCCCCGTTCCTCGAGCCACGCCTTGGCGGTGTCGAAAATGAAATTGGCCGTGGATTGGTCGTCGATGCTTTCGAAAAACCCCATGCCCCCGGTGGCCAGGGATGTGGCGTGCGCGGTTTTGGGATTGATGAAGGCCGCCACCCGGCCCACGAGGTCGCACCGGTCGTCGTAAAAAACCCAGCGGGCGGCTTCGCCTTTTTCCAGAAGTCGGTTCTTCTTTTTGTCGAACAACCGGTCGATGTCTTGCCGAAGGTGGGGGATGTAATTGTCGGTTTGGGCGTAAATGATATCAGGAACGCGGTGAAACTCCTTTACCGTACTGCTGTCCGACACGGTGATTGCACGCATAAGCCACAAAGATTTTTTGATTTGCAAAAGTAAATTTATCCTTGCAATCGAGTCATGAGAGTATTTTTGATCGGATACATGGGCGTGGGAAAAACCACGGTGGGCAAGGTGCTGGCCGCTCGGCTCGGCCTGCCGTTTTTCGACTTGGACGCCGAGATCGAAAGGCATTCCGGAATGGAGATTCCGGAAATATTCGCGGAAAAAGGCGAAGCGCACTTTCGGGAAACCGAGCGAAAACTGCTTGGGGAGATGTTGGAAAAGTGCGGGTACGTCTTGTCTCTCGGCGGAGGAACCCCGACGTACGGCGACAACCTGTTGCGCATGCTCGAAAGCGGTACGGTGATCCACCTCACACTCCCTCTCGGCGCACTGGTGAAACGCCTAGAAAAAGGAAAAGACGCCCGCCCGTTGCTGGCCGACTTGAGGGAAGAAGAATTGCACTCCTTCGTGGCGGCCCACTTGGGTGAGCGGCTGCCGCATTACAATCGGGCTCATTTGGAGTTCAGCACGTTTGATGTCTCCGCGGCGCGTATGGACGAGTTGGTGGAGCGCATCAGGGCGCATCAACCCACGAGGTAAGCGGCATCCGCACCGGGAGAAAACTCCACTTCGATGTGGTCTTGCATCGTGGTGCTCAAGGTCATCCCCACGAAATCCGCTTTGATGGGAAACTTTCGGTGCCGACGGTCGACCAAAACCACGGTTGACAACCGCGCGATGGGATGGCCGAGAATGTGGCGGGCGGCGTACACCAGGGTGCGGCCGGAGTTCAAAACGTCGTCGAGCAAAATCACCGATTTGCCTTCCAGGTCGGAAGGGGAGCCCGAAAGCGACGGCACCTGCAAGGGGTCTTTTTTGTCGATTTTCAATTCCAATCGCTTTACGCGCAAGGGGGAGATCGCTTCCAAAACCGGCACCAGCCGATCGGCCAAGAGCACGCCCTTGTCTGCGATGGCCACGACGGTCACCTCTTTCCAACCCAAATTGGTCTCGTAGAGCTGATAGGCGATTCGGCGTATTTTCCGTTCGATTTGCTTGTGGTCGAGGATGCGCGTTTTCGTATCTTCCGTGGTACTTCCGCTCTCAGGGGCCATGTCGTGAATTTGTGCTCAAAATTAGCAATTCACCGATTTAGACATAAATTTGTGGGAGAAAAGGCCGAATGATGCGCATTTCAGGATTTTTGTTTTCGATGGTACTGCTCGCCGCGATGTATTCCGCGTGTACCGGAAAAGCGGAAGAACGCGAGACGGAGACGCCCATCGTGGAGCCCGATCCCGCCGAGTTGGCTCTCTTGATGAAAGACATGCACCGGGACGCCAAGTCGTGGCGGGACGCGCTTTTGTCGGATTCCCTTTCCCTCGACTCCATCGACATCTACTTGAAAATGGTGCATTCCACGCCTACCGATTCCACCGTGGGCGGGCCGGTATTCGAAGGCTTCGCCGCGCATTACCAGAGCGCTTTCGACCGTTTGGTGGCCGCCGTGGAAGCCGGTGAAGCGAGGCCCGCTTTCAACGATTTGGTCAAGAGCTGCGTCACTTGTCACCAAACGTATTGTCCGGGACCGGTGAAGACCATCGAGAAACTTTACGTTCCCGTCCCCTGATTTTCGGGTTTCCTCAATTCGATGAACAGTTCCCGACCCAGACGGGGAACGATGCTGTTCTCGGCGGTTTCGAAGTGCCGGATCTCGAACAGGTCTTCGAAATAGGTGATATACTCCTCTCTGTTTCCGCCAAACGGCGGATGGTCTTCGTTCAAGGGATCGTCGAATAACAAGCCCACCAGCTTGCCGCCCGGTTTCAACAATTCGTGCATTTTTTCGGCGTACCGGCGTCTAAGGGCGGGATCCAGGGCGCAGAAAAACGTCTGTTCGATGATCAGGTCGTAGGCACCTCGGTGGGCGAAAAAATCGCCGTGAATCAGTCGGGAATCCGGAAAATCCGGTACACGGTTTTTGACGCTGTGCAGCGCGGTTTCCGACAGATCGATCAGAAAGGTATTCGAAAAGCCCTTTTCCAGCAGGTACTCCCCTTCGTACGCGTTTCCGCAACCGGGAATGAGGATGTGCAAAGACTTGTCGTCGAGGGAGTCCACGTAATCGGTGATGGGAGGTGAGGCATAGCCGATGTCCCAACCCGTTTGTCGGTTTCGCCACCGCTCGTCCCAGTATTCTTCATTCCATTTCCGTTGTTCCATGGCTCGAATTTTTTGTGGATTTTTCGAAGAGGGCCACGGCCTCGACGTGTCCCGTGTGCGGAAACTGGTCGACCACGGAAAATTTCACCAAGGCGTATTCCGCGTCGTTCAACTGGGCCGTATCCCGCGCCAAGGTAGCGGGATTGCAAGAAATATACACGATCGTCCGGGCGTCCAGATCCATCACTTTCAACAAGGTTTTGGGGGCGATGCCCGCTCTGGGCGGATCCACCACTACCGCGTCTATGCGGCCGACATAGTCGGGATTGTCTCTCAAAAACGACCCCACGTCGGATGTGTGGAACTCCACGTTCGTCAATCCGTTTCGCTCGCCCGATTTCCGTGCGTCTTCGATGGCGCTGCTCTCGATGTCCACACCCACCACCATGGAGTTCGGTAGGTCGGTCGCCACCATTTGGGCGATGGTGCCGGTGCCGCAAAATAGGTCCAATACCAAGTCTTTGTTGCCTTCTCCCTCTTTCAAATATTCTATCGCTTTGGCATACAGTTTCTCGGCACACAACGGATTGGTTTGAAAAAAACTTTCCATGCGGATATCGAACGACAACCCGTGCAATACTTCCGTGATGTGGTCTTTGCCCCATACTACGGTGGTTTCCCCGTCCAGGGGTTGGGCGCGGTCGCCGATGTCGTCGTTGACGGTGTGGAGCACCCCGGCCAGTCGCGGTCCGAAAATCGATTGGAGAAAATCGGCGAATGCCTCGACATCGAATTTTTCCAACCCTTCCGAACTCGTCACCAGATTCATGAGAATTTCGTCCGCGGCGTGACTCTTTCTGACCGTGAGAAACCTGAAAAATCCGTGTTTCCCCGGGTGGTGCCACGGCGGCAATCCCGTATCCGCACAGTATTTCCTGATGTTTTTCAACTCATTTTCAACCTGTTCGTCAAAAAGCCCGGAGTCGGCGTCCAGATTTTCAACCATCCACCACGTGCCCCTGTGCTTAAATCCCAGGGCAAAATCATCCACATCGCCTTTTTTCTCAAAATCGTATCGAATAGCGGCAAAAGAATACTCCATTTTATTTCGGTAGTGCCACTCGAGCGGCGAAGAAATAAAGGTATCGAAGCGATTTTCCACGTCGTCAATTTTGCCGATCCGACGCATCAAATCCAAACAATTTTCGCGCTTGTATTCTTCTTGAATGTCTATGGGCAATCTTGCGAATGGTGCGCCGGGAATGGCTTGGTACGGTCTTTCCACCTCATCCGGCGAGGGAGTCAAAACTTCCACCAGAGCGGTTTCGATGTGGTTTTTCCTCACTTTTTTAATGCGGCAGAGCACTCTTTGGCCGGGCAGCGCATTCGGCACGAAAACCGCCATTCGCCCTTTTACGGTTTCGAGTTTTCCCAGTCCCTGACCCCCGTACACCGCCTTGTTGATTTCCAACTCGAGGTCCGATCCGGGGCCGTATTTCACGCCTTGGAGGTCTTCCACGGCCGACCGATTTTTAGCTCGTTTTCCCATACTGCAAAGCAACAAAATATTTTTCCCATGGCTGCGCCCCTCGTTCGCAGTATGGTCGGGAGTGATTTTCATATATACGCCTGATTCAGTGCCGAAAACCGGTGCTTCGTTTGCGGGTCGGCCTACAGGCTGTATCCACCCCGGGGCGAGGCGGGCTCCGCACGGGCGGTTGCGGGGCTTCCGCCGGTCGCCCGCACCGCCCTGCGGTGCCACGCCTCGCCCCGGGGTGGGATGCCGCCTTCCGGCCTCGCAGGATGATAGACGGCCACTTGAATGCCGGACAGGACCATGGCGACGACTTGCCCGGTGGAATCGGATCTTTTTCTTTATGTTTAAGGTTGATTTGAGTTTATGACCATGAAAACGATCTTACCGCTGCCCCTGATTTGGACTTTTATTTTAATCCTGATCTCAGGATCCCGAATCAACGCCCAACCCTCCGACTACATCATCATCAACAAAACCAATTGAATTGTACGGCACAAGTCACTGCGAATTGTACGGGAAATACGTCCGCCTCCAACACCTTGGCACCGGATGAGGATTGGCCGAACAGCTGTCCCGCCGGCGAGACTTTGTGTACGGTTTCCATGGCACTCCCGGGACCGGTCAATATCTTCGTTGGAGAATATTCTCTCCCGTGCCTGAACCCGGGAATGGATATTCTTCCCCCGAGCACTTGCTACACCCAGAATGTGCAATGGCAAACCATAGGCTCTTTTGTAGTCTGCAATATCTATTGAAATGAAAGCACTTCTGCACCTCCTCGTATTTATTTTCGCAGCCTTTTCATCGACTGCCCAAGATCTCAATCTCATTTATCTCAAAACTGACGCGTCGCAACGGTCTCGTGTTTTCCCCGGGGAAGAAGGGAACTATATGCGTATTTATCCCGGTTCCGCCGTCGATGCCTCCCTCTTGCCCGGCCCACCGTATGTGCTGGGTTCTGAACTGGACAACGGCTCCAACTTCGTCTTCTATGATGATCAATTGGCACCATACACTCATGTCGAAATTGCTTTCAGTTCCAACCGTATAATCCGGCCATTGAAAAAGATCGACGAGAGAATTTTGTTCTACAGCGGTGCATATTCTTGGAATGGAGGTACAGACTTCTCGAGTTATCCCGCTCTTTCCGGTAACGCCCCGGACCCTATGGGTGCTACATTTTTGCTCGAATACGATTATGCCCAAAATACTTTGCGTATGCCGTTTAACTGTCTTTGCCAAGATATGCAATCAGATGAAGGTGACCCCTTCCAACCCATCGAATCCGCAGAACACAAAATGGGTGTGTCGGGGGTAAACAATTTGGGCAGAAACATCAATATGGCTTATTTGAACGATGGGACCGTAATTGCCGCACCAAACGTGTTTCACCAAATTGCGATCAACCAAGAAAGCGAATTCCAGATCGGTGAGGACAAATACTGGGGCGTGGTTTGGTTTAAGATCAACCCGGAAATGAACCAGATAATCCCTACTCCCATGTTTTCGGAAAACGGAACGGCCCTCACACACTCCCTCCAAGGCTCCGAGGATGGCGACCACATTTACCGAGCGGGGATACTGTGGGGAAACGACCTGCAAATCAGCCCTGACGGAACCACTTGGAACAGCTCGGCCGAACAAGACAGCCTATTGTACGCCTATATGATGAAAGAAAATGCCCAAGGGGAAAATATATGGACCACACCGCTTTTCGCTTACCAAAACACTTATCCCACGGAATCTTCCCAATTTCAGTTGAACCAATTTCTCATTGCCCCGATTCAGGAAATTAATTCAAATGTGTACACAAGTATTTATTATAGTTTTACGATAACTGCGGAAGGCGACAGCCTCTACTTCAACGATTTTATGGGAGACGAGGGCGTATTCGGAAAACCGGATAGTTTCACCCCCGTATTCGGCAGCATGTTCAGAGCCAAAAGTGCCAGGGAAGTCATCCACATGGATGAGAATGGAAACCCGGTGAACAAATTGGTGTTCCCCAATAGAAGTCCCGACCCCTCGGATTTTTATAATTTGGGTTGGAATATCCAGGACAACCAACTTTTCAAAGTCAATGACAAACTTGGATGGCCATTGGCGTACGCATCTGCCGGCGACACCACGCTATACCTAATCAAACAAACACCCGGGGAAGACATGGACTCGACGGGAGTGAGTCTGCCGGCGGGACGAGGCACGTTTATACTCTGGTTGGACGGCGAATTGAACGCAATCGGCCTCACGAACTTCACCTATTCCACGGGTAGTATTCTCGCGTCGCCGGGAGTGAACCTAACCAATGTTCGAGCCTTGAATAACGATACGCTCATGATTTCGGGAAGCATTGGCAACAACGTCACGACAACCTTGGATCCGGGCGGTTCGGCCGAAGAAGTCACATACTCTCCCTCCACCGGTTTCGTCGGGTTGTACACCCTGCCCGGCTTTCTGCTTTCGGCTGATAATCCTCAGAGGCGAGAAGCAGGTATTTTGCTTTATCCCAACCCCGCGTCAAGTACAATCACGGTGCAAACACAATTCGAGCAACCGGGAAATTACTCCATAGTCGATATGGTGGGCAGGGAGATTACCCGGGGGTATATTCCCGGCGGTCATTCCTTGGCGACCATAGATGTTCGCGACTTCAAAAAGGGAGTATACGTATTCCGTGCCTCGGGCAATGAGGGAAAACCCATCGCGGTGAAGTTCGTGGTGAGGTAAATCCGATATTCTCCAATTTGCCGGGAACCACTTGGACGCTGATATCAATGTGTCGGAATTTCGACCGACGCCTTTGTCAATCCCCAAGACAGGAGCGGTCATTTGGTAGATACCGCTTTTTACAAGACCTTTGCACAGGACGATGATTGGCAGTTGAACCCGATAATACCCACGAAGATGAACACGACGGAAAAAAACACGAAAACACAGGAAGCCATCGAACTTGAAAACCGCTACAGCGCACACAATTACCACCCCTTGCCCGTGGTTTTCGAGAGAGGGGAAGGGGTGTACCTCTACGACATCGAAGGAAAGAAGTATTTCGATTTTCTGTCGGCTTATTCCGCGGTAAACCAAGGTCATTGCCATCCCCACATCGTAAACGCCCTGAAAGAGCAAGCCGAAACGCTCACGTTGACTTCCAGGGCCTTCCACAGCGATAAATTGGGCGAATACGCCAAGTACATTACCGAACTCTTCGGCTACGACAAGGTGCTTCCCATGAATTCAGGCGCGGAAGGAGTGGAAACGGCCATGAAGATTTGCCGGAAATGGGCGTACCAAAAGAAGGGAATTCCCGAGGGTGAGGCGCGCATCATCGTGTGTCACGGCAACTTCCACGGCCGAACCACGACCATCATCTCTTTCAGCGACGACCCGGTGGCCAAGAAAAACTACGGGCCGTATACCCCCGGATTCATCCACGTGCCGTACAACGACGCCGAAGCTCTGGAGCGCGCGCTCAACGAAGAGAACGTGGCGGGCTTTCTGGTCGAGCCCATCCAAGGCGAGGCCGGAGTAATCGTTCCCGACGACGGGTACCTGCGCAACGCCGCCAAACTCTGCAAAGAGAAGAACATCCTGTTTATCGCCGATGAAGTGCAAACCGGTATCGCCAGAACGGGCAGCCTGCTCGCGTCGTGGGGTGAATGCACATGCACCGGCAGGGAGTGTACTTGCGGTCAGCGCGATTTCCGCCCGGACATGGTGATTCTCGGAAAGGCCCTCTCGGGCGGTGCCTACCCGGTTTCCGCGGTTTTGGCCGACGATGACGTCATGGAGGTCATCACCCCCGGATCACACGGTTCCACCTACGGTGGCAATCCACTGGCTTGTGCGGTGGCCATGGCTGCCCTCGACGTGGTGTTGGACGAAAACTTATCTGAAAAAGCGCGTCGCCTCGGAAAAATTTTCCGTGAAGAAATGAACAAATTCATCGCCACCAACGACTTGGTGAAACTGGTACGCGGCCGGGGTCTGCTCAACGCAATCGTCATCAACGATTCGCCGGAAAGCGACACGGCGTGGAACATCTGCTTGGCGATGAAAGACAATGGTTTGGTGGCCAAGCCCACCCACGGAAACATCATTCGGTTCGCGCCGCCACTTGTCATGACGGAAGATGAATTGCGTGAGTGCATCCGCATCATCACCACGAGCATCGCGGAGTACAAGAAATCCTGAAAATCTGTAGAGGGTGACGAGTCGCCGAAGGCGTCCGGTGAAGGAACGCGGTTCTGATCTTCGCCGGAGCATTGCGCCATTCGAGTGAAACGGCTCTGGCTGCAGGTGACGGAAGAGCCGAGCCACACCCACAAAAACCCAAAACACCCTTGCGCGGCGTCTGAACGCATCGCGTGGCCGCCGAGTGCGTATTGCAACCGAAGCAATTCGTACTTTTGCGCCCAAATTTGAATACATGGCCCTGAAATGCGGAATTGTCGGCTTGCCCAACGTCGGCAAGTCCACCCTTTTTAACTGTCTCTCGAACGCGAAGGCGCAATCGGCGAATTTTCCGTTTTGCACCATCGAGCCCAACGTCGGCACCATTACCGTGCCCGATGAACGGCTGAACAAACTGGCCGAATTGGTGAAGCCCGAGCGGATCGTGCCGACGACCATCGAGATCGTCGACATCGCCGGCTTGGTGAAAGGCGCCAGCAAAGGCGAGGGGTTGGGAAACATGTTTTTGGGCAATATCCGTGAGACGGACGCCATCATACACGTTTTGAGGTGTTTTGACGACGACAACGTGACTCACGTGGACGGCAGCGTGGACCCCGTGCGCGACAAGGATATCATCGACATCGAGCTGCAACTGAAAGACCTCGAAACGGTGGAAAAAAGACTGGAAGCCGTTCAACGCGCCGCCAAATCGGGCGACAAAACGGCCAAGCGGTCGGAAGAACTTCTCTCCGCCTACAAGGCGGCTCTGGAATCGGGAAATTCCGCGCGCACGGTGGAGGTCGACGAAATGGACCTGCCCTTGGCCCGGGACCTGCGTTTGCTGACCAACAAACCGATACTGTACGTCTGCAACGTGGACGAAGGCTCCGTGGTGGACGGCAATGCCTACGTCGATGCCGTGCGTGAAGCGGTAGCCGCCGAAAATGCGGAAGTATTGGTGATCGGCGCGGCCATCGAGGCGGAAATCGCTGAGCTCGATACCTTCGAAGAAAGAAAAGAATTTCTGTCGGACTTGGGTCTGGAAGAAGCGGGGGTGTCCAAGCTGATCAAGGCGGCGTACCGCTTGTTGAATTTGAAAACCTATTTTACGGCGGGAGTGAAAGAAGTGCGGGCCTGGACGATCAAGGACGGGTTTACTGCGCCTCAGGCTGCGGGAGTTATACACAGTGACTTCGAGAAAGGCTTTATACGGGCGGAAGTCATTAAATTTGAAGATTTCGTAAAATACGGCAGCGAAGCCGCCGCCCGAGATGCCGGGAAACTGGCCGTGGAGGGCAAGCAGTACATTGTGAACGACGGCGACATCATGCACTTCCGGTTCAACGTGTGACCCGCTTCCGAACAGCTTTCGGAAAACGTATGGTTGCGCGAATCACGGGAGGTGAAATTTTCGTGCATTTCGCCGCGTTGAATCGTACCGGAAACCGCCGGATTACAGGCCACTGTTGATAATTACGGAGGCCCTGCGGCGGGACTTTATCAATTTGCCTTATTTTAGGGGCGATCTATCCCAAAGTGTGGTTCCGCGCGGAAGGAGAGTAAAAATGCAAAGGATTTATGGCAGAGGTTGAATATACGGAAGAACACATCAAATCCCTGGATTGGAAAGAGCATATACGGCTTCGACCGGGGATGTACATTGGAAAACTTGGAAACGGAAGCTCGTACGACGACGGGATTTATATCCTGATCAAGGAAGTGATCGACAACTCGGTCGACGAATACGTGATGGGGTACGGGCGAAAAATCGAAATCGACGTCAAGGACGGCACCGTGTCGGTGCGCGATTATGGCCGGGGCGTGCCTCTGGGCAAACTGGTGGACGTGGTGAGCAAGATCAACACCGGCGCCAAATACGACAGCAAAGCCTTCAAGAAATCAGTGGGCTTGAACGGCGTGGGTACGAAAGCGGTGAACGCCCTGTCCAACTATTTTGAAATCACTTCGGTACGCGACGGGAAGGCCAAAAAGGCCGTGTTCGAGCGCGGCGTGCTTCAGGAAGAAGACGAACGCACGGATACCGAAGAGAGAAACGGTACGTTGGTGCGCTTCACGCCCGACCCGGACGTGTTCAGGAATTACCGGTACAAGAGCGAATACATCGAGCGCATGTTGTGGAACTACTGCTACCTCAATACGGGGTTGAGCATCTGGTTCAACGGCAAGAGAATGCACTCCAAAAACGGGTTGAAAGACCTTCTTGAAGAGAAAATCACCGACGAACCGCTCTACCCGGTGGTCCACCTCATCGGCGATGACATCGAAGTGGCGTTTACGCATACAGCCTCATACGGTGAGGAGTATTATTCATTCGTAAACGGACAACACACTACCCAAGGCGGAACCCACCAAGGCGCGTTCCGCGAGGCGTTCGCCCGTGTGGTGAAGGATTTTTACGGCAAAAACTACGACTCCACGGATATTCGCTCGAGTTTGTTGGCGGCGGTGAGCGTAAAGGTCATCGAACCGGTTTTCGAATCGCAGACCAAAACGAAACTGGGTTCTCAGGAAATCGAACCCGACGGCAAGTCCATGCGGGCATTCGTCATGGATTTTCTGAAGGAAAAGCTCGACAATTTCCTCCACAAGAACCCGGAAACCGCCGAGGCGATCGAGAAGAAAATCCGCGACAACGAGAAGGAGCGCAAGGATTTGGCGGGGATTCGGAAGTTGGCGCGGGAACGGGCGAAAAAAGCCAACCTGCACAACAAGAAGCTGCGCGATTGCCGCATCCACTACAATGACCCCAAAGCAGGCGAGAAGGCCAACGACACCATGATTTTCATCACCGAAGGCGACTCGGCCTCGGGATCCATTACCAAATCGCGGGACGTAAACACACAGGCCGTGTTTTCGCTCAAAGGAAAACCCTTGAACAGCTACGGCCTGACCAAAAAGATCGTTTACGAAAACGAAGAGTTCAACCTCATTCAAGCCGCGCTCAATATCGAAGACGGCATGGAGGGCCTGCGCTACAACAAAGTGATCGTGGCCACCGACGCCGACGTGGACGGCATGCACATCCGCCTACTGCTGCTGACCTTCTTTTTGCAGTTCTTTCCCGACCTGGTGAGAAACAACCATTTGTTTATCCTCCAGACCCCGCTGTTCCGCGTGCGGAACAAGTCCAAAACGTATTATTGCTATTCGGAGCAGGAACGCCGAGACGCCGTGGCGGCCCTGGGGAAAAACGCCGAGATTACGCGATTCAAAGGATTGGGTGAAATTTCGCCCGACGAATTCAAGGGGTTCATAGGCGAAGACATCCGACTCGACCCGGTGGTTCTCAACAAAGACTCGTCCCTCTCGGAAATGCTCGCATTCTACATGGGGAAAAACACGCCGGAAAGACAGGATTTCATTCTGGAAAACCTGCGGGTGGAGAAAGACCCGGTAGCGGATGAAATGGAATTGGAAAAGGGCGGTGTTGAATAATGGATGAAATGGAATTGAATGGAAACGGAACGGATCGAAGATCCGACGACGGAGAAGTGACTCTGGCCGTAAAAGGACTCTACGAGAACTGGTTTCTCGATTACGCATCGTACGTAATCCTGGAAAGGGCGGTGCCGGCGATCGACGACGGGTTCAAACCCGTGCAGCGACGCATCATGCACGCCATGAAAGACCTGGACGACGGGCGCTTTAACAAGGTGGCCAACATCATCGGGCACACCATGAAATACCACCCCCACGGCGACGCGTCCATCGGCGATGCCCTGGTGCAAATGGGGCAGAAGGACCTTCTGGTGGAAACCCAGGGAAACTGGGGGAATACCCTTACCGGCGACGGTTCGGCGGCCCCGAGGTACATCGAAGCACGGCTTTCGAAGTTCGCCCTCGAAGTGGTGTTCAACCCCAAAACCACCGATTGGGGATTGTCTTATGACGGAAGAAACAAAGAGCCTTTGTTCCTGCCGGCGAAGTTCCCCCTGCTGCTTGCGCAAGGCGCGGAAGGAATCGCCGTGGGATTGGCGTGTAAAATCCTCCCGCACAACTTCAACGAACTCATAGACGCTTCCATCGGAGTGCTTCGTGGAAAGAAGCCCAACATCCTCCCGGATTTTCCCAACGGTGGAATGGCCGATTTTTCGCAGTACAACGAAGGGTTGCGCGGAGGACGCATCCGCGTGAGAGCCAAAATAAGACCCCTCGACAAGAAGACCTTGGTGGTGGAGGAAATCCCCCACGGAACAACCACCGGATCGCTGATCGAGTCGATCGTGAAGGCCAATGAAAAGGGCAAGATCAAAATCAGGAAGATCGAGGACAATACGGCCGAAAAAGCGGAGATACTCATTCACCTCCCGCCCAATATTTCACCAGATAAAACCATTTCCGCCCTCTACGCCTTCACCGATTGCGAAATGAGCATCTCGCCCAACGCGGCGGTGATAGAAAACGACAAGCCCCGCTTCGTCAGCGTAAACGAAATCCTGGAGATTTCCACCCACAAAACGGTGGCGCTGCTCAAACAGGAATTGGAAATCCGGAAAGGTGAGCTCAACGAGCAGTGGCACTTCTCGTCCCTGGAGAAGATCTTCATCGAAGAGAGAATCTACCGCGACATCGAAGAGGCGGAGACCTGGGAAGAAGTCATGGACAACATCCGAAACGGACTGAAACCCTTCATTAAAAACCTCAAAAGACCGGTCACCGACGAGGACATCGTCCGACTTACGGAGATCCGAATCAAGCGGATATCCAAGTTCGACTCTTTCAAAGCCGACGAGCACATCGCCAAAATCGAAGAAGAACTGGCCGAAGTGCAGCACCACCTCGATCACCTCGTCGATTTTGCCATCGACTACTTCAAAAGACTGAAGAAAAAATACGGCGCGGGACGGGAACGGAGAACGGAAATTAAAACCTTCGACACCATCGTCGCCACGAAGGTGGTCGTGGCCGGCAAAAAGCTCTACGCCGACTTCAAGGAAGGCTTTGTGGGTTACGGCCTCAAAAAGGACGAATACATCATGGACTGTTCGGACATCGACGACATCATCGTCTTCCGCGAAGACGGTGTCATGATGGTGACCAAGGTGGACGCCAAAAAATTCGTCGGGAAGAACATCATCCACGCAGCCGTATGGAAACAGGGCGACAAGCGCACCATTTACAACATGGTGTACCAAGACGGCACCACCGGCCCGGCGAAGGTCAAGCGCTTTCCCGTAAACAGCATTACCCGAGATCGCGAGTACGATTTGACCGGTGGCATCAAGGGGTCGAAAGTCTTGTACTTCACCGCCAACCCCAACGGAGAAGCCGAAGTCATCCAGGTGAGACTCCGCCCACGGCCGAAGTTGAAAAAGTTGAAATTCGATTTTGATTTTGCCGATTTGGCCATCCGCACACGCGCCGTGAAAGGAAATATCCTCACCAAGAACATCATCAGCAAAATCGAAATGAAGGAGGAAGGGACAAGCACCCTGGCGCCTCGCAAAATTTGGTTCGACGATGTGGTTCAGAAACTCAACGCCGACGACAGAGGCACCTATTTGGGCCGCTTCAAAGGCGACGACAAAATCATTTCCCTCTACCAGGACGGATACTACCGAATTACGGGATTCGACCTCAATACCCACTTCGACGACGGACTCATCGGCATTGAAAAATTCGATCCGGAAAAACCGGTGACGGCCGTGTACTGGGACGGTGAGAAAAAGCAGTACAACGTCAAGCGATTTGTCCCCGAGGAATCTCAAAAACCGGTAGTGTTCATCACCGACCACGAAGATTCCTACCTCGAGTTCGCCACCACGCACCCCGCACCCAAAGTTGTGCTTCAGTTCGACCGGCGATCCAACGACTTGGACGACGAAACCATCGACCTCGTTGAATTCATCAGCGTGAAGGGCGTGACGGCCAAGGGAAATCGTCTTACGCCGCACAAAGTGAAGGCCATGGACCGATTGGAGGAGGAAATCGAGGAAGTGGAAGAGGAAGAAACGGAAGCGCCCGAAGAAGCGAAGGCCGAAGTCACGCCGGAGGAAAATCCGTCGACCGAAGCCGGAGACGACGCCGAAAAAGAATCCGACCCCGGAAAGGGCACGGCCGGCGGAGGTCAGGGCACTTTGTTCTGATGCCACTTTACTTGCAGTGCTCGGCCATCAAGTTTTGCACTTCATCGTTGTACTGCACCGAGTAGCCGAACTTTTCCGCTTTGCGAAGGCTCCGGCACGCGGCCGAAACTTTATCCTGTTCCAGTAGGATGAGGGCCTTGTATTTGTACGCCAAGGCGTTGCGGTTGTCGTTTCGTATGGATTTGTTGATGTTTTTCAGCGCCGCTTCGACCTGATTGAGTTGCAAATAGGCGTACGCGCGGTTGCTCAGCGCCAAAGGGTGGTTGTTGTCCAGCGTAAGCGCCATGTTGCAATATTCCACCGCGTGGACGTAATCTTCCATTTTGTTGCAGGTATACGCCAGATTGATCAGCGTTTCCAAATCCCACTGATCGTACAGCCTCGCATTTTCCAAGTGTTCCCTCGCGGCTTTGTAATCTCCGTTGGTGATTTCCAATGTGGCGAGGAGTTTCAGCGCGAGGGTGTTGCTCGTGTCGAGGGCCAGCCCCTTGTTGAGATGCCTGTAAGCATTGGTGGTATCGTTCACGGCGACCAATACTTCGCCCAAAGCGGTGTTCGCCCGCGCTTCCGAATAAGCCGACTCGGCGAGGATCGATGCGACGTAGGCGTTGTACAAGGCCGAATCGGGAGAACCGGTGTAGAGGTAGTACCGACCGCGGCCGATCCACGGGTCGACGGCCATGCTGTCCAAAGCGATCGCCGACTCAAAATCGGACTTGGCTTTCAGATACCTTTCCAGCCCCAAGTTGATGTCGCCCCGCAACAGGAGGTATTCCATGTTGTCGGGAGATTTTTCGAGCGCTTTCGAGATTAATTTTTCGGCTCCGCGGTAGTCGAAGTTGTTCTTCGCCCGGATGGCTTGGAGGTGATATTCCCTCGCCGTTTGGGAGAAGATTTTCGAGGGGAGAACCATGGACGGGAAAATGACCAGGCAAAACAGAACTAATGGATTAACCCGTATGTTAGTATCGAAAAATGTCATCAGGAAGCTATATTTTCATTGCTCGAAAAACGAAGATAGGAAATGAGAGGAATTGACCAAGTTCATCTGGCGTACACAGGCGCGGCAGGCAGAAAAAGCGCTTTTGATTTTCGGCGATCCAAGAAGGGAAAATCACGGGGCATCGTGGTATTCGCCCACGGATACAAGGGATTCAAAGACTGGGGCGCTTGGAATGCGGTCTCCCTCGCCTTCGCCGACGCGGGCTACGATTTCTTGAAATTTAATTTCTCCCACGCCGGCGCCACCGTCGATCACCCCATCGATTTTCCCGACACCGAAGCCTTCGCCCAAAACACGTATACCAAAGAAATCGAAGACCTGAACGCCATCATCGACCTTTGCGCCGATCCGGACGGGCCCGGCCATCCCGATCTGCCCATCTACCTCATCGGGCACAGCAGGGGCGGGGGAATCGGCATCCTCACAACGGCACAGGATAAAAGAATACGAAAATTGATCACTTGGGCGTCGGTGGCCGATTTCGGAGAGCGCTTCGCATTCGACATCGAAAAGTGGAGGCAAGAGGGGATCACATTCGTGGAAAATTCCCGCACCAAGCAGCAGTTGCCGCACAATTTCTCATTCTATTCGGATTACGTGGAAAACCGGGAATTGCTCGACATCACGGCCGCGGCCAAACGCATCTCCGTGCCTTGGTTGATCGTTCACGGTACCGCAGACGAATCCGTGTCTTATTTCGACGCCGACCGGCTCAACGCGCAATGCCCCGAAGCCGAGCTGTTCTTCGTGAGGGATGCCGGTCACACCTTCGGGGCTCACCACCCTTGGCCCCACACCGAATTGCCCGAACCGTTGCAGATCGTGGTAGACAAAACCATTCGGTTTTTGGAAGGGAAATGACCCAAAGAAAACCGCACATTCTTAGGCTTCGGATTCCATCTTCCACCGCGCCCTCGCCGCATCCGTGATTTTCCCGAATCGTTTCATCAAAAACTCGTAGTAGCCCGCAATCGCGATCATGGCGCCGTTGTCGGTGCAATATTCCAAAGGCGGGATGAACACCTTCCAATCGCGTTCCTCGGCCACTTCGTTCAGCCTTCGGCGAAGACCCCGGTTGGCGGAAACCCCTCCGGCGATGGCGATCGTGGAGATGTTTTCGTCCTCCGCCACCTGCACCAGCCGATCCATCAGCATGTCCACGATGGTTTTTCGCAAGGAGGCGGCCAAGTCCTCCAGATTGTTTTTAGGGAATTGTGGGTCAGTACGTTGTTGGTTGTCAACGTAGTTCACGAATCCGGTCTTCAGGCCACTGAAGCTGAAGTTGTACCCATCTACTTTCGGTTTGGTGAAAACGTGGGCGTCGGGATCTCCCCCTTCGGCCAATCGGTCGATTTCAGGTCCGCCGGGGTAGGGCAGCCCGAGGTATTTCGCCGCTTTATCGAAGGCTTCACCGGCGGCGTCGTCGAGGGTTTCGCCCAGCACGGTGAACTCGTCGAACCCGTCGACCCGCAACAACTGCGTATGACCACCGCTCACGGTGAGGCAGATAAACGGAAAAGTGGGTTTCTCTCGGTCCAGATCGATGAAATGCGCCAATACGTGCGCTTTCATGTGGTGAATCGGAATGGCGGGAATATCCAGGGCTTGAGCCATGGATTTGGCAAAGGAACTTCCCACCAACAAAGAACCCAAGAGCCCCGGTCCCAAGGTGTATGCAATGGCGTCCAGCCGATCGGCGCTTACGCCCGCCTCTTTCAATGCGGCGTCGACCACCGGAATGATGTGCTTTTGATGTGCACGGGAGGCCAATTCGGGCACCACGCCTCCATACTTGGAATGAATATCCTGCGAAGCCGTTACATTGGCAAGGATTTTGTCATCTACCGATACCGCGGCCGACGTGTCGTCACACGACGATTCAATGCCCAATAGGATCACACCTTTCTTCATGCCGTACAAACCTCGCTTTGTTTTAATTTCGTCAAAAATAATATACCCCTTCCATTTCAACGCTCCGTAAAATAGCGATAACCTTTCTGGCTCTTATTGTGCTGCTTGCGGCGGGCGTGTACGTGGCGTCCGAGTCCGCATACGTCCAAACCAGGTTGGCCAAATGGATGGCTTCCTATTTGAGCGACGAACTCGACGCCAAAGTGGAAATCGATAAGGTCAATATAGACTTTTTCAACCGCGTCGTGCTGAAGGGCCTGCTCATCCACGACCAACGGGGCGATACCCTGATCTATTCCGGTCGGTTTCGCGCCATCGTGTACCGGTTGAACCGAAAAAACAATTCCTACGGCTTCTCACAGATCGGGATGGACAGCGCCGTGGTCAACCTCCGTCGAATCGATCCGAGCGGCCGAACGAACCTGGATTTTCTCACCGAGCGCCTGGCCAATCCCGACGACCAACCCCGGCGGGAAAAGAAACCGCTGAAACTGACCTCGTCGGAAATCTTGTTGCTCAACACCCGGTTTTCGTATCGGAATCCCTACGGGAACGAAAAGAAACGCGGTTTGGACTTCAACGACATCTCGATCGACGATCTCCACGGAACTTTCCGGGAATTCTATTTCGAGAAAGACTCGCTGAACGTGATCGTCGAGGATTTCGGCTTCGTGGAACACAGCGGTTTCCGACTCGATTCCATGGCCGCGGAGACCTATTTGAATCCCGGAAAATTGGCCTTCGGAAACCTCGTTTTGCGCACCGACCACAGCGCATTGGCCGGCGACGTGGCGCTGAATCACGGCGACTGGGGCAACTACGAGAGCTTCGTCGACAGCGTGGAGTGGGACGCCAACTTTGTGGAATCTTCATTGAATTTCAGGGACATCGGTTTTTTCGCGGAAGGATTGTACGACGTCGACCTTCCCATTTCTCTCTCCGGCGGGGTGAGGGGTGCCATCAGCGAACTCAAAGGCCGCAACCTGCGCTTGGGTAGCTTTGGCGAAACGGTGCTGCACGGTGACATCGATCTGACGGGGTTGCCGGACTTCGAAAACACGTTTATCGATTTCCGGATTCGGCTTCTCTCATCGGATTACGACGCCATTCGAAACATCAACCAAAGGCTGTGGTCCGACACCTCCGGCGTGCAAACCCTGCCCAAGGAATTGGAAAGGGCGGGGGCACTACAGTTTCGGGGCTCGTTTACCGGTTTTCCGCGCGACTTCGTGGCATTCGGTGATCTCAGAACGGCCGCCGGACATCTGGCCCTGGACTTGAACCTCGAGCGGGACACGGCCGCCAACCGCATCGAATACCGGGGCGGATTGAAGACGAACAACTTCGATATCGGCCGCCTGCTCGACGTGGATTCCCTGGGTGAAGTCTCCGCCGAATTGCAAGTGGTGGCCTATTCCGCAGGGCAATTCCAATCGGCGACGATGAACGGAACCATTCGGAAACTGGGGTTCTCCGGCTACGATTACCGCCGAATCAACTTGGACGGCACCTTGTCCAAACAGAAATTTACCGGGCACGTGCACTCTACCGACCCCAACGCCGATTTCAACTTCGACGGCACGGTCGACTTTTCCGGTGAGCTGCCTTTTTACGACTTTGAAGCCGACGTCAGAAACTTCAATTTCTCCCGAGTCAAACTGGTCGACTTCGGGGATGAATTCAGCGTTTCCTCCGTACTGGCGCTGCGCGCGACGGGAAGCGAGTTGAGCAACTTCGTGGGTCAACTCAACGCCGCCAACACCTTCTTGTGCTACGGCGACTCCGTGCTCTACCTCGACAACCTCGGTTTGTCCATGTCGGGCGATGCCGACGGCAGGCGCATCCGTTTCAACAGCGACGTGGTGGATTTGACGATCACCGGCGTGTTCGACCCCGAGGAACTGCCCGACGCATTCGCGAATTTGGCGGGAGATATCTTCCCCTCCATTCGTACGGAAGTGCCCATCACGCCCAACGAGCAATTCGAATTCAGCGTGAACTACCGTTCCTCCCAATCCATCCTGGGATTCCTCATCCCCGGTGTCCGAATTTCGGCCAATACGTCTGCGTACGGCCAATTCAACTCGACCGACGGGGTGTTCGAATTGTTCCTCCGCAGTGAAAACCTATCTTATGGCGACATCACCTTCAAAGACCTGACCATCGACGTGGGAAAAGTAGGGGACAGCGCCGACGGAAAACTCTTCGCTTCCCGCATCGGCTTGGGGGGATTCACTTTCGAGAATCCCGACCTCTCCCTGAACGCTTCCGGCGACGCGGTTCAAATGGGGCTGGGCTGGCTGAATGAGAACGGCACCACTTCCGGCGACCTGAGGGCTTCCATGGAAGTCCTGTCCGATAAACGCATGCGCTTTGAAATTCAACCCGGACGCCTGGGCTTGTCGGACGTGAATTGGACCATCGACTCCCTGGCGGTGATCTACCGCGACTCCACGCATTTCGACATATCCAACTTCCACATTTCCGCCGACAGACAAGTCGTTTCCCTGTCGGGCGCCATCGGTGAAGGTCCGGGAGACACCCTGACGGTTCGCGTGGACAACCTGAGAATGGGCACCTTGGATTCTATGGGCTTCGATTTGGGAAAACGAATCGAAGGCACCTTGGACGTGGTCGCTTCGCTCAGGGATTTTTACGGTGACCGCACGCTTGAGGCCAACGGTATCCTCGCCGGATTTGAAATCGAAGACCGACACCTGGGCGACTTGCGAGTTCGGAGCAACTACCTCGCCGGCGGCGACTCCCTCGGCGTGGACGCCACCCTGCTGAACGAGGGGATTAAATTGCTGGATTACAGAGGGCATTACGCCGTGAAAAGCGACGAGCCCCTGTCGGGAAAACTCTTGCTCGACGACTTCGATCTCGAAGCGCTGAACGTGTTCGAAATTCCCGAAGTCTCGAAGTTCAAGGGCACCGCCGACGGGGTGATCACCGTAGCCGGATCATTCGAAAAACCTTTGATCGAAGGATATATCGATTTCAAAGACATGCAGTTTACCGTGGATTACCTGAACGCGACGTTCAACTTTTCCGACCGCGTGCGGGTGGAGAACGATTTTTTCGGAATCGATTACAAGCCCATCACCGACGAACTCGGGAACCGAGGTCACGTGGTGGCGTCGGCTTTCCACGATAACTTCAAGAATTGGAGCTACGACATATCCGCCGAGGTTTCCAATTTTCTCGCGTTGAACACCACCAGGGAGATGAACAACCTCTATTACGGACAAGCGTGGGCGACGGGAAACATCGCCATCAGCGGGTACGAAGGGATGTTGGAGGTGAATATCGACGCCAGAACGGAGAAGGGCACGGACATCAAGCTGCCCTTGGATGAGTCGGAAGACGTCGCCATGGGCGATTTCGTCCACTTCCTATCCGGCGACGGAGACGAGGACGAGCAAGAACACGAAGTGAATCTGGAAGGAGTGCGGATGTTGCTCAACGTCGAGGCCACTCCCGACGCCCAGGTACAACTCATCTTCGACGAGGCCGCGGGCGATATTTTGCGCGGAAGGGGCTCGGGACGCCTGACGCTTGAAACCACGCCGGCGGGTGAGTTCAACATGTTCGGCCGGTACGAAATCACGAGCGGGACGTACAATTTCACCATGGGAACTTTGATCAACAAACAGTTTACCCTCCGTCCCGGAGGAGTGATCGGTTGGTACGGCGATCCCTACGGCGCCGACATGGAGCTTTCGGCCGTGTACGACCTCCGCACGCCGCTGTACCCGGTACTCATTGAAAACAGAGAACTTTACCGCAACCGCGAATTGGTGAACGTGGTGCTGAATCTCGGCGGGAAACTCTTCGAACCGTCCATCGCGTTTGAGATAGAATTGCCACAGGCGGGCACCACGGAGAGGTCCCAATTGGCCAGCGCGGTGAATACCACCAACGAGCTGAACCAACAGGTGTTTTCACTCCTGATTTTGAATCGATTCATGGACGTGGCGGCCATCGACCAGAGCAGGGCCATGGCTTCGGGGGCGAGGGCTCTCTACAGTGCAAACACCAGCGAGTTCATCAGCAATCAATTGAGCGGATGGCTGTCTGAAATAAGTCGGGAATTCGACATCGGGATCAACTACCGCCCGGGTGACGAGGTGTCCAATCAGGAATTCGCCGTGGCCTTGAGCACGCAGCTGTTCAACGAGCGGTTGTCCATCAGCGGAAACATCGGGGTGACGAGCACCACCGATGCGCAACTCACGCAGGGGCAAAGCGGAATTTTGGGGGATTTTCTCTTGGAATACAGCTTGACGGAAGACGGAAAGATCCGCTTGAAGGTTTTCAACGAAACCAATCCCTACGAGGTGTTTTCCACCTCCAATTCACTGTACACGCAAGGGGTGGGTTTGATTTACCGGGAAGAATTCGACACGCTGGACGAATTTTTCGAGAAAGTGGGCAAGTTGTTTTCAAACAGCAAAGTAAAGGGGCAGCCGGTGCCTTGATGCCTGCACCCCCATGTACGTTCGGGACGCCACACCCACAAAAACCCGGAAAACCCCCGGGTACGGAGATTTACTTGTGCTCTTTGTCCTTTTGGGGTTTGCCCGCGGAACCGTTTGCGCTGCCCTCACGATCCAATTTGAGGCTGTGCCCCATTTTGTCGCGCTTGGTTTCGAGGTAGCGGCGGTTGTACTTGTTCGCGCTGATTTCCATGGGCACGTTTTCGACGATTTCGAGTCCGTAACCGATGAGTCCCGTGCGTTTTTTGGGGTTGTTGGTCATCAGCCGCATTTTGGTGATGCCCAGATCGCGCAGAATCTGCGCTCCTACGCCGTAGTCGCGCTCATCCATCTTGAAGCCGAGTTTGAGGTTGGCTTCGACGGTGTCCAGTCCCTGTTCCTGCAGCTTGTACGCCTTGAGTTTGTTGAGCAGACCGATGCCGCGCCCTTCTTGGTTCATGTACACGATCACGCCTTTGCCTTCGTGCTCGATCATCTCCATAGCGCGGTGAAGTTGGGGACCGCAATCACATCGGCAGGATCCGAAGATGTCGCCCGTTACGCAGCTGCTGTGCACGCGCGTGAGCACGGGCTCGTCTTTGTCCCACTTGCCTTTCACCAATGCGACGTGCTGGTCGCCGGTATTGTTTTGGGTGTAGTGGTGCAGCTGGAAATCACCCCAAGCGGTGGGCAATTCCACCGCGATGTTTTTGGTGATCAGCGATTCGTGTCTCAACCTGTATTTGATCAGGTTTTCGATGGAAATGAGCTTCAATCCGAAGCGGTCGGCGATCTTGCGCAGTTCGGGCAATCGCGCCATGGTGCCGTCTTCGTTCATGATTTCCACGATGACGCCCGCGGGCTCGAAACCGGCCAGACGGGCCAAATCGATGGCCGCCTCGGTGTGGCCTGCCCGGCGGAGTACGCCGCCGCTTTTGGCTTTCAGGGGGAAAATGTGTCCGGGTCGGCCCAAATCTTCGGGCTTGGTGTCGGGGTCGATCAGGGCTTTGATCGTTTTCGCACGGTCCGACGCGGAAATGCCCGTGGTGGTGCCGTGTCCCAGAAGGTCGATGGAAACGGTGAACGGGGTTTCGTACACTGCATTGGTGCTCTGTACCATAAGGTCCAATCCCAGTTCTTCACACCGCTGCTCGATGAGCGGCGCGCAGATGAGGCCCCGCCCGTGGGTGGCCATGAAATTTACCATTTCAGGGGTGACCGATCGCGCCGCGGCCACGAAGTCGCCTTCGTTCTCGCGGTCCTCGTCGTCCACTACGATTACGATCTTGCCGGCCTTGATGTCCTCAATGGCCTCTTCGATCGTGTCAAGTCTTATTTCGGTGTGTGAATCCATGCGTAAAATGTGGGTACAAAGATACCAATTATCAAAGGATTCAAGGGGTGAGAGAGCCCAGGATTTCACCGAGGCGGGAGGTGGAAACCGACCATGAAAAGTGGCCTTTCACGTATTCCCGCCCCTTGGCGCCCATGGCCTCTCGCAGGTCCGGATCGCCGATGAGGGTCACTGCGTGCCGGGCGTATTCCGACGGGGTTTTTCCGATGAAAATCACTTCGTCTTCCGGGGCCCTCAGGGCCTTGTTCGCCAATTCGGAAGTAATGCAAGGCAGGGTAAGGCTCATGGCTTCCAGCAGTTTGTTTTGGAGGCCGGTGCCCAGCTGCATGGGGGCGATGAAGACCTTGCCCGACAGGTAGGCGCCGCGAATGTCCTTGGGGTTGGCCAGCAAGGTGATTTTGGGGTTTTCCGCCAGGGAGCGGACGCGCCGTATGGGATCGGCGCCGGCGATGAGCAAGGTGGTGCCCGGTTTGGTTTTGTGGATTTCGGGCAGGATTTCTTCCGCGATGTAGCAGGCGGTTTCGACGTTCGGCGCGTAGGACATGTTGCCCACGAATACCAAGTCGTATTCCCTCTTCACCGATTCGTCCGGTTTGAAAAACTCGGTGTCGATTCCGTTGGGAATCACGTGAATATCCTCTCGGTTGGGATGGATGATGTACCGGCGGTCTTCTTTCGATATGATGGTTTTGTGGTCGAAATACTCGAAAATGACGTTTTCGTAGGCGACGACCCGGTCGCGTTCCATCCGGAAAATGGCGCGGCGCAGCCCCTTCGAAAGTCGGTACCTCCGATCCAGCCCTTTGCCGAATGCATCCTGAAAATCAATGGTTTTCCTGTAGTCGAATTCCTGCTTGGCGTACTCGGCGGTGCGGATGAGCTGGCAAAAAATGTGATCCGGTTCCGTGCGGGCGATGAGTTTGCGGATGGCGCGGTGGATGGGGCGCTGGTAGAAATACAAGACCTGAAAAGGCTTGTTCGAAAACCAGCCGAACAGAAAATTCATCGCGATGCGCCATTTCCGAAGCTTGAAGAGGTGGAATTCGGAAGAGATGGACCGGAGCATTTTATCCGCCTCGGGGTGC
Organism: uncultured Cryomorphaceae bacterium; assembly: GCA_964574635.1. Classification (GTDB taxonomy): domain Bacteria; phylum Bacteroidota; class Bacteroidia; order Flavobacteriales_D; family Cryomorphaceae; genus CAZNOG01. The sequence goes on along the minus strand of CAZNOG010000004.1, from coordinate 172,906 downwards.
GGTTCGCGGTCATGCAGGCAACAGAGGATGATTTCGTGTCGTGCGGAGAGTTCCTTCAGTTGATGATAGGCCCTCAGCTTATCGCCTTTGTCAAGAGGATAGGGGATTCGGCTAAGGATAACCAGCAACTTCATGCCCGGGATGGTGGCTTAATTTTTCGCCAAATGTAGCACAAAGAATTGTGGGGTTTTGTGGGTGTGGCGTCCCGATCAAGCTCGGGCTTTCGAACGGAAAAGTCCCGTAAACGATTCCCACAACCTGGTGTAGGTATCCCGGTCGAAGAGGGCGGCGTCTTTGGCGGCTTTGTAGCTCAGGAAGATCGCGATGGGTGTCAGGATCATCGAGCCCATCCACATGCCCCAGAAAGGCAACAATACACCTGTGTCCACCATCTTTTCGCCCGAAATGGAGGTGATGTGCCAAATGAGGAAGAACAGAACGGAGAAAATCACCGGCAGGCCCAACCCGCCTTTCTTGATGATCGCCCCGAGAGGTGCGCCGATGAAGAAGAGGATGATGCAGGCAAAACTCAGGGTGAGTTTTCGGTGCCACTCGATGCGGTGCTCGACGATGTACTTGTCTCGACCCACGATTTCCGTGTGGGTGCGATCCATGTAATTTCGCGAATTGCGCGTCATGTTGAGAGCCACGTTCACCACCCGTCTTTTCTCCAAGGGATCGAGGCTGTCGAAACCCTTGAGGGCGCCGGAAGTCGTGTCCGCCACCGTCGTATCCACCACCGTCGCGTACGCCGCAGCCACTGTCGAATCCGCTGTGGTATCCGCTGTGGTCGTGTCATCCCGTACGACGGCTTCGGCCGGTATGGAATCCAATTGCACGGTGCGCCTCATGTAATTCAAGTAGTCCTTTCGGCGCAAATCCCGCTGCAGGGAAAGGGAGTCGATGGATTCGCGGAGCTGAGCCATGGAAAGCATTTTCATGTGGTTCTTCCACAGGTCCTCGTCCGTGCGCTGCAATTCAAATCCCGACAAGTCCATGCGCACGTAGTCCTTCTCGAATTCGCTTTTGATGTGGGGGTGGTTCTTTTCCCCGGGCGATCCCACTTCGTCGTAGCTCACGCCGTCGGTCAGCTCCAGTACCAGAATTCGGCCGTTTTTCGACTTGAACATCCGCCCCTCGTTGGCGCGAATCACGTGGCGGTTGCCGGGGTTGGCCCGATCGTAGCTGTAGATCAACACGTCCTTCAGCAATCCCGTTTCCTCGTTTCTTTCCTTCACGCGGATCGAATAGCCGTCGAGTCCGTTGTAAAACACCCCCTCCTTCAATTCCATGTCGGGCTTTTTCTGCGTCACGTCCCAAAGCAGGGATTTGAATTTCAGGGTCGCGAGGGGAGAAATGGTGTTGGAGAAATAAAACGCCCCGAAAGACAGACCCACAATGAAGAATATCAAGGGCTTCATGATTTTGAACAGCGAGAGACCGGAAGATTTCATCGCCACCAATTCATAGTGTTCGGCCAAACCTCCGAAGGTCATGATGCTGCTCAGAAGCACCGCGAGGGGGAGGGCCAGTGTGACGAGATTCGCCGATGCGTACAGCAGCAATTCGGTGATCACCAAATACGGCAATCCCTTGCCCATGAAGTCGTCGATGTACGTCCACACAAACTGCATGAGCAAGATGAACATCACGATGAAAAAGGTCAAAATGAACGGCCCCATGAAGGACCGGATGATCATGATATGCAGCTTTTTCACATTGTGGCGATGGGTCGGGGCAAATTGCAATTGTCGTGCCGGGCGTCGGGTGCGGAAAGGCCGTCATGTGGGCGGTATGTGTGGCCGAATGGATTTCGGAACCTATCTCGATTCACGCGCCCAACACCCGTCGCAAGTCGTCTACTTGACTTTCCCACAGGTTTTCGGCGCTTTCCTCGTCGCCGGGTTCCACAAAATCCGTGATGATCAACGCCACGTCACGCGTCAGGGGATCGATCTTTATGCTGAATTCGAAATACACGTCTTCGCCTTCGTCGTATTCCCACTGAAATCGGATGGAGTGGCCTTTGTTTTTGTTCAATATGCGCGCCTTTTCTTGACTGGAATCCCAGAAGAACGTCAAGACGTTGTCTCGGACGTTTACGTTATCGGCAAACCACTCCGACAAGCCACTGGGTGTACTTATCATGTTATATAAAATCTTCGGGGAGGTGTTCAACAAGTACTCCAATTCAATTTTTACACGATCTGACATAAATTTCAATTTGTCTCAAATGTACCTAGGCGGCAAGATAAGTAATATATCCTTGGAGCCGCGGTGCCGATTTTCGAATTCTTCGAAATTTCGGGGTGCAAATGTAGCCCTTTCCTCCTTTAAGAACCGAGATTGATTTCGGGAAGTTCTACGCCCCGGTTTAGACCGTTCCACACGCGGATTGCGCGCCTACCGGTCGTCAAAACCCCAGAAACCGGCTTATGAGAAAGATGAACCTCTTGCCGAATGTCGGGTCGATGATCAGGATGAGCGCCAAGCCGTAAAGCGCTCCGAACAAGTGGGCGTCGTGTGCGATGCGGGTCTGCCCCCTGCGGCTCATGTAGTACTCGTATGCGATGTACGCAATACCGATCACGAAGGCCGGTATGTTGATGGGGATGAATATGATCTGCAGGTTCATGGTGGGCAGGAGCAAAATCACCGCCATCACCACGGCCGAAACCGCGCCCGAAGCGCCCAGGGAGTTGTAGCTCGGATTGTCGGCGTGCTTTCGGATGGAGGGCAAAGTCGCGAAAATCAACCCGCCGAAGTAGAGCAGGACGTAGTACAGATAACCGCGCGACGCGCCCCAAAATTCCATCTCGGGAAACAGTTCGGCGAAAACCCTTTCGTTGGTGAACATCGACTCGATCAGCCCGCCGAAAGTGTACAGCACGTACATGTTGAAGAGGAGGTGAATGTAATTGGCGTGGATGAAGGCGTGCGTCACTACGCGGTAGTATTCCCTGCGGTGAACCACCTGGTAGGCGTTGAAAATGAGCTTCGACATCCATCCGGGATTCCCGAACGCGACCAGCGAGACCACTACATTGGCGATGACGATAATGGTGTTCAGGGAGATGTCCATGCGGGTGCGGGGGTGGATTTTGCCTTGTCTCTTTCGCGCGTGTTTCGTCGCGGGTGCTTTCCGTTTTTTGGAAAGGCACAAAAGTATGAAATACCGGCAGGGTCGATCAGGATGGGAAATCGATGCGGACGACGTCCTCGTCGTCGAGCATGCGTCTTAAAATGGATCGGGCCGTCGGGCTGTCTGGGGCGGGAGTGGTCATCGATTCCAAATCGGCGGATTCCAACTCGCCCTCATCCCCGCACGACCCGTAACCCACGTACCGCCCGCGGCGCACCACGGCGAAATGGAATTCCGAATCCACGCGGCAACCGAGTACGAAGGAGCTGCCGAGTTCCTCTTTGCAATGGGCCACCAAACGGTCCACCGCATCCTCTTCCTCGACGAAATCCGATGGAAAATCTTCCGTCAAAGGCAGGCCACCTCTCGTGGGGTCCACACCGAAATCCAGGCAAGCCCGGTACAACCAGCTTCGTCCCTCGGCCAAAGAGTGAAACCACATCAGCGCGTCGGCCGGACGGTAGGTTCGCGTCAAAGCAAACCTCTTTCTGCCCGTTCTGTCGTGGTAAATCGCCATGACATAGGGTTTTACCGCCGTCTTTTGCGCCCTGTTGAATCGGGGAAACCACTTTCGGATTTCCGCGTCTTCGGCCAGAAACGCAAAGTGTTCGGAGGGCAGCACCCGAAAGTCAATTTCGGCCACCAAATGCTGGAACATCTGTTTTTGTCGAGTGGAACCGGAGGCCGTAAAGTGACTCAATACGCGGTTTTTCAGGTTTTTGGCCTTGCCGATGTAAATGGGTTTTCCCTTTCGGTCCTTGAAGTAGTAAATGCCGGGTTTCTCGGGCAGCGATTTCACCGCTTCGGGATCGATCAGCGCCGGAAGCACGGCCGCACGGCTATTGCGGGAAAGGATGTCACGCAACACGGCCAGTCCCTCGTCCCGCGTCATGAGTTCCTTGAGCAAAGACGCCGTGGCGTACGCATCGCCGCCGGCGCGGTGTGGGTTTTTGTGGGTGAGTCTCAACACCCTGCACATATCTTTCAATCGGTAGGATTTCATACCGGGCAAGATCTTTCGGGCGTACCTCATGGTGCACAGCCTCTTTGCCCGCAGGGTGCGGTTTTGTTCCGAATATGCCGACTCGAGGAAGCGGTAATCGAAATTTACGTTGTGCGCCACGAATATCCTCCCTTCCAACGCTTCCGTCAACGGTTCGACGACCTCGGAAAAGTCCGGTGCGTGCTCCACCAACCCGGTCGATATGCCCGTCAGCGCCTCTACGGCCGAGGGCACTACCCGGTACGGATTGACCAAAGAGTGAAACGACTGTACGGGCATTCCCCCGGCCTCGAGGTGGACCACCGCCACCTCCGTAATGCCGTGACCTTGATGATAAAGTCCGGTGGTTTCGATATCGACAACCGCAAATTTCATGGGGATGAAGCACAAAGATACGACGGAGACTTCGGAACGAAATTTCCATCCGGGAGAAAAAAAAGGCCCGCATGCGGGGCCTTTTTCTTTGGTAGCGAGACCGAGGGTCGAACTCGGGACCTCATGAGTATGAATCATGCGCTCTAACCATCTGAGCTATCTCGCCGAATTAAGCGGCGGCAAAGATAAGTACATTCTCCCAAGAACAAAAAGTATCCGGTGGCGATTTCACGGCAATCGGTAAATGATCTGAACGCCTTCGACTTTCAAAGTCGACGTCAGCCGCTCACCACCATCGTCGACCATGGTGAGAACGTGGGAACCGGGCGACAAATCGATTTCCATGTAGTGCATTCCATTCGTGGTTTCACCCAGATACCGATCGTCGAGATGCCAATATATGCGGGCCCCGGGATCGAGGTGGGCCGCGCGGAGCACCATTTTTTCGCGGAGGCCGTCTACCTCCCGGGGCAGGAATACACGGCTGGGGTCCAAGGGGTAAATCAACTGCATGGCGGGTCGGTGCTCCCCGCTCTCGCACCCCTCGTACCACCGGAAGCGCGAAACGTATCCGGGCACGTAGTCCCTGTAAAACCAAGCTTGCAGCGCCGGAAGTTGAAACACGCCCCGAGAAACGATGTCCTCCTTGGGGTAGCATTGGGCGTTGACCCGATACCGGCCGGTTCGATCGAAATGCATGGTGCGGCAATAATCGCACGCCGGAGTACCGGTGGTGACCGCCGGGATGAAGTCTTTCCTCACGTCGCTGCATCGCCGGGATGCCCGCATTCCGCTGTGAACGCAAACGGGAGTTTCTACCACGGCGTACTCGGGCATTTCAAACCAACCGGAATGGGGCAAGTACTCTACCACGTCAAACAACAAGGGACCGGCGGCTTGCAATCCGGTCATGCCGGGACGGCCTTCGCCGCCGGCATTTCCCACCCAAACGGCGATGGTGTGCCCGGGGGTGACTCCGACTGCCCACGCATCGCGAAATCCGTGGCTGGTGCCGGTTTTCCACGCGACCTTCCTCGAACTCCCGAAAGCTTGCCAACCCGCCAGTTCATTTGGACGCGTCACTTTCGCCATGGCTTCCAAAGTTGCCCAAGCCACGCCGGCGTCCAGGGTGTGTGGCTCGCGTGCCCCGTCGTTTGCGGTATACAGCACCGACAAGGGCGGGACGTCCGGGACGCCGGGTTCCGGTTCTGCCGCCAAGGCGATGGATCGGTAGGCTTTGACCAGGTCGAACAAAGTGACTTCCGCACCGCCGAGAATCAAGCTGAGTCCGTAATCTTCCGGCGACCTCCAGAGCGTGGTGAAACCGAAATTCTTCAAATCATCGGCGAAGGGTTCGATACCGTACTGTTTGAGCATACGCACCGACGGCACGTTGAGCGATTGGGCGAGGACTTCGTCCGCGGGTACGGCTCCGGCGTAAGCAAAATTGAAATTGCGGGGTGCGAATCCCGCGTACTGCGTGGGCACGTCGGCCACCAAGGTTTTCGGGGTGAACATGCCCTCGCGCATCATCGCCGCGTACAAAAACGGTTTGAGGATGGATCCGGAACTGCGGGGCGTGGTGATCATGTCGTTGGCGCTGCCGTCGTCCTTTCCCGTGATGCTTCCGTTGCCCACGTAGGCGAGAATTTCCCCCGTTCGGTTGTCGGCCACCAGCACTGCGGCGTTGTCCACCCGGTTTCTCCGCAGTCCCGTGAGCCGGCTTTCCACGGCGTCGTTCACCCGCATTTGAAGCCTTTTGTCGACGGTGGTCCGGTAGGTGGCGCCGGGCTTCACGGAGGAGGTGAGGTGGTAGGCGAGTTGTGGGAGCGCGAAGGGAAGGCCGGGCAAGTCTTCGAGCAGGGACAGCCGATACGTTTCTTCGTCGATGATTCCCTCCCGCAGGAGCTCTCCGAGCAGCTGATCCCTCTTGCGCTTGAACGCTTCGGGATTTCTGCCGGGGTAAATCAAGCCCGGTGCGTTGGGGAGCACGGCCAGAGCGGCGTTTTCCGCCCAGGTCAGGGCGTGGGAAGGCTTGAGGAAGTACCGCCACGACGCGGCTTCCAATCCGACGACGTTTCCGCCGAAAGGAGCGTGGGAAGCGTAAAGCAGCAAGATTTCGTCCTTTGAGTACCGCCATTCGGCGCGGGTGGCTTGAACGATTTCGAAGAATTTCACGGCGGGGGTGCGCGAGGTGTGATTGCCCGCCATGCGCATGAGCTGCATGGTGATCGTGCTCGCGCCGCTCACGATCCGACCTTCTTCCACGTTTTGGACGAGGGCGCGGAAGATGGAAGTGAGTCTCACGCCGGGGTGACGATGAAAAGCCCGATCTTCATAGATCAGCAGGCATTTTTCGAACTTCACGGGAACGGAATCGCCGGGCGGAAAGCGCCATTGTCCGTCTCGCGCGATGCGCGCGCCCAATAGTTTTCCTTCCCGATCGAGTAACACGGTGCTGTACTCGGGTGAAAACAACGTGCGGGGCAGACTGAAAAACCACAAAACGAAGAGCACGCCGAAGACGGAGAGCACAATCGCGATTCGTTTTTTGCTTGGCTTTTTCATATTCGGTATGGTGAAACGATCGGGCGAGTAGCCGGCATCATCGCGAGGGAAATACGCGGGGATTTCGACCACAAGGTAGACCCGCTACCGCTCGGCAATGTCAAGTAGGACATACATCCACAAAAACCCAAAACCTCTTCGCGTTTATCCCCGATCACTTGTCGCTGCCGTACACTTCGACCCACTGGCCGGGCACCACCGCCGATACCCGCCCGTCGTACATGGCTTCGCACGATACCGCGGGAAGGTAGAAGCGCCCGGGGTAGGCGGCGTTCAGGCGCACGTTTAATTCCAGGACGTCGGATTCGTTCATGTCGAAATAGCTGTACACGCGGTCGTCGCGGACGTCTTGGTACTCGATGTCCGTGGGGCCCTCGTTGGGGATGGACAGCCTGGGGTTGAGAATCTCCCAACCGGACGGGAAGATCTGTGTCAGCGCGAGGTTTTTCAGATCGCCTCGGGTGCCCGGATTCCTGACGAACACCACGGCGATGAAATCCGTGCCGAGAGGCAGGCGCGTCACGTCCACTGGATCGTAATTGTTGTCGACGTAGTACACTTCGACGGAAAGATTGTTGCTCCTGCGCTGCTCGGCGCCGGCCAGAGGGCGTCCCGACACGATGAGCCGACCGTAGAGACGGGCCTCCGATTGATTGGTGACCGAGAAGGTGGTTTGATTTGCAGCTCCGCCGGGATCCAATTGCACCAAGGGCATGGCCGTCTCGATTTGTTGGGATCGGCCGCCCGTGGTGAAGGACGCCCGGATGCCGCCGTCTTGTTCTCCGTCGAGGTATTTGGCCAGAGCAAAGATGGAGAAGGCGGTGGTTTGAGTACCGTAGTGATTGGACTTCCCGAGTGCGGTGGCCAGTCGTTGGGCCACTTCCGCGGCGTCTTCCTCGAAGCCCACGGCATGAAGCGCCAGCAATACGAAACCGTCGTCGCGAATGTGGCTTCCAAAGGTGTAGGAGAGTTCCGTGTATTCGGGTATTTGCCTCGACCGATTTTCGATCAGGTTCACGGCCGCCGATTTCAACCCCGCTTCGGCGTATGCGAGTGCGAGGATGTACCGCGCCGTGATATCGAGGTCTTTCACGTTGGCCAAATGGTTCATGCCCGACATCTCGGCGTTGCCGTACAGCGCCATGGTGTAAAGTCGGTACGCCTGACTGCGCTGGGAATATCCCTGCGTATTATCCCGGGAAGAAAGCCAATTGCGGACGGCCGATCGCTGGTATTGAAACCACCTCGATTTGAATCCGGGAGGGAGTTGGTAGCCTTCCGATTCGGCCAAGAGTGCAAAATGCCCGGCGTAGGAGGTGCCCCAGTCGTGGGCGCGAGAAGACCCCGGCCAGTAGGTGAGGCCGCCCGAACCCAATTGGAAAGCGGGAAGTCGTTTCAGGGTGTACCTCACGTTGTCTTCGAGTTGGGCTTTTCTTTCGGCGGTGAGCGTCACCAGTTGATCCGTGACCAGTTGCGTAAAAGCCGAAGACACGATTTGCTCGACGCAGCCGTGGGGATAGTTGATCAGATAGTTGAGTTTGGCTTCCAAGTTGATCGGCGGCAAATCCGACAGCTCGACCCTCGCCTCGTTGGTACCTTCAATTCCGAAATACTCGATGTCGCCCTCCCACGTTTCACCCGGCGCGATTACGTGAGATTCCACTTTGGTGTACAGCGGGTTGGGCGGCCTTACTTGAATCTCAACTTCGTTGCTCGACCTGTGGTTTCCGCTCCTGGCTTCCACTTTGATTTTGCCCACTCCCAACGTCTCCTTGACTTTCATTTCGAAGTACACCGTTTTGTTCGTTTCCCCGTCGAATTTCACGGTGGCGGTATTGCCGTCGGGCAGGGAAAACAGGTCGTTGGCGGTCACGCGGATGTCGGCGGATTTCACGTCGGGTTCCATGGAGAAGACGTTTACCGGCAGCTCGATCGTTTCGCCCGGACCGATGACGCGGGGCAAGCCCGCCAGCACCATCAGCGGGCTTTTCACCTGACGGGTCAACTCGGCATTTCCGTAAGCCCTTTCGTGTGCCGCGACCACCATGAGCCGCACGGAGCCCACATAGTTGGGCATGGTGATTTCGTGCTTGTTCGTTCCGTTTTTGTCGAGGGTGACCGGGCCGATGTGGTGCACGACCGGGTCGAATCGACGCGCCTTCTGTGTGCCCGCCCCTCGGCCGGCTTCGTCGCCACCGATGCGCAGCACTTCCGACCGTCCCACGTCAAGCGCGCCGAGCACTTCGTCGTAAAAATCCCAAGTGCGTACGCCAAGCGCTTCCGGGGCGTAAAAGTGGCCGTGCGGATCGGGGGTTTTGAACGCCGTGAGATCGAGCAGCCCGTCATCCACCATCGCCAGCGTGTAGGTGAGCGGACGACCTTCGCGTTCGGATATTTCCACGGTAAATTTCTCTCCCGGGCGCAACACGTCCGGCGCGTCGATCACCGGTTCCAGACGCGTGGCAGGATTGTCCACGATTAAGGGCAAAATGCCGTACATGCGCATGGGGCGGTCGTTGAGGGTCTGGTCGTGGGGTTGAAGAATGGTGATGTGCGCGTACACGTTGGGCGCCATTCCTTCCTCCACGTCGATTTCCACCTCGGTTTTTCCCGCGGAGGTTTTCATCCAAAAAGATTTGAGCACTCGGGTGCCGTTTTCGATGCTCACCAAGGCGCGCCCATTCTCGGGGGAGAGGAAAGAAACGGTGGCTTTGTCGCCCGGACGGTAGGTTTCCTTGTCGGAGTAAAGTTCCAAAATGGTTGAAGCCGGGCCGCCCCTTTGCGCCCGTTGTTGGTAGGGCCAGTCGAAGTACGCGAATTCAGCCGCGGAATGCCCGCTTTCCGGGTCGGTGACCACAGCGAGGTAGCGCCCCCAATCTCCGTCCGAAAGCGTGATGTTCCACACGCCTTTCCCACGGTCCAGCTGCACCGTTTCGGATTTCACCTTGCGCACCGAGGTGTTGTTCAGGTAATTGAGCGTTGTGCCATTGTATCGGTCGTACCACCAACTCCAGTCTATTTTGTAGAGCTCCACCTCCAGTTTTTGGGTTTTTGTGGGTTGGCCGTCCGAATCGAGGGATACGACTTTGGAAGCGTGCTTTTGTCCCGTTGCCAATGACCCGCCCCAGCCGCTGCCTTCGGGGATGGCGATTCCCGCATATCGGTCGTACGGGGAATAGGTCAAGGTTTTGTTTCTGATGCTGAATCCACCGCCCGGTTCGTACACTTTGGCTTCGAAAAAAGCCTTCAACATTCCGGGCGCCGAGCCGGTTTTGTCCTTCATATCCACCGAAAACGTCGCGTTTCCTTGCCGGTCGAGCGTGCCTTCGAAGATTTCGTTGACCGAGTAGTCTCTCACCACCCGAAAAGCGTTGTCGAAACTGTAATCCTCGTACCCGTCGAAAGTGGTGGTGCCTGCCCAAAGCCCCATGGTGACGTCCGCCTCGAGGTTGGGGGCCGGGGCACCGTGCAGCCATTGGGCGCTGAGCGTACCCGCGATGGTTTGTCCCTTCAGCACTTCCTCTTTGAAGTCGAGTTCCACCTTCAAGCGGTTGGGTTTTACCGTTTCGATGCTCAGGTTTTTTTGAAAGGTGCGGTTGCCGACGGATACTTCGGCCCGGTATCGGCCCGTGGGTGCCTCCGCCGCGGTGGCCGTCCTAAAATCGTAGAAATTGCCGGTGGGAGACGTGTGCACCGTGGTGGAGATGAGCCGGTCGCGAGGGTCGAAAATTTTCATCTGAACCGGGTGGGATTCGGGCAATAGAGAAGCTTGGTCTTCCAGGATGAAATTCAGGTACAGGGAATCGCCCGGGCGCCATACGTCGCGCTCCGCGTATATGAATCCCTTTATGCCGCCTTTGACGGAAGCGCCCTGCACTTCGAAATTGGACAAAGACAATGCCTTGCCTTCCTGTACCTTCAAGTACGACTTGTCGCCCGGCGAGGTGGCGGATACCACGAAGGGCGTGCGTGTGCATTTCAGCGTCACCATGCCGTGCACGTCGGTGGTTCCCTTGGCGATGGATTGCTGCTGAAAGTCGAAGACTTCCACCGCGATTCCCGGCATGGGCGCGGCGGTTTGGATGTCGTTTACCGCCACGTGGATCATTTGGTCCTCTCCCCGCTTCGCGAGCAATCCCATGCGGGTGGACATGACGATTTTGGACGACGAGGTTCGGTAAGGCGAATAATACGCGGGGTGGCAAGGGTCTTCCTGATTCTCCCAGTCGTATCGGTAGTTGGCGTAATAATCGTCGTTAAGGTAGGAGTCCTCGGATATCCACCCTTCGCTTCCGAGGTGCGATAAGGCCGGGTCGTCATTCGAATCTTCGGTTTCGGTGCAAGGCAAAATGGCGTACTCCCTGCGGTAGCGAATCTCAACTTCGTAAAAAGCGCCTTTGTCGGGTGTGAGAATGTCGGCGAGATCGATGTAAAACCTGTTCCATTTCGAGAGGTTTTTTCCGCCCATGGTGCGCAGCTCTACGTGCTTTCTGAAAATGTTCCGACCGAGTTTGTGCAAGTAGTAACCATTGCCTAGATCATTGTCCTGGAAGTATTGCAATACGTTGTCGGAGAAAATCTTGGTGATATACACGTCCACCGCGTTGAGCGACACCGCATCGAAGGCGAAGATCAGTCCGTTGTCGCCATCGGGCAGGATGGTCTTTCCGTTCGGAATGCTCACTCTGGGGTCGTACGACTTGAAACTGATCGTCCGGGACTGGGTTTTTCCGAATTGCCGTCCCGCCGAATTCGCCACGCCCGGGTGAACGGTCAGGAGTTTATCGCCGATGGGCGCGTTCTGCAAGTGGATTTCCACCGTGTTGTTGCGCTGCACGAAGCGGAGGTCGTCTACGTCTTCCAAGGTGATCAGCCCGCGCAAATCCTGTTCTTGCAATGGGTCGGAAAACTCGACGACGACTTTGTTTCCGGATTTTGCGGAAACGGAAGCATCGAGAAGTTCGAATTCACTTAGCGTGGGGATGGTGAACTCGTACGACTTTTTGCTTTCGAGACCCAAGAGTTTCGGTTCGATTTCGACGTGGACGGTTCCCTGTTCGTCTCGGCGGGGCAGGTCGTGGATGGTGAGCAAAATAGAACGCTCTTCAACGGGGGTGAGAACGGTTTCGTAGGATTCGCCGTCCATGCTCACGTGGATGGATTTTTGCAGATCGTCGATGTCCATGACGTCGGAAGTGTGAATCAACAATTTGAGATCGACGAGGGACAAATCCTGCTTGCGGGCTTCCATGCCTTCGCGGATAAGGGACACGTCCTGAAACATGGTTTGAAATTGAAAGCGGAAATCTTCGAATCCCTTCTCGACTTCCATCAATTTTGAAAGCGCCAGTTTGGCGGTGTAACGCTTTCCCGGTTCCAAATTGCCTTCGGGGATGAACTCGAGGGTGTGCGCGTCTTTCCAGATGGCCGTGCCGGGAATGTGAGGGCGGAAGACCAAAAATTCGGGCGGAACGGCCGTGCCGATTTCCGAGGGTTTGGGCACGGGATTGACGAAGCGAATGACCACGTTTGAATGGATGCTGAGTACTCCCATCGTTACGCCCGAAATGTACCGGCCGTATTCCGGGTCGATTTTTATGACCTTGTCTTTTCCCGAATCATCACAAGAAAAGGCAAGGATTAAAATTGCGAGGAAAAGCGCTGATTTGGCGATACGGGAAATTGACTTCATGTTCGGAAGGGGTTTGAATGAGCCAATGTACTATACAAAAGAATTATTCCCGATCGGGGGGAGGATAATTTTCCCACACGGAAATGAACCGAGCACAAGGAAAATGTCCGTTGCCAAGTCGTTTGGGACGTGTAAGGGCGCAGGGCGGCATCCTCACCCGCATGACGGGTTGGGGGCGTGGAATTGATGTAGGCGACGAAGAAGCCCGACATCAATCCTTCGCCCGCCCCGGAAGGCGGGTGAGATACAGCCCGAAGACCGACCCGGTGGCGTTTTCGCTGAGAACGGGGGTAGGAACGGGGGCCGCGGGTGTAAGTAGAACGGAAGCGACTGAGGCGATTTCACCGGGGGACACCCAAAAAACCGGAGGGAAAGGACAAAATCGTAAATTGCCTCCGATAGTTGCGCATATGAGCTTGAAATCGATGCAATACCGAACGGATTATGCCGTGGTGGGCGGTGGTTTGGCCGGAATGACCGCGGCTCTCGAACTGCTGAACGGAGGCGGCAGGGTGCTGCTTTTGGACAGGGACGAGGAGGAGAATTTCGGGGGATTGGCCAAGGAATCGTTCGGAGGGATGTTCTTCGCGGATTCGCCGGTACAGCGCAAGAGGGGGATCCGCGACCGAGCCGACATCGCTTTCGACGATTGGTGCTCGGTGGCGGAATTCGGTCCGGAGGACGCCTTGCCGAAAAAATGGGCGGAAGCCTTCGTGTACGGCAGTACGGAACACGTGTACCATTTTCTGCGCGACCACGGCATTCGGTTTTTTCCGGTGGTGCAGTGGGTGGAACGGGGGATTTTCAAGAGGGGAAATTCATTGCCGAGGTTTCACATGGTGTGGGGGACGGGTTTTGAATTGTCGGAACGCATGAAGTACCGGCTGCTCACACATCCGAAAGCGAAGGACAACCTCGTGGTGAAGTTCGGCCACCGCGTGGAAAGGCTGGAAACGGCCGCCGGCGCTGTGGTGGGCATCTCCGGGCGGGAAGAATCGAGTGGGAGGCCATTTCGCGTGGAAGCCGAGGCGGTGGTGGTGGCTGCCGGCGGTTTGGGCGGGGACATCGAACAGGTGAAAAAGCACTGGCCGGCCTCCAGGGGGGAAGCGCCGGAAATCATTCTGAACGGCGCGCATCGGTACGCCGATGGGACGATGCATAAAGCCGTCACCGACATTGGCGGCAAGGTGACTGATCTCAGCCGCACTTGGCCGTACGCCGCCGGCGTTCACCATCCCAGACCGCGGAGAGCGAACGACGGCTTGAGTTTGGTGCCGCCGAGATCGGCCTTGTGGTTGAGTTTCAGGGGCGAAAGGATTGGCCCCGTTCCCTTGGTGACCGGCTTCGATACCGCGTGGCTGGTGGACGAGATATGCAAACAAGAGAAAAAGTACTCTTGGCAGGTGATGAACCACCGTATTTTTCAAAAGGAGTTCGCCATTTCCGGATCGGAATACAACGCGGGTTTTCGGAACAAGTCCTACGTGCAGGTCGCGCGCGCCTTGCTCCGCGGGAATACCGCGTTGGTGAAAGACATGTTGGCGAATTGCCCAGACATCGTAATGGCCGACGATTTGGAATCTTTGGTGGAGGCCATGAATGAGCTTACGGGTACGGACGACGTGGACAAATCCCGTTTGGTGGAAGCGGTGAGGAAATACGATGAGGAAATCGGCCGTGGCCCCAAATACCACAACGACCTCCAACTCCGGCTGATCGGACATTTGCGCAAATACGCCGGTGACAGGATCCGAACCTGTGCGTTTCAAAAAATCGAAGACCCGAGGCATGCGCCCTACATCGCCATTCGGGAGTTTATCCTTTCGCGCAAAACCTTGGGCGGAATGCAAACCGACTTATCGGGGCGGGTGTTGGACGAAGCGGGGAGCCCGATTCCCGGTCTGAACGCCGTGGGTGAAGCCGCGGGGTTCGGTGGCGGCGGGCTGCACGGCAAGGGCGCCTTGGAGGGAACCTTTCTTTCGGGCTGCGTGTTTACGGCGCGCGTGGCGGCCTATCATCTGCTGGGGAAAAGCCTGTCTGGCTGATGCGATATCATTGTTGAGCAATGGCTAACTTGCGTTCCGGTACAGGAATGCAGACCTAAACGCGAAGAGGGTATCATGAGAAGAAACGGAGCACAAATCGCCGTAAACGCCTTGGAACAATTGGGTGTGAAATACACCTTCGGCATTCCGGGCACCCATACCACCGAATTGTACGACGCCCTGCGCTTGTCCAAGAAGATCGAGCCCATACTGGTGAGCCACGAGAGCGGCGGTTCTTTTATGGCCGATGCCGTGTCGCGCACTTCCGATTCTATCGGGTGTCTGACCATCGTGCCGGCCGCCGGATTGGCGTACGCCATGAGCGGAATTGGGGAGGCGTTTTTGGCCGGGATTCCCATGCTCGTGATTACCGGCGGAGTGCGAAGGGATTCCGGAAGGCACTACCAACTGCACCAAGTGGACCAGCAGAAAATGGCCGCGGCGATCACCAAAGCCCAATTTCTGGTGAGGGAGCACGCCGAGATCACACCCATGATTTTCGAGGCGTACCGAATTGCGACGACGGGAGAACCGGGTCCGGTGCTGGTGGAAATCCCGGTCGAGGTCATGCTCTTCGCAAAGACGATCCGACGACCGAAAAAACTGGATGTGGTGGCCAAAGGGTGGGATGACCGCGAATCACAAATTCCGGATTCCACCGTCACCAATCTCGTGGGCAAACTCGCCGGAGCCAAGCACCCCATGATTTTCGCGGGGTGGGGGGCGACCGGTGCGACCGACTACCTCGTAAAAATAGCGGAGAAACTGCAAGCTCCCGTGGCGGTGACCCTCCAGGGAAAAAGCGCATTCCCGAACGATCATCCCCTGTACGCCGGGTGCTTTTTGGGAGTGGGAAGCAAGCCGGGTTCACAACTCGCTTTGAAAAAACACGACGTGCTGCTCGCGGTGGGGTGCCGTTTCTCGGAAATTTCCACCGCCAGTTACAATCTCGACAACCCGAGGGGGTTGATCCACATCGACATCAACGCCGAAGTTTTCAACAAGAACTTTCCCGCCGAAATCACCGTGGAAAGCGATGCCCGTGTGGCCTTGGAAGGTATCTGGAACCGCATGGAGAACATCGTGGTACGAAACGACAACAAGTCGGTGGTACAGAAGATGATCGCCCTGAACAAAAAATACGATCAGGGATGGCTCAAGGAGAAAAAGAAGGACGTGGTTTCGCCGGGGTGGTTTTTTGAATCGTTGAACGGCATGTTGGACCCGGACGACGTGGTGGTTCTCGACGACGGCAAGCACACTTTTCTGGCGGCGGAGTTGCTGACGGTGAGAAAGCCGCGGAAGTTGATATCACCCACGGATTTCAACTGCATGGGGTATTGCATTCCGGCTGCGGTGGCGGCGAAATTGACCAACCCCCACCGAAACGTCGTCGGCATCGTGGGTGACGGTTCGGCGATCATGTCGGGGAATGAACTCATTACGGCGACCACCCTCGGTTTGTCTCCCATCGTGTTTATTTTCAACGACGGGGAGTTGGGACAAATCGCGGCTTTTCAAAAATTGCCCCTGGGTGAGAAAACGTGTACGGTCTTGGGGGATTTCAATTTCGAAGGGCTCGCCAAGGCCACCGGCGCGATTTATTTCCGGTTGGACAGCGATACGGAATTGCGAAAGGGGATGAGGCAGGCGTTCCGCGCGGCCGAAGGCAACAGGCCTGTGCTGGTGGATGTGCGCATCGATTACTCCAAAAAGACGATGCTGACCAAAGCTGTGATGAAGGGAAATTTGGCGCGTTTCCCCGCCATTCAAAAACTTCGGTTCGTGCGCCGATCGGTGGCGCGAAATCTGGGAAAACCGAAAAAGTGAATTCCATAAACGCGAAAAGCGACCGGTGCCGGTCGCTTTTCGAAAAGTAATTCCCGAAGGGAGATCAACGCTCCTCCATGAGGGGCACTTCCCTTTCCGCGTGTCCGACGTATTCGCTGAGGGGTCGGATAATGCGGTTGTCGGCCCTTTGCTCCATGATGTGCGCGCACCAGCCGGTGATGCGGCTCATGACGAAAATGGGCGTGAACATGTCGATGTCGAATCCCATCATGTAGTACGCGGGACCCGCCGGATAATCGAGGTTGGGGTGGATGCCTTTTTCCGCGACCATGGTTTCTTCGAGGATGGCGGAGATTTCCAACCATTTCTTTTCCCCGGTGAAGTCGGCCATTTTCTCGGTGTACTTCTTCATGGTCGGAACGCGTGAATCGCCTTTGCGGTAGACGCGGTGTCCGAATCCCATCACCTTTTTCTTTTCGCGCAGTGCATTGAGCATCCATTCCTTGGCCTTGGACGGCTCGCCCACTTCCATGAGCATGTGCATCACCTGTTCGTTGGCGCCGCCGTGAAGGGGTCCTTTCAAAGCTCCGATACCGCCGACCACGGCGCTGTACATGTCGCTGGTGGTGGAAGTGATGACGCGGGTGGTAAAGGTGGATGCGTTGAAGCTGTGTTCGGCGTAGAGGATCAGCGACACGTCGAAAGCGCGCACCACTTCCGCGGCGGGTACTTTACCGAAACACATGTAGAAGAAGTTTTCGCTGATGCCGAGCTTCTTGTCGGGTGCGATGTATTCCAGTCCTTTTTGGTGGCGGTAGGCCGCTGCGATGAGTGTGGGAATGCGCGCGAGCAACCCGATGAACTTGTCCATGCTCGTTTCGGGAGAGTCGTCCCAGATGCGGTCGTCTTCCATACCGAGGAAACTCACACCGGTGCGGAGGGTGTCCATGGGGTGTGCCTTCAGCGGAAATTTCTCGATCACTTTCAGCATGTAGTCGCTGAGGTCGCGCTTGTCTTTTTCAGCTTGGCTGAATTCGCGCAGTTCTTTGGCCGTGGGCAGATCGCCGTGTACGAGGAGGTAGGCCACTTCTTCGAAGTTGCACTTCTCCGCCAAGTCCTGCACTTTGTATCCGCGGTACACCAAGGAGTTGATCTCGGGCATGACCTTGGAGATGGAGGTCTCGTCGGCGACGACGCCGGCCAAGCCTTTCGGTACCATTATTTTTTCACTCATGGGTAGTAGATTTTAGGGGGTTCGATGTTCGGGTGCTGTATCAGATTTTGAAGTTGTACAAGCTTTGGTCGAAGGTGTTGAACTCTTCGTATCCCAGTACTTCGTACAATCGTTTTCGGGTTTGCATTTTGTCCAAAAGCGACTCTTGGCTCCCTTCTTCGCGAATGGTCTTCAAGCCATCTTCCACCGCTTTTAATGCCAGCCTTTGCGTGGTGACGGGGTAGATCACGATGTTGTAGCCCAAATTTTCGAGTTGGCTTTTGCTCAGGAGCCGGGACTTTCCGAATTCCGTCATGTTCGCCAAAAGGGGAACGTCGACGGCCTTCCGGAAGGCTTCGAATTCGCCTTCGTCGGCCAACGCTTCGGGGAAAATCATGTCGGCCCCGGCGTCGACGTAGGCTTTGGCCCGGTCGATGGCGGCGTCCAACCCTTCGACTCCCCGCGCGTCGGTTCGGGCGATGAGCAAAAAGTTCGAGTCCGACTTGGAATCCGCGGCGGCCTTGAGCTTTTTTACCATCTCGGAGGTTTCCACCAAGGTTTTGTTATCGAGGTGGCCGCAGCGCTTTGGGTTGACCTGGTCTTCGAGGTGGCAGCCCGCGAGACCGAGGTGGATGAGTTCTTTGACCGTTCGCGCCACGCTCATCGGCTCGCCGAAGCCCGTGTCGATGTCCATGATAGTGGGCAGGGCGGTGACCTTGGCGATGGAGGAGGCGGTGTGGGAAACTTCCGTCAGGGTGGTCATGCCGATGTCGGGCAAGCCGAGTGAATTGGCCATGACGGCGCCAGAGACGTACACCCCGTCGAAACCGGTTTGCTCGACCATCATCGCCACCAAGGGATTGTACGCTCCCGGGAATTGCAAAAGTTTGCCGGAATCCAATTTTCGGCGCAGGTCGGCGCGCTTTTCGGAAGCCGGTTTGTCACTGATGATCATGGAGGTGTGTTTTGTTTTTTAGGCGACCTCAAAAAATTCCCACGTTCTTATCCGTCGTCTTCACGGTATCCGCGGGCATGGACACTGTGAGATCCATGGCGTCGGCACCGGTGAGTTCTTCCAGCCTCTCGACGGTGGAGATGAAGCGATCGCGTTCTTCCCTGGAAATCAGGTTTTCGGTGAGCATGTCGAACTTGGCGATGTAGTTTTCCCGCACGAAGGGACGCGCTCCCGCAGGGTGGGCGTCGGCTCTTTCGATTTCATCCTCGATGGTGTCGCCGTTTTTCATGGTGATGATCACCTTTCCGCCGAAGGCCTTTTTGTCGGGGTCGGGATCGTGGTACATGGTGGTCCACTTTTCTTTTTCCACCGTGGAAATTTTCTTCCACAGCTCGACGGTTTCGGGTCGTTGCGCCCTCTCGGGTGCGTAGGACTTCTCGTGGTGCCACGTGCCGTCTTCCAAGGCCACGGCGAAGATGTACATGATGCTGTGGTCGAGGGTTTCACGCGTTGCGTACGGATCGAATTTTTGTGGATCGTTGGATCCGGTACCGATCACGTAGTGCGTGTGGTGGGAAGTTTCGATCAGGATGTTGTCGATTTGTGAGAAATCGGAAATGTTTTTGCGCATGCGCTTGGCCAAGTCGATCAGGGCTTGTGACTGGTACTCGGCGGAGTGCTCTTTGGTGTAGGTTTCCAAGATGGCTTTCTTCTCTTCGCCGGGCTCGGGCAGTGGGATGGTGTACTCTGCGTCAGGGCCGTCGAGAATCCAGGCGATCACGCTGTCTTCTCCTTCGTAAATGGGCGAAGGACTTTTCTCTCCGCGCATGGCCCGATCTACGGCTTCGATGGCCAATTTGGCTCCGTGGGCGGGCACGTACGCTTTCCAGCTCGAAATTTCACCTTTTCGGCTCTGGCGAGTGGAAATGGATGTGTGCAAGGCTTGTTGAATGGCCTGGTAGGTGGTGTCCGTATCGAGGCCCAACAGCGCGCAGACGCCGGCGGCTTGTGCGGGACAGAGGTGGGCGACGTGGTCGATTTTGTGCTCGTGGAGGCAGATGGCTTTCACGAGATTCACGTGCACTTCGTAAGCCGCTACGATGCCGCGGATAATGTCTTCGCCGGATTTTCCCAATTGCTGGGCCACGGCCAAAATGGCCGGAATGCTGTCGGCGGGGTGGGAGTAGTCGGCAGCCAAAAAGGTGTCGTGGTAGTCGAGTTCGCGCACGGCCACGCAGTTCGCCCACGCGGCCCATTCGGCGTGAACCTTCACGTCTTTGGGCATGCCGAATACGTTTGCGCCTCGGTCGTTTCTGCCGTGGGCGAGGGCTTGGGCCCGGGCGTTGACCACGGGTGTACGGTTTACGGAAGCGATGGCCACGGACGCATTGTCGATGATGCGGTTGATGACCATGTCTCTAACTTCTTTTCCAATCGGTGCGTCGTCCGTTGCAACGCGTGCCAATTTCCAGGCCAATTGCTCTTCTTTGGGAAGGTTGGCTTTTGAAGGGTAAACCTTAACCACGTGGTTCTTCATTTTCTTTGGGATTTCAACAGTTTATGATTCGGTGCAAAGGTAAGGGTTTCCTAAGGATGTTCGTCAACGGAGGGTACGGCGACCCGACGATGTAACCGGAAGTTTTACCCGCCGTGGACGAAGCCGCAAGGACGTTTCCACCTTCCGTGATTCGTGGGGACGGAGTCGAAGGTGGGAGTCTTGAGAACGTCTCGATCGCAGCTTGCCCACCCACAAAAACACAAAAAAAGCCGCCCCGAAAATCGGAGCGGCTTCGCAATTGCGGTGTGTGGGTCCCATGGCCCGATTACTTGCCGATGGCTACGCGCTTTTGGTGTGTGTCGCCGTGGGCGTCCACCCAGGTGAAAAGGTACAACCCGGGGGCGCGGTCCGAGAGGTCGAACGCGGCTTCGGGGGCGTGGACTTCCC
This sequence comes from uncultured Cryomorphaceae bacterium, assembly GCA_964574635.1. GTDB lineage: Bacteria > Bacteroidota > Bacteroidia > Flavobacteriales_D > Cryomorphaceae > CAZNOG01. The sequence continues at coordinate 152,177 of CAZNOG010000004.1, read as the reverse complement.
GCTCTTCAACCAGAGATCCGGAACTGTCGAACACGCGAACCAAGCCGATGTCGGTACCGCCGTGGGAGACGAGGTTTACATTTCCCGAGGAAGGGTTGGGGTACAACACGAATTCATCGCTCGTGGCGACGTCGCCGGCCAATTGGACGGTGGGCATCTTCGGCGTGCATTGGCCCGCTTCGTAAATGCGCACGTTCTTGAAATACCCGTTTCCTTGCCCCGGCGCGGTTGTTCTGCCCACGAGAAAGAACAACCTGTCCAAGGCGGGGTGGTGGTAGTGCTGGCCGACGGGAATGTGGAACTGTTTATACCCGGACGGAGCGTAGGTACCGTATTGGTTGTTGACTTTATTGGCATTGGCGGTGCCGTATAATTTAAAGGCCAAGTTGAGCGACATGGCTTTGTTGTGATCGAATCCGATGGCGTGGAGTTGGGTGATTTGAGAACTGGAAAACTCGAGCTCCACGACGGTGTTGGCCGTCACCTCGTAATCGATGTCGATGTATTTCATCGCGTTGTTGTGGAGGTAGAGCGCCGAGCCGCCGTTTAATATGGTGTACGACCCGATGTCTCGGTTTCCGGCGTACGACTTGATTTCGTAGTCGTTGAAATCGATGAAGTCGCAATTGGGCGAACCGTCGGGTGTGCAGAATTCGAAGCTTTGGGTGTCGCTGAAATCCCCTCCGCTCACCACGGCGTTTCCGGCATTGTCGATCAACTGAAATCCTCCGTTGCCCTTGGTGCAGCACATGCCGTCGCCGTCGGAATCGAAGAAGGTCAGGGTGTGGCAGCCGTCCGACAAGCAGAGCGTTTCGGTAACGGTCGACGAGGTTCCGTAATTTTCGCCGGAAGCCAGGATTTGACCGTTTTCATCGGTGATTTGCCAAGAGGTTTCGGCCGGGAAGTTGTCGAAGTTGATTTGCAAATCGTAGGAATTCGCGAGGCAGGGTGCGGGTCCGCCGCCTCCGCAGTCGCCGGAAAGGCAAGGCCGGGAATTGATGTAATTTCTGATTCGGTTGGCGGGTTGTGGACCGAGGCCCAAATTGAAATTCACTCCGGCCCACGTGAGGTGGCAATAACTCATGATGGTTCCACCCCCGGAAGGAATGGTACCGGTGCACCCTTCCGAATACCCGATGGCCGAGCCGCAGCCGTCGATGGCGGTGTTGTTTCCGTTCCAGGCACAGGCGTGGGTGTGGGGAGAGGACAAGTTGTGGCCCAGCTCGTGGGTCGCCACGTTTACGTCCCAGGAATAGCTCGGCACGTTGTTGAAATAGCCGTAGACTCCCGCCACGCTCGTGCCGTAACCCGAAGAGCAAAGCCCCGAAAGCCAGGCGATTCCACCCGATGCGGCGTTGGTGATCAGCTGGGTAAGGTCGGCGTTGGGCGAGGCGTTGTTCATTTGGTACAGGCGCTGGTCCAATCCGCCGGAGTACGGACTGCTGCCGGTCCACACGTAAATTTCGGAAACGGTGACGTCGATGCCGTCGTTGGCAAAAAGAACGATCACTTGATTGTACAGGGCGGTGGCGTAGTTCGTCGCGGCCGTGGGGCCGCCCAAGGAAGTCGTCAACCCGTTGTCGATCTCCAGGCGAACGCGCACGCAGTTGTCGGTTTTGGGTGCGTCCACCGCGTCTTTCTCGGGTATTTCATAATTCTCGCTTTCCAGAGAGGTGCAAATGAATTCTTCGTCGAATTCCAGGGCGTTCTTTCTGAACAACACGTGTTCATTGTCCGTGGCTTGCCGCGCCGGGCCGATCACGAAAGTCTCGCCGTCCAAGGCCATCATTCCGCTCATTTCTCCGTCGATGATCGCGATGGCCGCCAGGGATTGTGGGTAACCCCGCACGGCACCCCGGTAAAAAACGGCGTCGGGGTGGGGTGCCGCCTCGCCGGGATTGTCGCTCCACACCACTTTGAAATCGGGCGAGAAGATCGACGATTGGTACAGGTCGAGGGTGGCGGTTTCCTGCTTTGCGTGAGGCGTAGGCAGCACCAAGGAGAGGTGTTCCGGCGCTTCATCGGAAATCGCCACCAGGGAACCCGGTGCGGGCATGAGCACCGCCGCTTCGCGCAGCACGTCCGGTGCGATGGACAAGTCATCGAAATTTTTGGCGTCGGCGGCGACGGCCAACTCAAAAGGTTCGACGGTTTGAAAAGGTGTTTTTCCTTCTCTCAAAGAGGCCGCCTTTTTGGCGACGATGCCCTGACCGTGGGCCGAGAAAAGCAAAAGGGTAGACGCCAAGGTGAAAAACATCGCCTTGGCATTCATTCGAATGAATAAAATCATGCGTGTGTTGTGATTTGAATGCGTTTTGAAAATAAAACGCGGGGTAAAACAAAAATTAATACAGGCACGATTCGTAGAGCTTAAGGAGAGGGATGCCGATGGACACCCACGAAATCGCGTGAGTGAAAGTATGTGAAATGAATGTACGCCACAACCGCCGGGGGAAAAAACTACCGCGTTTGCGTTTATTCCCGGCAGGGTTGGATTGGTCTATTCGATCGGCGCTCTCGTCGTAAAGGGCGGAAACGCGAAGGGGGTTTTTGTGGGTGTGACTTTCCTCCCGAATTGAAGGCAAAGCATGAAATTCGGCGCGAGGAATGTAAAAAATGATAACTTTGAGTGTTTCCGGGAACGGGGTGATTCGCGCTTCGTCCCGAGCCAAAAAACCTGACGGCATGATAGAAATAAAAAAAGCATTTGAAGATTTAACGCCCGACGAGTACGATCAAATTCTCGACGCGCCGGTTTGGATCTCGCTCATGGCCGCGTACGCCGGCGACGGGGTTTTGAGTGCGGACGAAAAGGCGGGGGCGGTGAAGCTCGCGGGGCTTCGTACCTACACGGCGCCGAAATCCCTGCGGGAATACTACAAGTTGGTGGATGCGCGGTTTGAAGAGCGTTTTGACCGACTGAACAAGCGACTGCCGGCGTCGGAACACGACAAGGAACTCTACATGAAGACCCAGATGAAAAAGGTCTACGACATCATGTTGAAAATAGACCGGGACGTCGCGGTGGATTTGGAGAAGAGCTTGGCGAGCTTTTACGAAAAGGTGTTCAAATCACACGACAGCTTTTTCAGGTATTTCGCCTTGCCGGTCATTTCCGATCGTTGGGGGAAAGACGACCGTCCCGAACAATGACCGTCGGAAGAAAATCCGGGAAATAAAATTAGACCCGCTAAATAAATCGGATGTGATTCCTCCGCTGCGGTGGGAGATGTTTTTCGGCCCGTTCACGCGATGGGGAAGGGCAGGAGCGCATCGGGGTCGCTTCGCGAAATACCTCGGGAGCGACGGAGAGCGTGGATGCGAAAAAATGGAATAAAAAAAACCCGGCGTTTTCGCCGGGTCAGGGTCATGAAATCACAACCGCGTTGGGAAATTTCTCCTTCCAAAAATCAAATTTGGTCATGTCGCGGATCGTGATGATGGTTTTGTTGTCCAATCGTACTTTTATCTTGGGCTTCAGCTCTTTGACGGCTGATTTCTTTTTAGCTCGTGCCATATCGGTCTGTTTTATACAAATACAACGCGGAATTATCGACTTTGTTTTGATCCAACCCTATGTTTAACACTATTTTAACAGGCGGGACGCGCGCCGATTGGCCGACCGTTATCGCGCTGTAAAACAGGGTGTTCCTCTTTTCGGATTTTGGAGATATTTTACACCCCGCGCAATCCCCGCCCAAGGGGGTAATTTGACGTGAAATTTTTCGAATCCTCGGGGAAAATTCCGCCCGAAAAGAAACCCTCGGAGGCGGTTGCCGAAATTCTACTTCCTTTCGAAAGTCCAATGCGTATCGGCGAGGGAATCGTCACCGTATTTGACGGCTCCCGGCGTGAGGTTTAAGCTCACTACTTTGTAGCCTTCCTTTCCCTCGCCGGCGGGACAGGAATCGCGGTTGGTGCGGCCGTCGAATTGGAATCCGTCGTAAGACACGAACAAGGTGCATCCGCTTCGGTGCTTCAAGTCGAACACCGTCATGCCGTCGAAACGCGATGGGTCTTGCCACGCCCCGTCCAAATCCACATCGTCGCCGAGGTCGTACGCGTCGGCGGTGAGTTCGCCCTCGCTCAGGGAAGTGATGAAGTAAATCATGCCGCCGGAAAGGCCGTCTTGAGCTTCCCCGGCGTCCAACTCGACGTAAATCCACTTCCCGTTGGGTTTTCCCTCCCAAATCTCAGTCGCTCGCCAGGTGATGTCCCCGCCGGATTTCCCGGAGGCTCGAAACTCACCTGTCATCCATTCGAGCATGAGGTCGAGTTCCTCTTCGACGCCTTGGGAAAAAGCGGTGGCGGAAGACAAAAGGGTCAAAAAAATCAGTGTGGACAGGGATTTCAACATGGTGGGAATATAAAAGTTTACCTTTACCTCGCGACCGATCCGCATTACGGAAACGGTGGCGAAAGGCCCGAACGGCCACAAATCTAACGAATGCCATGAGGGTCTACAAACGCGTTGAATCCGCATGAACGAACTTTACATCGGATTTCTGTGGATGCTCTATTACGGGCTGCACGGCTTTATGGGCAGCGAAAAAACCAAGGAATTCCTGAGGAAAATCCTGGGTCCGATGTTCGTGTACTACCGATCGGCGTACACGGTATTCGCCTGCGTCAATTTCCTGTTGCTGTTTTACCTGCACTCCTTCCTGCCGTCGGAATCGGTGTTCGACCCAACGTGGTGGACCAAGTCCCTGTCGCTGATCCTCGCGATTGCCGGTACGGTGGCCGTCATGGGCTCACTGCGGCATTTTCCCATCACATATTGGATCGTGGAGTCCCACCCCGCGCGGTTGCTCACCACGGGGTGGTACGGTGTGGTGAGGCACCCCATGTACCTCGGGGTGCTTTGCATCCTCGCGGCTTTCGTGCTGTGGGCACCGGCGGGAAAAAACTTCGTGTTCGCCCTCATCACGGCGTTCGCCATCCTCAGGGCGGCCATCGCCGAAGAAGTGCGGTTGGCGGAGCGGTTCGGCGAGGAGTACGGCGATTATCGCCGGAGGGTGCCCATGTTCATCCCGAGGTTGATTCGGGGCGGGTAGGCGAGTGGGGTCAGTTTCCCCCTTTCCTCTCGAAATCCAAGGCCACCGAATTCACGCAGTACCGCAGGCCCGTCTCTGTGGGGCCGTCGTCGAAGACGTGTCCCAAGTGGCCGCCGCAATTGCTGCACACGATTTCCGTGCGCACCATCCCGTGGCTCAAATCCTCCCTTTCCTCGATGGCGCCCTCCGATATGCCGGCGTCAAAACTCGGCCATCCGCAGTTGGAATGAAATTTATTTTCCGATTTGAACAGCACGTTTCCACATCCTTTGCATTTGTACACGCCGTCTTCGAAATGGGTGTTGTACAATCCCGAAAAGGGGAGTTCGGTTCCTTTTTCCCGGAGGACGCGGTATTCCTCTTCGGAAAGTTTGTTTCGCCAATCCTTATCGGTGACCGCTTGGTCTCGTGTAGTGGTTTCTTTATCTCGTTTCATGGTATATTCGATTTTATGTTGAAAACAAGGCGCGTCGACCTTTGTTGAACGGCCCGGCTTAGGCAGGTGCAATCCTTGCCGGGATGGTGCCCCGAAAGACACACCCACAAAAACCCAAAACCGTACGCTTTTCGTATGTCAACCACCTCTGGGTTTGCCCGAACGGTGGGGGCGGCCTTTGCCTTTGCGCCGGCCTTTGAAGTGCGGTTTTCCCTTGCCGTCGCGCGAACCGCCGGATTTCGCCCGGGGGTCGTACGTGAAACTTTCGCCCACTTCAGGCGGCACCGGCTGCTTCAGCACGTTGGTGTCGATCAGCTCTTCGATGCGCGCGAATTTGCGCTGTTCCAAAGGCGTGATGAAGGTCACCGCCATGCCGGTTTTGTCGGCGCGCGCCGTTCTGCCCACGCGGTGCACGTAATCTTCGGCCTCGTCGGGAACGTCGTAGTTGATCACGAGTTGAAGTTCCTGAATGTCAATACCTCTCGAGACGATATCCGTGGCGACCAGCACTTGTATCCGCTTGGCTTTGAACGCCCGCATGACCTCTTCTCGTTCGTCTTGCGTCAAATCGCTGTGCATTTCGGCCACCGACACTTTGGTGCCCTTCAGCGCCCGGGCGATTTGCTTTACGTTTCGCTTGGTGCGCGAGAACACGATCACACCCGTGAGCTGTTCTTTGTCGAGCAGGCGTTTGATCAGTTTCGGTTTGTCGTTTTCGTGCACCAGATAGGCCACCTGCATGACGCCCGCCGCAGGCTTGGAAATCGACAGGCTGATTTCTTCGGGCGATTGGAGGAGATTTTTGGCCAACTCGCGGATTTTGGGCGGCATGGTGGCCGAAAACATGAGGTTCTGCCGCTTTTCCGGAAGAAAGGACGCGATGCGCATGATGTCGTCCACGAACCCCATATCGAGCATGCGGTCGGCTTCGTCCAAGATGAAGTGCGTCAATCCATCCACTTTCACGTAGCCCATATTCAGGTGGGAAATCAGTTTTCCGGGCGTGGCGATGATGATGTCGGTGCCCGAAGTCAACGCCTTTTTCTGCTGGTCGAAACCCGCGCCGTCGCCGCCTCCATACACGGCAAACGACGAAATATCGGTGAAATACGATAGGCCTTCCACGGCTTGGTCTATCTGTAGCGCAAGTTCCCTCGTGGGCACCACCACCAGGGCGCGGATGGAATTTCCCGTGTAGGGCTTCGACATGAGGTCGTTGATGACGGGAAGGATGAAAGCCGCCGTTTTTCCCGTGCCCGTTTGCGCGCACGCAATCAGGTCTTTTTTGTTCATGATGATGGGCAGCGCCTGCTCCTGAATCGGCGTGGCCTTTTCAAAACCCATGGCGTCGAGGCCCGCTATAAGTTGTTCGTTTAATCCAAATTCGGTGAAATTCACTCAGTCGTATTTTGCGTTTAAAGTCCGCCAAGTTAAGACAAATAAGCCGTGTAATTCATTTAAACTTTTCCGATTCTCGCCTCGGCTGCGTCGGTATGGGTGCATTTTTCGGGACGTGCCCCATCCGAGGACGCGCGCAAAGGCCTTCCCACCCTCGTACGGGTCGGTCTACCTGCTGTATCCCGGCATGGGCGAGCGGTGTCGTCGTAAGGGCCGGGCAGGGGCTTCCAAGGTCGCCCTGCCCGGCCCACGACGCATCCGCCCGACCCACGCCGGGGATGCCGCAGTCCGCCCTCACGCAACGTGACTTCTTTTGCTCAATGCACGATATTCACTGGTATGATTGTCCCGAATTTCCGGACTACTATCTTTGCAGCCTTCAAAAGTTCCCATGAGCGGTTCCGCATCCACATTATTTTCTTCCATCCGATGATGATCCTATTGTCACCGGCCAAAAAGATGCACCTCGACCCGGAGATTCCGGCTTTCGTGGAAAACACCGAACCCGCATTTCTCGCCGAAGCGGAGTACCTGGTCAAAAAGCTCAAAGGAAAATCGCCCCGCTCCCTGCGGAACATGATGAACATCAGCGAAAATTTGGCGCAACTCAACGCCGAGCGATTCTCGCGTTGGGAGCCCGTTTTCGAAGGTCCGAAAGCGCTGCCCGCCGCCTACGTTTTCGCCGGCGACGTGTACGTCGGTTTAAACACGCCGTCGTTTTCCGAAGGGGACGTCGCATTCGCCGCCCTCCACACCCGCATTTTGTCGGGATTGTACGGCGCGTTGCGACCCACCGACGGCATCATGCCTTACCGGTTGGAGATGGGTACCTCGTGGAAAATCACACCCGCCAAAAAGAATCTTTACGCCTACTGGCAAAAAAAAGTCACTGAACACATCCGCGAGGCGGTGGACCAAACCGCATCCGATTTCGTGCTCGACCTCTCTTCCCGGGAGTACGGCGACGTGGTAAACCGGAAGGCGATCGACCTGCCTTTCGTGGCGCCGGTTTTCATGGAAGAAAAGGGGGGAGACTACAAAACGATTTCCTACTTTGCGAAAAAAGCCCGTGGTTTGATGGCGAATTTCGTCGTCACTCACCGACCCGAAACCAAAGAAGATCTCCGCGCATTTCAAGCGGAGGGCTATACTTGGAACGACCGCTTGTCGGATTTGTCCAAGAACAAATGGGTATACACCCGAAAATCAACATAAATACCTGAACACAAACAAAAACCAAACAACAAACAAATGAAATTCAGAAGATTAAGTCTGTTAATCGCCGTATTGGTCGCCTTCGGTTCCGGTGGCTGTGCGCAGAAAAAATCCACCGGCTCGGGAGAGGTTTCGCTGCAATCCAAAATAGACAGCATTTCCTACATCTTCGGCGCCAGCTTGGGTGAGAACATCAAACAATCCGAGATAGGCGACATCAACCTCGACGCGGTAATGGCCGGCGTAGCCGACGGCATCGAAGAAGATGGCGAACTGCGCATCACCATGCAAGACGGCGACCGGATCGTGCGCCAATTCATGCAGGAAAAACAGATGCAAGCCGCCGCGGAAGGAAAGAAGAAATCGGAGGAGTACATGGCTTCACTGGCCGACGACGCCGATTTGCAGAGCACCGACAGCGGGATTTATTACGAGGTCCTGACCGAAGGTACCGGCGAAAAGCCGAGTGAAACCGACGTGGTGCGCGTGCATTATGAAGGCACCACCACCGACGGTGAAGTATTCGACAGCAGCTACGAGCGCGGACAACCGGCGGAATTTCCCCTGAACCGCGTGATTCCGGGCTGGACCGAAACGGTGCAGATGATGAGCGTCGGCAGCAAATGGAGGGTCATCATTCCTCCGGCTCTCGCCTACGGTGAGCGAGGTTCACCCCCCGTGATCGGCCCCAACGAAGTGCTGATTTTCCAAATCGAACTGCTGGACATCTTGCCCCAAGAGTAAAATCATGCTCTTCGACAACATCAATTTCCTCCTCCGAAAAAGGGGCGCGCCGCCCCTTTTCGGAGAGGAATTTGTCAAACTCGATCCCACGGAAGTGTGGGATATCGTTTCGGAGTTGTCCTATCCTTTTGAAATACTCAACACGGTGGACCTCGAAAAGCGCGAAAAAGCGCTGCGGTCTACCGACATAAAATTGGTCGTGCTCGACGTGGACGGCGTGCTCACCGATGGGGGCATGCACTACCACGCCGACGGGAGCCACACCAAAGTATTCAACGTCAAGGATGGTTTCGCCATCAATCGGGCGAGAAAACAAGGCATCGAATTCGCCATCATCTCCGCTTCCTCTCAAGCCGAAGCCATTCGGCTGCGCGCCGAAACCCTCGGCATCAAACACGTGTTCGTGGGAGGTGAACCCAAAATACAGGTACTGGAAACCCTGCTTTATGGGCTGGGCCTGGCTTACGAGCAAGTGGCTTTTGTGGGCGACGACGTAAACGACGTGCCGGTTCTGCAGAAAGTCGGAATCGGAGCCGTTCCTTCAGATGCCGTTTACGCCGCGAAAATGGCCGCCGATATCGTGCTCGGTTTGCCGGGCGGAAAAGGCTGCGTCCGGGAATTCCTGGATACGTACGTCGACGTAGGATCGGACAAGCCCGTTTCCGAATCCGGAAATTAGTATTACCTTTGAATCGGCAATCATCATCCGAATCGGTCACTGCCTCTCGACCTGTCCGGTGATGGGTTGCTTTTTTTGTTTGTACCCGGCTGGTTTCCTGCGGAATTCGGGTTTCACCGGGTCAATTCGTCCTCCGCGCCGTGTTCTTCGGCGATCTTACCGAACATCTCCACGATTTCCTTTTCGAGTTCCGAATTTCGGTCGTTGTGATACCATCGGTGGACTTCCTCGGCGATAGACTCCTTGGAAGGGGGATTCGTCCCGCCCCTCATGTCCAGAACCATTTTTCGCAGTACGGCCGGTTGGGGCCCCCACACACCGAGTATTTCGTCGGTATCTTTTCGGTAGATCACCCATTTGGGGATGCTCCGCGCTCCGTTGGTGAGGAATTGATCCATGTATTGCGGATTCTCGTCCCGGAAAACCATGCGGAGGCGCACGTTTGGGCAGGCTTCGGCCAAGTTATTAATGAAGGGAAGATTTTGGGCCACGTCGCCGCACCACGCCTCGGCGATCACCACCCATTCCATATCGAAGGGCAGGGATTTCACCAGAGCCACGGTGGATGGAGAGGGGATGGCCGTTCGGGTCAACCTTTTTACGCGGGAGGCGTTCAGTTTCGTATATTTTACGAGTTCGTCGCTTTGATTTTCACCACTGGTTTCGCCATTGCGAACGAGGTGGTCCAACATTCTTAGGAATGTCGCGTAATCAAACGACTTTTGCAGTGCGGTAGCGCGAATGTCAAGCGCATCGATTTTCCGTTCCATAATCAGCCGTAAATGACTTGGCGGTGCATAGTTCGGATGAAATTTCAGATATGGCAAAAACGATTTTGATCATCCTTGCTTTCTCATGCGCGATATACTTCGTCGTGTGCATGTTTTATATTCTGTTTCAGGAGAAATTCATTTTCGTTCCGTATTGGCGCAAGCGGCGCAACGGCTTGTCTACCTTGGCTTCCAACCACGAAGAGATTTTTCTGCAGGGCGTGGAAGGCGGCGAATTGCACGGCGTCCATATCCGGATAGACCGGCCAAGGGGGTGCATATTGTATTTCCATGGCAACACCGGCGACCTTTCCCGGTGGGCGCCCATCGCCGAAGAATTCACTTCCTTCGGTTTCGACGTCATCGCGCCGGACTACCGAGGTTTCGGAAAGTCGAAGGGGAAGCGATCGGAGGAAATTCTGTACTCCGACGCTCTGATGTGGTACAAAGAAACCGCGGAGCGATTTGCGGAGGAGCGCATTTGCATCTACGGCCGCTCTCTCGGGTCGGGGGTTTCCGTGTGGTTGGCCGCCCGCGTGAGGGCGCGTGCCCTGATTCTCGAAACTCCGTACGACAACTTGATCAACGTGGCGCACCGGCACGCACCGTTCATCCCCGCCGCCCGATTCATGCGGTACACCTTCCGCAACGACATGGAGATTCGGAACGTGAAATGCCCGGTGCTGATCGCGCACGGAACCAAAGACAAAATCGTGTCTTATCGATTGGCGTTCCGGTTGTACCGCATCGCGAAGGAACACACGGAAACCGTCATGGTGAGCGTGCCCGGGGGCCGGCATTCCAATTTGAACGGATTCCCGGTATTTCGGCTGGGACTCACCGACTTTTTCGATCGGTACTATCCCCGAATTTTCCGTGACGACGCGGATACCGGTCGCGTTGTTTCTGGTCGGGCGTAAGAAGGAAGGACGTTATACCGGGTAGCCGTTGGCGGACAACAGCGCCTTGGCCCGGGGGTGCGACATGAATTCCCGAATCCGCTCCGTGTCTTTGGTCCGCTTCCACTTTTCTATGGAATTTGCGTGCGACCTCGCCACTTTGGTAAAATAGGCGCTGTTTCTTCTTACCGTGGTGTATTCGTGCCAATTGCGCAACTCTTTCGTCGGTGAAATACCGAGGAATCGGCAGATTTCACTCATGGTGACGTCGTACCGGCGGATCAGATCCTCGTACCGTATGGTGAGTACCCGGGGATCGTCGCGGTGCTCCATGCCGGCCGACACGTCTCGCACCCATCTGGCGGGGTCGACCCAATACCTTTCCGGCGCCGTGGGATGCTGTGACAGCACGACATCCCTTCCGTCGCGCAGCACTTCGATGAATTTGAACTTTCCCTCGCAGTACTCGTCGATTTCATCGAAGTGATGAATATTGGACGGGGATTTTTCACACCACCGCGTGGCTTCGCGTGGGATTCGATTGAGCAGAAAGGTGCGGTAAAGTCGATCGATGCGGTCAACGACCAAATCGCCTTGCTCGTCGCGGTGGGTGTGGTTGAAGAGACCGAGTTCCCTGGGCACGGCGAAGATGTCGGGGTGGGCCGAAAGCATGGAGAGCAGCAAGGTGGTTCCCGATCTTCCGCACCCGCCAATGAAGATGGGTTCCTCGTGAAAGGAACTTTTTTCCAGTGCCTTGCCCACCGACGTGATCAGCGGCAAGAAAGGTTTTTTCAAGTGGTCGATTGCACCCACGGGAAGTCAGGTAAGATATTGATTGAGTTTTGATTTGTCGAATTCCTCAAAGGCCAAGTTGGTTGGTATTCTCAAAACGGTTTTGAAGCGAAAATATGATCTTCGGTTTGTTGACGGACGGAAGGAAATCTTCGATTTCCGTCTTGGATCGTATTCCTTGGTCTTTTGGGCGAAGATCCACGGCACAAAGTACTGAAAAATGGGATAGGGGGGAGGAAGACTTGGTTACACTACGGCCGGCTACTTGTAGGGACGCGGGATGGATTTGAGGTACGGTCAAAACTTGCTCGAGCACAACGGGAGCCGCACCACCGAGGGCTTTTTCAACGTAGGCATAGTAGCTATTAAAATTTCATGTGTTTTGAATCTAATAAAATCTCATGTATTTTGACAGTACAGTTCTCCGAAATCGGCAACAAAAACATACCGCCAATACCTAAGGTAGAATTAATAACAGATACAACGAGAAGATTCCTTACCATAATTTTTGCTTTAATGACATTAACCTCATGCGAAAAGGATGACATAATCATTCCTGTAAATTCAATTGCCGAAGACTTGAAACTTGTAATTAGTCAGGAAGGAGTCGAAGCTTTGCAAATATGTTGTGAGGGTTGTACCTGTACGCAATCAACTGGCTGGGGAACCGACTATTCATTTCCCGGAGATAATTTTGTCAGAGTAAGAAAGGGGTACTACAATTTAAATAGATTAATTAGATACGAGATAGAAACGGTAGAACTTGGAGGATCCACTGAGAAAAGGATGGTGCTATATTTTCCACTATAATAAAACTGCGTGCATATAGCTCCTTGCTGGTGAACGTTTGTATGCAAAGCTTTCACTCAGTACCTTTCGGCAGACAGGAATGTGCTTCGAAAGCCACCACAGCCATATACAACAAAGTGAAAGCAGACAATCTCATATCGATAAAAGGTGGTACTTACAATGACATAAAAAAAGCGTTGAGACAATGGATTGACCTTTATTCAATAGACTTACAAGACGGGTTGACTTTTCAACTTTATAAAAATGGAATCGGAAACCACGTAATACAGGTAGACGAAAGACTTGACAATGAGAGATTCTATTATTTGGTTAACTATTTGAACTACCCGGAAGGAATTGAATACAAAATAGACATTGAAGGTTTTACGACGGGCAAAGACAATAACAAACTAAAAAACAAAGAACTTTTAGTTTACATTTCTCCAACAGACAAGGAGTTCGATAATGTTTTCGTAACGACTTCTGAAAATCAACATTTCAAGGTGGACTTTGGCGGAAAAATAACAGAAGTAAGAGAAAGGAAAAATTATACATACCCGACAAATTTCAACTTAGGTCTATCAGAAAGCATAACCGTCCAAAACAAACAAGATTTAAACAAACTTACAGACAGAACCAAAGCCAAATTAGAGAATCGATTCAAAATAATTTCAGCCATAATATTCTCAGCATTCGTATTGACATTTTTTTTGTTTCAGACAGAAGATGACTTTTTGACAGCTAATTATGTAGTTGCCTTTTCAGTTTGGATTTGGCTAATGACTGACTATCACATACTTCGAGTAGGTAAGCTGTATTTTAACTCTGTTGGACTTGGACTAGGAATTTTCTTATATGGACTATTTTTAAATGAGAAATTTGATGGAAATTCTCCATTGTTGCAGGTCGCGACGACAATGCCCATTTTCCTTTTAATAATTCAGAGACCATTAAGACTGGCATTTATAAGAGTAATGAAACGAGAACCCAAAGTCGAAAGACCTGCACCCTCATTTGCTGACTTTGTATATGCTTTCATACTTGGGACGATAACAGCAATAATACCGGCATTATACTTCATATGATGATGAGAAGAGCGCTATATAACAGCACCACCCAAAAGTGGCGGTTCAGTGGTTTATCACGCTTCGTGCTTCTCATCCAGCCTCCGCCCGATTGACGGTGAAGTGCTTCGAAATCGCTACCTTCGGGTAGCTGCAAACCGACGGCGGTAGTTTTTGCCACGTCCCAAAAACAAAAAATCAGTTTAGTTTAAACTGACAGAAACAAATGATAAAGAACGCTATCAACAAGTTGTTTCTCACAAGAGCTGGAAGAAGTATTGAATTGGCCAGGCATTCGGGCGACAAATACACCTGCCCATTCTGTGGTTACCATGTAAAAGACTTGTCCCCAATAGGTGCCGATTTCAAGGTTTTGACCGAAAAACAAGTTGTTGGAGCGGGGCTCAGGAAGGGTGGATGCTATAAATGTGGTTCGACGGACAGGGAAAGGTTGGTGTTTATCTATCTCAAAGAGGTTGCAAAGGTTCTTGAACGGAGGGACATCAGGATTTTACATTTCGCACCTGAAAAGCGCTTGGCGAACACGTTGCGTAAAATCGGATTTGAAGAATACATCTGCGGTGACTTGTTCACCGAAGGATACGATTATCCCGACTACGTTCAGAATATGAATGTTTTGGATATTCCTTATGAAGATGATTTTTTCGATCTCGTGGTATGCAATCACTTGCTCGAACACGTGCCGGCGGACATAGACGCCATGAAGGAATTGTACCGCGTTTTGAAACCAGGTGGAAAGGCGATATTGCAAGTTCCGATATCAAAGAATTTAGACAAGACCTTTGAAGATTTTTCCGTCACGGATCCCGAAGAGCGAGAGATAGTATTCGGACAGTTTGACCATGTGAGAATATACGGGCAGGACTACACTGACAGGCTTAGTTCCGTGGGGTTTAAAGTTGACAGGATTAACATTTCAAGGGAATGCGAGAAATACGGCTTGTCTATGGATGAAGATATTTTTATGGAAAGAAATAACCTGCCGCCTGCGAGGTCTTTGCTCCGCAGCCAACTTTGGTTTCGGGAGACAGAAATGGATTTTAAGACCGGGCACAAACTCGATTAGTTTAGTAGACAGACTCGAAGAAGGGAAATTGGATATTGAAAGATTAAAAAAATAGCCCCCACGCGCGGAAGAGTCGATAAGCGTTTCAGTGGGTTTCGGGACGAAGACCCGCTACATTTTAAGCTGTAACTTGAGAGGTAAAATGCCGGCAATCACCTGCTAACCATCACGTCGACCATTATCCCCAAGCATAGAAAGTCCGTGGAATCCTGAAGTTAACGACTAAAAACTAATTCTATCTTTAGCATCAAATGAATAGACACCTTTATATCATACTGATTTTTGCACTATTCGCCGGGACCCCGTTGCGGGCACAACAAGCGCTTTACGAAACCGAAATAGATGAAAAATACCAAAGAGCAAAAGATATACGTAGCACAAATTCCGATTCCAGTCTTGTATACCTCAATCAAATAGTAAATTGGGCCAAGGCCCACAATCAACCCGGATGGTTGGTAAAAGCTCACCAATTGATTGCCGAAACATATTACTACCGCAACGAATTTGAAGTGGGTTTTGACTATTTGGTTGAAGCACTCGCCGTAAGTGAAAAGAACAATTTAATAGAAGATGAAATAAATATTCTTTACGCCATCGGCATGAGCTTCTCCAGAAGCGCCAGAAGAGCCGATAAAGTCATAGATGAAGAAAAAATACACAAGGCGTTGGAGTACCACCGAAAGGGTGTGCAACTGGCCGAAGCAAATGATTTGACAGCCCTTGCGGGAACAGGATATAATCATATGGGCACCTGTTTCGTGAGATTGGGCGAAATGGAAAATGCATTAACCGTATTTCAAAAGTCGGAAGCCAATGCCCGAATCGCCAATGACTCCATTAGCATTGGATATATTTTGGATGATTTGGGGAGTTTACTTTCCGTAATGGGAAAGAAAGACGAAGGAAAAAAACGATTACTGGAAGCGCTTGAAATCAGAAAAGCCCTGAAAGACACCTTTCCTTATGCCATCAACTTGAATAATTTAGGCGAATATTACCTGGGTGAGAACGACCATAAAAACGCCAGGACATATTTTGAGTCTTCCCTGGAATTATCCACCAAAAAACAATACCTGGACTTGGCAATACATACCTCCAAATTGTTGTCTGCCATTTATGAGGCTGAAAACCAATATGAAAAGGCCTATGACCTGAAAAAGATTGAGATGCGGATGACGGACACCTTGTACAGCATCAACAGGGCAAAATCACTTGCGGAAATGGAAGCCAAATACGAATCGGCCCGGAAGGACAAGGCATTGCTTGAGCAACAACAGACCATTCAACAAAAAGAACTCGATATACGAAAACGAACTTTATGGCTTGTTTCTTCTCTGGCGCTTCTGTTACTGGTCGCCGGCATCCTTTTTTATCTTTTCAAACGAAAAGAAGCTTTAGCGAAACAAGCGACTCTGGAATTGAAACTCGCCGAAGAACAAGAACGAACCCGTCTGCAGGAAGAAAGATTGCGCATCTCAAGGGAATTGCACGACAATATCGGTTCGTACCTCACGCTGATCAACGCCTCATTGGAGAGCTTACCGGAAATGTCACCGGTACAAGTCACGGAGCGTTTCCCCAACTTGCAAAAGGTATTGTCGATGAGTATGGGAGAGCTGCGAAAAACCGTTTGGCTTCTCAACAATCAGCATGTTTCCATCGATGCCCTTGCGGTGCGTTTGCGCGATTTCTTCAAACCCATGAACCAAAACGGAACCAAAATTATCGTTCAAACCCAAGGCAATTCCGAGAAAACACTCACGGATGTACAGACCACCCACCTTTTTCGCATTATGCAGGAAGCAGTGAGCAATGCGTATAAGTATGCCGAAGCAAAGAATATTTACGTCGATTTGGAAGCAACGGACAAAATGTGTTTTTCAATTACGGATGACGGAAAGGGCTTTGATCCATCGGCTGTCAACAGCGGCTATGGTTTGCACAATATGCAGTCGAGAATTAAGGAACTAAAAGGTGCGTTGCAGATCCGGAGCGAGCCAGGCAAGGGCACCAAGATAAGCGGTTGTTTTTGAGACGATAAATACGAACAACTGCGTATAGCGAATAATGCATTTCACGCATATCTTTGAATAATAGATCAAAAAGAGCCATGCACATTCATATCGCCATAGCGGAAGACAAGAGTATTGACCTTCAAGGGGTAAAAGACCGCTTGGCGAAATATCCCGAAATCAACATAAAATATACGGCGAGAACCGGAATTGAATTATTGAATCAGCTCCGGAAAAACCACAACATCGATTTGGTGTTAATGGACTTGCAAATGCCCGAAATGGACGGCATTGCCGCAACCGCAGCCGTAAAAACCAAATACCCACAAATAAAAGTGCTTATCCTCACCACCTTCGATGATGACGAAAGTCTGTTCAATGCGATATTGGCCGGTGCATCAGGCTATTTGTTGAAAGAAGACAGTGGAACGGAAATTTTTCAAGCCATAATGGATACGCTTTCGGGTGGAGCCGCTATGAGCCCGGTGATCGCGCTTAAAACACTCCAGCTCATACGGCAACCCATTACCAAAGATCAAAAAACGGAAGATTTTGGACTTACCGACCGGGAAACGGAACTTCTCACTCAGCTTAAAAACGGACTGACATACGAAGAAGTGGCGGCCAACTTGCACATCAGCTATCACACGGTTCGAAAACACATCGAAAACATTTACCGAAAACTTCAGGTAAAAAACAAAGTTGAAGCCGTTAAAAAAGCGACTGATAATAGGATAGTATAAAATACGAACTACTGCGTATTGAATGGCCGGGTTAGCGCCTTTTTCTTTGTATAAAAACAATGAGAAAAAAGCTACTCATTCTGCCAATAGCAGTGTGCGCCGCCGTTACATCATTTGCACAGACTACATACGAATTCGATTTTCGGCACAATGACCCGAACGATGTTGCCCAATTATTAATTCTTGCCGAAACGGGAATTGATGGTTCTATTGGATCTATGGGATTCTCGGCCGATCTGAATATCGGGGCCATAGCTCGTTATTCATTAAATGATAAAATTGACTTGCAGACTAAAATTAGAAAGTCGTATGCAAGCTTTCATTTCGACAAGGCCTATCGTAAAAACTTTGAGATAGAACTTACCGGGGCAGTTTTTGTAAAGGATGAAACCAAGCTAAACAACGAAGAAGTCCTCATTTCGGGAAGGACGGAACGATCCGGGGCTTATGTGTATACAGAGTCCAAGTATTTCAACACCGACCTGCCTCAAAGAAATGCTTTTGGCTTTAACGCCACCGTGAACTATAAAACGCTGGGAGTAAACCCAAAAGAGGGGAATGATCACACCTCGAACGAAGGGTATAAAGGGGCTAGGGATAATGTGAATTTCAGCACTTTATCTCTTATTGGCGGATTGCAGTTCAAAAGAATTAACGCCAGTGTTGTTCAAGTCAAAAGACCTAGAGTAAACAGGATCTTCGATAATTATACCGTAATGACCATCGATGGGATTTTTGCTCCGGTAAACACGTTTAAAGATGCAATAACAGGGGCGTCCGTGGGAAAAGAACTAAAATCCGACGGACTGAAAAAGGCATTTCCATTTGGTGGAAGGATCACCTACAATGTCTACGGCTCAATCCCTTCCCACAAATTAGCCAATAGTTTTAGATATACCATTTCGTCATCAATAGGGTACAGACCTTACCTGGGCTTTCACTTTGATTTCGGAATTGGATTTATGGTTTTACGAAGCATGTAATCTTTTAATTGTGTGATAATAATCAAGCCCTTTTCGATCCACAAAAAAACAGGGCAGGTATCCGAGCTTCAAATACCCCCTTTTTGAAAATGGATTATTTAGCACAGCACGAGATCATAAAATGGTGAATAAAACCGGCATTGCTTCCGCTGCTTCCCGGGTTACCCTTGGGGTTGGATACAGATTCGGAATGCGATAACACCGAAAATACGAAGAACTGCGTATTGAGCCGAGCGCTATAACTTTCCATTTTTGACGGGTAATATTAAATCAACCGAACCGATGAAAAATTCAACCCTTGGCAAAACCGTATTGTTATCCCTGTTAATTACAATGGCTTCGAGCGCCATTGGGCAGAGCGCTTTTAATCGGCTGGGAGAAGGTGAAAAGTCCCTGAACGATTTTAGAAAATTGAGCAATGTAATGGTGCCGCAATTCAGGGTGGGATTCGAAACCCATTCCAAGGTGACCATTATGAGGCAGGAAGGAAAACTCAGTGCCCTAGCAGGCAACCTCGCCACCGTGGGAACCGATAAAACGTACAATAGGCAAAGATCGTACGTAGAAGCGAGCGCCATCCTCGACGCAGGAATGGAAAAGGAAGATTTTCAAGCCTTAACCAATGAGCTGCACCAAATTCTGCTCGACGAGTTCAAAAAGCAGGGGATCCATGTGGTGGATGGTGATGAACTCGGCAAGATAAAATCCTACCAAAAAATTCAAGAAGGATTCAGTGCAAAGACATCCAGACAGGAGGACAAAAAAGAAAAAGCGGATTTGAACGATGACCGTATTTATTATTTGGCCGACAACAGCCTCATGATCTACAAAGGCGATGGGGTTGCTCATGGCGTAGGAACCATTACCAGGTTGAAAAAATTGGTGAAAGAATCGGATGCGGTGATGCTGCTACCGAATATTGACGTTGATTTTTGCGTGATCAAATT
Organism: uncultured Cryomorphaceae bacterium; assembly: GCA_964574635.1. Classification (GTDB taxonomy): domain Bacteria; phylum Bacteroidota; class Bacteroidia; order Flavobacteriales_D; family Cryomorphaceae; genus CAZNOG01. The sequence continues at coordinate 132,562 of CAZNOG010000004.1, read as the reverse complement.
GGATGCGGAAGTAGAGGGGGGATGGAATTATTCGGGCTCTTCCACTTTCAAGTCGACGAATGCAAACTGTGAGGTATTTCCGGTGATGAATATTTCGGAGCTTACCTTATCAACAATAGGGTCCAACGGCTCCGTGAGTATAGGCGCCACCAATATTACATTGAAGGAACCCTTCATGGCTGAAAGATCTTATCAAGCCAAAATGTATCAGGATAAGGAAAAGAGCAAATCCTTGTTTAAAAAACTGTTTGCGCTCGGAGTCCCCGACGTCGAATTCAATCCCATGATCATAGAACTGAGCAAGGAAGACTACATGACCGCCGCACGCGACCTTTTCAGGCAATACGGTGAAGCGTTGGCCAAAGCCGTTAAATACAGTCAGCAAAATAAAAAGTAAGGGACTATTCGAAAAACCACGAAAGAATAAAAATTGTCGTGGCTTTACAAAACCCGGCAAGCTCTGTAGAGTCACTTGTGCATCGTCCCAAAATTCCTGAAACTCAAAAACCAACGATATGAAAAAACTCATGTTCACACTGGGCCTTGCAACGATGATTCTGTTCATCGGTTGTGAAAAAGACGACGACGAAAATGGAAATGGAAGCGGCGGCTGTGGTTCACAATACTCCTGTTTTGAATGTACCGACTGCGAGGGGCCGTACGGACACCTTTTGAACAGAGAATATTGCGTGGACGGCTTTGATAATTGTGAGGATTGGGAAACCGCAAAAGTCAATTATGAAACCAATGATGGGTGCAATTGCGAATACACGCAGTAGGCCTCGTAGTCAATACTTAATTTAAACGAAAGACCATGAATCGAATTTCAGCACTCGGAATTGCAGTTCTGTATACGGCAAATGCCGTAGCGCAAATCGGAACCATAGACCCGAACTTCAATCTTGGATCAGGCTTCGGTCCGGACATTTGGACGGGAAAATGTGAAACCGTAATACAACAACCTGACGAAAAACTGTTGGTAGGAGGGTCATTTAAAACGTACAATGAAAACGAATCGCTTTACATTATACGATTAAATTTAGACGGCACGCGCGACAATGGTTTTTCCAGCCCATTTACTGAAAAATGGGGTGCATCAATAAATCACATTGAGGTTTTATCTGATGGCAAGATTTTGGTGGGTGGCGTCTTCTTGGAATCGAATGACGAGCCCTTACCGGGAATCATTCGACTCAATTCTGACGGGAGTATTGACCAAAGCTTTACCGCTCCTTCTTCCGTCACCGGCGTTTCAACCTTTGCTGTGCAGGCGGATGGTAAAGTTGTATTGAGAAGTTTAATCAGGCTAAATACGGATGGATCCCTTGACAACTCCTTCGATTCCGGAACGGGAATTTCAGGAGGAACAGGTTTTGGAGGGGGAGGAATAAATACACTGTTAGTACAACCCGATGGGAAAATTTTAATTGGAGGACACTATGGTTCTTATAACGGAAATCCCAGTAATCTGCTTACTAGATTAAATAGTGATGGGTCAATAGATAATACCTTTGATGCAAGCGCCAATTTTTCGCCTAGTTTAGATGGGTTTTACGGTCAAGTTTATACTCTGAAACTTTTACCTGATGGAAAAATTATGATTGGTGGAAATTATGGAAACACAAATAGTTTAGCAATTGGTGTGGACAGACTTAATGCTGATGGAAGCCTGGATACAACATTTCAAACAACACATTCAACCGATTTAAGAAATTTCGCATTAGATGTTCAACCGGACGGAAAAGTGTTTGCCGCAAACGTAAACTTTGGCGCACCAAGCGAAGCTTACGTGGTGGAACGATACAATGTGGATGGGTCGTTAGACACCATTTTCCCGAAAAAATACGTAAACAGAGAGGTAAAAGACCTTATCATTCAAAACGATGGCAACATTACGTTTGTGGGTTATTTCAACTACAACCCCACAGGAATTATGCGACTTATAGGAGACACGCCGTTAAGCGTTAACACAATGCCCGAAGTTGGATTCAATGTGAAAATGTATCCCAACCCCGCAACGGAAATCGTATACTTTGATGCCATTCCACAGAACTCTACGATCCGCATTCTCGATCTTACGGGAAAGGTAGTGTACGAGAGATCCGGCTTGGATAATTTTGAATCGGTGAATACCTCGGATTTCTCAAAAGGAGCGTACCTGGTCCGGATCGAGAACAACGGAAGCATCTCGAATAATAAGCTGATTGTAACTCAATAAAAACACCACTAATGCCCGAATAAAGAACAGTATTCGTGCATATGCGCTAAAAAATATGAAATACAAACTTACAACCCTGTTTTTTGCTCTGCTGTGCTTCTCTGCTTGCCAAAAAGACGATAGTACCGAATTAGCTGGCAGCATTGATGAAACCAAGCAAATAGCATGGCAAGAAATTTTGAAATTTGAAGATATTTCGGAAGCTACTTCTGTTATCAACTTTGCCGTTTCAGACGATGGAAATATTGTTTTCTTTTCCAATAGCAACAGGAATATTTATCGCCACAACCTCACAAACGGGCAAACAACAAAACTATACGGGGATGCAAGCGCTATGTGAACGTCCTACGTACATTTTATAGACGGCAAATTATACACCATTACAATCTCTGACAACAAAAGTTATTTCGGTATTTCTAGCGATTTGGGAGACAATTTAACACAGCATTTGGTTTACACCTACAATGGCCCCAATAACCCAACCCCCGTTGAAGGTTTTTATACCGTAAATATGAACCGCTTGTACAAAATGCCCGATGGTACGTTTGTGTTGCCCGACAATGCGAGTAATATGAACTTTGCGCTATCAACCGATGGCGGATTAACCTGGTCGAGAAAAGAGACCGAAATAAATTATACGTTTATTCCTGCACAAAACGGCAATAGACTTTTTTGTTTAACCGAAGGCTGGGAAGGTGACTTTGGTATCGGAAATGCCGGAGGATTGTTTTATTCTGATAACCTGGGCGATTCGTGGCAGCAATCCGATTTAAACTATGCCCCACAAGCAACGGACAGAGAAGGCAATCTCATTGCCTGCGAAAGCTATCAATTTCAAAAACTCAAAAACGGAAAATGGACGCTTTATGAATGGGAAGGCAATTTTCCTTATGGCGTCAAACTCAGAAATTTCAACGGAGATCGGGAATATGTCGATATTGAATTTGACAGTTCCAATAATCTATACCTGCTAAGCAACAATGCTATATATAAAACAACATTCAATTGAGTTTTACATTATTCCCATTTGGATGAAAGTATAACATTGACCGGACTGGTTTGTGAGGCTTTGGTTCCTCGTTATCAATTAGAAAAGTTTCGTCAGGTTCTCGTAGATTGAACTGTCGTCCATTTTGCTTTCACACAATGGCAATTGCATTAAAGGCTCGATCTTTTAGGCCGATGGTTGCAAGCCGGTTGTTCTTATGGGGCTTAAGCGAAAGAGGATTGGATGATACTGGTTTGGTAGAAAGAGGAATGTGCGTATATTGGGGTGTTGTAGCCAATTTAGCTCGAAGCCAAAAACTAATTAAATAATTATGACTGAAATTATTAGACCAAATGAGATGAGGAACGATAATCAAGGACAAACGATTATTATAAATCAACAAAAAAAAGAGTCTAACGGAATTGGAACTGCTGGTTTTGTTTTGGCTTTAATTTCTTTGTTTATTGGATGGGTTCCAGTTTTAGGTTGGATTGCATGGTTACTTGGACTAATCCTATCTTTTGTCGGAATTTTTAAAAATCCAAGAGGACTGGCTATTGCTGGACTTGTGATTTCGCTGGTGGGAATTATTTTACTGATATTTATATCTGCCGGACTTGCAATATTGGAAGTGCAGGATCATCTTAATTTAACTAAAAAAAACCGGGTACAACACCGTGTATGGCTCATTGGGCCTGAATTCCTTAATCGGATTCATTGCAGTTTGCTTTCTTTCGGTCACGGCCAAAATCATAGCTGATTTTCCGCATACACCAAAAATCCTTGTCCACGGCATTGTCCCGTTATTGAAGGATGCGATGGAAAGTATTAGTGTAGTGCATGTGAAGCCTCAAGACGTGGAATAGGTCCAGTGTAGAATTCGAAGAAGAAAACCCACCAACAACAGCACCTGAGAAACCATGGGGTAGGGCAGTGGATTCCGCAAGTTGCGATCTCTTGGCAAGCTTGGTATTGGTAGACAAGTGCGCAGATCCCGAATGCCTTATGTTTCTTACACGAGACCGCTAGCGGCAACTGTTATTTCTGCACCCCCTCAAAAAATCTAAGGGAAAAATTCGTCGGCGCAAACATTCATCGTAATATTGCAATATTCAATTCGGGATATGGGAGCGACAAAGACCGAACGCTACACCGACAAGCAAAATGCGATTGCAGCACTTACCAAAGCATTGGGACATCCGGCACGCATTGCCATCATCGAATATCTGATCAAAGTGAACACCTGCATTTGCGGCGATATCGTAAATGAACTTCCGCTTGCACAGCCGACAGTTTCCCAACACTTAAAGAAACTCAAAAACGCAGGACTGATTAAGGGCGAAGTGGAAGGCAACAGCAGATGCTATTGCATCGACGAGAATGCAATCACTACACTGCAAAACTACATCGGCACCATCGCCGCTAAACTTGAAAAGAAAAACGATTGTTGTTAATCACACACAGAAAAGGACATGGAAAATTCGGAAGGCCTGAAAGAAATTGTAAGGCGGAAATACAGTGAAATCGCTCTCCAGGACAAGGAAACCAATCAATCATCCTGTTGTGGGTCAGGCGGTTGCTCAACCGAGGTGTACAATATTATGAGCGACGATTACAGCGAATTGGAAGGTTATAACCCTGACGCTGACTTGGGTTTGGGCTGCGGCTTGCCCACGCAGTTTGCCAAAATCAAAAAAGGCGACACCGTTATTGACTTGGGCAGCGGGGCAGGGAACGACTGTTTCATTGCACGCAACGAAACCGGCGAAGACGGAAGGGTTATCGGCATTGACTTTACCCCTGCCATGATTGAAAAGGCAAAAGCCAATGCACAAAAGTTGGGCTATGCCAACGTTGAGTTTCGTCAAGGTGACATTGAGAAAATGCCTGTATCATCAAACGTTGCCGACGTGATTGTGAGCAACTGCGTTTTGAACCTCGTGCCGGACAAAGACGCCGTTTTCAAGGAAATCTTCCGGGTGCTGAAACCGGGAGGACATTTCAGTATTTCGGACGTCGTACTGATTGGCGAGCTTCCCGAAGGTTTGCGCAAAGACGCTGAAATGTATGCGGGGTGCGTTTCCGGGGCCATTCAAAAGCAAACGTATTTGGAACTTATACAACAAAACGGCTTTGGCAACATTGCCATCCAAAAGGAAAAGGCAATAAACATCCCGGACGACATTTTGAAAAACTACCTCAATGAAACGGACCTCGCCGACTTTAGAAGCGGAAACACCGGCATCTTCAGCATCACCGTTTATGCGGAAAAACCAAAATCCTGCGGTTGTGCCACGGACTGTTGCGGCTAAATTGTTGCTAAAAGTATCGTAAACTTATTTTTACCACCTGTATTTGTAGTTCAAATCCTTTTTGGCTTTGATCCGAAGTCTTGCGTCATCCACATCATTTGGCTGTTTGAATAAACCATGAGCATGAAAAAGATTTTGGTGCTTTGCACCGGCAACAGTTGCCGCAGCCAGATCGCGGATGGTTTTCTGAAACACTTTGCGGGCGACAGAGCGGAGGTGTACAGTGCAGGCGTGGAGACGCACGGTGTAAACCCAAAAGCCATTGATACAATGATGGAAGTTGGCATAGACATTTCAAAGCACACATCCAACAACATTGACGAGTACCGCAATGTGGATTTTGATTTTGTCATCACCGTTTGCGACCACGCGAAAGAACGTTGTCCCTACTTTCCCGCGAAAGCAAAGAAGTTTCACCACAACTTTCCTGATCCTGCAAAGGCATCGGGGACGGAACAAGAAATAAAGGAGCAGTTTCGCAAAGTGCGACAACAGATAGAGGAGTACTGCAGACGGTTCGTCGCCGAAAATTTGTAACTGCTGCAAGTTTGGGGTGACGAAGGGTACGCCACTACTGTTGTACTGCTGCAATAGTGGCTGACTAGAACATTGTTCAACTTATCAATACATTTAGGCTGACGAAACACGGATTCCGCTACTGCAGGGAGTGCCGTTCCGTTGGGGGCAAAACTGTAAGACCGACATTCAATGACGAGAGTTGACGGAATATTGGAAGAAGTATCACACAGGCCATTTGAAATTCCAAAAGGAAGTTCCTGTCCAAAAAAACAAGACCAGCTCAGTAAATTTCTTGTAACATTCGACAATTGGCATTCAATGGGATATGGTGTTGACGTAATGGCTTATTATAATGAGAAGGGAGAATTGATAAAAAGACATATGCTCGAGGATATATCTCCATTTCCAATTAACACCTACGTAATGAGCGTATCATCATTGTGGTGGAGATGTGGTCAGGAATTCATTGATAACCAAAGAATTTCAATATGCTTTATTGACGAAAATGAAGTAGTGGAAAAAAGAACGTACAACTTAAAGGAACAAAGAATAGAGAAAAGCAACCCATAACACCACCCACCCAAAACTAGCGATCCAATGGTTAAATAACGCTCTGTGCTTCTATCAAAGTTTCTGCTTGGTTAACAGTGATGTACTTCGAAATTATCACCTTCGGGTAGCTTCAAACCGTCACCCACCAACCTAAAAACACATAACACCAACAAATAGAGTTCAAATGAAATACATCCTATTCATTCAGGGTGGAGGAGACGGGGGATACGAGGCGGATAAAAAACTGGTGGCTTCCTTAAAAAATTCCTTGGGAAACGAATACGCAATAGATTATCCCGAAATTGAATCCAATGAAACTGATCCGGATTACGGTTGGACCCGGGCAATACTCGATAAAATCACCGAGAAGGAGGACAATCTGATTTTAGTCGGCCATTCATTTGGAGCATCAATGATATTGAAATGCCTTTCCGAAAATCCTGTCTCTAAAAGAATTAAAGGAATTTTTCTCATCGCTGCACCTTTTTGGAGTGGAAATGAAGATTGGAAACAAGGTTTGAAACTAAATGAAAACTATGCGGTCTTGTTACCGAAAAACACGCCGATATTCTTTTACCACTGTAAAGACGATGACGAAATACCATTTTCTCATTTTGAGAAGTATAAACAAACCCTGAATCACGCCACCTTTCGTAAAATTTCAAATGGCGGACACCAATTGAATAATGACATGTCCATTGTAGCCAGGGACATTGAACGAATTTAGACAATACCGTCAAATCCACTCTTCCGCCCCAATTCCCCCCCTCTACGTCCCACCCACAAAAACCCAAAACCCTTTACCCACACTCGTACGCATCCACAACGAATCCAACGAAGAGTACATCGAAAAACGAGACAATTGGAGTTTTGGACTATCTTGGCAACATCAATTTGGAGGGGGATGAACCGAATCAAGGAAGTACCGGCGAAGAAGAGAATTACACGGACCCTGCCGGCTGAAAAACTCGGGAAAAGCTGCAACAGGGTGAGCGGATATGCCCAAAATAGACCACGGCCCCGACTTGATCTGCTTTTTGAAATCGCCGAGATTCCGGAAGTAAACCCCAAGGACCTATGGAAAGACGATTTGGATGATTTAGGAACAGCATATAGAAGAAAACCTGATCAAGCAGCTTATTGGGCTGAAATACACCCATCGACCTGATATTGTCGACAGGAAATCTCTTGAACGGAACTTCAAAAGCAAATTCGAAGCGCTAAACCGCGTGCGTCTATCGGATAACGAGTTTCAACGATTGCGTGAAGATATTATCGAACCGGACGTTTTCGCGGCTTCCAAAAAACTCAGGGAACTGCAATATTTCCAGCGGGAAGACGGTACGCCCTTGCACTACACCCTGGTAAACAACAAAGACTGGTGCAAGAACGACTTCGAAGTGGTAAGCCAGTTGCGCATCAATACGGAAAACAGTTTCCAGCGCTATGATATTATCCTGCTGATCAACGGTATACCCGTAGTGCAAATCGAACTTAAAAAAGGGGATATTTCACACAGGAGGGCGATTCAGCAAATCGTGGACTACAAAAACGAGCCTGGCAACGGCTACGGAAACTCATGCAGTTGTTCGTCGTGAGCAACCGAAGCAACACCATCTACTTTGCCAACAATAAAAACCAACATTTCCGATTCAACGCGGACGAGCAGTTCTTGCCGGTGTATCAACTGGCGGATGAAAAAAATAAGAAGATCACCCATCTGGATTCGTTCACCGAGAAATTCCTCAAAAAATGCACCCTCGGCGAAATGATAAGCAAGTACATGGTGCTGGTGGAAAGTGAACGGAAAATACTCGTCATGCGCCCATACCAAATCTACGCGGTTAAAGCCATCGTCGATTGCATCCACCAAAACCGTGGGAACGGCTACATCTGGCACACCACCGGAAGCGGGAAAACGCTGACATCTTTCAAAGCGTCTACTTTGCTCAAAGACAATCCGGACATTGAAAAGTGCCTCTTCGTCGTGGACCGAAAGGACCTTGACCGCCAAACACGTGAGGAATTCAACAAGTTCCAGGAAGGAAGCGTGGAGGAAAACACCAATACGGAAACGGGACGGGCTTTACAAAGAGATCAGACGCGAATATTTCCATGGACCGAATGGGGTAGAGGCATAGAAGATGTGTCCATCGAGCGATTTTGGCGCATGAAAGGAGCGATTGCCATATTAAGATTTGGACCTCCTGAAGACGGTGTGAGCGAAATAGAAGTAGAACTGAAAGTTTAAAAAAACAGTGGCTGACAACGCGTATACCTTTTGGCGGGTAAACGTTTGTATGCAAGGCTTTCGATCCGTACCTTTCGGGAGAAGGGAAAGTGCTGCGAAATCTCCACAAGTCATATGCAAACCGATACCGCCCGTATGATACGGTACATCACACACATAATATTAGCGGCATTTGTCTTGACAATGTGTTCCTGTGCGACAATGTTCAACGCAAAAAGTACTTCCTTGACGATTATAACAAGCGAACCAAGTAACTTGGTTATAAGCAGAGACACTATCAAAGATTTATCGGCGAGTAAATCGTTCACCTTTGACAGAGACATAAAACCGATAGAAGTTACGGCATTCAATGACAGTTTGTCCAAAACGATAAGTATTGAATCAAGAAACTCATTTACTTATTGGCTCAATAGTATTCCTAATTTGCATTTGTGGACCGGGTTTTACATAGATACAAAAACAAAAAAAAGATATACTTTTCCAAAGACTGTGTACATAGACCTTACTGCAGAAGACAGCTCTTACTTAACTTATAAACCACTTGACCGGACTTACGACGAATATTCGGATATTTTCAAAATAACGCCGTTGAAACTACTTGGAGTGGTTAATCCTTCCATTGAATTGAGTTATGAGCGGAGAACCGGACGCAGTTTCTCAACGCAATTGATGGCATCCTACTTACTGCCGATAAGCATCATGTACATGGGAAATGACTTGAAACCGGACATTAAAGGTTTTAGGGTATCCATAGAAGAAAAATACTATTTTAAAAGATCAGCACCTCTTGGACCTTATGTAAGTTTCGAATTTGATTACTTGAATAATCGATATAAGGACATTTGGAATTTTGGTGTAAAAAACATCTACTCAGACCCACCGTTAATTTTCACTAATTATGCCGACACATTCGGAATTAAAAAACAAACCTATAGTTTTAACTTAAAATTTGGCTATCAATTACTTGTCGACCGGCTTTTCTTTGATTTTTACGTAGGACTTGGTTTAAGATACAAAGACGTGAAGCATTTTGACAGAATCAACCCGAATGATGAAATGGAAAAGCCGAGACATCCAAATTTTTATTACATAACAAATCTCGATGGCAAATATTGGACGATAAGTATACCTTTAAACGTTCGAATTGGATGGGCATTTTGAAAAGAATACAACCTGGTCACACCGGTTTTGAATCAGGCACGGTGACGCGCAAATTCGGAGCTTTGTTGTTCTATTCAAATGATGTGCTGCCAGACAGTTTCGTGCTTCGATACCGCCACTCCGCAAAGTTCCAAATCTTTGTGTACCATTAAAATGAACGTATTGCCGGGCATACTAATTTGCATTTTGACTTTCTCAGGTACTTCTGTGATTGGACAGTAAGGTCGAGCCGTCATAACCTATCAACCCATTTACGAAGAAGTCAATATTTAATTCCCTCAAGACTACTTCTTCAAACTTGATATGGATGGCATTCTTGATCCCAGCCTCACTCCGTGGTGCTCCCGCGCTTCCACCGGCGGTGGCTCCACAGCCACGGCACCGGATCTTTGCGAATGGCGTTTTCCAGCGCCCTCACGTGCAATTCCGTGATTTCGTAGGGTTTGGTCTCCTTGGGGTTCTCGGTGAGCAGCTTGAATTCCACCTCGTATCGCCCCCGCTTCACCTTGCGGATGTCGAAGAATACCACCGCCATATCCAACCGCGTCGCGATGTGTTCCGGCCCCAAAAATATCGGCGCGCTGCGGTTTAAAAACGGAGTGGTGTATTTGATCTTCGACTTCTGGGGACTCTGGTCCGCCAGGAAATACGTCAGCGTCAACGCGCCGGCGTCCTTCCTCTCCTTCAACTTCCGGAATCCCTGGTTGTCGGGAACCATGCGCACGCCGAACTTGCTCCTCAAATCGTGAATCAATTTGTCGAAGTTCTTATTCTTCAGCGGCTTGTACAGCGCCCACACCTCGTGGTTCACGTAGAGGGGCAGGAGGGAAAGGAATTCCCAGTTGCCGTAATGGCCCAACACGCCGGCCACGCTCTTTCCTCTGTCGTACAAATCGTTGATCAATTCCGGGTTGCGGAACCGGTAGTGCTTTTCCAAGGTCTTGGCTGATCGGTGCAAGGGGTAAATCCATTCCACGAAGCTGTCGCACAAATGCTTGTAAAACCCTTTTTCGATGCGCCGAATTTCCGAAAGATCCTTTTCGGGAAAAGACCGCACCAGATTCTCCCTCACCACCTCCCGACGGTATTTTACAATGCGGTACACGGCGATGAACACCAAATCGGACAAAACGAACAGCGCCCGCAATGGCAACCAAGCGATCAGCCACAATAATGCGTAAACAGGTAAATAAAACAGCCGCGACATTTGGCGACAAAACTAATCAAACGCGCATTCGGTTGAACGCGCCATGCGCACCGTCCTCGCTCGGGTTTCCCGCCCGAGGATCAATCGATGAAATGCTCCTTCGGCTTCCCCACGTCCGCTTGGGTATACCGCGGCGACCCGAACCACCTGCACGTGGTGAACCTCAGAGTGGAACCGTCGGAAAAGGTGAGGAGTTGAATGTGAGATAACACCGACTTCCGGTTTTCCAAGGCGCGCAAAACCGCCGAATTCCCCTCGGTTTCAGACGCGTGGTTCGACGATCCGCCCTCCTCGTTCCGCTCCTTCAGCCAATCCCGGAATTTTTCACCCACCGGCGTCAGCTCACCGCTGCGGTTGATCAGCGCGTAGGGGTTGGGCTTGTTTCCCTTGTGGACCAACATATGAATCCCGAAAACGTCGCCCGGACGCAGCGCGCGGTAAAGCGCCGCCCAAAAATCCCTCGCCTTTTTCAATTCGGAGGCACTGAATCCGGCCACCTCGTACCCGCTCTCGGTCACGAATATTTTCATCTCCTCGGGAAACTCCTTCATAAAAGAGAAATCCAAACGATCCACCACGTCTTCCTCGCCCTTGCCCGCTTTGGATCTCGCCCCGGCGTACAAATGGAAGCTCCACGAGAGGTCGTCCACGATTTCGGGAAATTCGGATTGCAAATACGCGGCCACCGTGGTGTTCCATTGTTTTCGGTACCGGTCCCTCTGACTGTCCGAATTGCCGTGAGATGCGCCGATCACGATGTGGTCGCCTTCCGACAGTGGCAACACCTCCATAAACGCCGGCAACCACGCGGAGAGCATGTCCGTGTAAATTTCCGCCGTCACTTTTTCCACCACGGCTTTCTTCGACAAATCGCCCTTGGCGTACTTCGGCAAATAAAACTCCCCGCCGTACTCGAATGCGGTGATGTTCAATCCGTTCTTCATCAGCTGCTTCACGTATTCCAATTCCGTCTCCAGCGTCCGCGAAGTCATGTTCAGCGTCCAGACCACCTCCTTGCCGTGGGCCCGCGTGTACCGAATAAAATCCTTCACCGTTCGGGCGTCGGCGTATTGATACAGCCCGTCCACCTTGGGCTTGCGAAAATCCACCCCGAAGGTTCGGAAATACTTGATTTCCTTCAAAGGATCATCAGTCAGTTGCCCGTCGAAAACCGAAATGGGAATATTGACCAGAATCTCTTTCGACCCGATGGGAGAGGGGGGCACGTAAGCGCCTGCCTCGAACCACACAAACCCACCGCTTGCAAACCCGGAATGGAGTGGGGGATTTTCCCCCGACACCGGGGTGGAAACCTCCGCAAATGCATTGTGACTACCGCCGGCAAGGAAGAGGGCGATCGACGACACAACCTTGAAAATGAATGAATACCTCATGGAATCGGCATTGGACAAAAGGGTGGAAATCCCCTCTGTCAAATTTAATTATTTCCTTTGTCAAGGATCGTACCAACGGGTGTGCATTGCCGCCGATTTTCACGGCCAAATCCACGCCCGGCCCCACGCAATAATCGCTCTCCATGCCTGCCAACAAATACGCACAATTGAGGTACCGCATCATCGACAGATGCCTCACCAACAAGCACCGCCCGTATCCCACCAAGGAAGATTTGCGCGCGGCCTGCGAAGAAGAGCTTTACGGCAGCGACGGCGAGCACATTTCACTCAGCACCATCGACAAAGATCTCTACGCCATGCGAAACGAGATCAACCTCGGGTACAACGCGCCCATCGCGTACAACCGCTTGCACAAGGGCTACGAATACACCGATCCGGAATACAGCATCGACAGGTTTCCCCTCCGCGACGAAGACGTGGAAGCCATTGAATTGGCGGCAAAAACCATCGCCCAATTCCGGGGAATCCCCATGTTCGAAACCAGCCAAGACGCCATCGAGAAAATCCTCGCCCGCATGCGCCTTCGACCCGTGGGCGACGCCCCCGACGACTCCGATTTCGTTCTCTTCGATACCGCCCCCGTGTACAGGGGTGGCGAGCACCTGAGCGTACTCCTCCGCGCCATCCGCGAGCAATTGGTCGTCCACTTCGAGTACGCCAAATTTTCCGGCGAAAACACCAAGCGCTACACCCTGCATCCCTACCTATTAAAGGAATACCGCGACCGCTGGTACGTCATCGGCAAAAACCCCAAACGCAAAGCCGTGGTCGTTTTCGGATTGGACCGCATCGAAGGCGAGGTGGAAGTCGGAAACGAATTCTTCGAACGAGAGGAAGCTTTCGACAACGAACGCTACTTCAAACACAGCATCGGCATCACCGCGGTACCCGGCAAACCCGAAAAAATTCACCTCCGATTCACGCCCATTTCCGGAAAGTACGTCGAGTCACTGCCCTGGCACGCTTCCCAAAAAGTCCTCAAAAACGACGCCGACGGGCTGGAAATCGAACTCTTCCTCACCGATACCAAAGAGCTGCGCATGGAAATCCTGTCCTTCGGCAAAGACGTGGAAGTACTGCGCCCACAAAGCCTCCGCGCCGCCATGAGGCAAGAGCTTGCAGACGCGCTCGGGCAGTACGATTGAACAAGACGAAGGGAGTTCCGACGGGCTTTCGGTTTTTTTGTTTTTGTGGGTAGTACGTCGCATCTCCATCCCCGCCACGAGGTTTATTGCCCTGTAAGTCAAATTGTTCTATCCCCAAAACGCCGGATGGGCCGGAAGCGTCTCACCGGTTCATTCCATACTTTTTTCCCACCCGGTTTCACATCGTAAATAGGTGGCAATGTGGTTTTGCTACTTGCATGCATCATTACAAAAACACGAAGCATGGAAGAGTACAAACACCGCGGCAAGCCCCGCCTTCATCGCAACTACAGGTTTTCCAACCTCTCCGTTCGGCGCATCATCATCAATCCGGAAGTGGAGGGGTATCCGGCCATTTTCCTCCTCTGCCGCCGGGGATTGAAGTCCCCGCCCTTCCTCATCGGCATGGAGTTCGTCCAGATCAACTGGCTCTTGATGGAAGTATTCGAAGGGGAGCACCGCCTCCACATCGCATCCAAACTCGGCGAAATCCTCTCACAAGACCCCGCCTGGGGTGAAATCCCCTTGTCACGCACCTTCCGCGGCGGGTTGCCCATGAACAATTTGTCCATGCGCACCAAACTCCGCCGCTTCGACCTCGAAGAACTCGCCGACCAATCCCCCCTCTACTTTTTCGAGCTCATCGAACTGCAAAATTTCAAGGGAAATGCCACAACGTAAATAGGTGGCAATGTCCCTCAAGATCTTTGAATCGCCAAGCAAAAAAACACACACAATCTTAAAACCATAGTCATGAACAATCTCGTTGAAGCCAGCCGATACATCAATTCATTTCCCCGCCCGGTAGGGCTGAACGCTTACGCCTGGAGGGCGGTGAAAAAGCTCGCCCTGCACGCGTGGGAATGCTACCTCAGCGGAAAACGATTCTCCCACAACATCAACTTCCTCTGCAAGGAGTTCTACCTCATGATCAAAACCCCGGAAGGGGAGTCCATCGTTCCGGAATCGAAATACGCGAAGGATCCATGGCTATGAGTGGATCGCGGGTGTGACGATGAGCAAAGGGCGCCGACGGGCGCCCTTTGTCGTTTTGAACAGGCAATCGCCTTTACGCGTTGTAGATTTAGCCGGTGGATAAAGTGCCATACTGCGCCGACCATCCCGAGGATGTCACTACCTTCATCACGTGAAAAAATCATGAACATGACCGAAAAGAAAACCGTCGTCATCGGGGCGAGCCCCAACCCATCGCGATACGCCTACCACGCCGTAGAAAGACTCACCGAAAAGAATGTGCCCGTGGTTGCGGTCGGTCTCCGAAAGGGAAACATCGGCCCGGTGGAAATTCAAGAGGGTTTTCCGCCCGTGGAAGACGTGGACACCGTCACGCTCTACGTCGGACCCAAAAACCAAGACTACTGGGTGGATTACATCCTGTCCCTCAATCCCAAACGCGTCATTTTCAACCCCGGCACCGAAAACCGGGAGTTTCAAAACCTCCTCCAGTCAAACGGCATCATCACCGAATTCGCTTGCACGCTGGTCATGCTCTCGGTGGGAAATTATTGATACCTCGGGCCGGCGCAGTCAAACCGATGCGCCACCCGCGACTTCTTCGATGGATTCCACGATGATTTTCGCCCCTTCCCGCAATTCCTCTTCCGAAATGGTGAGCGGTGGAGCCAAACGGAAACTCTCGGGACAAGAGAGGAAGTAAAACGCGATCAGGCCTTTTTGAAGGCAGCGTTCCACGATTTTGAACGATGTTTCCTTGTCGTTGAATTCAAGTGCGAACATCAATCCGATGCGCCGAAGTTCCACGATCGACTCGTGCCTCAACAGCGATTCGAGCAACTTCCCTTTTTCCTCGCAGGTTTCCACCAGATTTTCGCTCTCAATGGCTTCGATATTCCCCAAAGCGGCGGCGCAACACACCGGATGACCGCCGAAGGTGGTGATGTGTCCCAGAATGGGATCCGTCTTCAACGACGCCATGATCTCTCGACTGCTGATAAACGCACCCATGGCCATGCCCCCCGCCATACTTTTGGCGATGGTCAGGATGTCGGGAACCACACCGAAATGCTCGAACGCGAACAGGCGCCCCGTCCGCCCGAATCCGGTTTGAATTTCGTCGCAAATCAAAAGCGCACCCACTTCCGTGCACCGATTTCTCAATGCTTGAAACCATTCCCGGCCCGGTATTCGAACGCCCGCGTCTCCTTGCACCGTCTCCACGATTACGCACGCCGTGTCCCCGTCGATCAGTGACAAATCCGGAAGGTGGTTGAAACGCATGAACCTCACCCCGGGCAGCAAGGGGCGGAAGGCGTATTTTTTCACCTCGTTGCCCGACACGCTCAGCGAACCATGCGTGGACCCGTGGTAGGCTCCCCGGCAGGAAACGATCTTGTGCCGGCCGGTGAATCGCTTGGCCAGTTTCAACGCCGCCTCGTTGGCCTCCGTTCCCGAATTCACGAAATAACTGCTGTTCAACTCCGGGGGGAGGATTTCCGCCAGTTTTCTCGCCAATCGGACTTGGGGTTCTTGGATGAACTCCCCGTAGGGCATCACGTGGAGGTACTTGTCCAGTTGATTTCGGATCGCCTCCATCACTTTGGGATGCCGGTGACCCACGTTCGTCACGGCTATGCCGGAAACAAAATCGAGGTAAGCCTTGTCGCTTCGGTCGTACACGTATACTCCCTCGGCATGGCTTACCTCGACTCCTATGGGCTGAGGGCTCGTCTGTGCTTGGAATTCGAAAAAATCGTCGCGCAAATTCATGCGGGCAAAGATAACCCACCTTTGGATTCACCGCGACCTCCGGTCACCGATCACATCCGAGACCGCGTCCCTTACCGCTCCTTGTTCTCAACGGGTTTTGAATCCTTGTAGCTTCGGTTCCTCATCTCCATTCGCCGACGCTCCATCTCCCGATCCTTGTCGACATCCCTTCTCTCGCTGCCCAGCTTCTGAAGCAATTCCCTCTTGAAACGCTCTTCGGAATCGTAGAACTTCTTCACCTTTTCGGGGGGGAGTACATCCATGAACTTTTGGAAGTATTTCTCCTCCACTTGCAGGCGGTTTCGTTCCATTTCGAATTTGAGTTGCATTTCTTCCTTCAGATCATCCGCGGTGACTTTGCCTTCCGCCAGACGTTCCTCGTCCACTTCCCGGGATTCCACCCTCCTGGTGATCGATTCCAATTCGGAGCGGTACGTATTGTATACCGGCCAAAAACTCTTCGCCTCTTCGGGGGTGAGTTCCATTTCCCTGGTGAGATAAGCCACTTTCTGGGCTTCCATTTTCTTGCGGTGTTCCGCGCGCATTTCTCTCTTGCGATCCTCGGTGGTCCTTTCCATCCGCGCTTGCGCGAAGGAAATGGACGGCGCCAAGAGTACCATGGCCAAAAGGCCGATTGCTGCTTTTTTCATTGTTGTGGGTTTTGATGGTTATAGATTTCCGCTTGTACCGATCCGATCAACGGGAGGCTGACTCCGTCGTCGATCAAGTAATCGATCAATTCGTTTTCGGACATTTCGTCGGGTATGGTCGGGGTGCCGAGACTTTCGGGGTCGACGTATGGCCACAAATCCCCGTCTTCCATGCGATCGGCGTAGACCGCCATCTCCGTGGGAAACTGCATGAAGATTTCCGCCGCGTGAACCACCGGATCTCCCGTGTCACGAAGGGTCCGGATGTCGTCCTCAAACAGGAAGGAAACCGCGATCAACACCGCCAATCCGGCGGCTACGGCGTAGGGAAACACCTTGTCCCTCTTTTTGAGACTTCGGGGTTTCAACGGGGCGGGGTAGGTCGGCGCTTTTTGAAGTGCATCGGACTTGAACGCCTCGAAATACCCTTCGGGAGCGCGGTGCCGCCGCAGGAACTCTTCGTCGAAAAGCGTGGGTGCGATCGACGACAGGTTTTCTCTTTCGGATGTGTTTTCGTGAGCCATTTTCACGGGGTTTGATGCCCCTCGATCCAAAAGGTTTAATCGCACCGAAAAATCCTTCCTTTTTCCGAGGTCCAACCCCGAATGAATTTCTTCCCTTAATTTTGCATCCCTTTTCGATATGGCGAATACTCCAAAACATTACGCGATCAACGGTCGGGTTTCGGGTCACTTTCCCGACAACTTCGATCCCATGAACCGGGCTTTCCTTCTCGGCGACGGATTTTTCGAATCCATTCGGATCATCGGAGGTAAGCCCGCTTTCTGGGACGCTCATTACGATCGTATCGAGGTCGCCTGCTCCACCTTGGGCTTGGAAATGCCGCTTTTTCTGAAAAGTGACTTTCTGTACAGAACCGTACTCGAACTCCTCGACACCGCCGATATTCGCGCCGGGGGTCGCTTGCGCATCACCATATTCCGCGACGGTGGAGGAAAGTATTTTCCCGAAACCAACCGGGCGAGTTACCTCATGGAGGTGCAGCCCTACTTTCCCGGAAATTACACCGTGGCCGACAGGGGCGCCGCAATCGGCGTATACCGCGGAGGATTTCGCAAACCCAACGCCTTCAGCAAATTCAAAATGCTGGGCAACCACCTCTCCGTCAGCGCGGCGATATGGGGTGCCGAGAATCGCTTCGATGAAGTCTTGCTCTTGTCCGAATCGGGATACATTTCCGAAACCACCTCGGGAAACGTGTTCGTTTTCGCGGAAGGAGGCCTGCATACTCCGCCCCTCAGTGAAGGCTGCGTGGGTGGGGTGATGCGCATGGCGGCCATCAACGCCGCCCTGAATCTCGACATCTCGGTCTACGAGTCCCAACTCACCGAAGAAGACGTCATTCACGCCGACGAAGTGTTTATCACCAACGCGATCAAGGGCATTACCTGGGTGCACAGCTTCCGCCACAAACGGTATTTTCACAAAATCAGCGATCGCCTTCTGGAAGGGGTGCGCAGAGAGGTGAGTCAGTCGAATTAATTCATGTTGGGATCGGCGGGGAAGTTGGCCAGCTTGGCGAAGTCGCCCCCCATGGAGATCAGCGCCTGCCCCCACAAGTCGACCCGATCGGATTCCATGATGGGCAGCACGTCCACCTCGGTGACGTACCACGCCTTTTGCGTCATTTCCGCTTCGAGTTGCCCCGCACTCCACCCGCTGTAGCCGACGAAAAACCGCACGTTTTGGGCGCCGACCTCCTCGGCGAGAATTCTCGATCGCAGCACGTCGAAGTCACCGCCCATGCTCAATTCCTCGTTGAGCGGAACGCTGCCCGGCAATTCCTCGCCCAAGCGGTGGATGTAGAACAGATTTTCGCTTTGAACGGGACCGCCCATGCTCACCATGGCGCCGAAATCGGGCAGGTCGCCCACCAAATCGCTCAATTCGAGATCGATGTATTTGTTGAGAATGAAGCCGAAGGCTCCTTCTTCATCGAATTCACACAACAAAACCACCGAACGGACGAAATACGGATCCTGCAATAACGGTGCGCTCACGAGCAACCGCCCCTTGGCGGGGGGAAGTATATTTTCGGGATGTAAGTTCAGTATACCCAAGTCGTCCATTTAATGCAGCGCCGGCCTCCAAGGGGTCTGCGAGCAAATGCGTCCTTCCGCTTCATTCAACTCTTCAAGCCGCTCGTAAACCACGTTTTCAGGCCAGTAATTCAGGGCAAACTTAACAAAAATGTGACCGTGCTTGGCCTCCGAAGTCCACAGCTCCTTGTAGAATTTCTTGATTTCCGGGTCCTGCGCGGCGTCGGCCACCAAGCGAAACCTTTCCGCCCCACGGCACTCGATGATCGAGGCGAGCAACATGCTCCAGAAGGCGCTCATCGGGGGAAGAACGGCACAAATCGATCAATTTTTCGATGTACACGTCCTTGGGCATGCGGTCGGGAAGTCGGACGCCCCGCGACTCCATTACGGCATAGACCCTTTGGAAATGCTCGAGCTCTTCGAGCGCCGTTTCGATGAGTTCGGGAATGATCTCCACTTTGTCCGGGCATTTGGCCACGAAACTCATGGCCATGGAAGAGGCCTTGCGTTCACAATCGGCGTGATCCTGCAAAAACGCGTCGAAATTCGCCAAAACTTGGTCGGCCCATTCTGGCGGGGTGGAGTAGGTGAGGTCGAGTGATAATTTCATGACAGGTGCAATCGCACAAACATAATCAACGCCGCCCGGTAAGTCCGCATCCAAGATCCGAACGGCATCCGCACCCCCTGCCTTGTCCCTACCTCGGTACTTCGTACTTTTGCAGTCGTTAAAATGAATGGGATTTGAAGTCGGAACTGGACGAATACATAAAGAACAATCGCCGGGAATTCAGCAATGCCCCTCTGGGAATTGACAACTTGGCGACCACGCCGGGCGGTCAATTCGAGTTGTGGTTCGACCAAGCGCTGAAATCCTCCATCGTCGATCCGTACGCCTTCACCTTGGCCACGGCAAACGATAGGGGGGAACCCTCGGCCCGGGTAGTTTACATGCGCGAATTCAACGACGAGCGCCTCACGTTTTTCACCAATTACGGAAGCCGAAAGGGCGCGGAGCTCATCGAAAACCCCCGATTTTGCGCGAATTTCTACTGGGAGGAATTGAGCCGGCAGGTGCGGTTCTACGGTGAGGCGAAAATTTTGTCGCCCGACGAATCCGACGACTATTTCGCATCCAGACCCCGCGAGAGCCAAATCGGTGCGTGGGCCAGCCGCCAAAGCGAAGAACTCGAAAGTCGGCGCGCTTTGCAGGAACGCATGGATGAACTCACCGCCGAATTCGCCGACCGCCCGGTACCGCGACCGGAATTTTGGGGCGGCTTCGCCCTCGTTTACGATCGCGTGGAATTTTGGCAGGGCCGCGCCGCCCGCCTCCACGATCGCTTCGAATACACCAAACGGGACCACGCGTGGCACAAGGTGCGACTCTCGCCCTGACCGGCCGCATGTCCGCAGTAGAAACGCTTCGATGAAACGGAAGTCCGGACTTCTGCCAGGCAATTTCCGTGATGAGGATACACCCACAAAAACCCAAAACACACCCGAAACCGCACAAACGCATTTCGCAAGCAATCCATTGAATTCTTACCTCAAAAAATACGCGCTGCGACCCCGCCTCATCGATGCTCGGCCCGAGGACGGGCTGGGAATGGTCATCGTGATTCCGGCTCACGATGAAGAAACTATCCACCACGCGCTCAATGCTTTGCACGAGTGCGAGCGCCCCCTATTCGCCGTGGAAATCATCGTGGTGGTCAATCAATCCGAAGATGCCGATGCCGAAGTGGATGCGCGCAATCGGCGCACGTACGCGGAGGTGCTGTCGTGGCAAAATCGCCGGGAGGCCGGTTTTCGGGTTTATGCGCTGTTCGAGCCGGCGCTACCGGCCAAATACGCGGGTGTCGGGCTGGCCAGGAAAATCGGTATGGACGAGGCCATCCGACGCTTTGAAATGGCGGGAAACGAAGGCGTGATCGTGTGTTTCGACGCCGACGCCACCTGCGCGCCCAATTACCTCACCGCGCTGGAAACGCATTTTATCCTGCATCCGGATACGCCCGGCTGTTCCATCCGTTTCGAGCACGACGTCTTCGGTACCGAATTCGAACCCCAGGTGTATCTGGGCGCGGCGTACTACGAGTTGCACCTTCGCTACTACAATCAGGCGTTGAAATCCGCGGGCTATCCCACGGTTTTCCACACCGTCGGCTCGTCGATGGCGGTCCGCACACAAGCCTACCGCAAGCAAGGCGGAATGAACCGCAGAAAAGCCGGCGAAGATTTTTATTTCCTCCAGAAAATCATCGCGCTCGGAGGCTTTACCGAGCTGAACGACACGGTGGTATACCCGTCTTCCCGACCTTCCCACCGCGTACCCTTCGGCACCGGAAAGGCGATCTCGGAGTACCTCAAAAACCCGCACAAGGGGTTCTATACGTACAATTTAAAAGGCTTCGAATATCTGCGTATTTTCTTTTCCCTTATCCCCATTTTTTACAAGAAAACACCACCGCTTTACACCCTGGGCGACAAGATTCCCTACGTCATGATCGATTTTTTGAACGGCTATTTCTTCGATGAGAGAATCGCCGAGATCAAGGCGAACACCAAGGGATTCAAAAGCTTCGAAAAGCGGTTCTTCCGCTGGTTCAACGCGTTTATGGTGCTGAAATTCATTCATTTCGTCAGAGACAATGCCCACCCCAACGTCCGCGTGGAAATAGCAGCTTTGCAGCTGCTTCGGGAAAAGAACGTGGGAAACCCGGACGACATCCGCACCCTGAACGACCTTTTGTCCGTCTACCGCCAATTGGATGCAGGCCTCTGAAAATCTGCACGTAAACTCGCTTTTTATAAATTTTTTGGGCGTGCCCCCGCAGTCGATTTTGTTGTTGCGATTCGTCGCGATTTTTGGACTTGTACGCACTTCTGAAGTCGCACTCATCTTGTGCGGGGTCGGACTACCGCCTGTATCTTTCCTTCCCTTCTCGTGCTTTCCGAATTGACTCGGAATTCGTTCAATTCCACCGTACCGATAAACCGGATCGGGAAGGAAAGGATGCCGGCGTCCGGCCTCACGCGATGAAACTCGAATAGTATTTTCCTTCTCCCTTTGGAATTCGCCTCGCCTCGGTTCGCCCTTCCGCGGTGTTTTCGGTGAATTGCTCGGAAGCCAACGATCCTCATTACCTTTCCGTGTTCAAATTGGTTGTCTCAATGGAGGACATATTTTCGTTCAGCTGGGTCGTTCTGGAAGTCCTGTACCTGCTGGCGGTCGCATTTACGGTCATTCGCGCGGTAGCCGATACCCGAAATTCCACCAAAACCGTGGCGTACGTGCTGGCGATTCTTTTTCTGCCTGTCATCGGGATGATCATCTACTACTCCTTCGGGTTGAATTACCGGAAAAAGAAACTGTACAGCAGGAAATTGATCAAGGATCGCCGCGACGCGGACGAAGTGGCGGAACGCATTGCCCATTACAACCAATTGGTGCTGGACAGCGACTTGCTGCCCAAGGGATACGAACAGGTGGCGCGGTACCACGGATCGTCTTCACCACTGGCCCTGACCTCGGGAAATAAGGTCCAAATCCTGAAAAACGGCGAGCGAAAATTCCCCCGCATGTTCGAGGCGATGGAGAAGGCGCAACACCACATCCACCTGGAATACTACATTTACGAAGACGATGAAGTGGGCAACGAATTGGCCGATTTGCTGATCCGAAAAGCGGAGGAAGGGGTGGAGGTGCGGTTTATTTACGATGACTTCGGTAGCCACGGCATTCGACGAAAACTCGTAAAGCGCATGAAAAAGGCCGGCGTGAAAGCCGAACCTTTTTACCGCGTTCGCTTCTACACCCTGGCCAACAGCCTCAACTACCGAAACCACAGGAAAATCGCCGTGATCGACGGAAGCACGGCGTACATCGGCGGTATCAACATCAGCGACAGGTACATCAACGGGCACGGTAGGGCGCCCAATCAACTCTATTGGCGGGATACCCATCTGGAAATCGAGGGAACCGGGGCCCACGCTCTCCAATACATCTTCATGGCCGATTGGAATTTCGTGAGCGGCGAAGAACTCTCGCCCAATCCAAAGTACTTTCCACGGCCCGTGCCGGACACCGTTGAGCCCGAAGTGGTGAAAGTGGTGGCATCCGGTCCCGATTCGCAGTTTCCCACCATTTTGTACTCCATCCTTTCGGCCATTCATTCGGCGAGAAAGTCCTTGTGGATCACCACTCCCTACTTCGTGCCCACCGAGAGCCTTCTCGACGCGCTCATCGTGGCCTCCCACAGCGGGGTGGACGTGCGGCTGCTTACCCCCGGAGTATCCGACTCTTCTTTCGTAAAAGCCGCTTCACGCTCGTACTACTCCGAACTTCTCCGCGCCGGCGTGAAAATTTACGAGTACCAAAAAGGGTTCGTCCACGCCAAAACCATGGTCGTCGACGACGCGGTCGCTATCGTAGGCACGGCCAACATGGATTTGCGCAGTTTCGATTTGAATTTCGAGGTGAACGCCATCCTTTTCGGCCGGGAGTCGGTCGAAATTCTCCGCCGCGATTTCGAAGAGGATTTGAAAGAATCCCTCAGGATCGACGCGGAAAAATGGATGAACAGAAAGCGCTACATCACCATTTACGAGCGTTTCGTCCGCCTGGTGTCGCCCTTGCTTTAAGAGCGATCCGACTGCGAGACGCGCTTTTGGGGCCGGTACGATCCCACGGGGGTGCGCATGCTCACCGCCAGCCTGTTCCATCCGTTGATCGCGATGACCGTCACGGTCAGCGCCATGAGGTCTTCTTCGCTGAAGTGCACTTTCACGCGGTCGTATAACTCGTCGTCCACTTCCCGCCCTGGGATCAGGGTGAGTTCTTCCGTCCATTCCAGGGCCGCCCGCTCCCGATCGCTATAATAAGGGGTTTCTTTCCACGCCGAAACGCCGTACAACCGCTGTTCGGTTTCGCCTTCGCTCCGCGCATCCTTCGTGTGCATGTCGATGCAGTACGCGCAACCGTTGATTTGCGAGGCGCGCAACTTCACCAAGTGAATCAAGGAAGGTTCCAAATTGGAGGCGTGACAATACTTTTCCAATTGCATCATGCCCTTGATCGCTTCCGGGTATTTTTTTCCGTAATCTATTCTTTGCGTCATGGTTTCGGGATTTGATTCAAGGGTTCAAATGTACGGTGCATTCTCCTGAATTCCCGCACCTGCATCGTATTCGATTTCGCTTTCCAAAACCCCGGGAGACTCCCGCTATTCGCGACCTGCCCACCGCTTCTCTCCACCACAATCCCCACACTTCAAGAACCGTACGGAAAACGGAGAGCGACGGAAGGCGGAATCCTTGAAATACCAGCGTTCCAAAGCCGCTCCATGCGTAACAAACCGGGTGATGTTGCGTAACACCACATTCCCCGATTTAAAGAAGGAATTATGGAGAATATTTCCGTGCTGAAGCTTCCGAGAATCCTCCCTTTATACATTGTGCTGATACTCATGGCGTTGCCTATGGCCGTGAGTGCTCAGCTCTCGGGCAATATCGATTTCACCGACAACTCGAACTGCAACGGAAGTCCGTGTTCGTACAACGGGCCGAGCATCCTGATCAACGAATTGATGCTTTCCCCCAACGAGTACGACGGATCGATGTGGGGCAGCGGCACCAATCGCCGCGGTGAGTGGATCGAGTTGTACAACCCCGATATCTGTGAACCGGTCGATATTTCCTGCTATTACTTAGGCAACAACGCCAACGACAATTCGCCTTACCCCGGCGGTTACGTCATTCCTCCCGGAACCGTCGTGCCTCCGGCCGGATTCGCGCTGATCCGCGGTATAAATGCGGACCCCGTACCGGCCCACCGCCTGGTGGAAAACGGCGGAAACGTGGTGGAATTGGTCGTGGAGGATGAGGGGGTTTGTGTGGGCGATGGCTCACGGCTCTGGTTTCCGAATGCCGGCGGTTGGTTTGCGTTCTACGACAGCGACGGCGTGCCTCAAGACGCCGTGTCCTGGGGAAATCAAAGCAATCTCGGCGAATACCCTTGCACGCCTAGTCTAGCCGGTTGCGGTTTCTCGGGAACGCTGGCCAATTACAACGAGTTTCCTTCGGATCGGAAGAACTTCATCCTTACCGGATCGGCTGCGGATCACCAAGGCCAAAGCATCCGACGCGTACCCGACGGCGGCACGTGGTCCGGTCCGAGTTCGCCCACATACGCGTACTGCAACGGCATCTGCGCGGATCAAGACGGTGAAAACTGCAACGGTACCGCCACGGTGATCCCCCAAGGTGGTACGCCGCCCTACACCTATCAATGGGACGATCCTCTGGTTCAAACCACGCAAACGGCCTCCCTGCTTTGCGCCGGTCAATACTGCGTCGATATTACCGACGCCGACGGCAACACCACGCAAGTCTGCGTGACGGTTTCCGACGTTGAACACCACACCCACGTGGAAGCCGCAATCTGTGAAGAAGGCTCTTACACCTTGCCCGACAACACGGTGGTGACGGAACCGGGCCAATACGACGTCATGCTCACCACTGCGAAGGGCTGCGACAGTTTGGTCACCGTCGACCTCGAGGTGCATCCCAATTTCGAAATCGACCTCACACCCACGATTTGCGACAACCAGTCTTACACCTTGCCCGACGGCACGAAAGTGAACACCACTGGAGTCTACGTCGTGACCCTTCAAACCATACACGGTTGCGACAGCACCGTAATGGTCGACCTCACCGTCAACCCGCCGGTAGACGTTTCGTTGAGTGCGGAAATCTGCCCCGGCGACTCGTACGAATTGCCCGACGGCAGCTTCGTTTCGGACGAGGGCACCTACCAAGTGCTGAAACCGGGTGGGGAAGACGCCTGCGATACGCTGATCACGGTAACTCTCGACCATTATCCGGATTTTGAAATCCAACCGACCGTCGAGGCGATTTCCTGCCACGACGCGGACGATGGCGAGATACTGTTAACTGTCAACGGTGCTCCCGGTCCCTATACCTTTATTTGGTCCGACGGATTGGATCACGGGGCGGATGCCACGGGACTCGCACCGGGAAACTACCAAGTGGAAGTTTCCAACGAGTTGGGTTGCACGAAATCCGTGGATATCGAAATTACCGAACCCACACCCGTGGTTTTGACGGCCACCGCGGACGAACTCATCTGCTTTGGTGCGGGGTCCGACCTCTCGGCCAGCGCCACCGGCGGTACCGGCGATTTCGATTACCACTGGAGCCACACGTCGAATCAGGGTCCCCAATCCACGGTGAATCCCGGCGAAAACACGTGGTACACGGTCCACGCCACCGACGAAAACAATTGCTCCACGGACACCCTCGAACTCTTCGTGGAAGTCATTTCCATGCACACGGACTCCCTGGAAGTCACCTCGGTCGATCCCGTTTGCCAAGGTGAATCCGTCGTCCTCCAAGCTTCTTATTCCGGCTTGTATCCGCCCTACACCTATACTTGGTCACACGGTGTTCCTTCCGGACCGGGACCGCACGAAATCACCCCCGGAAGTTCAACGGACTACACGGTGACCGTGACCGATGACTGCGGAAACGAGGTTTCCAAAGTGGTTCCCGTGGTCGTATGGCCACTGCCCACCGCCGATCTCACCACCTTGGAAGACATTTCCTGCCACGGAGTCTCGGATGGACAGGTAGAAATTTCCGTTTCCGACGGTACCCCGGGCTACTCCTTCCTTTGGTCGGATGGAGTGGACCACGGCGCCTCGGCAAACGACCTTCCCGCAGGAGATTACCAAGTTCAAATCTCCGATGCAAACTCCTGCTCGACGGAAGTGAGTTTTCAAATTTCCGAACCGGCGCCGCTGGAGATTTCCCTCACGGGTGAGGAGTTGATCTGTTACGGATCGGCCAATGAGATCCTCGCCGAAGTCATTGGAGGAACGGGTGCCTACACCTACCACTGGAACAACCTCGAACTTTCCGGCACCGGAGGCACGGTACAACCTCAGGAACACACCTTGTACTCGGTTTACGCCAAGGATGAAAACCTATGCACTACGGATACCGTGGAAATCTTCGTCACCGTGATCAACATGTACGACGATTCACTGCACGTGGAAGATGTCGAACCGATTTGCCTGGGCTCGGAAGCCTCCCTCGTGGCGGAGTATTCGGGACTTTATCACCCGTACACCTACACGTGGTCGCACGGTTTGCCCGAAGGTCCGGGACCCCACGTGGTTTCACCTCAAAACACCACGGTTTACACCGTGAGCGTGAGCGACCACTGCGGAAACGTCGTTTCCCAACAAATCCCCGTGGAAGTCCTGCCCCTTCCCCAAGTGCAGTCGGTGGACGTCGAGGATATTTCATGCCATGGCCTCGACGACGGGCAGGCCGTCATTACGCTGGTGAACGGCGGTGGCGCGATTGCCTACAACTGGTCGGATTCGGTGAACAACGGCGCTTCGGGAGTGAATCTCACGCCGGGGACCCACCAAGTTGAAATCGTGGACGAGCACGGATGCTCCACGGATGTGGAAATCGAAATAAATGAACCCGCGCCCCTGGAACTGACCTTGGAAGGCGACGACCTGATGTGCATAGGCTCGACCATCGAGCTGCAAACCAAAGCATCGGGCGGTACGGGGGAAATCACCTTGCACTGGAGCCACGGCGATGAGACCACGGCCAACGTATTCGTCTCGCCAACGGAAGATGCCACCTATGGGGTTTTCGCCACCGACGAAAACGGGTGCCACACGGAAATCCAAGAGATTTTCGTCACCGTCATCGACATGGATTTGGGTCTGTTGACCACCGTAAACGACACTTCGATATGCCCCGGTGAGGAAGCCGTACTCTACGCTTTCTATTCCGGTGATCACCCTCCCTACCAATTCATGTGGGGAGAAGGGGTAGGCCCGGGAGCGGGTCCCCACGTGGTCGCGCCGACGCACAATACCACCTACTTCCTCACGGTTTCCGACCAATGCGGCAATGAAGTGAGCAAAGGCGTTACCGTGACGATTTTCGACCCGCCCGTGGTGCAGGCACCTGACGTCCTGTTGGCCGGATGCGGCCCCCTGGATATCGAACTTTACGATCCCCTCAATGATTTTCCCGGCTTCGTACACGAATGGATTTTCCCCTCCGGCGAAGTCCACCAAGGAAACCCCACGGCCCTTACTTTGGAAGAAGAGGGAATTTATGAGGTCACTTTGCGCGTGACGAGTCCCGACGGGTGTACCGTTACCGCCGAAGACAAGGTACCGGTGGAAGTGTATCCCTCTCCGGTGGCGAATTTCACCGCCTCGAAGTGGGCCACCGAAATCTCGGATCCCGAAATCGTATTCACCGATGCGGGACAAGGATTTATTTTCTCCGAATGGAGGATGGAAGGCCACGTTTGGGAAAACCAACCGGTGGTCACATACGCCTTCGCGGACACCGGTAAGTATGCGATGATGTACCTGGTCGAGAACGAATTCGGCTGCAGGGACAGCATTACGAAATGGGTTACCATCCAGATCGTACACGACGTGGAAATTCCCAATGCCTTTACCCCCGGTGCAGGCGGAAATCCCTATTACGATCCGACCAGTACGAGCAACACCATTTTCTACCCCTTCGCGGAGTATGTGCAGGAGTACAAGATGAGCATTTTCAACCGCTGGGGTGAGTTGATTTTCCAGAGCGACGAATTGTCGAAAGGGTGGAACGGAACCTACCGCGACAAACCCGCCCCACAAGACGTGTACATCTACAAAATTGAAATGGTTTACACCGACGGTTTCCGCGACACCAAAGTCGGAGACCTCACCCTGTTCAGATAATGTCTTTTACAAAACCATATGGATTTTTGCTGGCCTTCCTGATGAGCACCACGCTCTTCGGGCAGGACATGCAATTTTCACAATCGTACAGCAACCCGCTTTATCTGAATCCCGCCTTCGCGGGTAGCAAGCACTCCACGCGCGTGGTCATGAACTACCGCAAGCAGTGGCCGGGGATCAAGTACGAGTACAACGCCTACGCCGCCAGCGTGGACCATTATGTAAAAGACATCAACGCCGGTTTGGGCGTTTCCGCGATGAAGGACGTCGCCGGTGAGTTCAACTTGAGCAATACCATGGCCTCCCTGTACTACTCCCAGCACATGAGGATTTCCCGGAAATCGACCTTGACACTCGGGGTAAAAGGAAGCTTCGGACAGAGGGCCTTCGACGGAGGGAATTGGCTCTTCGCCGACCAAATCATCAATGAAACCCCTCAGAGCATGTCCATGCCCGAGTTGGCGCCCCAGGTGTCGTACATCGACGTGTCGGCCGGAGTGTTGTACTACAACGAGTTGTCGTGGATCGGCGTGTCATTGCACAGGATCAACGAGCCGAATCAATCGCTGATGGGGGGCATAGACGTGATACCGCGTAAGCTCTCCATCCACGGGGGATCGGTGATTCCCATCGAGGAATTCGAACGCTCATTGGGTGAGAAAAAGTTGCGCGTCGCCTTCAACTACAAACAGCAAGGGGAGTGGAACCAGTTGGATTTGGGCGGGTACTTCACCATCCGCAACGTGAATTTCGGAATGTGGTACCGCGGTATTCCCATGAAACCGTACAAGCCGGGAATGGCCAACAACGAATCGATGATTTTCCTCGTGGGTTACGAAGCGCCCAAACGGTACACGGTGGGGTACAGCTACGAGGTGAGCATCAACGGACTCTTCGGTCATTCGGGCGGGGCGCACGAAATTTCCCTCAGCATGGAATTCCAGTCCAAGAAGAAAAAGCAAAGAAGGCGGGTGGTGCCTTGCGCGAGCTTCTGATCCCTGCGTATTTGATCGAAATTCCCTTGGCGGCATTACTCGCCGCACAGCTTCAAATGCACTTGAAGTATTCGAAAGACTCCAGACAGTCGTCGCAGCGGTAGAGGGCTTTACAGGCCGTGCTGCCGAATTGTGAAATCATTGACGTCGTGGTGCTCTTGCATCGGGGGCAGCGAACGGATTTCTTTTCGCCGGTCAAAAAGGATTTGTCAGTGGTGCTTTCCACCGGAGGGGCGATGCCGTACTGTTCCAATTTTCTTCGTCCGATGCCGCTGAGCCAATCCGTGGTCCACGCGGGCGAAAGCCGGGTCACCACTTCCGCGCGGTACCCTTGGGCCTCCAATGCGGATTTGATGTCTTTTTCGATGGTTTCCATCGCCGGACATCCCGTGTACGTCGGGGTAATGGTCACGCGCACCGACTGATCGTCCAAGACTTCTACGCTTCGCACGATCCCCAAGTCCACCACGCTTAAAACCGGGATTTCGGGATCTTTTACCCTTTCCAGGGTTTCCATAATCGACTTTTCATCCAACTTCACTTCCATAGCTTCCTCCTCGGTGATTACCATGTTGCTTCCGGCATGGTGCGGGGCAAATACTGCATTTCCGCGAGTATGTACCCCATGTATTCCGTATGTCGGCCGGACCTTCCGCCGGTGGCCATGTATCCTCCCGTGTCGGGAATGACCAAAGTGGCTTCTTTCAAGGTGCTTTCCACTTCACTTTTCCACGCACTTTCCAATTCCTTCACGTCTGGTGCCAAGCCGTTTTCGCGCATGAGGGTGTTGACCTCGTCTCCTTCAAAAAACTCGCCCGTGTACTCCCACATCATGTCCAACGCGTCTTGCATATTGCGGTGGCTCAGGTCGGTGCCATCGCCCAAGCGCACAACCCAATCGCCGCTGAGCTCCTTGTGGTACGCCACTTCTTTGAGGCTTTTGGCGGCGTAGGCCGAAAGAAATTCATCCGGACTGTCTTTCAGTCCCTTCAGCAAATGAAATCGGTACACGTCCACGAGGTACTGCCGGGTGATGGTCTGCGCGAAGTCGCCGTTTTCCAATTCCACGATCAAGAGGTTTTTGAACTCGTGTTCGTCGCGGTGGAAGGCGAGTTTGTCTTCATCCCGCCCTTTGTTTTCAAGCTCCCCGGCGCGAGAGAGCAACAGCCTCGCTTGCCCGATCTGGTCGAGAGCGATATTGGTCAGGGCGATGTCGGTTTCGAGCTGGTGGGCGTGACCACACCACTCGGCCAGCCGCTGCCCGAGAATCAACGTATCGTCTCCCATTCGCAGGAGGTATTCAAACATGGCGTTATCGAGGGTCATATCGAAATTTGTTTTTGCCGCAGGTTTCGGTACCGATCAGAGGTACTTCACGCCTTCGGGCACGGTGTAAAAAGTAGGGTGGCGGTACGCTTTGTCGTCGGCCGGATCGAAAAATGAATCGGCGTCCTGCTCAGTGGTGGCGGTGATCATCTCGGCGGGTACCACCCAAATGCTGGTTCCTTCCCGGCGGCGCGTGTAAACGTCCCGTGCGCTCTTCAGCGCCATTTCGGCATCCGGTGCGTGCAGGCTGCCGGCGTGTTTGTGGGGAATGCCCGGTTTGGCTTGAACAAAGACTTCGTACAATTTTCCCTGAGGGCTTTCCATCCCCGTCGGTGTCGTTTCCGATTTGTTGTTCTCCTGATCGTTCATGGTGTGCTGTCGTGTTTCTCCCGTTTCCGCCACATTTCGTTTCAACGATTCGCGCGTGGGGTTTCGGGGTTTTTGTGGGTGTGGCTCTGTCAGGCCGCTTTTACTTTTTTGGCTTGTTTTTCCGCGTATGCGGCGGCGGCTTCCCGTACCCAGGCGCCGTTTTCTTCCGCGTCGCGACGCGCTTTCATCCTTTTCCGGTTACAGGGGCCGTTCCCCTTGATCACCTGATAGAACTCCTCCCATTCGATTTCGCCGATCTCCCAATGCCCGGTCTCTTCGTTGAACTTCAGATCCGGGTCGGGAATGGTCAGTCCGGCGGCGTGAGCCTGAGGAACCGTCCGATCGATGAAGCGCTGACGCACGGTGTCGTTGCTTTCCACCTTGATTTTCCACTTCATGGTTTCCGCAGAGTTCTTGGATTGTGCGTCCGACGGACCCAGCATTTGGATGGAAGGCCACCACCACCGGTTCAAGGCGTCCTGAGCCATTTCTTTCTGGGCTTCCGTGCCGTTGGCCAAGTGATACATGATCTCGTACCCTTGTCGGTTGTGGAAACTCTCTTCCTTGCATATACGCACCATGGCGCGGGAATACGGTCCGTACGATCCGCGGGCCAACATGGTCTGGTTTACGATCGCAGCTCCGTCCACCAGCCAGCCTATGGCTCCGATATCGGCCCAAGAAAGGGTGGGGTAGTTGAATATGCTGGAGTACTTGGCTTTGCCGGACAGCAATTGGTCGATCATCGTTTGCCGATCGATACCCAACGTCTCGGCGGCGCTGTACAGATACAGCCCGTGGCCGGCTTCGTCTTGAACCTTGGCCAGCAAAATGGACTTTCGCCTCAAGCTGGGCGCGCGTGTAATCCAATTTCCTTCGGGCAGCATGCCGACGATTTCGGAATGGGCGTGCTGCGAAATCATCCGGATCAATTGTTTGCGGTAGTTTTCGGGCATCCATTCCTTGGCCTCGATCTTCTGTCCGGAATCTATTTTTTCCTGAAATATGCGTTCTCTTTCGCTCATGGTCGTTAAATGGTCGTTCCCCGTGTCCGTCCCGCCTTTGACGGGAGGTTTCGTTCGGGGATTCGGATGTCGTAAAAATACGGTCTTTACCGCACATCGGCAAAAACGGGGATCGCGATCAGGGAGTTCTTGACATTCCCAACCCCAACCTGCCCGTGACGACCCGCCCACAAAAACCCAAAACACCCGCATGCCTTCTTTTTTTCGACGCTTCCCGCTACTTCTTGCGCAGGAGGTGGGATTTGTCTCCGTCGCGCCAACCCGCTTGTGACGCGTATTCGACGTAGAAAATTTTAAGATCGGCCTGGTAGGGATAATCGACAAAGTGGATGCGAAAATCGGCTTGGTACTCGTGCGCGGTGGTGAACCATTTCCCGGGAATCTCCGCCTGATACTCGTGGTCTACCCGGTACACCTTCAAATCCGCTTGGTAAGCGTAATCCACGACGTACACCAACACGTCGGCTTGGTACGAATGATCGACGACGAAGACCTTCTGCGCGAAAATCGGGGCGCCGAAAAGTGCGAATTGGATGAGAATGAGGACGGTTTTCAAAGCCGCGTGATTGGTAATCGTACCCCGACATCGCTCAAAAACCGCACCGGAGCACGTAGGTTTCTCCTGCGGCGATCGCCGACGGAAATCAATGCGGTTCACCGCCTGAATTCGTCGATGATGTCGCGCAGTGATTTTTCCAAGTAGGAGAGGATGCGCTCCTCCGCCGAATCTATCGGAAAATCTGGCGGCCCCGACACGTAGGGGCTGTCGTTTCGGTCTTCGAACATTTCGAGCAACACTTCCAAGTGGCGGTTGATCAGTTCGTACAGCTGCTTCGACACCTCCGACTCGGTGCGAGATACGCGGAGGGTGCGCTTGGTGAAGTGCACCGCCAAATCGAAGAGCAACATCCTGCGCGATACGCGTTTCCGATGAATGAAGTTCACCGAGCTGATCAGCGGGTTTACCTGGTTTTCGAGGCTGCGGAGCTGGCGATCCACCTCGAATACCGCCAGGACGTCGTCGTCGTATTCCCGATTGATGGCTTTGCGGATGGCGCGGAGCAAATCGGCCGAGCCGGCCCGTACCAACGTTTGGGTTTGGGTACCGAGAACCATTCGGGCCGTGAAAAATCCGGCCGTGGCGCCGACCAACGTCTCGATGAGCCGCAGCTCCATGAGCTCCATGTGGGGGATGTCGGACACAGTGTACACCAAACCGATGGAGGTCGTGGCTGCGAATGTGGACATAGTGAAATTGACGGTGTGGTAGTACACCATGAAAAACACGCCCACGAGAATGACGGAAAATTCCAAGAGGGGAAATCCGGTGAGCAACCGCGCCAAAAGCAATCCGGCGATGATGCCGAACACCGTTCCGCTCACCCGCTTCCACCCCTTGTCGAACACGTGGCCGGTAGACTCGGTGCCCATAAACACGAACAGGGAGGCCAAGATACCCCAAAGCCAGTGCGTGGTGGAAATGGACAAGGTGATCGAAAGGGTAATACCCACGGCCAGAGTGGCCTGGATGGCCTTGCGCAGGTGGGGATCGATGCGGTCTTTGTCGAGCATCTTCACGTTGCGCTCCGAAATTTTGGGCGTTTCGTGGCGCATGCGCCTTCTGGCTTTTTGCGGTATGCTGGCCGTCACCGCCATAAGCGCCTTTTCCAATCGTTCCAATTCCGGCGCCGTCCCCGCGGTAAGTCCGAAACCGTGAAATGGATACTTGCGCAACTTTTCGGTCACCGCCTCCATCCGACCGCAAGCCGGGTGCTCGCCGCCGGAGTCGGTGAGTTTGGTGGCGAGGCGCTCCGTTTCCAACCGCAGGTCCTGCACGTCGGATATGGCCTCGTGGTGTCCAAAACGGTAGAGGCGGTCTTCGAGGGCGATGGAGCAGAGCTGCAGCTCACGGCGCTTCCCCGGTCGGCCTTTGCACGTCTCCGACAACAGTCTCGCGATGTTGACGAACAGCGCCTTGTAATAGAATTTCCATCCCCGCCGGCGGTCGTCTCTCCACACGAAAAACCGAATGAGAAAAAACGCGCCGAAAGCGACGAAAAAAGCCAGCAGATACCAACCCAATTGAGAGAAGTTGGCTTGGTAATACGCCCCGAACAAGTAAATCCAACCGAACATCATCGACACGGTCTTGGCGCGCAAACCGTATCGCTGCAGGTAAAACACGAAGAAAACCACCGGCAGGAACATCCACTGTTTCAGCAGGGTGACCGCGTCGAAAGCCGACACGACGACCACCGCCAACACCGCGGCCGCAAATCCGTACATGGCCGTTCCCAAGCGCTCGGTACGGGTTTCGTCCCGGATGAACATGTTTATTTGCAACGCCAGCATCACCCCGAGCATAAAGGCGTTGAAGGGCATGTCCAAGTGGAGATGGAAGCCGAACAGCGTAATGGCCGCACCCACGGTCACGGCTACGCTGCGCGCTGCGGCACCGAGTCTTTCGAACCCCGGGTCATTCGCCAAAAAGGTGTTTTGAAAAAAATGTCTGATCACGGAACCTCTCATGCAGGCAAGCAATACACCGGCTCAAGGTAGGCATTCCCGCAGGTGAATCGTACCCACGTCGCCTTTCAGGTCAATCTTCATCATCGCCGTACACCAGACGCGTGAATTCATCCGTCTCGATCGACCCGAAATACAAGGACAAATCCACGCCCTGCAGGGCCGTGGCGATCTCCGAGCGCCTGTAAGGCCGGCCCTTCAACAGGTTTTCGAGGTTAGCGACGGGTTCCTTGCCGAAAAAGTCGCCGAAGATCTTCATTTCCGTGATGTGGCCCTTCTCTACGAAAAGGCGAAGATCGATCTCGCCCAGGGGGAAGCGCTTGGCGCGTTGAATGTTGAATTTCGGCGAACTGCCGAAGTTCCATTCCCACGTATTGTACTTCTCGTCGTGGAGTTGGCGCACCTTGGCCCACTGCTCTTCCGTCAGATGGTAGGTTTCGAAGTCGTCGCGCTCATCGTACAACCCTTTGAGCAAGCGGCTTCTAAACTCTTCGATGCTCATTTTCTCGTCGAGAAATTCCGTGATATTCGCCACACGGCTGCGCACCGATTTATGCCCCTTCGATTCGATCTTGCTCATTTTGACGTTCAGCGCCCGCCCCACTTCCGACAAGTCGGTGTCGTACAGCAAAGTACCGTGGCTCAGCATTCGTTTTACCGAAGCGTATTGCGCGTTCCCACTGATCTTTTTCCCCTCGGCCAGGATGTCGTTTCTGCCGCTGAGTTCGGCTTTTACACCCATGGAGTTCAGCACTTTGATCACCGGCCCGGTAAATTTGGCAAAGTTGTTCAGGTGCTTCCGGTCGTAATCGGTAAGAAAACTGAAATTCAAATTGCCCAAATCGTGGTACACCGCACCGCCGCCCGACACTCTGCGAACCACGTGTATCCCGTTGTCTTCCACGTAGTCGTGGTTGATTTCCTCCAGCGTATTTTGGTTTCGCCCGATGATGATCGAAGGTTCATTGATGTAAAACAGCAAATAATCCTTCGCGTCAAAATTCCTGAGAATGTATTCTTCCAGCGCCAAATTCATGCGCGGGTCGGTGATGCCTTCGTTCTCGATGAAAATCATGGGTGTGAGGTTTTTGTCGTTCTAAGTGCGTCGAATTTTTATGGCGTGCCCTTGCAGGTCGGTCTACAGGCTTTATCCCCGTCTTTCCCGCGTGGGTTTGTACGGTTTGTGAGGAGCTTCCCCGTCGCTCTCACAAAACCTACAAACCCTACGCGGCAACGTCCGGGGGATGCCGCCTTCCGCCCTCACGCGTGTCGCGATCAAAGCGAATGGCAGCACGGCACATCAATAAGTTCCACGTTTCAATTCGCCCGCAAAGATATACGTCAGAGACAAAGATTCTAAGCGCCTCGGGCGGTAAATTCCCATAGAGCCGTAAAACGCGCAATTCGAAATTGGGGACGTTCGATTTCCCTTATCGAAAGGGTTTTTCGGTCTCCGACGAATCCTTTACTCCCGACGGTTTGGCCTTGTCTTCGGGCACACCCAATTCGGCGCGGGTGTCTTCTTTCCCTTCCAATTCGTCCAAAAGCGTTTTTTTCCATAGGGGTACCCCCACGAAATAGGAGGCCTTTCCGATAAGGTGGGCCGAAATGGGTGCCGTGAGAAACAAAAACAATACGATGGCCAAAATGCGAGTCGTGGTGGTGATGTCGCTGAAGTGGATGGCCGCTCCGAAAAGGATCATCCCCACACCCAAAGTCAACGCCTTGGTGGTCACCGATATCCTCAAGTAGAGATCGGGCATGCGCACCACGCCTATGGCCGCCAGAAGCACGAAGAGCGCCCCGAGGGTCATCAAAGCCATGATTGCATATTCGGCGAAAGTCAGTGTCATGGACGTTTTCTTTTTTCGATGTAGTGTGAAAATGCCACCGTGGCCAAGAAGGAGATGAGCGCCACGATCATGGCCACGTCCAAATAAGTGGGCACGTTCGAATAAACCGAAAATACCGCGATCGCACCCAGCCCGGTGGTGATGAGCAGCTCGAGCGTCACCACGCGATCCGAAAAACTCGGACCGATGGCGAACCGGATCAAGATCAGGACGGCGCTCAGTGCCAAAATCGGCAAGATGACGATATGCAGATATTGCTCAATGGTCATTCGAACAGTTGGATGATTCTCTTTTCAAAACCTTCTTTTATGTCGCGCACGAACTCGTCCCGATCGCCGATGTTCATGCCGTGGATGTACAAGGTGCTTTTGTCTTGTGACATCTGCACCGGCGAGGTGCCCGGAGTCAGCGCGATGACGCTCGTGAGAATGATGATTTCCAAATCGCTCTTCACGTCCATGGGAAACGCCACGATGCCGGGCTTCATGTTCAGGGAAGGCGTGGCCACTTCGTAGGCCACCATTACGTTGGCCTTGATGAGCTCCCAGATGAAAAACAAGATGAAACCGATGAATCTCGGGATGAACTGAATGTACTTTTTGGTATCGGAAGTTCGGTCTACCAGCCAGAGTGCAAAGTAGCTCACGATAAACCCGAACACGAAGTTCACCCACGTGTATTCTCCCGTGAGTGCCAACCACACGAGAACCAACAGCAGGTGAACGAGTATCTTATTTCTCATGGCTTCGTTGCGAATCCCAATATTTAAGTTTCGAGAGGCGTCATAAGCCGAAAACGGCGTTAACGTACGTGTCTTTGTCAATGATTTCGGTGGCGATTCTTTGTGCGACCGACTGCACCTGTTCGGCGCCGAAACCAAAGTACAAGGTCACGGCGGTAAGCATGGCAATGGAACCCAAAATTAAGGATTTTCGCCGGGTGGTGAGATCGCTGAAATAGACGAAACCCTCGATGCGTTTCAGCGGTTTTGCGGGCCGCCAAAAAGCCTTGGACCACACCCGGGCCAATGCCATCAACGTCAGGAAGCTACCGAAAAGGATGGCCCCCATGGCGAAAAACTCTCCCCCTTCGAGGCTGCCCCGGATCAAGCTGATCTTCGGCCAGAACCCCGACAGGGGCGGTATGCCTATGACCGAAAAAAACGTCACCGCGATGAGCAAGGAAATTTTTGGGTGGGAGGCGTACAATCCACCCAGTTCCCTCAAGTCTTCCGTGCCCATGATGCGGAATACCAATCCGGCGATCAAAAACAAATTGGCTTTCACCACCATGTCGTGCATCATGTAGTACACCGTACCGGAAACGGAAGCCTCGTTGAAAATGCCCAATCCGGCGATAAGAAAACCGATATGGCAAATGATGAGGTAGGCGAACACCTTTCTCAAATTGTTCTGAAGCAGAGCCGCCGCTCCGCCGCTCAATATGGAAATGATCGCCACCACGCCCACCAGATCGGCGATGAACTGGTTTCCCAAAAAGACCAGGCTGAACACGCGGATAATGGCGTACACGCCCACCTTGGTGAGCAGACCGCTGAAAATGGCGGAAACCGCCGTGGGCGGGGTGTGGTACGAATCGGGGAGCCAGAAATACATGGGGAAGATGGCCGATTTGATGCCGAAACCAACGAAGAAAAACATTGCGCAGATAAAGAGGAGGTTGTCGGTTTCGACCTCCCCTGCCTTCACCGCCAAATCGGCCATGTTCAGAGTACCCATCAATCCGTAGAGGATCGCCAAACCGGTAAGGAAAATGATGGAGGCCAGCATGTTCAACGTGAAGTACTTCACTGCGCCTTGGAGCTGGTACCTCTCGCTGCCCAACGCCAACAATACGAATGAGGAGATGTGGATGATCTCGAACCAAACGTAAAGGTTGAAGATGTCGCCGGTGAGCAGCACACCCGTCACGCCCATCAACAGGAAGTGGAACAATGGGAGGAAGCCGAACTTGAGCCGGTGGCGAATCACCGTCGCCGGAATGAACAAAGAAACCGCGGTGCCGATGATGGAGGTCAGCAGAACCAACGTGGCGGAGAAGGTGTCGGCGACGAAGGTGATCCCGAACGGCGCTTCCCAATTTCCCGCCTGCAAAACCAAGGTGCCCTCTGTCCAAACGGTGTGAAAGAGAGTGATGGCCAGGCAGATATTCAGTATGTTCCCGATCACGCTGATCAGGATTTGGATGCGCGTGCGCGACCAGAAAAACAACATTCCCAAGGCCAGGAACATTTGGAACAAGGCGGGAAATAGGATGATGTGCTGCGTCATGCCTGTTCCTCGTTTTCGTTACCCAAACGGTCCAAATTGTCCGTGTTGACGATCCTGTACACTCTCTTGATCAGTACGATGGCGAAAGATTGAAGCCCGAAGCTTATGACGATGGCCGTCAGGATCAAGGCCTGGGGAACGGGGTCGGCGTATATATCGCCGAAGGTCTCCAGATTCCCGGGAATCAGCGGTGGAGCGCCCTTGGTAATTCGTCCGAGCAAAAAGATCAGAAGGTTCACCCCGTTGCCCAGCAGCGTCAGACCGATGATGAGCTTAACGAGACTTTTCCTCAGGATCATGTAGATGCCCGCCGCGTACAACAAACCGATGCATATGGCCAAGACGAGTTCCATAGTTTAAGCCACTTCTGATATGGTGAAAATAATGGTGAGCGAAACACCCACGACCACGATGTACACCCCGACATCGAACAGCAGCGCCGAACCCACGATGCCCAGGGCCGGAATGGGTTGATCGAACCACAGGGCCGTCATGAATGGCAAATCCTGCAAAATGATGCCCGAAAGTCCGGCGAGCAATGCCAGCGACAAACCGATGGGCATGAGAAACCCGGGATGGATCACCAGCAGCGCCCTCGTTTCCTTCACGGAATTGGCGAACATGTGGAGAACGAAAGCGATGGTGGCGATCAATCCACCGACAAAACCGCCTCCCGGCAAGTTGTGCCCCCTCAGCAAGATGAAGATCGAGAACAGCAACAGAAGGGGAATGAGGTAATTCGTTGCGACGCGTAGTATGACGGATGGCATAATCAGTCGATGTTTCCGGTTTTGATGTGTAATTTCAACAGGCCGAACACCCCGATGGCGGCGATGGTCAGCACGGTAATTTCTACAATGGTATCCATACCCCTGAAGTCGACCAGCAGCACGTTAACGACGTTTCGGCCGTGGGCCAGCTTGTATGAGTTTTCCGCGAAAAACTTGCTGATTTCCCTGCTGGTGGGCGCCGCGAGTACTTCCAGCGCCACGAACACGATCAGCGTGCCGAACAACAGGGAAATGGCACCGTCGCGAATTCGGGATCGCAGGTCTGAGAGATTCAGGTACTTGGGCAGTCGGTAGAGTACGAGCATAAACAAGATCACCGTCAAGGTGTCTATCGAAAACTGCGTCATGGCCAAGTCGGGTGCGCTGTAAAACACGAAGATCAAACTGATGGAGTAACCGAGCACTCCCATGGCCGCAACCGCGATCAAGCGCGATCGGCTGAACACGATGAACATGACGGCCACGACCAGAACCAAGGTAACCCCGACTTCGTAGACGGTAAGCGGCTGCATCGCCACGTAAGACAAGGTGACACCGGAGCCCTCGAGCAATTGATATCCCGTCACTCCGATGAAAAACAAGACGATGGTAATGATGTAGTGGCGGAGGTAGCCCGTTTGGAAAAACTCGGTCCAGGATCGGGAAAAGGACAAAAATCCCGCCGTGATGCGCTGAATCAACCGCTCGGGTGAAATGAATTCCAGTTTTTTGATTTGATCTTCAAGACCGTGGGAGGGTCGGATGGCGAAGTAGAGGATTAACCCGATCGCGAAGGTTCCGAGGCTCACCCACACCAAGGGGTTCATGCCGTGCCACAGCTTCAAGGCGGCGGGCAGGTTTTCGCCGAAGGCCGCCACGGCGGGTTCGATCAGCGCGGCTTGAAGATGGCCCGGGAAAATTCCGAAGTACAACCCGAGCAAGGCCAGGACGGTGGGGGGAACCCAGAGCATGGGGTGCACAGGTTTGGGCGGATCAGCTTCCGGCGGGCGCTTTCCGAAGAATGGCCGGATTCCCACGACGAATCCCGCGTAGAGGAGAAACGCGTTTGCGGCCACCGCCAACCCCGTGACGATCCACGGTGCGACCGCGTGACGCGTGGTCGCTTCCATGATCAATTCCTTTCCGATGAAGCCCAGCGTAGGGGGGAAGCCGGCGCTCATCACGGCGAGGAAAAAACCCGCCAAAGCCAACGGCCACATGTAGGGGCCCAAGCCGCGCAACCGGGTAACGTCACGCGTTCCCGTGGCCTTGTCGATGCCACCGACGACCAGAAAAAGTCCGCCTTTGTAGATGGCGTGAACCACGATGAACAGCACGGCGGCCGACAGGGCGTGTGCCGTCCCTAGCCCCGTGAGAAACACCAAAATTCCCAAAGCCGCCACGGTGGAATAAGCCAGGATGGCCTTTAAATCCGTCCGGAAAATGGTGTGTACCGCGGCGTACACCATGGTAATGCCGCCGACGATGAGCAGGGTGTCGTTCCATACGGCGGTTCCGCCGAGAAGTGGGGTAAATCTCAGCAAGATATACACCCCCGCCTTGACCATGGTCGCGGAGTGGAGATAGGTGCTGACGGGCGTGGGTGCGGCCATGGCGTGCCCCAGCCAGAAATGAAATGGAAACTGCGCCGACTTGGTGAACGCCGCCCCGAAAATCAGAATGACGGTCAACAAGTACCACGGATGGTTTTGGAAATCAAATCCCGATTGCAGCAGGGCGGAAATAGACGACTCGCCGGAGACGTGCCCCATGAGGAGCAAACCCCCGAACAGCGCCATGCCTCCGAGTCCGGTCACTCCCAAGGAAATCAGCGCGGCGCGCCGCGAAGCCGCATCGAAGTGGAGGTAACCGATGAGGAAGAAGGAGGTGACGGTGGTGAGTTCCCAAAACACGAAAATCGTCAGGAGGTTGTCGGCCAACACCATGCCGAGCATGGCAGCCATGAAGGTGGACAAATAGCCGTAAAATCGATCGAGGTGGGCCTGACCTTTGAGGTAGTACGCGGTATAGAAAAACACCAGCGCGCCGATGCCCGTGATCATCAGGGCGAAAATCAAGGACAACCCGTCGAGGTGGAAACCGAGGTTGACGCCCAAAGACGGCACCCACTCGTACGTGGTGAGAATGGAACCTTCGGAAGCGACCCGTGGAATGTAGCTCGCGAAATAAATGAACTTCACCAGTGGAATCAATCCGAATAAATACGCCGCTTTTCCCTTCAGGAACCGTCCGAACGGGATAAGAATGAGCGAAAGGAAGAATCCCAAAAGTACAATGGTCAGCATCGACGAATCTTCGGTCGTATTTGGTTTTTTAGGAACGGCGAAGATAAGATTTCAAAAAAGTATTTTGATTGTGCATCCGCTCCAATCCGTTAATTTCACCGATTTTTTAGGAGGCAATCCGGAATGTTGAAAGAAAAGATAGATCTGCAAGCTGCGGGAAATTTGCTGACTCTTCTGCTCTTGGTGCTTATCGTGTTCGAAGTCGTGATTTTGGACCGCATCGAAAGGTCGGGTGC
This sequence comes from uncultured Cryomorphaceae bacterium, assembly GCA_964574635.1. Classification (GTDB taxonomy): domain Bacteria; phylum Bacteroidota; class Bacteroidia; order Flavobacteriales_D; family Cryomorphaceae; genus CAZNOG01. The sequence continues at coordinate 89,839 of CAZNOG010000004.1, read as the reverse complement.
CTCGGCGGAGCTGTTGGAATCGGGCAAAAGGTACCACGCCGTGGTACTGGGTGCGGCCGGTCTGTGTTTGTTGTTCACCCGAACGCGATTGGGTGCGTGGGGTGGGGGAGGAATCCAAAGGTTTTCCCGGTTTATGATGTGGCCCATCGCCATTGCGTTTCTGTATTTCGCAGGGGTGAATTTCATGGGGTCCGACGCGGTATCGATGGCGGTGATCGCGCCGGCATCCATTTTCATGAACCTTTTGGCACTGCGTCTGACGGCCGGTGAAGGAACCCCGAGGGACGAGGAAGGCGGGGGCGGGTGACAACGACGCTACGCCGCGATTGGTGAGCCAATGCGTACATAAGAAATCTCTATCGGCAAACGTCGGTATCCTCCGAAACATTTGCGAAATTTGCTTGTTGAAATACACGGCTGATCACCTTCATTTCGTGGTCAAACCGAAAATAGGGTATTTTCGGCGGCCGGAAACCTTAACCTTTTAAAATCAAAATATCATGGCATTTACACTCCCTTCTTTACCGTACGCCCACGATGCTCTCGAACCGCACATCGATGCGAAAACAATGGAAATTCACCACGGGAAGCACCACGCGGGATATACGAACAACCTGAACGCAGCCATCGAAGGGACCGAGAACGCGAACAAAAGCATAGAGGAAATCCTCTCCAAAGTGGACAAATTGGGTCCGGCGGTCCGAAACAACGGTGGTGGCTTTTACAATCACTCCCTGTTTTGGAAAATATTGAGCCCCAACGGCGGTGGATCACCCTCGGGTGATTTGGCCAAAGCCATCGACTCCGATCTCGGCGGCTTCGACAAATTCAAGGAAGCCTTTGAAACCGCGGCCAAGACTCAATTCGGTTCCGGATGGGCCTGGCTGCTCGTAAACAAAAACGGTAAGTTGGAAGTGAGCTCCACGCCAAACCAAGACAATCCCCTGATGCCCGTAGCCGACGTGAAAGGCACACCGATCTTGGGATTGGACGTGTGGGAGCACGCCTACTACCTGAAATATCAAAACCGCCGTCCCGACTACGTTTCGGCTTTTTGGAACGTGGTGAACTGGGACGAAGTGGCGAAGAACTACTCGAACGCCAAAGGATAATCCGATTGTGATTGTCCGCTACAGTGCAAGGAAGGCCGCCGAATGGCGGCCTTTTTCGTTTCCGTGAGTTTCACTTCGCGTGAGGGCGGAAAGCGGTATCTCGGCGCAGACCTCGGCACGCAGCCGTAGGGTGGGCGTAGCGACCTTGGAAGCTCACGACCGCGCATACGGATGCGCGCCGAGGGCAAGTCCGAATAAAGCTTGTAGACCGACCCCGGACTTTTTTGATTTTACAATGAAATGAGGCTTTGAGCCGTTGAGGACGATCTGCGAATGCGAGACAGACCGGGGGCACGCCCAAAAGAACCGAAATCGCAACTTCTTTCGGCATTTTGGCAGAGTGGAATTCATTAGTTTTGCGACGCGTCTATGAAAGCCGGACAGGTAAATATCAGGAACAAGAAAGCGTCTTTCGAGTACGAACTCATCGACAAGTACGAGGCGGGGATCAAACTTACCGGCGCGGAAATCAAGTCGATACGCGAGGGAAAGGCGAGCATTAAGGAGGCGTATTGTTTCTTTAAGTCGGGGGAGTTGTGGATCAAGAATATGCACATTTCTCCCTATGAACCGGCGAGTTACAACAACGAGTCACCGACGCGGGACAGGAAATTGCTCTTGAACAAAGGGGAATTGGTCAAACTTCAAAAATCGCTCAAAGACAAGGGGTTGACCATCGTGCCGACCAAAGTGTACATCGCGGAAAGTGGATTCGCAAAGGTGGAAGTGGCGTTGGCACGGGGGAAAAAGCTCCACGACAAGCGGGAGTCTTTGAAGGCGAAACAAGACAAGCGGGCGATGGACCGGGCGATGAAGCACTGAGGCCCGCGTTTATTCCTTTTCCGGGGTGCGGATTTTCCTCGTCCATTCGAGGGCTTCTTGAGGGTTCTCGAAAACGGCGACGGGGCAGGTGGGACGATTGAACCGCATATAGAAATTGGCGACCAGCTTGTGCGCCAAACCGTCGATGACCAAGGCTTGGGATTTCCTTTTTTCCGTGTAATTGGCGTCTCGGGCGAAGTATTCCCGGGCCTCGTTGGAAAAATTGATGTAACAACCGCGCACGTCGATGATAATGGAAACGGGCAAGTCCCGCGTCAATCGGCTTACGGCGTCCGTGCTTTGAATGGCTTCTTCCAGGCCGATCTCTTTATCGTAGGTTTTGTAGCGCACCCAAACGATGTTGTCCGCCAGCAATATGTAAGAAGCGAATGGCAGATCGACACTTTCCGCGATTTGAATATTATTTACGTCCAGGGCTACCATGATCCAAAATTTGATATTCGTTCCTTCGAGAAATCTACGGGATTGCTTTCGGTATTGATTTTTTAACTCGGGCCCGGGGGTGTACTTTTGCGCAAAGGAAAAGATGTACAAGCACCTCCTCAAGCCGATTCTATTTCGCATGTCGCCGGAAAGGGCGCACGGTTTCGTATTTGGTTTTTTGAAGGTTCTTTTTCACGTGCCCTTCGTGCGTTCGCTGTTTTACGCTGCATACCACAAACATCATAACAGTTTGGAACGGAAAGTGTTCGGGCTTCGGTTCAAGAATCCCGTGGGTTTGGCTGCGGGATTTGACAAGAACGCCCGGTTGTACAACGAGTTTTCTTTTATGGGATTCGGTTTTGTCGAGATCGGTACGGTCACGCCCAAAGCGCAGGAAGGGAATCCGAAACCGCGGTTGTTCAGGCTTCCGGAAGACGGCGCGCTCATCAATCGCATGGGTTTCAACAACGACGGCGTGGAAAAGATCGCTTCGCGGCTGAAACGGCGGTACGCGCCCATCCTCATCGGTGGCAACATCGGAAAGAACAAAAGCACACCCAATGAAGAAGCCATAAACGATTATTTGGTGTGTTTGGATGGATTGTACGCACACGTGGATTATTTTGTTATCAACGTTTCTTCGCCCAACACTTCGGGATTGAGGGAGCTGCAAGACCGGGAGCCGCTGAAACGGATTCTCTCGGGCGTGAAGGAAGCCATGAGCGCGAAGAAAAAGTACAAGCCTATTTTGGTGAAGATCGCGCCGGATTTATCGGATTTCCAACTCGACGACGTGGTGGATATCGTCAGGGAAACGGGAATCGACGGCATCATCGCCACGAACACCACCATTTCGCGAGACAACTTGTCGACCGACGAGGCGGTGATCGCGGACATCGGCAACGGAGGGTTGAGCGGCAAGCCCCTGGAAAAGCGCTCGACGGAAGTGATTCGATACATCCACCGAAAAACCGAAGGAAAGATCCCCATCATCGGGGTGGGGGGCATCCATTCGGCGGAAGACGCGCTGGAAAAAATTCAAGCCGGCGCGAGTCTGGTTCAAGTGTACACCGGTTTCGTATACGAGGGACCCAAACTGATCAAAGAAATCAACCAAAAACTCATCGTCCATGATTGAGATCGTCGAATGTCCGCGTGACGCAATGCAGGGAATCGAGACCTTCATTCCCACGGATACCAAGGTGGAGTACATCAACCAACTCTTGAAGGTGGGCTTCCACACCTTGGATTTCGGATCTTTCGTCAGCCCGAAAGCCGTACCGCAAATGGCCGACACGGCCGAAGTGCTGTCGCGTTTGGACCGGACCGGCTCATCGTCGAAGTTATTGGCCATCATCGCCAACGAACGCGGTGCCCGGGACGCTTCAACCCACGAGGCCATCGATTGCCTGGGCTTTCCGTTTTCCATATCCGAAGAATTTCAAAAGCGCAACACCAACTCCACTTTGGAGCAGTCCCTTTCGCGCGTGGAAGCCATTCGCAGCATCGCCGACAAAAGCGGCAAAGAATTGGTGCTGTACCTGTCCATGGCCTTCGGAAATCCGTACGGCGAGAAATGGCACCCGGACATCGCCGCCGAATGGACGCGCAGGCTGTACGAGTCCTTCGAAGTCAAGGTCATCGCGCTGTCCGACACCATCGGAAGTTCCACCCCCGAGAGCATCACACAACTCTTTTCCACGTTGATCCCGGCGTTTCCCGACGTGAGTATCGGAGCCCATTTGCACACCACGCCCGACCGGTGGGAGGAGAAGGTGCGCGCGGCTTACGACGCCGGTTGCCGCCGTTTCGACGGTGCCATCAAGGGATTCGGTGGCTGCCCCATGGCCGCGGACGAACTGACGGGAAACATGCCGACGGAAAACATGTTGGATTTCTTTCGCGCACAAGGCGTCGACACCGGTTTGGATATGGATGCTTTCGACGAAGCCGTGAAAATGTCTTCGAGGGTGTTTCCCCTCTGAGGCCGGTCACTTCTTTTCGCCCCGCCGCAATTCCAGCAAGGTCACTTCGGGCCATATTCCGATACGCGCGGGAAACCCGATGTACCCGAATCCTCGGTTGACGTACAGATACTGCTTGCCTTCTCGGTAGAGTCCCGCCCAGCGCTTGTATCGATACTTCGACGGACTCCATTTGATGACTCCCGGAATTTCGATTCCCACTTGCATTCCATGGGTGTGGCCGGCCAATGTCAGGTCGATGGCGGTGTCGCCCAGCACTTGCTCGTCCCAATGGGTGGGGTCGTGTGACATGAGGATCTGCACTTTTTCGGGATCGGTGCCCAGCATGGCTTTTTTCAGATCGCCGTATTTGCTGAATCCTCCCGTGCCCCAATTTTCCGTGCCGATCAGCTCGAGTTCTTCCCCCTCATCCGACCGAATGGTCACCCACTCGTTCATCAGCACACGAAATCCCACGTTCTCTTGATGCGTGATGACCCCTTGCAGGTTTTTCTCCTTCGATTCCTCGTCGGGCCAGTTGGAATAATCGCCGTAGTCGTGGTTCCCGAGTACGGAATACTTACCCATCCCGGCCTTCAACCGGCTCAACACCTCCTCCCAGCCGTCCAGTTCCTCCGCGTAGTTGTTGACCATGTCGCCGGTAAACAAGATCAGGTCGGGCTTCAGAGAATTCACGAGGTCGATGCCTTCGCTCACGGCGCGGTGATTCCCGAAAAAGCTGCCTATGTGGATATCCGAAAGTTGAACGATTTTGAGTCCTTCGAAGGAATGGGGCAAGTGAGGAAAGTACAACGTTTCCCGCTCCACCCGAAAGCGGAAGCGTCCCCGAACGAATCCGTAGATCATTCCCGCAAAGGGCAGTGCGGCCAACACCCAGCCGGTTTTGGAGATAAACTGCCACCGCGTGATGGTGCGGGAGGTCTCCGCAAAGGAATCGCTTGACGATTTGTGGACGAACCATTGCGTGCCCACCCGGAAAACCTGCACCAAATCGTCCATCAAATGAAACAAGCTGATGATCAGCTTCGGCACGAAGAGCAACATCAGCGTGCCGAAGGCCATGTACACGAAGAAATAAATCCGGTAGTGCATGGCGTTTCTGTAGGTCGCAAACGCGTAGATGACCAGCGCGTACGCCCCGATGGTCGACACCCAGTACAGGATTTGGAAAATGGTGCGCCACACCGGGCTCACCCAACCCGAAGTCACCAGTCTGAGCGACTTGAAGGCATAGACGTCTACCGCGAGAAATACGATAATCAATATGATGTGCGGAAGATAGTTTTTCATGTTTCGGCCGGGAAAAACGCAAAAATCGGAATTTTGGACGGTATGGCGGTCGGCGGAAAGTCCAATAAGTACAAAACTCATCCAACCTCAAAACTCTCCTTAACTTTGCGCCATGACTGAATCTGATTTCGATCGTATAAGAAAGTCACTCGATGCATATCACGATTGGCCTTCGGTGTATATGTTCAAATTCATCGTACCCAGCGACCACCGGAAAATCGCACTCGTCGAAGCGCTGTTCAACAGCAAAACCGCCGAGATTCGATCCAAGCAATCCGCCAAGGGAAATTACACCAGCATTACCGTGCGAGAGGTCATGACCGGTGCCGACGCCGTCATGAACAGGTACCGCGAAGCGTCGGAAATAGAAGGACTGATCGCGTTGTAGGAACTCAAAACCACGGATGGAAACTTTTCGGAATTTTTTACTCGTTTCGGTCGTACTGATCTTCATTCTGGTATTTTATCGTTGGATTTTGCGCATGCTGAAGAACCGATTGATGCTGAAGCGCAAATACCCCTACGTCTTCCCCTTCGAAAGCAATGAATTGCGCGCTGCCGTGTCCGTGCGGGTCGACATGCCCTACCACGGCGACGTAGTGGTCGAAATTCACGGCGAAGAGGCCTTCGGAATCCGCACCGTGTACACGGGGGCCCTCCAAAAGGGCATGGCCGCCTTCGAATTCAATGTCAAGGACATCCCCACGGGCGATTACACCCTGATACTCAGATTCCCGGACGAAACCGTACGGCGTTTCGTTCGCATTGCCGGCGAGGTCCGGTCCCTGCGTTGAAGGAAGTACAAAAGAAAACGACCCGAGTCGCTGGGATTCGGGTCGTTTTTATTTTTTGTTTTTGTGGGTTGGACAGCCCTCCGCTCAAAAACCTTATTTGGATGATTTTTCGCCGTCGCTTCCATTGGTCGGAGACTCCGCCGAAGGAGAATCGTCCTCCGACTTCGTTTTCTTCCCTTTCTTGATTTTAATGGTCACTTCGGGTGCATCCTTTTTCAGGTCGATTTTGATCGAATCGCCCTCCTCGAGTTTCGAATTGATGATCTCCTCGGCGAGGGGGTCTTCCACGTATTTCTGGATGGCGCGTTTCAGCGGCCTTGCTCCGTACTTTTCGTCAAAACCTTTGTCGGCGATAAAGTCTTTGGCCTTTTCGGAAATCTCGATCTTGTAGCCGAGCTCTTCCAATCGCGCGTACAACTTGTGCAGTTCGATATCGATGATCTCGTGGATGTGCTCTCGTTTGAGCGCATTGAAGATCACCACGTCGTCGATGCGGTTGAGGAACTCCGGCGCAAAGGTTTTCTTCAGCGCGTTTTGGATAATCGCTCTCTGCGCTTCCGATTCACCTTCCATTCGGGCTTTCGTTCCAAATCCCACTCCGGTTCCGAAGTCGGCCAGTTGCCGCGCCCCGATATTCGAAGTCATGATCATGATGGTGTTTCGGAAATCGATCTTCCTTCCCAAACTATCGGTGAGCTGCCCGTCGTCCAGCGCCTGAAGAAGCAGGTTGAACACATCGGGGTGCGCCTTTTCGATTTCGTCGAGAAGAATGATGGAGTAGGGGTGTCGCCTTACTTTTTCGGTGAGTTGACCACCCTCTTCATAACCGATGTAACCCGGAGGTGCTCCGATCAGTCGGCTCACGGCGAATTTCTCCATGTACTCGCTCATGTCGATACGGATCAGAGCGTCTTCGCTGTGGAAGAGGTATTTGGCCAATTCCTTCGCCAACTGCGTTTTTCCCACGCCCGTCGGTCCGAGGAAGATGAAGGATCCGATCGGTTTGTCGGGGTCTTTCAATCCCGCGCGGTTTCTTTGGATGGCTCTGACCACTTTGGAAATCGCGTCGTTCTGACCGATCACGGTGTCGCGCAGCTCTTCGGCCATTTTTGCAAGTCGACCGCTTTCTTTTTCCGCGATGCGCTGCACCGGAATTCCCGTCATCATGGCGACCACTTCTTCCACGTGATCGGCGGTGACGGTGATGCGGTGATTTTTGGACTCTTCTTCCCACCGCGCTTTGGCCCGCTCGAGTTCTTCGATCAGGCTGCGCTCACGGTCCCGCAATTTCGCCGCCTCTTCATATTTCTGGCTTCTCACCACGCGGTGCTTCTCAAGTTTAATGTCTTCGATGCTTTTCTCGGCGTCGATGATTTCCTGGGGCACCTTTATATTGGTGATGTGAACCCTCGAACCCACTTCATCCAAGGCGTCGATGGCCTTGTCGGGCAGGTGTCGGTCGGAAATGTAGCGGTTGGTGAGCGTCACGCAGGCGCGGATGGCTTCCGGCGTATACGTCACACTGTGGTGGTCTTCGTATTTCTCCTTGATGTTTTCGAGAATCTGAACGGTTTCTTCGACGCTGGTCGGTTCGACCATGACTTTTTGGAATCGGCGCTCCAGCGCTCCGTCCTTTTCGATGTATTGTCGGTATTCATCCAGGGTGGTGGCTCCGATGCAGTGAATTTCACCCCTTGCGAGGGCCGGCTTGAACATGTTGGAGGCATCCAGGGAGCCGCTTGCCCCACCGGCGCCGACGATGGTGTGGATCTCGTCGATAAACAAGATCACGTCAGGCGATTTCTCCAATTCGTTCATCACCGCCTTCATGCGCTCTTCGAATTGGCCGCGGTATTTCGTCCCCGCCACCAAAGACGCCACGTCCAGGGATACGATCCTCCGATCGAACAACACCCTCGACACTTTCCTCTGCACAATGCGCAGCGCCAACCCTTCGGCGATCGCCGATTTACCCACGCCGGGCTCACCGATCAGTACCGGGTTGTTCTTTTTTCTACGGGAGAGGATTTGCGAAACGCGTTCGATTTCCTTCTCGCGACCCACGATGGGGTCGAGTTTTCCCTCTTCGGCGAATTTGGTAAGGTCTCGACCGAAGTTGTCGAGCACCGGCGTTTTCGACTTGGTGTCGGAGGTACGTCTGGCTCCCCGACCGCCGGAAAAACCGGTCGACTCGTCGTCGTCTTCTTCCGGCGTGCCCGGGTATTCGCCCGTCGGCAGTTCGGATGAAGCGGTAAAATCGTCGTTTTCGCGCAGCACTTCCAGTCGCTCCCTCACTTGATTGTAATCGACGTTGAACTTCGCCAGAGATTGCGTGGCCACGTTGTCTTCGTCTTTCAGGATGCTCAAGAGGAGGTGTTCGGTTCCAATGGTCGGGCTTTTGAACAATTTCGCTTCCAAATAAGTGATTTTGAGCACTTTTTCCGCTTGCTTGATCAGGGGGATGTTCCCCGGGCTGGCCGAACGCGTACCGGATGTACGAGTGGCGGCTTCCACCAGTCGGCGCAAATCTTTCAGATTCACCCCCAAGGCACGGAGCAAGTGCACTGCCGTTCCTTCACCGCCGCGAGCACCTTCACCCTCTCGGATGATTCCTAACAGAAGGTGCTCCACACCGATGAATTCGTGTCCGAGACGCAACGCCTCTTCCCGACTGAAACTGATGACGTCTTTGACACGTGGTGAGAATTTAGCTTCCATACTGTGATTTTCTTTTCTGTATTCGTTTGTGAGGAGCTCGAACCAACCGCCGGCAGCGGTCTTGTACGAACCCCCGTTTGTGTTTGGCACTTCCAATGTACGCCGGATTATGCAATATCCAAAGATACATGCCGAAACCTGCCGGGATGTCAGGGCCGGGGCGAATTATTCACCAACAAATTGTTGACAAATCGCCGCCCGGCATCGTGAAAAACCCCTTACAAATGCGTACCTTCGCGTGCTTGCCGTTCCAACTGCAAAAACCGTACAAATCACAATGATTTCGGGGGTTTTGACGGAATGGCGGAAATTCGCCCCACGTTCCCGGCGTAAATTCACGGTTTCAATAAGACCTGAGTACTACCGGCCGAGGAGTAGCCGTTGTTTTCAACGGTAGTGAGGCGGGCAATTCAAATTTAACGAAAAAGATTAAATGTCAGCAGAAGGAGAAAACATCATCCCGGTTAATATCGAAGACGAAATGAAGTCGGCCTACATCGATTATTCGATGTCGGTGATCGTTTCCCGGGCTTTACCCGATGTGCGCGACGGATTGAAGCCCGTCCACAGGCGGGTGCTGTACGGAATGCTCGATCTGGGCGTCCTTTCAAACAGACCCTACAAAAAATCGGCCCGTATCGTCGGTGAGGTTCTCGGTAAATACCACCCCCACGGAGATTCTTCCGTGTACGATACCATGGTGCGCATGGCCCAAGACTGGTCGCTAAGGTACCCCATGGTGGACGGTCAGGGGAACTTCGGTTCCGTGGACGGGGACGGTGCGGCCGCCATGCGGTATACGGAAGCCCGGTTGACCAAAATCGCCGAAGAAATGCTCGCCGACCTCGACAAAGAGACGGTGGATTTCCAGAATAACTTCGACGATTCCCTTCAGGAGCCCGTTGTGCTTCCGGCGAAAGTCCCCCAGTTGTTGATCAACGGCGCCAGCGGAATCGCGGTGGGAATGGCGACCAATATGCCGCCGCACAACCTCTCCGAAGTGGTCGACGCCATTATCGCGTATATCAACGATCCGGATATCGATATCGCCGGACTCATGGAGCATGCGAAAGCTCCCGATTTCCCTACCGGAGGTGTGATATATGGATACGAAGGCGTAAAAGCGGCTTACGAAACGGGTAGGGGGCGCGTGGTGATGCGTGCCAAAGCGGAATTCGAAGAGATCCGCGAAGGCCGTGAAGCCATCATCGTCACCGAGATACCGTACCAAGTGAACAAGGCCGACATGATCAAGCGCACGGCCGACTTGATAAACGACAAAAAAATCGAAGGGATCAGCGATATCCGCGATGAGTCCGATCGACACGGAATGCGCATCGTTTACGAACTGAAGCGCGACGCCATCCCCAACGTGGTATTAAACTCTTTGTTTAAGTACACCGCTCTACAATCTTCTTTTTCGGTAAACAACATCGCCCTGGTTAAAGGTCGGCCGGAAATGCTCAATCTGAAAGACATGATTGTGCATTATACGGACCACCGCCACGAAGTGGTGGTGAGACGCACCGAATACGATCTGAGGAAAGCCGAAGAGCGCGCCCACATCCTGGAAGGTCTTCTCATCGCGTTGGACAATCTCGACGAGGTCATCGCTTTGATTCGGGCCAGCAAATTGCCGGAAGACGCCCGTACGGGTCTGATGGAGAAATTCGAGCTGACGGAAATTCAGGCGCGCGCCATTCTCGACATGAGATTGCAGCGACTCACAGGCTTGGAGCAAGATAAAATCCGTGAAGAGCACGCGGAGTTGATGGCCAAAATCGAGCATTACCGCGCCATATTGGCGAGCGAAGAAATGAGGATGGACATCATCAAAGAGGAACTTCTCGAAGTGCAGGAAAAGTACGGCGATGAACGACGGTCCACCATCGAGTACTCGGCGAGCGAAATGAGTATCGAAGACCTCATTCCCGACGAAGACGTCATAGTGACGATTTCCCACCTGGGGTACATCAAACGTACCTCCCTGTCGGAATACAAGATTCAGGCGAGGGGAGGGGTTGGCTCCCGTGGAAGCACCACGAGGGACGAAGACTTCCTCGAACACCTGTTTTCGGCGACCAACCACAACTACTTGCTGATATTCACCAAGAACGGCAAATGTTATTGGATGCGCGTGTTTGAAATCCCGGAAGGTTCGAAAACCTCCAAGGGAAGGGCGATCCAAAACTTGATCAACATCGAGCCGGACGATAAAATCATGGCCTATATCAACGTCCGCGACCTTACCGACAGCGAGTACATCAACAGCCACAACGTGGTAATGGCCACCAAAAACGGACTGGTTAAAAAGACATCGCTCGAAGCGTATTCCCGACCGCGTCAAAACGGTATCAATGCCATCACCATCAAAGACGGGGATGAATTGCTCGAGGCCAAACTGACGGACGGCAACAGCGAAATCATTCTGGCGAAAAGAAGCGGAAAAGCCATTCGATTCAACGAGTCGAAGGTGAGACCCGTAGGCCGTACGTCGCAAGGAGTGAAAGGCGTGACGCTCGAAGGGCCGGACGACGAAGTGGTGGGTATGATTTGCGTGAGCGACGAGGAATCCAACGTGCTCGTGGTATCCGAAAAGGGATACGGTAAGAGGAGCCGAGTGGACGACTACCGCATCACCAACCGAGGTGGAAAGGGTGTGAAAACCATGAATATCACCGAAAAAACCGGTGCCCTGATCGCCATCAAGATCGTAAACGACAACGACGACTTGATGATCATCAACAAGAGCGGCATCACCATCCGCATGAATGTATCCGATCTGCGAGTTATGGGTCGCGCCACTCAGGGCGTGCGTTTGATTTCTCTCCGAAACGGCGACGAGATCGCGGCGGTGGCCAAGATCGAAGTTTCCGAGGAAGACCGACAAAACACGAAAGAGATCGACCCCGAAAACCCGACGACGTCCATGAACGGTTCTTCAGACGGGCCTCATCCCGAGACCGACGACGAACCTTCGGAAGAATAAAAGCGAATGCAATGAAACGAAATGGCCCGACCCGAAATGGATCGGGCCATTTTTCTTTGCGGGTGCTTCCGAATATTTTCTTGGCCTCCTCAAACAAAGCCTTATTTTTGCCGTTGTCACAGAGGGTGCAGGGGATTTGGCACATCCTTTGCCTTTATCGTGACATGGAAAAAGATAAAAGTCAATCAACCATGAACAATAAGATCAAAATTTCAAGTTTGCTCTTGGCGGCCTTCATCATAAGCGCAGGGGCGTTCGCCCAGAGAGTGAACGTCACCACCGCATACAACGAAATGCGGAGCGAAGATTTTGCCGAAGCGCGGACGTACATCGATAAAGCCATCGAAGACGAGCGCACCAAAGTGGAAGAAAAAACTTGGCGCTACAGGGGTATGATTTACTCCGGACTCGCGACGAGCGAAGACCCCGGAATGGCTCGCGTCGACGCGATCAGGGAATCCATCCGCTCTTTTGAGAAAGCGATGGAATTGGATGAAAAGAACCGTTGGCAAAAAGAGAACCGCCAAGGTTTGGCAGTGGCTCAATCCACTGCGATGAACATGGGGATCGAGGCCTACAACGAAGAGGATTACGATCTGGCGAAAGAGTTCTTCATGGAAGGGGAGAAGGGAGCCGAAGGACTTGGTGTGATCGATACCTTGGCGATATACAACGCGGGATTGGCCGCCGAACAAGCCGAAGACCACGAAACGGCCTTGGCGCAATACCGGAAAGCCATCGACTTGGGATACCTCGGTCCCAAGATGTACGTGTACGCCGCGAACGTTTACCAGAAAATGGAAGACCAAGATGGGTACTTGCAAATCGTTCAAGAGGGGAGATCGGCGTATCCCGATGACGCGGACCTTATCGTGTACGAATTGAATTACTATTTGAGGAACGAAAAGTTCGCTGAAGCGAAGGAAAATCTGGAGCTTTCCCTCGAACACGAACCCGACAACAAACAACTTCACTACGCCATGGGTGTGGTAAACGACAACTTGGGCAATTACGACGAGGCCGTGGCATCGTATGAAAAAGCCATCGAAATAGACCCCGAATATTTTGACGCGCTGTACAACTTGGGCATTGCGTACTTCAACAAGGCGGTCGAAATGAACAAGGAGGCGAACGAAATTCAAGACAACGACGAGTACGCCGCCGCAAAGGAAAAAATCATGGAAGTCTTCAGACAGGCGATTCCTTACCTCGAAGAAGCGAGGTCGCTAAACCCCCAAGACCGAAACACTGTCGCGGCATTGGCTCAGACCTATGCCTCGATTGGCGAGACCGATAAATACGAGGAAATGAAAAAGATCTTGGACGGGGAATAATAATCCGGAGCGAAGTCTTTTAAAAAAAACAGAACCGATCCGGAATTCGATTTTCGGGTCGGTTTTTTTTATGTGTAACTCATTCAGGCCTTTACGGAATGACCGTCAGGATTTTAAATACTTTAAGACTCGGAATGCCTTTTAAATTTATCATTTTACTCGTTGCAACACTCGGAATATCAGGCGGATGCGGCAACGCGGCCAAGGATCCGGAATCTTTGATGATCAAGGATTTGGACCGGGCCATAGAGGCCATTGAAGATCGACGGGAAGCCGAATTGCGGATGCTCGAAGAGTACGATCGGGAGATCCGGATCATGAGCGGCAATTTGGATCGGGCGAATTCCGACGGCATGCGGGAAAAAATCGAGGGTGAAATCGAGATGCGACGCAGCGCGAGATGGAAATCGGAAAAGAATATCACCAACCAGGATTCCATCTTAAAGGTGCTATATTTTAAGAAGGACAGTCTTCTGGACGTCCAAAGTCAGAAGCGATAATTTGCACCGGAAAATGAGAGCGGGATCCCCGGCAGAAATAAGAACGGTGATTTGTTGAAGGGGGATTGATGTAGAGGACTTCCTGAAAGCCCGTTCCGCAACTTAACATAATATAAATTATCGGCTGATGGATTTATTCGAGTCGCCGGAAATCGTTATACTCGTGGTTTGCGAATGCGGATGATAACATATCCGTACACAGTCCGTTGAAAACAGCAATGAATCTTTCTATTGCCATTTTATTTTCGACTCTCTGGGTGTTTACCACGGGATTTGCGAACGGTGCTTCAAAAGCCGAGTTCGGAATCGCTGAGCCTGTGGACGCGGAAATTAACGTCCATGCGGAAAATTTGCCCGGTGATTCCATTCCTGCGAGTTCGGAAATCGGCGACGAGGATTATTCCAACCGCGTGGTATTTCACGGCGGATTCGACGAATCGCTGCGGCAAAGTTTGCTCGCCGTACTCGAGGCGTTCGACGTGGACGGTATCGACGAAATCGCCTTGGTGCGGGGAAAAATCCGATCGTCTACCATGCTGGCACAACCGAAATTCAGTCTGCGTACCATGTTTGGCGGTCGCAATGACTATAGGATAAAGGTCGGATTGCACGTGCGGGGCCACGACGATTTGGTTCCCGAAGACTTGGAAGACGACGTGCTCGCCGGTTGGTTCGCACACGAACTCGGCCACATCATCGATTACGCGAATCGATCGAATTTGGAAATGATCTGGTACGGAATCAAATACGTCTTCAGTCCGAAATTCAAGAAGAAAGTCGAATGCCGCGCCGATCGCATCGCCATCGAACACGGTTTTTGTCGCGAAATCGTGGCCATGAAACGGTTCATACTGGAAAACGACGATTTGGCGAAGCCCTATAAAGACAAAATCAACCGGTTTTATATGTCCGTGGAGGACGCCCTCAGGGTTCCCGGTTTTGAGTGCGACGATGGCGAGGTCGTTGTTTCATATTGACCTCCCCATCCTCGAGAATAATTTGAATCCGGCTTATTCAGCCAATTTTACGTTGACGGCCATCGGCCCTTTGTCGCCCGGCACCACGTCGAATGTCACTCGGTTTCCTTCCTTGATCTCGTCGATGTGGCCGGAAATGTGGGTGAACAACCGTTGATCCGAGTGCTTTACGTTGATGAAGCCGTAGCCTTTGCTGTCGTCGAAAAAGCTCACGGTTCCCTCGTTCACTTCATCTTCCCTTTCTTCTTTCGGGGGAATGCCCAAGACGATGTCCTCGGCGTTGATTTCTTCTTCTTCACTTGGATCCGGCGGAGTATCCACGATATTGCCGTACTGATCCACGTACGCGATCATGTCGTCAAAATCTTGCTTGCCGCCGCTCTCCTGTCGCTCTTCCTTGCGTTTTTGCTTCAGCTCTTTCTTTTTCTGCTTTCTTTTTTCTTTTTCCCTTTTACTCCAGGATTCGTGTGATTTACCCATTAATGTGTATGTGGTTTTATTTTATGTGTCATTGATCGACGTTTCAATATAGCAAAAAATACTCAATCGCCCGGCGATCAACTGAAACATCGATACTCTACAAATTTACTAGAAATATCGGCAAACCCTTCCCGCGATTCCAATGAAGTTTTTTCGAGGGTCTTTGATTACAAAGTGCGGTGTTGCAACGTGTCGAGGGCGCGCATTACGCCGCGTTGGCTGATTTGGCCCACAAGTTTGCCGTCTTCCAGCACCGGGAATCTTCGCACTTTGAGTTCCAGAAACTTTCTCGCAACGTCGAGTACGTTGTCCTCGGGCGACACCGTATATACGAATGCGGCCATATGCTCCCCCACTCTGCCGATGTCGTGAACGGAGTTGGTGTACTTGCCGCGAACCATTTGTTTGAGGCAGTCTCCTTCCGATATCATGCCGATGAGTTTGCCGCTTTCGTCCAATACCGGTCCTCCGCTGATGCCTTTTTCCATCATCGTGCGGGTCACTTCGCCGATCAATTGATCGGGACGGAATGTGGTGACGTTTCTTCGCATCACGTCGCGGACTAACTTCTGCGGCAGGACTTTCTCCTCCTTCTTCCTCACCCCCATGTAGTTTTTAACCATGACTCATCTGTTTTAATCCGTGTCTGTTTTAATCCGTGGCGGTAGCGCGCGGCCGATGCGATGGCATTCCGCGGAATGAATTTTTTCGGCCGACACGAAAATTCGCATTGCGGTGCCCGTGAGGTGTCCGTAATACACCGCAAATTCTTCAACCCGAAGTCAGCATGATTTGTTCATTTCGTGGAGTTGTTTTCCTATTGTGTTCCCCCACACCGTTGTTGCCGGCATTTTGCATCTTTGCACTTTGATCCATCCACAATTGTCATTCACGCCAAGCCTCCGTTCTTTTCACCAACCGCACTGATTTCATGCAAGCATTCCTTACTTCTATGGTAGTGATTATCGCGCTTTCGGGATACATCTATTTTTTCGATGAAGAAGCGTACAATGTTTTGGTCCAAGAAGATGGCATCGTCGAATCCCTGACGGCGCTCACCTTACTGATCATGTCGATCCTGGTTTTGATCCGGGTTTTTCGCTCCAAGAGAAGCACCCCCTGGAAGG
This sequence comes from uncultured Cryomorphaceae bacterium, assembly GCA_964574635.1. Classification (GTDB taxonomy): domain Bacteria; phylum Bacteroidota; class Bacteroidia; order Flavobacteriales_D; family Cryomorphaceae; genus CAZNOG01. The sequence continues at coordinate 73,267 of CAZNOG010000004.1, read as the reverse complement.
CCTTTCACATCCTGATGGCTCTGGCGTTCTTTTTCGGTTTCGGTGAGGAAATATCCTGGGGTCAACGCCTTCTCTCCATCGAATCGAGTGATTTCTTCTTGAAGTACAACAGCCAAAGCGAGACCAACTTGCACAACTTGGAGGTGCGCGGTGTAAAAATAAACAAGCTTATTTTCTCTTTGGTCTTCACCATCATTTTTACCATCTACTTCATCTTCTTCGGTCTGTTTTACAGGAAGTGGAACTGGTTCAAGGTGCAAGTAGACAAGTTCGGAGTGCCTATTCCGAAACTGTCTCAAACCATCGTGCTCGCTGTCGTGACCGCCCTCATCATGGCGATTCCCAGCAGCAAAAGATGGGAACTTTGGGAGGCCGTTTTTGTGTTGGTGCTCTTTATGGTGATCCTGAATCCGTACAATTCACGGGAAAAACTGTTTCCATTGGGATCCGACGCCAGAGCGCCCCAATTGCCCTGACGGATTGTACCCCTACTCCCCTGCCCTTTTATGCTCGTTTTCCACGTCGGTCCACGTGGAGACTTTCCTAGAACATCGAGTACGGAAGGCATAAAAAACGGCGACCTGAAGTCATCAAGTCGCCGTCCATACTTTCATCGTGTAAGCACGCAATGTCATTTTGCCTTTCCCCGATAACCTATTGTACGTTGCGGGGCACGCCCCGGTTTCCCTTCGTTTCCACTAGAAAGCCTTCCCATGCATCGGGAATTGGGTATCATGATCGGCTGCATCCTATACAGTCACACCCACAAAAACCCAAAAAACCCTGCGCGCATTTTCGCCTTCTCCTCGCTTAATCGAGAACCACGACGCGTTGCATGGTTCTGAGCTCTCCGGCGGTGACGGACAAGATGAATACGCCGGTGGACAATGGCGTGAGGTGCAAGATGTCGTTGGCGCCGACCGTGACTTCCTCGCGCAGCACCACTCCACCGGAAGGCGAATGCAACTCCAATACGGCGGTGCGTCCGACGAGTTGAGAGGGAAATACGATGTTCAGTCGATCCCTCGTGGGGTTGGGATAAACGGTGTAGCCCGATCGATCCGCTTCGGATGTGCCCACGATTCCGACGGCGATTTCAATCTCGGCCACGCACCCGTCGGTGGTGGTGTGAACGACGATGTAAAAACCCGGTGATTCGTAAATGTGGGTTGGATTTTGCTCGGTGGAGGTGTGTCCGTCGCCGAAATCCCAAGATTCGGTCACCGCATTATCGTCAAGGGTTGCGAATGCTGCGCTGAGATCGGTCACCGTGTAATCAAATGCCGCGCCCGGTAGGGATTGCACCTGAACTTCCGCGGTACCGCCCAAGCAAACTTGGGGAATCACTTCGAGGTCGTAGAAGAAATAATAGTGGTCGAGACCGGCCGAACTGCCCGTGATCGTCATCAGATCGGGATACACGTAAGGGTATTGCACTCCCCCGTCGTTTCTGTAGAGTGCGGCCATGCTCAGCCCCAAACTGTATGTGCCCGGTTGGTCGATGACAAAACCGAGGTCTACCCTGCCGGGTCCGACGAAATCAATTTCGACCGGAATGGTTTGAACGATGTTGCCCACCCCGCCGGCGGCATTCCATAAATGTACGTTACGCGTTCCCATCATTGCGCTGTTGACCCACGCGCTCGCGATGGTAAGCGGTTTTTCCACCGTGAAATCCACGGTTCCGACGAAGGCATTTTGGTGGTACCCACCCGAACCGATGGAGCTGTTTTCCGGCCCCACGTACGCGGTGTCCACAGCGCCGATTATTTCCTCCGCGTAATACAAAGTGGTGCCTTCTCCAACCACCACGGAAATGTCGGAACCGATGGCGAGGACGTCCATAGCGGCGTTTTTCCAACGGATTTCACCGCCGCCGGTGGCCGTGGCGCTCAGTACAATCTCCTCTCCGGCGCACCCTTGCGCGTTATCGGCCGTCGGAGTACCCGGCAGCGCGTATGCGATGTAGTCCGTACGCGTGATGTCGTCTTCACCGAGGGTATTGGTGACGGTGAGAGTGACGGTATACACGCCCGGCGCGTCGTACTGATGCCAAGGGTTTTGCAGAATGGAGGTGTTTCCGTCGCCGAAATCCCAAAGCCAGGATTGGGGCGTTTGAATGCTCAAGTCTTGAAAGTGCACCAGTCCGGTGCAGGTTTCGACCTCGTTGGCTTGGAAATCCGCGATCGGGGGCATGGTTGCGTCGAGGCATTGGGCGGGCAGGTCAAAAGCGGCCGTGCCGTCCGTCACGCTTTCGCTGCTGCCTTGATCGGCGCTGAAGCCGAGTCCTCTTTTGGCGAATGCTCGCCAAATCAAGCATTTGTTCAGTCCGCCGTAGCGCAATTCATCGGCCATGAGAATGGCGTCTCGCGCATCGACGAAACCGGGGCTGCACGGCTGCAATTTCATGCCGTCGGTGACCAGTTGCATCACCATGTTGTTGCCTCCCGATCCGTGTATGATGTCGGGATCATAGCCGTATTCGTCGATGAAAGCCCAAGTGAGGTCCCACAACATGGTGGACCATACGAAGCCGATTCCATGCGGGATGGTCAATGTACTCGATGGCAGGTCGGCGTAGGTGTACCCGTTTACCGAAAACGAGGTGTCGTAGGGCACCGGCCGGATGCCGTTTCCGTCTTCGGCTTGTCCCGCCGAAAAAGTGGCCATGGGACGGTAAGCGGGATTTTCGGCTTCCAAATCCATGGTCATCATGATGGCGTACCAATCGCTCCACCCCTCTCCCGGCTGCTCGTCGTTTTGAAGGCAAGCCGCTTGGGACGGGCCACCGGTGAGCCGGTTCGAAAGTCCGTGGCCGTACTCGTGAATGATGATGCCGTTGTCGAAGCTCGCGTCTTTGACGGTTTCACCTCCCGGGGGCGAGAGCGTGGCCGTCATGGATTCGCCGTTTTGTATGGCGGCGATGATGTTCTCTCCCACGCCTTGGGTCACCATCACCGACGGAATGAAAATGGATCCGGGGTCACCACCCATGTTGATGACGTCGCCCGGCACGTTGTTCACGACGATCACCGCCACCGCGCCGTGATTTTGCGCCATTTGCACTTTTTCCACGAAGGTGCACGATCCCCTTCTCACCACGGCTATCCTGCCGTCGAGCAAGCTGCCGTCAATCGGTGGGGAACACAGGTCCAGTACGTCGGTCGATGCGTCCGGCGCCAAACCGAGTTCGGCCGTGAGTCCTTCGGCGGGAAGTCCCGGACCGAACGCGGCGGGCGAGGAAATGGGATATGCCCCGGCTATGGAGGCCGGCTCGTGAATGACCAGTCCCTCATTGTTCATGTCCGTGGTCAACCACAGGTACATTTGCATTCTGGGCGCACTGCCGTCGGCCGGTGTGGCCATGTTGGCGTTGTTGGTTCCACCGCCGTCCTGAGCTTCGGCGCGCAGGGCATCCGAACCGAGTCCTTCGCCCGAGTAATTCAGTTGCTGGAAATTCCCGGCGCCTTCGTCGAAACCGTAGTGGTAGAGGATGTCGTGGATGCGGTTGGTCGCGTAAAACAGATTGACGATGGACGCGGAACGGTAGTTTTCCGCCACATCTGTGGGATCGTAAGCGAAATCAAAGTTCAGTTCCGGGCCGCCGTCGGGGCTGAATCCCGGAAGGTTCCAATCGTTGACGTCTTCGTATGCGTGCACGTTATTGCCGCGGGTGATGGTGTATTCCGGGCCCTCTTGGCCGTCCTCGTCGTGCCAGCCGTAGGGCGATGCGGCCGGATCGGCGGGCTCTTCCAAAAACGCGCGTTCACCGTGGAGGGGACTTTCGACCGGGAAGGGAAACGCACGATAGCCCGATCCGTCGAAGGGGGTCAGTACGGATGACGGGGAGGGAGGAAGGAGGTTTTTGTGGGTGTGACTCGTCCCGGTTGCGAAGGGCACGCATGACACCACCAAATCGTATTTTCGAATGACCTCACCGGTATGCGCGCTGACTACGTATTGATTCCACTGCGTGCCGTCGGGAAACTCGATATCGAACATCCAAGAGAGCAAGAGGTGACCCTCCTTCGCGAAGAATCCGAGCTCTACTCGGGATTCGTGTGTGAATCCGTCCAAAGTGAAGATGAGTTTCGATTGGTCACCGCGGGTGTGTTCACGAACGGTCAGCCCCGGGAAGGCCGAGAGATCCGTCAGGTTTCGAGCGGCCGCCTCCGCCGAGATCGCGGGTTGAACCGATTCGGCCACGTATTTCGATACGGGAAGGAAGCGAGAAGCCACCGAGACCAATTGCCCGTCGGCATCAAACGCCGCGGACAATGAAGTGTTGAATATTTTCACTCCCTCGTGCGCTTGGGCCATATAGGAATGGGTGACGCGATTTTGCGCGCTGCCGTATCGGTCGGTGTGTATCAATTCCGACAAGTCCTTCGCGGACAAGTCCCCTTCGGACAGAAGGTGGTTTCTGATTTGCTCGATTTCGCGGACATTTTCGGATTGCCCGAAGCTGTGCGAAGCGGAGAATACAAGCAGTACGACAGCGAGGCAGGTGTAGATTTTTTTCATTTGTAGGATGGTAAATGGCGTGCGCAATATAGGCAGTACCAAGGCGAGATGTGTGAGAGATTCAATTGGATTCTTGGTATTCATAGACGGTCTTGTGGGAGTTCGCGCGGGACGTCACGCCCACAAAAACCCTACTCTTCCCTGCGTTCCTTTCGGATCAACTCCCTGACCTTGACGTAGGTCAAGTACACGTTGAAGGCGTTGTTCCTCGCGATGACGTAGCCGTAAAACCCATCGCGAAAGCCCCCTTTGATCAGAAAGTCACGTAAAAATCGAACGACGGGATGAACGCAGAATCGGAAAAGGCCCGGGCGGACGCCTTTGTCGTATTTTACCTGCGCTTTGATGGTGGAGTATTCGTTCATGGTCTGCACGTGTTCCTCCACGGTATAAAAGGAATAGTGGAGAATATCGCCTTTCAACCTGCCGATGGTTGCCGCCGCATCCATGCTCACTTTCTCGTGGATCTTCCCGCCGGTCCACGTACCCAAACGCTTGTCGAACAGCCTCAATTTGCGGTCGGGGTACCACGCGCCGTGGCGAATCCAGCGGCCGCAGTAGCTCGTCATGCGATTCATTTCGTAGCCGTCGTGCGTCCAATCTTTCTTCACGCGGAGGATGGAGGCTTTCAGCTCGGCCGACAATTCCTCGTCGGCGTCCAGGGACAGGATGTATGGGTGGGTGGCCATCGCGATGCCGCGGTTTTTCTGGTCGGCGTAGCCGTTGAAGGCGTGTTGCACGACCTTCGCCCCCATGCTCTCGCAGATTTCCCTGGTTTTGTCTTGGGAGTAGCTGTCCACCACAATGATTTCATCGGCGATTCCCCGCAGAGATTCGAGGCAACGTCGGATATTCCTTTCCTCGTTGTACGTAATGATAATGGCCGAAAACTTCACCAAGGGCTTACCAGTCGATGACGGTTTTGTTTCTCCAAAACTTTCCCGTTTCCGTCACGGGTACTTCCGTGGCCAGCCAAACGGGTGTTTGGGCGGATTGCTTCACTTCCGACGAAGGACTTTCACCTTCGACGATCAATTGGTCGTGCAGATCGCCGGGCGCCACGGCATTCACGGCGATTCCGTGCGGTTCGAGTTCTTTCGCCAGCCTTCGGGTCACCACGTTCATGGCCGTTTTCGACATGGAAAACAGGGGGGCGAAATCGGAAAGGCCGTTGCAAAACCGCCCCGCGCTCGAGCTGACCATCACGATGCGGGCACCTTTGTTCAATACCGGCATCAGGGCTCTGGTCAACCGCAATGGGCCCATGGCGTTCACCAAAAAAGTGTTCATCAAATCCCCGTCGGTTACGGTCAACAGCGATTCGTCGGTATGGATGGTCACCGTCGCGTTGTGGATGACCGCGTCCAATCGGATGCCGTCTTCTCGGAGTTTCTCGACCACCTTTTCGATGGCCGCGGTATCCGTTACGTCCATGGCCGTGGGTACGGTTTTGTGTCCCTCACCCCGCAGCAGTCCGGCGGCCTGTTCGAGCTTGCTTTGCGTCCGGCCGCACATGTACACGGTATAACCCGCGAATCCCAGTCTTCTGGTGATTTCAAACCCCAGGCCTTTGTTTGCGCCGGTGACCAGCGCGTACTTCGTCGTTTCCGATTTGTTCGTCATAAATCTTATTTTCAAAGGGTTTCTCCCAACCAGCGGAAAAATTCCCGCTGCCAGATCAACCCGTTTTGTGGACTCAGCACCCAGTGATTTTCTTCCGGGAAATACAGGAGTCTGCTTTTGATTCCCCTCTGCTGCGCAGCGGTAAACGCCTCGAACGCTTGGCCATCGGTGACGCGGAAATCCTTTCCTCCTTGGATGATCATGATGGGGGCGTCCCATCGGCCCACGCGATCCATGGGATTAAATTCGGCGTAGGTTTTTTGTGCCGCTTCGTTTGATTCATCCCAATAGGGTCCGCCGAGATCCCAATTCACGAAAAACAACTCCTCGGTGGTTCCGTACAGGCTTTTCAAATTGAAAATTCCATCGTGGGAGATGAAGGTTTTGAAGCGCCCCTCGTGGATGCCGGCGAGATAAAACACCGAGAATCCCCCGTAACTCGCGCCCACGCATCCCAGGCGGTCTTTGTCCACGTAGGGCTCCTCCGCAACCGCGTCGATGGCGGATAAATAATCCCGCATGTTTTGGCCGCCGTAGTCCTTGGATATTTGCTCGTTCCACTCCCGACCGTGACCAGGCATTCCCCTTCTGTTGGGCGCCACGATGATGTATCCGTTGGCGGCCATAATTTGAAAATTCCACCTGAAGGAGTAGAATTGACTCAGCGGTGACTGTGGTCCGCCTTGGGTGTACAGCAAGGTGGGGTATTTCTTGTTCGGGTCGAAGTCGGGCGGATAAATTACCCAAGTGACCATGTCCTTGCCGTCGGAGGTTTTCACCATTCTCTTTTCGATGTTTCCCATTTTCAAGCCGTCGTAAACGGCGTCGTTCACTCGGGTGACCTGCGTCATTTCACCCGTTCGCGGGTTCACGGCGAAGTACTCCTTCGCGTGGTTCATGTCGGTTCGACCGCAAATCAGGCGTCCGTCGGCCGCTTGTCCGACGATGTCGGTGACGTCGAATACTCCGTCGGTGATTTGGCGGATGGGGGTTGTTTGTCCGGTGGTTTTCGGCAATTCCACCTCAAACAGTTGGACCGTTCCACCGATTGGCGCGTTGAAGTAGATGGATTGACCGTCCTTCGACCACTCGAATCCCGCAACGGTTCCATCCCAATGCGCGGTGAGGTTTACCGTTTTTCCGTCCAGAAAAATCTTCAAGTCGTTTTTGTCGCTTTCGTACCCGTCACGCGCCATGGAAAGCCAGCCGAGGACGCCATTGGAAGAATACGACGGATCGGTATCGTACCCTGGATTGTCGGGAGTCACGTTGCGCGTTTGACCGGTTTGGACGTGGTAATGGTAGAGATCGGTGTTGGTGCTGTTGACGTATTCGGTTCCGAACAGTTTTTTGGAGACGTAAATTACCCCGGTTCCGTCGGGGGTCCAGATGTAGTCGCCGGGTCCGCCGAAAGGCACCGTTGGGGTGTGGTAAGGCTCGCCACTCATAATGTCGGTTGAATCACCTTGGGAATCGATGAGGAAAACGTGGTTGAATTTCCCGTCCGACCAGGTGTCCCAATGCCTGAAGTGAAGATGATCGTAGATTTTGGCGTCGCTTTTGTCGAGGGCGGGGTAGTAATCCGACCCCGTCACCTTGTTGATTTTCACCCGATCGTGGGCCAGCCGCCACTTGCCGTCGGGCGAAACCTTGGAATCTTCGAGTACCCCGTCGGCGCTCTCCAAAGGTTCCGATTCAAAGGTGGCGAGGTCGACAACAAAAAGGCTGCGGTCAAAATCGTTTTCATCCACGTTTGGTGTGGTTACCGTGTACACCAATTTTTTTCCGTCGGGGGTGATGCCGTTCGCGCTCACCCTTCCCAGGCTCCAGAGTACTTCGGGTGTCATCACTTGCTGGGCAGACAGGCCGGCGATGATAAAAAACAAGAAGAAAGTCAGATAATTTCTCATGGCTACGTAAAAGATACGGCGGCTAAGTTACCAAGTCTGCCAAATTTTTCGCGATCGGCGGCTGCAATTCGAAAAGGGCTAGAATGCCTCCCCTTCCGCGTCGGCATTGCGAGCACATCGGAAACGATTTCCATCCTCGGCACCCGGGGATTTGGCGGCAAATTGGACTTTGACCACGGCACAAATGCCTGATTGATAGAGATTGTGAAGTTTTTTCATTTTTTCAGGCAACCATCGCCGATGCATTCGTATTAATGACGAACCCAATCGTTCGCCTATTTCTGAACGGTTGAAAGATGCTTACACCAATAATGCCCGCTCCACCGCGGGCATTTTTGTTTTCCGGCCATTCCGGGTGCGAAAGATTTCAGGTCGTACGCCCTCACTCATAGACAAAATCAATGGACCTGCCGAATTTTTCGATGCAGTCCACTACTGCGTTTTTCCTAACTTCGTTGCCCAAAACCCAAAAAAATCCATTGTATGAATTTGAAATCGATCACCACCCCCCTGGCATTGGCCGCCATCGGCCTGTTTATGGTTTCCTGTGGTTCCGGCTCGGATGAGACCGCGACAACCGCGGAAAGTAACGTGTCCGAAGAACTTTCCGGTACGTACAACCTCGATGCCAACGAAAGCACCATTAATTGGACGGGCCACATGCTCAAAGTGGGCGGCGTGAGCCTGTACAAGCACTACGGCACGCTCGACTTTGAAAAAGGCCGCGTTGTGCTCGAAGACGGACAATTCGTCGACGGCACTTTCGTGGTTGACATGCACACCATCAGCCCCGAAGACGACGGATACGGCGAAGATGAAGGAAGCCGTAGAAGCGATTTGATGGGGCACTTGGCGTCCGACGACTTCTTCGCCATCGCCGATTACCCCACGGCCACGTTTGAAATCACCGGCACGGAAAACGGCAAGGTGAACGGCACCATGACCATCCGCGGCAACTCAAACCCCGTTGTGATCGACGACTTCGAGATCAAGGAAGAAGGCGACAACCTCCGCATCGTCGGCACGTTGACGGTAGACCGTCAGCAGTTTGACGTGGCGTTCAAAATGCCCGCCCAAGACAAAGTATTGTCCGACGACCTGGACTTGGAATTCGACATCGTACTCACCCCGACGAACGCCGGTGCGTGACACATAAATTTTTCGAATCAATTGAAAACCGTCTCGAATTCGAGGCGGTTTTTTTATTTCCCACATTCGTTATGTAAGATTGGCATCGCAATTCCGGAGCTCACACCCGGGTAATCGGTGAAAAAATAACTGTGAAATTTGGGTGTTGTTCCCGAGGTTTGGCGAGGAATTATACCGATTTTTGATCGACCCATCGAACCATTGTCGCCGAAACCGGTTAAGATGGGTGACAAACACCATTCACCAAGATTATATTATGCGAACTTACCCGGATGAAAAGTGGGAACTCATTGAATTCCCACCGGATGCACTGCGATTGACGTATGCCGTATCCAACTACGGACGTATCGCCAGTTTTGCCGACAGCTTCGAAAACGCCAAACTGTTGAAAGGCGGAAATTTGGGTGGTTATCCCATTTTCGGATGCAGGCCTTTCGGAAAATCCAAAACGTTTTATATCCACAAGTTGGTTGCCGAACACTTCATTCCCAAGAAAAGCGAAGATGAAGTATACGTCATTCACCTCGACTTCAACAAGTTGAACAACCACGTCGGCAACCTCGCTTGGGCCGACAAGGATAGAATGACCGCGCACCAGCAGTCCAACCCTCACGTGCTCGCCGGCAGGGAAAAACGGAAGAAGCAGCGTCTGCATCAAGGCCACAAGCTTACGTCTACCGACGTGATGAGAATCAAGAAAAAGATTTTCGACCCCAACCGCAAAACCCGACTGAAAATCATAGCCAAGCAGTTTGGTATAAGCGAAATGCAGTTGTACCGCATCAAGTCGGGCGAGAATTGGGGCCACGTGAAGATCGACGATCCGGGCACTGCGAAGCGCGAACGGGATTCGAAGTAAAGGGGTTTTTGTGGGTGTGGCTCAGGATTGAGTTGCCCTCATTATTCCCACCACCATTTTTATAGAAGAAGATTCCCCTCCGTGCAGGACGGAGATTTTACCGAATGGCTTCGTTGGGGTCGATGGTGGCCAAGCCGCCGTTGGTAGGGATTTTCACCCCGCGGATTCCCGCGGCTTCGGCGGCGGCGACATCCCGGTCCTTGTCGCCGATCATAAAGGCGTGTCGGCGATCCACTTTGTGGCGTGCGATGGCCTTCTCCAGCATACCCGGCAAGGGTTTTCGGCACAGGCATTTTCCCACCAAATCGTGGTGAGTACAATAGTACGTTTCCAAATAGGCGATGCCCGAATCGCGGAAGGCGTCCGACATTTTTTTATCGATTCTCGAGAAATCTTCCAGTGTATATCGCCCTCTGGCGATTCCCCCTTGGTTGGTGATGACGATAAACGAGAAACCCATCTCCGTCCACGACTTCAAAGTATCGAGGACTCCCGGCAAGAATCTGAAATCGTCGACCGATGCGGTATAATCGCCCGGATCGTGATTGACGACGCCGTCCCTATCGAGGAAGACGACTTTATTTGTTGCTGACATATTCCTCAAAGCTACGATCATCGTAGAATATGACGATTTTCTCGATTCTCCTTCCGGTTTTGGGAACGGTAATCGGGACGTCTTCCGCAGCCGGATCCGGGGCGTTTCTATCCGGAGTCGGCTCCCCACTCGTTTTTTCGTCCATTTCCATCGGCTGTTTGTACCCGGGCGGATTTCCGGTGATCAACCACCCCGCGTCGACGCGAGGAAATTCCTTCAGCACTTTTTCGATGAAATCCATGGAAGGTTTGTTGCGGCCGGAAAGAATGTGAGACACGCCGGAACTTTGCACTCCGATTCGCTCGGCGAATGTCGAGGCATTTAGGTTATTCACCTTGATGATGGTCCGTATGCGATCCTGTATTTCCATGATGACATTTGTAAATAGCCGACGTACCAAAGGTAAACCACGAACTCAAACCCACAAAACACGGACTGACGAGCCGGTTAAATATAAGGTCGAACACACATACCTGCGCCAATTGATAATGAGTAAATTAGTATCGAGGATGAATGTATTCCAAATTTCATTACAAATGTAATAAACACCTTCCGATCGTTGCCGGGTGTCGCGGGCACCCTCTGGTTGTCGGGGTTTACAAGTGTAATTTCTCGATAGATTTCGTCAATCGCGGTTTGGATAGAAAGATCCTTCCGGGGCCCGTATTTTCATTCTCCTGCGGTGCGCCCAAAAATCCCCCAAGGATATGCGTCACGACCAATGTGCGCCGTGTCGACGATTTGATGCGTGAATTCTTCTCTCGATCGGGCTTGCCCACCCACAAAAACCCAAAAAACCCCTCCCTACCCCGTCCGTCCGGGTAAAAGTTCCACGGTTTTCAACCGATTTTCCACAGCATGAGGTTCGGGAAACAATTTCTTCATTTTGGCGAAACCTCCGCCGAAACAATCCGTACAGGGTGATAATCGAAGAAACGCAGGTATCCGGCACTGGAATTGGCCATCGGCGTTGAATCGAGAAAAAGCAGGAACAAAGCGCAAATCGGCATCATGGATCACATCACTCTTACCCTTCCCCGTCATAGTACTCTGAAAACCGGCTCGGTAATGCGGCCGAGGCGCGATATCGGTCAAGGAAAGGGCACCGGCCCAATTCCCACTACTGAAGGAACGACCGAAGTGCCCATCAGTCTGCAAGCGGGATGGTCGTGCGATAGAGGGCGCGCGCACTTGGTGTGGAAGAACAAGCCGACCGCAAAAACATACCGCGTGGAATACGCGCCCATGACCGAAGCACCGAACAAGTGGAAGAATATCGGACTGACGACGGCCACTTGCGCAGAGCTCCAAGGCCTCAGTCCGCGAACCGAGTACTGGTTCCGCATCGTGGCCATCCTCTAATGGCCTAAACGCTTCCTCGAGAATTCCCCGCGCTCCGGCACCGGAATCTTCCGAAGTCACTTCATATTTAAAGAATTTTACGCCCTGCCCGATGACGCCATTCATCGGGCTTCGCGTTTTTCGACGTTTGTCGTTGGAAATTTCGCCGCTTCTCGTAAATGGCGGAGTGTGGACGACTGTGGGGATAATCTACCAAAAGGTGGGATTTTATCACCACAATGATGGGGATGTGGCGCGGGCGCTTCCCATCCGCACCGCACCCGCGTGGGGGATTTTCAAATATTCATAGCGCTCTTTCCATCAATTAGTTGACGGTGCCATTGTTCGGTCAAACCCTTGCACAATGGATGTTTGAATCGGCGAGGCATTGGCTTTGCAGAATGTGAATTCCAAAATCGAACACTTCTAATCAACACTTGATGAAATGAAAAAAATAACCATGCTTCTCGTCGCCGTCACCTTGTCGGTCGCGGCATCCGCTCAGCTTGAAATTCGCCCATTCGTAGGCGCGAACTTCAGTGGTGTCAATAATACTCCTTCGGGGTTGGTGACCGAATCCAAATTCGGCTATCAAGTTGGGGGAGGTCTGCTCTTCGGCGACCGGGTATACTTGAATCCGTCCATCGCGTATTTCTCGAGAAAAACGGAGTACCGCACCAACTCTTCCCTGCTGCCCGAATTGACCTTCGAACAGGAAGTGAACGGTGTGATCATTCCGGTTTTGGTGGGTATTCACGTGGTGGACCCTGAAACGGATCCCATCGCGAATCTGCGGATTTTCGCCGGGCCGTCGTTTATGTTTCTAAGCAAAACCGAGTACGACGACGGAGAATTCAACGAAAACATCGACTGGAACGACAGCCAATGGGGTGCACAAGTTGGCGCCGGGGTGGACGTGTCCATCTTCTTCGTGGATGTGGGATATGAATTCGGCTTGACCAATTCGCACGATGGATTGCAAGGCGAAGACAGCATCTTCGATAATTTCGACGAGGTAAAGCAAAACACCTTTTACGTAAACGCCGGTCTTCGCCTCCGTTTGGCGGAATGACATCCTTACTTTTGAACAAATTGCGGATCCGACCTTGAAAAGGGTCGGATCCGTGTTTTTATACCCCCGGAGGGGATGAGTTATCCATCGCGGCAAAACTCATTCTCATAATAATCAAATCGATACTTTTTTAGACGTATTCGGACGCGATTTGCTCGGTATTTCTTAACTTCGCGGTTCCATTTACGACCGTATACGAAACGGTCATTTCACATTCAATTACGTTCTTTAATCTTAAAAACATGTTACAGAGCAATAATGCAAGGCTTAAACGAATCGGAATCTTCTATGACGGAAATTACTTCTTACATGTCAGCAACTATTACAACTACGTTCACGAAAGAAAAGCGCGGATAAGCATCGCCGGTTTGCACAATTACATCCGTCGCAAAGTGGCGGATTTGAGCGGAGGCGCCACCGACTTCAAACACTGCCAAATCGTCGACGCCCACTACTTCCGCGGCCGACTTTCCGCCGGTGACGCGAGTCAACGTGGAAACCAACTGTACTTCGACCGGGTTTTCGACGACATATTGATGCACGAAGGGGTCACCACCCACTATTTGCCGGTGCGTTCTTCCGGTTCCGGATTCAAATTCGACAAAGACATCGACGTGTGGCTGTCGCTCGAGGCGTACGAGCAAACGTTCTACAAAAAATTCGACGTGGTGGTTCTCATCGCATCCGATGGCGACTACGTTCAACTTTGCCGAAAGCTGAATACGTTGGGAAGCAGTGTGATGCTCCTGTCGTGGGATTTTGAATTCACGGACGACTACGGCAATGAGCGCGTGACGAAGACCTCGCAGGATCTTCTGGCGGCGGTGACCTACCCCATCGTCATGCACGACGTGATCGACGATGCCGAAGACCCGGAACTGATCGACTCCCTCTTCGTGAACAAAGATCACCGCTACAGGGAATCGTCCGAAGAAACCGTCATTACCACTAACGGAAACGGAATGCACCTCAGTGAAATCCTTTCCATCAAATCCGGATACGGGTTCATCAAATACCCGCCCAACAACTTGTTCTTCCACTACCAAAATTTGAATGGCGTGGATTTCAACGACCTCCAAATGGGCGACAAAGTGCAGTTTGAAATCGCACAAAATGACGACGGCGAAGACGTGGCCATCAACGTCGAGCCGGTGTGATCGTGCCCAAACCGAAACATTTTATGGAAAGCGCCGTCGACCGGCGCTTTCTTTTTCTATAACCCGAAGATTATGAGCGTCGTTGCAACGCCGGTTTACATCGGCACGACGTTTGTAATTTTCGGTGCATAAACTCGAAAGCTCAAAGACATGAGATCTCTTATTCCCACACTTATGCTCGCGACCTTGTTCTTCGCGGGCTCCACGGCTCAGGCACAAAATCCCGGGGCATTGAAAGTTAAAGGCGAAGCCATCATCAAAACGGTGCCCGAGGAAATGATCGTCCGCATTCCCATCGAAGTAAAAGACAAGGAATACAAGCCTACATCCGACAAATTGATCCGCACGTACAACGCTCTGGTCGACGCTTTGGTAAAAGCCGGTTTGGACAAAGACGCCTTGAAATCGAACTCCCTCAATATCACGGAAGACTACAATTACGTGGACCGCGAACGGATTTTGATCGGATACGTGGGCAGAATTCAGATGATCATCGAAATCGAACACGACGCGAAGGTGCTGCAGACCATCATGGAAACGCTGGGCGACGACCGTTTCAAGTTCGGGTACAACCTAGGCTTCCAACTTTCCAAAAAACAGGAAGACGCCTTGCTTGAAGAAGCCATCAAAATGGCCACCGCCGATGCGCGCCAAAAAGCCAGAATCTTGGCCGAGGCGCTCCAAGTGGAAATAGGCGACATCAAGGAAATCAACTACGAGCACGAACTTTCGGGTGGTGCAATACCCATCTATCGCGAAAGGATGGTGGTCGAAGACACGGCTTTCAAATCGGCCGGCCTGGAGCTGAATCCTCAGGAAATGGAAATCCGAAAAGAGGTGAGAATCGTTTGGAACATCCAAAAGCGGTAAGCCCTACCTTACCGGATCAAACGAATCCTTCAGTCGCTTTGGCGATAATCGCATCGTGATCAAAAGCCAACTTCGGCAACTCGCTTAAAGAAAACCACCTTACATCAGCCGCGTCGCTTCCCGCACGCGGCTGATTTCGTTTATCGGGTGGGCCATCTACACGGCCCCGATGCGCAACGGAGATCGTCGGTCCCCTTGGGTCTCGGCCCGGCTCGCCGAAGGTGTAAAATTGCTCCAGCCTCGGCAACTCAATTCCCGTTTCCTCCAGCAATTCCCTTCGGGCCGCGGTCTCGGGACTTTCACCGGGATCGATGAAGCCGCCGGGCAACGCCCACATGTTTTCGAAAGGAGGATTTTTGCGTCGGATCAGAAGCACTTCCTCCCCACCCTTTTCCTTGCTGAACAGCACGATATCCACGGTTACCTTAATCGAAACTCTCATTGCCTTCGCGCGCATTTTGGCCCACTCACCGATACGTTTCCAGGATGAGATCCACCACCGCTTTTCCCTTCGGTGTCAAGCCGTTGGTTTTGGTAAATTCGGAATGTAGCGTCGACGAATTGTCGTTTTTGTAATCGGTGTAAAGCACTTGATCCATAAAATAATCCCCCGCATTCAGTTCCCGCAATATGCCCAGATAGTGCGCGCGCACCCTCGGCGCGATCTCTTCATAACTCTTGTCGGGATCGATCACCCCCGCTTCGGTGACACCGATGTGTCGACCTTTGGGCATCTGATTCCTCAACCGGCTGATTTGACCGTAGTCGTACGGCTCGCTTCCCCGCTGATAAAGGTGCAGCACAGCGTGCAAGTCGCGATCGGCGTATTTTCCGTTCAAGGCTTCGTTCATCTTTTCATTCCACGCGTTGTAATACTCCTGCTGCTTTTTGGACGAATGTGGCTTGTGGGGAGCGTAAATCACGTAGTAGGGCAAAGCGAGCGGATCGAGCACCTTCCAATATTCCGGCAGAATCTCGAAGAGGTAGTCCTCTACCGTAACCACGCGGGTGACTTCAGGTCGTTCCGTTTTTCCCAAGCGAAATTTGGGGAGGTAGTACTCGGTCATCATTTCCAGGAAATCGAAGGTCACCCCCGCGTCCATGAATCGCCTGATGACCTTCAATTGATTCTCCGGCGTATCGTTGCCGTTTACGGTGTACACCATGCGCACGCCGTGTTTTTTCTGAAGGTCCGCCCAGAGGCGAACTTTGTCTTCCGACCAATCGCGGAGGAAGGTTTTTTGCGATCTGGTGCCTCCCGCCACGCGGATCACCATCTTCTTTTTCAGTAATTGGGGAAACCGAGCCAGCAACGAGTCCGCCATCCGCACTTGCTCGGCGGTACGCAGGTCGCCCTTGGCGTTGAAGCCGATGTAGGGCAACCCGCCCTCTACGGCTTGTTCCTGCGTGGGTTCTTGAGCCCTCACCGCCCTGGTGTGGTCGCACGCCAAGCAACAGAAGAGCAAAGCGGGAAGAATCAAGTGAAGAAAAAGGATGGATGGTTTTGAAACGAGGTATTTCACGGCGAATTGATTAACGGTTGTGAGGGAATGGCGACGGTGGCCTTCCGAAAAACAAAGCTACGCGTTGAAAGCGAGTTTTAGTTAATTCACTCCAAGAAGAAAATGACGTTTCGGCGGCTCGTTTAATCCTGAAAAATCACCCCGACGGAAGCGATTTTTCCTCGAAAAAGGGCGGTTAAGCCAAAGGTTTATACAGTTCATTACCTCCTATGCGCTATACACTAGGGTGTTAGGAAAATTAACGAATGCCGACAGATGCTATGGACTACCTTTGTGCCGAATTCAGCCCAAAACATGAATAAAGCACACATTAAATTCAACCGGAAAGATCAGCCGGATTTTCTAAAAGAACTTCGCACACGGGTAAACGACTATTTCGATTCCAACAACGTGTCCATTCACGCCAATACGAACATGAAAATCAAAACGGCTTTCATGCTTCTGCTCTACTTCACCCCTCTGGTGGCTATGTTGACGGGCTTGGTGACGGGTTTTTGGCCCACCATGGCCATGTGGGCTCTGATGGGCTTGGGCATGTCGGGCATCGGCACCTCCGTGATGCACGACGCTCTGCACGGAGCCTATTCGAAGAACAAAAAGGTGAATCAAGTGCTGGGATTCATGATACAGTTCATAGGCGGCACGCGCATCAATTGGAAAATCCAGCACAACGTGCTGCACCACGCCTACACCAATATCGCCGAGTACGATGAAGACATCGACGTGGGTGTGATGCGTTTTTCGCCCAATCAAGAATGGAAGTGGTACTACCGCTTCCAAGCGTATTACGCCGTGGTGCTGTACTCTTTGATGACCTTGCACTGGGCGCTGACGAAAGATTTTATCCAACTCACGCGGTACGAGAGAAAAAACCTCCTTTCCAAACACGGGGTAAAATTCAAAAGCGAACTCGCGAAGCTGATTACCCACAAAGCCTGGTACTTCGCCCTGATCATCGTTTTGCCGTTGATATTCATCGATCTCCCTTGGTGGCAAGTCATCCTGGGTTTTGTCACCATGCAGGTGATCTGCGGATTGACGCTGGCCCTGATCTTTCAGGCGGCTCACGTGTTGAGCGAAACCGAATTTTTTGAAGTCGACGAAGAGAGCGAAGGCAACGTGGAAAACAGTTGGGCGATTCACCAAATGAAAACCACCGCCAATTTCGCTCCGCGAAACGGCGTGCTATCCTGGCTGATCGGTGGCTTGAATTACCAAATCGAGCACCACCTGTTTCCGCACATTTGCCACGTACATTACCGCAAACTGTCGGTGATCGTGCAGGAAACCGCCGCGAAGTACGGCGTGCCGTATTACCAGCACCGCACTTTTTACGGCGCGATAAGAAGCCATTTTTCTCACCTGAATCAATTGGGGTCGCCCTCGGCGACCTGACGGCACACCGGCACATCTCTTTCGAGAAACCTATTTCGCCCTAAAACGGGAGCTTTCGGGGTACGCGCCATCTACCCGGACAACCGGGATTGCATGCGCCACCGCAGCGATCGATCAAGTAAGGCGGATTCCCGAAGCCATCAGACTCTGATATTCGGGGTATCTCTTCAGGTAGGATTTCACGTAAGAGCACACCGGAATAATGCGGTAGTTGTTCTCACGCGCAAAATCCAGAGCGTGTTTTACCAATATCGCCGCGATGCCTTTTCCACGCATCTGTTCCGGTACTTCCGTATTGGTGAGGAACATCTTGCCTTCACGATTCGATCTGTACTCCAAAACCGCCCTCAACCCCTTATCCAATTCGATTTCAAAAGTCATTCTCTCGGGATCGTGCTCGATTTGATGATCGCCGACGGCATCTTCGTCGGCCGGGCGGCTTGGATTGTTTTCTTCACTCATGTCCATAGAAAATAAATTGAAAAACCACGGGCGAAATACAATCCTGAATCGAAGCCTGAAAAAAAACTCCCCCCAATTTCGCCCTGTCGGGATGTACAAACTTAGCAATTACCGGCTACGAAAACAAAACACCCCACACACCGTCGAGCCGAGCACAACATGAAAATACCGCATCGAACCCGCCCTCTCTGCCGGTTTCTCCACACGGCACAACCATAAGCCGGGAAAAACCGTACTCCCGACGGATGGCCCGCCATGCGCCGCGGTTTTCAAGTTTTAATGTGGACAATTCCTTCGGCGCATGAACGGTATATACCGGTAAAGAAAACTACTTTTGACGGTTCTTACCAACCGAACACCAATAGCAAGTAAATACAATCGCATGAAAATCAGAATATTTGCCGCCCTTGTTTTCGCGTTTGGCGCAATTCAGGGTGCAGCGGCGCAAGGAGCCGACGAAGAACCGGTCAACGACCTGAAGGCACAGTTCGAATACCTCAAGGACCGCTCGAACAATTACCAGGATTACAAAGTGGTCCGAAAATCGGCGTTGGACAATTTTTGGGAAAGCGTAGAAGACACCCTGACGGACAATCGCACGGAAATTTCATCCCTCGCCAAAGAAGTCGGTGATTTGGAAAAACAAGTCGCCGACCTCCAAAAACAAGTGCAGGAGCGAGACCTCGCCCTCGGCGAGCAAGAGCATCAGATCGAACACATGGACTTTTTGGGCATGGAGCTGACCAAAGGCGCGTACATCACGTACACCTGGACCATCATCATATTGCTTTTGGTGGCCGTCGCCTTCCTCTGGTTCCGCTTCAAATCGGCGCATTCCGTCACCGCCCGCACCCTCGACGAGTTCAAACTCTTGCAAGAAGAATTCGAGGCACACCGCAAATCCGCACGCGAAAAGGAAACCAAACTCCGCCGCGACCTCCAAACCGAAATCAACAAGCTGGAAGAACTAAAAGGCAAATCCAAACCGTGAACTTGAATGTCGAATCGAGCACTTTGTTCTTTTCGCCGTTAATGCCTGCGAATACAATTTTGGGCGTCGGGTAGGCACCGCACAAGTTGTCGCCCGCCATCCCCGACCCCACTGACCAAATGACCGGCCAACCGCCGGGAACCGCGCTGTAAAACCATGATGGAATCGTTATCCGGTGTGATTTTGGTGGCTTTCACCTCCTTTTTCACCCTCATCAATCCACTGGGCACCATGCCCGTGTTCATGACCATGACCGCGGGTTTGACCGAAAAAGAAAAGCGCCAAACCGCCATAAAAGCCGTCATCACCGCTTTCGTGGCCTTGGTGTTCTTCGCCTTTTCAGGTCAGTTGCTCTTTAATTTTTTCGGTATCTCGGTGCACGGTTTCCGCATCGTCGGCGGCGTCATTTTCTTCCAAATGGGCTTCGACATGCTTCAAGCCCGCCTCTCGCGAGTCAAAGTAAAACCCGAAGACGCAAGGACTTACGTGTCCGATATCTCCATCACCCCCTTGGGCATACCCATGCTCTGCGGCCCCGGATCCATCACCAACATCATCGTACTGATGGAAGACGCCCAAGGCCCCCTGCAAAAAGGTGCGCTGCTTACGGTAGTCGCCATCGTCTTGTTTATCACCATGCTCGTGCTCATCGGATCCTCACGCATCTCGCGCATGATCGGCGAAACAGGCAACAAAGTCATGATGCGCATCATGGGCCTCATCGTCATGGTCATCGCCGTCGAATTTTTCGTGTCCGGCCTGCGCCCCATCCTCACCCAAATCATTTCCGACGCGGTCAATTCTTGATCTTCGGCGTTTTTGGCGTGTCCCGCCACTCGTATTCCGGACTTTCCCGTCCCGGGTCATTCGACCTTACCAACCCCCATTTGGAATTCTTGTCGTGGCGGGCCGGTCTACAGCCTCTATCTCACGGTCCGCGGTGAAGCGGCTCCGCGTCCTCTCCACGGGCTTCCCTGTCGCCGTGTCTCGAACGCGGTTCCGCAATCACCCCGGCCCGTGAGGATGCCGGCTTCCGCCCTCACGCGCGTCAACCAAACTATCATTCAATGCGATACATCAAGCAACCACCATCCGAAAAACCCTCGAATCCATTCGTTTTTATTACTTTCGGACTTTTGAGAGGATAACCGTCAAACTTCACGACCATGGAACATTCGGCAAATGGGTTGGACATGGCCGAACTCGCAGCCAAATTCATCAATACCACGGCCAAAAACATCTTTCTCACGGGAAAAGCGGGAACGGGCAAAACCACCTTTCTTCAAAACCTCAAAAACCTCACCCACAAGAAATTCCTGGTCACGGCACCCACGGGCATCGCGGCGCTGAACGCCGGAGGAGTGACCATCCACTCCCAATTTCTGCTGCCCCTCGGCGCGTACATCCCCGAAGGAACGGTTACGGTAACCTCGGGCAACTACTTCGACGCCAGCCACCTCGTAAGAAGAAATCCACTCAACGCCGATCGCCGGAAAATCCTGAGGGAGATCGACCTTCTCATCATCGACGAAGTGAGCATGCTCAGAGCGGATGTCCTCGATGCCATCGACCTGAGGCTGCGAACCACGCGCAAAGTCAACAAACCTTTCGGCGGGCTCCAGCTCCTCCTCATCGGCGACATGTTCCAACTTCCGCCCGTAGTGCGCGACGAGGAAATGGCGGTGATGAAGAACTACTACCCTTCCCTCTTCTTCTTCGAATCCATCGCACTGAAAAAGAGCCAATTCGCCTACATCGAATTCGACAAGATCTACCGCCAATCGGACACCACCTTCATCGAAGTGTTGAACAGGCTCAGAACCAACTCCATCACTCCTGCCGACATCGATCTGCTCAACGCGAGGTACGTGGAAGAAAAGGACCTCCCCGACCACACCATCACCCTCACCACGCACAACCGACAGGCGGACGACATCAACAAACGGGAATTGAATCTACTGCCGGGCGAAGAAACCGTGTACGACGCGCAAGTCGACGGTACTTTTCCCGAGTCCATGTACCCCCTCGACCCCCAACTCGTACTGAAGGAAAACGCCCGCGTCATGTTCGTCAAAAACGATCCGGAAGGGCGGTTCTACAACGGCAAAATAGCCACGGTGACCTCTTTGGGAAACGGCGTCGTTACCGTCCGACTCTCGGGCGGCGACAGGGAAATCGAAATCGAGCCCATGCAGTGGAAAAACACCAAATACACGCTTGACGATTCAAATTCCGATTTGAAAGAGGAAGTGATCGGCACCTTCACCCAATTTCCTTTCAAATACGCCTGGGCCGTTACCATTCACAAAAGCCAGGGTTTGACCTTCTCTCGTGCCGTCATGAACATCGGCAACGCCTTCGCGCCGGGCCAAGTCTACGTGGCGCTTTCCCGACTCACCTCCTTGGAAGGGTTGTATTTGCGCACCAAACTGAATCCCGACGTCATCTTGGGCGACTCCCGCATTCAGGAATTTTCACGGACCAAAGACCGGCAACCACCGCCCGCCGAATTGCTTCGCGAAGGGCAAGCCGCATTTGTGGACGAGCTGCTCAACATGACCTTCGACTTTCACCCGATTTTGAATCAAATCGACTACGCGAACCGGAAAAAAAGTGAAAAACTGAAATTCCCGGAAGAAAGCATGGGATCCGATTTGGTGAACTTAAAAACCCACATTTACGACGAGGTCAAGAACACCCTCAAATTCCGTCGTCAACTGTCGGGGCTGCTCCGCTCGGGCGATCAGGATCAAGTGATCAAAAGGGCGCGAGACGGCAGCAAATACTATTCGGCCTATCTGCAGGGCGTTCAAGAGATGTTCTTGAAGCACCACCAAAAAGTGGAGTTGATGCCCCGCACCAAGGCGTATAAATCCCTGCTCGACGAGATCGACCAAGTGATCATGAAAAAAATGCAAGAAGTGGAACGCGTATCGGAAATCGTGGAAAGCATTTTCAAAAACCAACCCCCGCCCGATTTCTCCACCATGGACGAAAATCGTTTGGTAAAGAGAACCGAAACCGTAAACGCCATTCGGGCCCAATTAAAGTCACTCCCCATTTGGAGCGAAACACCCACGAAAACCAAAACCGCCAAAACCACCAGATCCAAAAAGGGAAAGCCGCAAAAAGGCGCGACCTACACCGAAACGTTCAACCTGATCAAAGAAGGACTGAGCATCCGCCAGATCGCCGTCAAACGTTCGCTCAGCGAATCGACCATCGAAGGCCACGTGGCGAAATGCATCGCGGATGGAAGACTGTCGGTTCAAGACTTTATGGACACCGACAAAGTGGAAATCATCGCGGAGAAGTTCATGGAAATGGAGAAGCCCGGTTTGTCGGAGATCTATTCGGCGTTCAAAGGCGAGTACTCGTACCAACAATTACGCATGGTACAAGGGCACCTCCAGCGACTGGAAACCGCGGAAAACCCGAAGGTGGCCGAATGAAAAGTTTATCTATCCTTTGCAACCCTTTTGCTATCTTTAGCGTCATCAAATTAAAAGCGTAAACCAACCAACCATCATGAAACTTCAAAACCTACTTCTGCTGTCGATCTTTTTGTGCTTCACCGCCGTTCTCCACGCTCAGGAGATGAACGAGGAAAAAGTTTCCCAAGCAGTGCAAACATCTTTTGACCAAGCGTTTGCCGGAGCGCAAGATGTTCAATGGGTGCCCATGAACAACCAGTACAAAGTATCCTTTAAAACTTCGGACAACCTCAAAGCGAAAGGCGTGTTCAGTGCTACCGGTAAGTTGGTGAGCTACGAAAAAGAAATTTATTCCAACAATCTGCCCTTGGCGGCCGTGTCTTACCTCCGTACCGAAATGCCGAAATACGGAATCACGGAAGCGACGGAATTTTACTCCAACGGAACCGTGCACTACCGGATGAGAGTGCGGGGCGGAGAGAACAACGAAGTCAAAACGCTGAAATTTACCGAAGAGGGCGAATTGATTCCCTCGAAGTAAAACATCACCTTATTTATATGAAGAAAGCGCGGTCATCGCGCTTTTTTTGTTGCCGCGCATTTGGTATGTTGCCGGGAATTATTCAAGCACGCATTCACACACATGACAGAACGGGATAAAAAATTCATGAGGCGCGCCATAGAACTGTCCGCCCGTGGAATGAACGCAGGCAAGGGCGGGCCATTCGGCGCCGTGATCGTCAAGAAGGGCGAGATCATCGCCGAAGGGAGCAACGAAGTGACCTCCTCCCTCGACCCCACCGCACACGCCGAAGTGGTGGCGATAAGAAAAGCTTGCGAAGTACTGAACTCATTTCAATTGGACGGTTGTACCATCTACACCTCCTGCGAACCCTGCCCCATGTGCCTCGGTGCCATCTATTGGGCCCGACCCGAAAAAGTCTATTTCGCTTGTACGCGTGAAGACGCCGCCCGAATCGATTTCGACGACGATTTTATTTACCAAGAAATCTCCCGCCCCATTTCCGAACGGGAAATTCCCTTTGAAAACGCACTTCGGGACGAAGCTCTTGCAGTTTTCAACGATTGGGAAAACAAAAGCGATAAACTTCCTTATTGAATCGCGTTCGACCGGCGAACCTCGGTCACTCGATCAGCTTTTGACGCAGGTAAAATTCCAACTGACTGTTGGAACGGCGCAGATCGTCCAGCAAGCGGTTGTTGGCACGGCGCAAGTCGAACACCTCGATGGCTTGGTTGATCACCGCACGGATCTCAGCCGCTTCCCAAGGCTTGGTGAGGTAACGGTACACTTCACCGTCGTTAATGGCCGCTATGACGTCTTGGAGATTGCTGTACCCCGTGAGTAAAATGCGGATGGGCTCGGGATGAGTCTCTTTGATCTCGGCGAAGAATTCCACTCCCTTCATTCCGGGCATCCGCTGATCGGAAATAATCACCTTCAAATCCGGGTTGTCGAGCATTTTCCGGGCCTGATCCGGTGAATTGGCGGTGAGAATGTCGAAATCTCTCCGAAAAGCAGCGGTGAAGGAGAGCAAATTATTCGGTTCATCGTCGATATACAAAATTGCAGATCGCGCAAAAGTTGCGCTCGTTCCTGAATTTGAGGGCATAAATACGTGTCTTCTGGAAGTTCGTCGAAATTGTCGTCAATGGTAGAAAAAAACTTTAAATTCGATCCAATATTTGCACACAAATTAAAGTGTTCCGCCAACGGATCAAAACTTAAAAACCACGGAAAATGCCAAAGTCTCTGTCCACCACATTCAGTGAGATTCAACGCAAAATGGAAAGGGATGTTTCATCATGGAAGCCCGGGTTCATCCGATTGAACGAGGGCGAAGAATCGGTCGAGCGCTTCAAAGAGCTCGTACATTCCCGGTGCGTTCACATCACCAATGACATTGAGAGCCAAATCGCCGAGCTGGTAAAAGCGAGAAACCCCAAGAGAAAACTCTCCGGCGCCGAATTGGACTCGGCCGTGGAGGCTCATCTGGACGGTACGCCCATAGACCAATACGGTGTGTGGGTGCACTACCCGTGGTCGAACCGATTGGTGCACATTCTCGACGAAGAGGAATTCGTGGAAGTGCGGACCAACCGAAACCACTACAAGATTACGGCGGAAGAACACAAGACGCTCGCCACAAAAAAAATCGGGTTGGTCGGCTTGTCCGTGGGGCAATCCGTCGCCCTCACCATGGCCATGGAGCGCATCTTCGGCGAGCTGCGGATTGCCGACTTCGACATACTCGAACTCACCAACCTCAACCGCATACGCACAGGCGTGCACAACCTTGGCTTGCCGAAGGTCACGGCCGTGGCGAGGGAAATCATGGAAATCGACCCCTACTTGAAGATCACCTGCTTTCCCGATGGACTGACGGAAGAAAATATGGACCGCTTCTTCTCCGAAGGAGGTGACTTGGATTTGTTCATCGACGAATGCGACGGCCTCGACATGAAAGTGCTCGGGCGGTGGAAGGCCAAGGAGCTGAAAATACCCGTGGTCATGGAAGCCAGCGACCGGGGAATGGTGGACGTCGAGCGATTTGATCTCGAGCCCGACCGGCCCCTGTTGCACGGCATGATAGACGACTTGGACCCACAAAAACTAAAAAACCTCAAAACCAACGAGGATAAAATGCCCTACATGCTCGACATCGTGGGCCTCAAGACCATTTCAACCCGTGCGCAAGCTTCCATGCTCGAAATCGGTGAGACCATCTCCACGTGGCCACAACTGGCGTCGGCCATTACTTACGGTGGCGGCATAACCGCAGACGTGGTAAGACGCATTCTGCTCGGACAATTTTCCGACTCGGGCCGGTATTACGTGGACGTGGAAAAAATCATCGGCGACGGCGCACCGGTATCGGAAGAGCACTTGATCAAAAAGCCCGTTCCCAAATTTTTGGAACCCGACGGTGATTTCGGCCCGGAACTGCCCAAAGCCTCGGCGCCCCCACTCGACGAATCGGAAGTGAAAGAAGTGGTCAAGGCAGCGTGTCACGCGCCGTCCGGAGGAAATATGCAGCCGTGGAAGTGGAGCTCCAACAAGGAGACTTTCCGACTGAAACGCGATAAATCCCTGACGGGTGGATTTTTGGATTACGGCCAAATGGCGACCCACGTCGCTCTGGGAACGACTTTGGAAAACGCCGACCTCGCAGTGAAGTCGCTGGGATACGGCACGGAAATCAACTACTTCCCGCTCCCCGACCACGTCGACGTCATCGCCGATCTGAAAGTCGTCAAAGACGGCGACATCGACCCCGACGACGCCTACTTGGCCAAGCACATTTTCGACCGGGAAACAAATCGCAACATCGAGAAGGGCGCCCCTATCGAGGCCGCGAAATTCGAGTTGCTGCGCAAAGCCGGCACGAAACACGGTTCCGGCATGATCGTGGTCGACGACCCGGACCACATGCGCGAAATCGCGGACGTGATCGCCTTTGCGGAACGCTTCAGGATTATGCACCCCGAAGGCCACAGCAATTTCAATCACGAAATGAGGTGGACCCCCGAAGAAGCGGCCAGCGGCAGCGGCATCGACATCGCCACGGTAGACGTGACGGTGGCCGAAAAAGCCGGATTCCAATTGGCGCAAAACCCCAAGGTGATCGAAAAGCTCATCGAGTGGAAGGGCGGTACGGCCTTCGAAAAACTCAGCCGCAAAAGCACAGGATCGGCGGCGGCCCTGGGATTCATCACCCGATCCGACCACGACCTGAAAGACTACGTGCTGGCCGGTCGGGACCTGGAAAGAACGTGGATTGCCGCAAATGCCGCAGGGTTGGCGGTTCAACCCCAATCTCCGGTCACCTTTATGTTGAGAAGATTGTCCGACAAGGCCGGATTGAGTGATGAGCAATTCCGATCTTTGTCGGGAGCAAAAGAGAAGTTGATGAGAGTCTTGGGCGAATACACCGATCAGTACCCCGTATTTGTGTTCCGGATGTTCAATCCCGCCCGAGAAGTGGTCCGTTCACAAAGACGCGATTCAAACCTTCATTTTCGTTTGATTGGATGATTCATCTGAGGGCATACAAGGCCATTGAAGAAGAGTCTTCCTGCATGAAGTTTGCGTACGGTCATCGCAAAGTTCTCGAGGAAGTGGATTTCGGTAACATCAGTACCAACAATTACGATTGGGTGTACAATCCAAACGTATACGTCATCGAAGCCGTGGACCGTCAAACCAAGGAACTGCTCGGGGGCATCCGCGTTCAAGTCGCGGACGGCGAACACCCCCTGCCGGTGGAGGAAGCCCTCTACAAACAAGACCCGCGCATTTCGGATCTGGTGAAAGAATTGGCGGCCAAAGGAGGGACTTCCGAGCTCTGCGGATTGTGGAACAGCCGCAAGAAAGCGCCGAACGTGGGAATCACGCGCAACCTCGTCATCGCTGGAATCGCCATTTGCAACCAACTGCCCATTACGTCGATATTTACCCTGGTGGCGTTGCACACCTTGAAGATCGCGACGGACTTGGGATACCGAGAGGTAAACACCATCGGGAACAACGGAAAATTCGAATATCCGAACCGAAACTTCACCGCGCGCGTATTGACCATGAATCCCCAAACTTTGGACTATACGCATCCCATGATTCAACGACGCATTCTCGCCCTGAGAAAGAATCCGTTTCTCGAGCGTGACGAGGTGATAAACCCCTCGTTGAAAGTGAAATATACCCACCAACTCGGCATGAGTCGCGCGGGTGGAATCGCGCGAGCCGTATAATGAGATCGGCGTTTTTCTTCTCGCTTCTCTTCCTGCCCTTCTTGGCGTGGGCGCAGTCTCCCGTTCTTATCGACGACGATTTCGGGTACCAAGTTTTGGGAGAGGAATTGCAGGTGATCCACGACCCCTCGGCGACGAAAACCTTCGAGGAAATCCGGCACATGAAGATGGAACCCGTATCGGAACCACGTCCGAATTTCGGATACGTGGAAGGTGCGATTTGGGTAAGGGCGGAGATCAAAAACGAAAGGGCCATTCCGCTGGTGAAATTTCAAATCAACCAACCCCAGTTGGACACGGTCGACTTCTACGTTTTCGACGGAAGCCAAGTGGTTGCGCATTACCAAATGGGCCAAGCTTTTCCGTTTGCCGACCGCGTCTACGACAAGCCCAATTTTCTCATCGATCTCCAAATACCCCAAGGAGAAACGCGGTGGGTATTCACCCGCATATCCTCTTTCGAGTCCGTGATTCTTCCCGTGTACGTGGCCACACCCGAGGGACTGAACGACATGGAACATTTGGTTCTGCTCCTTTTCGGCGCCTATTTCGGGTTGATCATCGCCATGGCGGTTTACAACCTGTTTTTGAGCATAACCACACGCGACGGAAGCTACCTGTACTACGTCATTTACATTCTCGCCGTGGGCTCAACCCAGGCTGTGCTCGAGGGCTTCCTCGACAAGTACTTGTGGCCAAACAACCCGTGGTTCGCCATGCGCTCGGTGTATTTCTTCACCTCCTTCGTGAGCATCAGTTCCCTGATATTCATGAGGCATTTTTTGAGAACGAAGATTTACGCGCCTTTTTACCACAACGCCGCCAACCTCCTCTTCGGGTTTTTCGGATTGATCTTTTTCCTATCACTGTTTTCGCTGAACACCTTCGTGCACACCTCGGCGCAGATGGGCATCGGTTTGGTGGCTCTGTACATTTTCCTCACCAGCATCACGGTGTACAGGCGTGGATACCAACCGGCCAAGTTTTTCCTGATCGCCTGGTTGGTCTTGCTCATCGGTATCTGCGTGTACGCAATGAAAGACGCGGGGATCATCGCCTCCACCCCTGTGACGAACTATCTCCTTCAATTCGGAAGTGCCGTGGAGGCCCTGTTGTTGTCCATGGCCTTGGCCGACCGAATCAACATCCTGAAACGGGAGAAGAGCGAATCGCAGGAAGAGGCCCTGAAAATTTCCTTGGAAAACGAGAGGATCGTCAAAGAGCACAACATCATCCTCGAACAAAGGGTGAAGGCCCGAACGGCGGATTTGGAAGCGACCAACGAGCAATTGAACGACGCGCTGGAAGACCTCAAAAACGCGCAGTCGCAATTGGTAAACGCCGAGAAAATGGCGTCGCTGGGGCAACTTTCGGCGGGCATCGCCCATGAAATCAATAACCCCATCAATTTCGTCGGGGCGAACATCACCCCACTGGAATTGGATATCCGCGAAGTGCTCGAAGTGCTGAAGCGGTACGAATCCATAGAGTCGGCGGAAGAATTCGAAGAGAAAGTGCGGGAAATCGCCGCCATGAAGGAAGAAATGGACTTCAACTACACGCTCAAGGAAATCGAAGACCTTCTGAAAGGAATCAAACACGGAGCCGAGCGAACCGCCGCCATCGTGGCGGGATTGAAGAATTTCAGCCGAATGGACGAGTCGGAAATGCAGCTGTTCGACCTGAACGAAGGGTTGGAATCCACCCTGTTGATCTTGTCCAACGAAATTCCCGATTGGGTGAAGATGGACATTCGCTTCGGCGACATTCCCAAAGTGGAATGCCTCGGGGGAAAGATCAATCAGGTGTTTTTGAACATCATCAACAACGGGCTGCAGGCCTTTGCAAGCTGGCCCGAAAGAGAAAACCGACTGTACGAAATCTCGTCGTGGGGTGACGAAGAACAAGTGTTTTTCCGTTTCAAAGACAACGCGGGCGGAATGTCGAAGGAAACGATGGACAGAATTTACGATCCTTTCTTCACCACCAAAAACGTCGGTCACGGAACCGGTTTGGGAATGAGTATTTCCTACCAGATCATCAAAGCACACGGAGGAACCATCGAGATAGAGTCCGAGGAAGGTGAAGGAACCGTTTTTACACTAAATTTGCCGGTAATCGGCACCAAAATTTCAGAAGAACTCTGATGGAACCTCAGGAACACGAAATATCCATCCTTTACCTCGATGACGAAGAGCACAATTTGAGTGCGTTCAAAGCGGGCTTTCGAAGGAGATACAAAATCAGATTGGCGCTCACCGCCGATCAGGCGTTCAAGAAATTGAACGAGGAATTGCCGCACATCATCATCGCCGATCAGCGCATGCCGGGCATGTCGGGAGTGGAATTTTTCGAACGCGTGAAGGAGGAGTACCCCACGCCCACACGGATATTGCTCACCGCCTACAGCGGCTCCCAGACGGTGATCGACGCCGTGAACCGAGGAAATATCCACAAATTCACCCTGAAGCCCTGGAACGAAACCATCATGGATTCCATCCTCAGCGCCGGATACGCCATGTGGCAATCCCGCAACGAAATCCGGGAGAAAAACCTCGAGCTTCAAAAGGTGAATGAAGAGCTCAACCGATTTATTTACAGCGTGTCTCACGATCTGCGCGCGCCCTTGATGTCGGTGATGGGGCTCATCGACCTTTCCATGGAAGAAAACGAACTGTCGGGAGTAAGGAATTACCTCGACATGATGAAGTCGAATGCCGTCAAAATGGATGAGTACATCCAATCGACGTTGGAATACTACCGCAACTACAAAACGAAGATCACCCCGGGGGAAGTCAACGTGTACGAGTTGGTGGAAAGCCTCATCGGCGGGATCCGGAATTTCAGCCGCCACCTGAATTTTGAATTGACCGGCCCGGACGACTTGACGATCTACACCGACGCGAACAGATTGAAATCGGCACTGAACAACTTGATTTCAAACGCCGCCAAATACGGGCGCAAGGATGCGAACAGCGATTACACCGTAAGAATCGCCATCGCGGCGACTCCCACCGGCGCCCAAATCGAGGTGAAGGATTTCGGTATCGGAATCAAGGAAAACGAATTGGAGTCCATTTTTGAAATCTTCAGCAAATCGGATGAGAACTTCGACTTCCAAAGCACCGGACTGGGATTGTACATCGTGAAGGAATCGATCTATAAAATCGGCGGTACCGTGCAGGTGGCTTCGGAATACGGCAAGGGAAGTACGTTTACCATTCAGGTCCCGGATATGCCGATGTAAATCGTCCCTCCACAAGTACCACTACCCTTCCGGCGCGCGATTTTTCGGGGTGACGACCCACCCACAAAAACCCAGAAAACCCTCGTTTTCAATAGAATCCCGAGCGTTTTCGGGCGAACCACTCCAACGAGAGCAGGGCGAGAATCACAAAGAAAATCCATTTGAATTCCAGCAGGGAGCGCAATTCCTGGGAGCGGTGGCTCATGGGTTTGATCCCGGCATCGTCGTTCAACAGGAGTTCGGCCAACTCACCCGCGTTTTCGGGGGTGTACGAGTGGCCGCCGGAATTCGAGGAAATGGCGCGCAGCAATTGGTGATCGGCGGTCAGGTTGGCGTTTTCCAGATCGAAAGTGCGCACGTGGAAGCTCCCCGTTTCGGTGTAGGTTTTGCCCGCCCTGTTTGCCGAGGCTTCGTACGAATAGCGTCCCGCGGGAAGAATTCCCGCATCGGCCCGGTAGCCGCTGCCCGCCGGGATAAATGCAAAAGGATACGTCCGA
Source organism: uncultured Cryomorphaceae bacterium (assembly GCA_964574635.1). Taxonomy (GTDB): domain Bacteria; phylum Bacteroidota; class Bacteroidia; order Flavobacteriales_D; family Cryomorphaceae; genus CAZNOG01. The sequence continues at coordinate 41,848 of CAZNOG010000004.1, read as the reverse complement.
CCTTCGGCGTCGGTGATGACCAGGGAAATCTCGTGGTCCGTCACCGGTTCGTAATTTTCGTCGTAGAGCTCCGCCCGCAAGACCACGCGCTGGTTTTCCATGTATTCTTCCGCGTTTTCCACGCGGAAAAACCGGCGGTCTTCTTTCAAGGCCAGGTACTGCACGATTCCGTTGACGAATTGGTCGAAAACCCCGTGGTCTTCTTCCATGGCGTAGTTGTATATCCGCCATCTCCACATCCCCTCGCCCGCCATCGCGGCCGTGCGGCGCATATTCACTTCGCTGACCACCAACAAGGGATCGGTGGTTTCCACCGGCCCAATGCGCTGCCACAACACGGCTTCGGTGGATCCGCCCCGCATGGTTGCGCCGAAAGGCGCCTGTACCGGCGGCGCTTCACTCAGCAACTTCGGCAATCCTTCGGGAAGGGCGAAGCGTGCGAAGGATTTGTTGATCCATCCCGACACGTCGCTGTGTCGCATTTGCAGCCGATTGCCGCCCGAGAAATTGAGGCCCGTGGGCATTTCGTCCCATTGACGGGTATCGATACCGAGGCCGGCGATGGCCAAGAAAGGAAGGTCGGAATCCGCCAACACCCGTGCGAAGGCCTTTCCGGCGCTTCCCGCGCCCGGGATATCGTGGGTGATGACCAAGTCGTATTCCGACAAATTGCCGTCGAAATCCGCGGCGGTCCGCGTGACGACTTCGTAATTTTCATTTCCGGCGATGGCCCTGCCGATGGCCGCCACGTCGGGGTGCGGAGCCTCGGCGACGATCAGCACCTTGCGGCGGCTGTCGATCACGTCTACAAATACCGATCGGGTATTGTTGGCCAGGGTGACTTCGCCTTCGATGCCGGCGACTTCCAGCACAAACTCACGCAAGCCCGGTTTGTCGGCTTCGGGGAGCGCGCGAAAATGGTGGGCGAAATGATCGTCGTCTACCTCCACCGATTCCCGAAACAACACTTCCCCGCCTTCGGAAATGGTGAACTCTACCGTTTGTCCGGCCATTTTGTCGGCTTCCACCCGCGCTTCGATGGGAAACCGATTGTTGAGAAACGCGATTCTGTTGGAACCCGTCTCCGCGATTTTCACGTCCCGCCGCACGGTGGTGTCGCCGAATGCCAGCGTATGTACGGGCGTGCGAAGTCCCGAAGTGGAGTACCTCGGGTTTCTGCCCCGGTTATAAATACCGTCGGTGGCCAAGATCACTCCTCCCAAATTCCGGTTGGCATATCTGTTTTTCAGCGATTCGAGCAATTCCGAGAGGTCGGTCACCGGCTCTGAAAAATCCGCTTCGCCGCTCTGTTTCACTTCTTGGCCGAAGATGTATTGCGCCACCTCGTACCGATCGGCTAGTCGATCGTGCAATTCACCGAGTACTCGTCGAATGTCTTCCGCCTGCTTATTCGCTTGGGCCGAATCCTCCGCCGTCACCATGGATGTGGAATTATCGACGGCGATGACCAGTACCGGCGGCTCTATCGTAACCTTTTGGTATTTGATCACCGGCCCGAGGATCAAAAACGCGATGATCGTCACCGCCGCGAACCTCAAAAAGCCCAGCGCGATGGCGAGCCCCCGCGACATGCCCGCGGTTCGGCGATTGCGGTAATAGAGCAATACCGCATACGCCAAGCCCACGAGAAGGCACACCGCGGGAGCCCAAGCGGGATATTCGGTGACGATGTTTTTCAAATCAAGTCAGCATACCGCCATCCACGTGGATGGTCTGTCCGGTGATGTACGCACTCATGTCGGAGGCGAGGAATACCGCGAGATTCGCCACGTCTTCCGGGGTACCGCCCCGCTTCATGGGCACGGCTTCCCTCCAGGATTGTATGGTTTTCTCGTCAAGTGCACCGGTCATTTCCGTTTCGATGAATCCCGGTGCGATGGCGTTGCTCCGGATATTTCGCGATCCGAGTTCAAGAGCCACGGATTTTGTAAAACCGAGGATACCGGCTTTGGAAGCCGAGTAATTCGCCTGTCCGGCGTTGCCCTTCACGCCCACTACGCTGCTCATGTTGATGATGGAGCCGCTTTTTGCGCGCATCATGGGTCGGATGGCCGCTTTGGTCAGGTTGAACACGGATTTGAGGTTCACGCGCATCACCTCGTCCCACTGCTCCTCCGTCATGCGCATCAGCAAGGTGTCGCGGGTAATGCCGGCGTTGTTCACCAATACGTCCACTTTCCCGAATTCTTCCACCACGGCGTCGATGAGTTTCTGAGCCGCTTCAAAATCAGAGGCATCCGATTTGAAGCCCTTGGCGGTTCCGCCCGATCCGGCGAGTTCCTGTTCCAATTGTCGGGCCTTTTCGTCCGAGCTCATATAAGAGAAACATACGGTCGCTCCGTGTTCCACGAACATGCGCGCCATGGATTTTCCGATTCCGCGTGATGCGCCTGTGATCACGGCGACTTTTCCTTCGAGAAGTTTCATTTGTCGATTATTGGTTCGAGCGCAAAGTTAGAAAATGTTCCCGCGTGCAACCCCTATCGCTCGGGCGCTTCATTTCCCGATTTCGAGGATGGGCGGAGGTGCGTGCAAGGTTTTGGGTTTTTGTGGGTTGTAACTTATCCCGTCCGTGGCCGAACCAAACGGTCGCGAGCCTTGTTTATGGAAGCGATAAGGAAATCCAACGTGTATTTCAGAAGAAATTTTTTAGCTTCGCCGGGCACAGAACCCGCTCATCTCATGGGGTATGTCAAAAATCCCCCGGGGAGTCTAGTCTTGGCGGAGCAACCTTTAAATTTGAGTTCATCCACCGAAATGAAGTCCGTTTTAATCATCGACGACGAAGAAGACATTGGACAATTGATGATGTCCATATTGAGAAGGGAGGGTTTTGCGGTGAAATATGCTTCATCAGCTTTCCAAGCCCGGGAATTGTTGAAAACAAACGAATTTCACACCATCTTGCTCGATTTGCACTTAGGCGAAGAGCAAGGCCTCAACCTTCTCGGCGACATCGGAAAAAGTCAACGCGATCCGCACATCGTGGTCATCACGGCGTACGATGAACCCATCATCCGCAAAAAAGTGGCGAAAGCCGGCATCCGCGATTTTATTCCCAAACCTTTCAAAAAGTCGCAGGTCCTCGAGTTGATCGCCTGACTTGTCTGTTCCTTTGGCGGATAAATTAATTAATGGTACTTTGTACGATCCTTTCAGGAACGAGACAAAACCGAACTAGTCAACAGCTACAATTTCTCGCATATGCATAAAATATTGGTGATCGATGATGAAGTGGAGGTGTGCCTCTTGCTCGAAAGGTTTCTGACCAAAAAAGGATACGCCGTCGACACGGTAGTCCGCGCGGAAGAAGGCCTGAGTCGATTGTCGAAGAAGAATTATGACCTCGTGATTTCCGATTTTCGACTGCCCGATGCCAGCGGACTCGATTTGCTCAAGCAGATCAAGGAACTTAAACCGGCGCAAAAAGTCATCATCATTACGGGGTATTCAGATATTCGAATGGCCGTGGAAGTCATCAAATACGGCGCGCTCGACTACGTGACCAAACCCCTGTACCCCGAAGAGTTGTTAAATCTTATCGAAGAATCCATTTCCAGGGAACAGAGCCACGGACTTTCCGTGGATACGGAAGCCGACGACAAGGACTCCGAATCGGAAACTCCCACCGTCGTGGCCAAAACCAAGGCGAAACCCAAGAAAAGCGACCCCCACAGATACATCATCGGCAACAGCACGGGCGCGAAGACGGTTTACGAAAATATCCGCATCGTCGCCCCCACCGACATGAGCGTGATCATCTCGGGCGAAACCGGAACGGGAAAGGAATTCGTGGCCCGGGAAGTGCATCGACTGAGCAGCCGCTCCGACAAACCCTTCATCGCCATCGACTGCGGCGCGTTGCCGAAAGACATCGCCGGAAGCGAGTTTTTCGGTCACGAGAAGGGCGCTTTCACCGGTGCCATCCGAACCAAAGACGGGAAGTTCAAACTCGCCGACGGGGGAACCTTGTTCTTGGACGAAATCGGCAACCTCTCATACGAAATCCAGATCAAGTTGCTCCGCGTGCTGCAAGAACAGAAATACACGCGCATCGGCGGCGACAAAGACATCTCCGTCGACGTGCGCATTTTGGCCGCGAGCAACGAAGACCTGAAAAAAGCCGTGGCCGAAGGGAAGTTTCGGGAAGACCTGTACTACCGGCTCAACGAATTCCGCATCCACATTCAGCCCTTGAGAAACCGAACGGAAGACATCGAAGAATTCACCGATCAGTACCTGGCGAACGCCAACGACCAACTGGGGAAGAACGTCAAAGGCTTGTCGCCTCAAGTGCTGCGCAAATTCAAAACCTATCCTTGGCCCGGAAATTTGCGGGAACTCAGGAACGTGATGAAAAGAAGCGTACTGATGGCGCAGGAAGACATGATCGAATTGCACCACCTTCCCGATGAAATCACCTACCACAGCGAGCAACCCGTGGAAGACAACGGGAAAAGCTCCCTGAAAGGCGCCGCGGAACAAGCGGAGAAAGAAAAAATCGTAAAAGTGCTTTCCGAAACCGGAAACAACAAATCAAAGACCGCCAAACTACTCAATATCGACCGTAAAACCCTTTACAACAAATTGAAATCGTACGGCATTCTCAATTCGAACCAGCCCTAAACACTTATGCCTACCCAAATACTGGTTGTCAGTCCGGATGCCCACTTCGTGGACCGCATCGCGCAACTCCTACACGAATATGCGCCGGATGCCTACGATATCTTACGGAACACCTCCTTATCGCTAAAGCGAACCGCCGCCAGTGCGGCCGTCGTCGATGAAGAATTCATTCATCGCGACCCGGAAATCCATTTGGCCCGATTGAGTTTCGAGCTATACCCCACCCCGTTCATCTACTTGGTGGGTCAAATCCAAAACGAAAGGGCGTTCAAGTCCATCCGCAGCCTCGCCACCGACTACCTCCTGAAGGAACACATCTCCGGCGCGGTGCTGCACAACAGCTTGAAATACGCCATCGAATCCACGTGGTTGCGACTTGAACTGGAGAAACAACAGACGCGGTACAAGTCTCTTTTTTACAATTCTTTGGATCCTGCGTTTTTCCTTACTTCCGACTGGGAAATCGAGAACGTGAACACGGCGTTTTCGACGCTTTTCGAACTCGATTTCAACCAGTGCAAAGGAATGTCACTGCGCCAGCTTCTAAACAAGCCCGAAGAATTCGACCGGCTAATAGAGGAAAAATCCTTCGACGATCAGAGCCAGATGGACGCGGTATTGCGATTCAAGGTGCCCGAAGGAGACAAGAAATTCCTCGGCCACATGAAGCTCTCCATCCTTCGGGAATACGACTCCGAGGCGGAAAGAAAAATCACTGTCGGATACCACGGCACGGTGAGCAACGTGTCGTACAAGGAGCGACTGCGGAGAATAAACGCCCGCGCCGAAAGAGTGGGGATGACTTACCGGCTGGCGCGTGCGCTGGCTCACGAAATCCGCAATCCCCTTACGAACGTCAATTTGGCGTTGCAACAGATCAGGGACGAAATTTCGGTCGGCGAAGAAGGCGAGATCTATTTGGGCATCATCGAACGCAGCGCGGCCCGCATCGACAGGTTGATTGGACAGTTGCTCTCTTCTTCGCACCGCAAGCCCGTGGAGCGCCAAGTGTGCAATGCGTCGGATATTTTCACCCGAGTGGTGAACGACGCAAAAGACAGCGCGGCCTTCAAAAACGTCGAAATCGTTCTGGATATCGATCCCAACCTCCCCGAGTTTTCCTGTGATTTAGAAAAAATCAAACTGGCCGTGACCAACTTGGTTACCAACGCCATCGAAGCCATCCACCACGAAAACGGCAAAGTGACATTAGGGGCATACCTCGAAGACGGCGACGTGTGCCTTTACGTGGAAGACAACGGCGACGGCATGGACGAGGAAGTCAAGGAAAGATTGTTCGAACCTTTTTACACCGCCAAGCCACACGGTTTGGGGTTGGGACTCACCGCCACGCAAACCATCATCGCCGAACACGAAGGGCAAATCGAGATCGAAAGCTCACCGGGAATCGGGTCGACCATCACCATCAGCATCCCGCTGTGGGAAATGGTGGCGGGCTGAGGCCGGCGGAACCGACCCGTCAAAAATCGCTTCTTGCCCTGCTTTTCTCCAGAAGGAAATAAACCACGGCCGTCAGGATATTGAATAAAATGGCCGCGATGGTCCACAGTATTTTGTGGGTCGTGGTGAGGCGTTTGTTCTTCTCCCAAACTTGGTAGATCACCCAAACGGCAGCGGCGAGAGAGATTAACGGTAAAAGTGCGCGCATCATGATTATTCCAACCCCAATTGGCGGTTGACCACTTCTTGGACAAGAATTTGTTCTTCGATTTTTTCCAGGTAATTCCTGGCGATTTTCTTGGGTTTGACGCGGATCGCCTTCTCGAGCCAATTTTTGGCTACCCGCGGTGACCCCAGCATTTCCGAAGCCACGGCCATATTGTACATGGCTTTGAATTTTTCACCCTCGTCTTCGGATTGGGCCAGTCTCTTCCACCACTCGGCCGCCGCCTCCCAATTTCCGTCCCGTTCCAAATTCGCCGCCACTTGCTCCAACTTATCGCTTCCGGACCGGTAATACGTGCGGTAGGCCGTCACCCAGTGGGGCGCAACCCGATTGTAGTAATCCATGGCCCCCACCTCGGCGATTTGGTTTATCCGCACATCCTCATTGCGAAACTCGTTGATTTCGTCCTCGTCGTATGATACCCTCGTGTACGATCTGTCGTAGGTCTGTCCGAATTCGTCGAGCACTCGGGGCTGCCGCGTATCGTAGAATCGCCAAAAGAGCGTGAGCGTGACTTGGTTGTGCTTCGAGAATTCCGGCACCCTCACGGGCATTCCGAGGGCGTCGTTCACCGTGACGACATCCACACTTCCCGTGGTATTTACCGTCATATCCACTTCATCCAAGCTGATGATGCCGTCGACGTCATACTCCCGGGCCAGGCTGTCGATCACTTCCGGTGAGAACATCAGTTGGGGGCTGGATTCTTGGTCGATCTCAGAGATCGGAAAGGGAATGTCCACCACGGAGTACCGCCCAATTTCCTCCACTCGGGTGGTCAGGATTTCCAAGGTTTTTTGCGCGGTCTTGTGCGGGATTTCCGTCACCGTGGCGTATTGCAGGCCGCCCATGTATACGGACATGGACTTTTCGGGTGTGGCGCCGCGCTGAATCACCCCGATGCGGTATATCTCCGAGGGAATATACACGTTGGAGGGTTGGATGAATTCGGCGTAATGGTATGTGGTATGGCATCCGCCGAGAGCGATGAAAACGATCGGCAAGAGCCGCAGAAGGGACTTTCGCATTGCGACACAAATTTAAGAGAATACCGTCAATAGAACTTTCAAATCACTATTTTTGGCCGTGTGATGAACAAAGCAAATTTTATTCCCTTTCTCGCCCTCTGCTTTATTTTCTCCTCTTGTTCCAAAGAATGCGATGAGCCCGACATCGGAAGCATCAACGCGTTTTATTTCGAAATGAAATCCGAAGGAGAAGATGGGTTTACCGAAGAGCAGCTCGAGTCGCTGTACATCGTGCGATTCGTTCCGTACAGCGAACCTCTGATTGCGGACACCATGTACTTAAACGGTCGCTTTCCCGACGGGGATGGGAAATTTCACATCAACGACGAATTTCCGTTTCTGAATATCCAATCCCCCTACTACCCCACCTTCGGATACATGGTGGTGGAGCCCGAAACCGGCTTCGTGGGAAACATCGAAAACCTGGAGCTCAAAGGAGAATACGACGGGGATTGCAATTACAGGAACATCGATAAGAAATTCACCTTCAACGGTGAAGAACACAACTACGGTGGGGAAAAGCGATTTTTCACCATCACGCGGTAGGATGCGTCACGGCGGAGGCCCGCCATGGGTTTCGTACCTTTGCACCCCGAATTTTACGGATCTAAAAGCAAAATAAATCATGAAGGAAGTAGTTATCGTCTCGGCGGTTCGCACGCCCATAGGAAGTTTCAACGGCAGTTTGTCATCGGTTTCCGCGCCACGGTTGGGAGCGGCGGCCATCAAGGGTGCCGTCGACCGCATCGGGATAGACCCCAAGGTAATCGACGAAGTATTTATGGGTTGTGTGCTTCAGGCCGGATTGGGTCAGGCACCGGCCAGACAGGCCGCCATTTTCGCGGGCTTGCACGAAAGCACCCCCGCGACCACCGTAAACAAAGTCTGCGCATCGGGCATGAAGGCGATCGCCATGGGCGCGCAAGCCATCGCCCTCGGTGATGCCGACGTGGTCGTGGCGGGAGGAATGGAAAACATGAGCCAGACGCCGCACTATTTGCCCAACTCCCGCACGGGCACCAAATTGGGCAATATCAAGATGTTGGACGGGTTGGTTTTTGATGGCCTTACTGACGTGTACAATCAAGGGCACATGGGGGCATGCGCGGATATGTGCGCAAAAGAACATCAATTCACGCGTGAAGAACAGGACGCCTTTGCCATTCAGTCGTACGAGCGCGCGGCCAAAGCGTGGAGCGAGGGAAAATTCAAGGACGAAGTCGTTCCCGTGGAAGTTCCCCAACGAAAAGGCGACCCCGTAGTGGTGGCCGAAGACGAAGAGTACAAAAACGTGAAAATGGACCGAATCCCAACCCTTCGTCCGGTGTTCACGAAAGACGGCACGGTGACCGCGGCCAACGCGTCGACGATCAACGACGGAGCCGCCGCGCTGGTGCTCATGAGCAAAGAAAAAGCCGAATCCCTGGGATTGAAGCCCCTCGCCAAAATCAGAAGCTACGCCGACGCGGCCGGTGCACCCGAATGGTTCACCACGGCCCCCTCGAAAGCCGTCCCCAAAGCGCTGGCGAAAGCCAACCTCAAAACAGAGGACGTGGATTTTTGGGAACTGAACCAAGCCTTTTCGGTGGTGGGTCTTGTCAACATCAAAGAGCTCGGACTCGACGCGTCGAAAGTCGACGTGAACGGCGGCGCCGTTTCCCTGGGTCACCCCCTGGGCTGCAGCGGTGCGAGGATCATCGTGACGCTGTTGAACGTCCTGAAGCAAAACGGCGGAAAGATCGGCGGAGCCGGGATTTGCAACGGTGGCGGAGGAGCCTCGGCCATGGTTGTGGAGCTGGTATAATCCCCTCTACCCTTTCGATTTTCAAAGCGGTTTCTGAACGGAAACCGCTTTTTTTATGGGCAAAGCGCGGTATCGAATTCCAAAGGGAAGATTTTCTCAGTGCTCGGGATTGCGTGAGGCGATCGGACTGCATCCTTTTGAACGGGGCCGCCCGGTCGACGCAGGTGTGGAAGAGCGACCCGAGAAGCTCCTTCCACGCCTAGGGTCGACGGCGGCGGCGGAAAAAGATAGGGCCGAAAAGCCGACCCCGGCCCGAAGGAGCCGGGGTCACGCCCAAAAAATCAACACATGAACTGATAATCAGAGTTTGACGAACTTTTCGCGAACCACGCCATCGGGCCCGGTCACTTCGAGGATGTACACCCCGGGCGGGAGGGATTTCAGGTCGAGCACGGTGGAATTTCCGTCGAATTCCGTCACCAGGTTCGTCATTTTGCCGGTGAAGTCGAATACCGCTATGGAGCGCCGGCCTTCCCCGCCGTCGAGCACTACGTTCAGCGCGCCTTCCGTGGGATTGGGATAGATCGTCAGCCCCTCTTCATCGGTGGGCGGGGCCGACAGTGGCGCCGCCGCCCCGGGCCAAGTGAACTCTCCCCACGCCGACCAATTGCCGATGACGTTGGTGGCGCATCCGCAGCGCACCCTCCACCGGTACGTTTTCCCGGCTGAAAATTTGTTTTTGGATACGAAGACCGACTCCAAATCGGCGCCCATTTTAGTGATGGTCTGCAAGCCGCCCGCCGGCGCCACTCCACCTTGGATTTGGCATCCGATGGATCCGAGGATCGGGTCCCAACTTAGCTCCACGCCGTTTGTCAGGATTTCGTGGCCGAGATTGGCCGGAACCGGATAAGGCTGTACGCAAGGTACCTCCTCGCCGATGCAGAACGTGTGGGACGCCTGGGTGCCGAAGTTGGCGTTCGGCGCGATCATCTGCACCAATGGATTGGAATCTGCATCGACGATTTGATAGTGGCCGTCGACAGTGCAAGACGAATAGTTCGATCCGTTCATGCCGTCACCGTAACTGTCGTAGATATTGAAAGTGTAGCAGCCGTCGTCGAGGCAAAAGGTCTCTTGGATGGTTTGGGTGCCCAAGTCCAAGGAATAGGAATTGCCGGAATAGAGAATCGATCCCGAGGAATTTCTTAAATCCCAGGAAGTTTCGGTGGGCCAGCAATCGAACTGAAGGGACAATACGGCTTCCGTTCCATCTTCAGTGACGGTAAAGCCGTAGGTGGAGCTGTTGTTCTGAGGGTTTTCGTCGGGCTGTCCGTTGGGGTTGGATGCGGTAACGACGTATTCGTAATCGCCGCTCACGAGGGCGTTGAGATTCGGCAGGGTCAACTCGGCGGTTTCGCCGGGCTCCAGTACTTCGGAAATCGTGGCATTGCCCGCCGGGGCGCCGTTGAGTGTGGCGCTCAATTCGAAGGTGGTAATGCTCGTCGAGCCTTCATTTTTCAGGACAACGGTGGGTTGAACAGCCGCTGAAGCGCAGTAATTCGCCTCCAATCCGTGGATGGTCAACACTCTGACGTCGAGTTCGTGCACAGGGGCGTTGGGGTCGTAACCGTCCAGAACCAATGCGTTCGTATTCAGAGGATCCAGCCATTCCTTGAGCCGAACGGCCGAAGACGTTCCGCCAGTCCAGGACACGTCGAACCGACCGTAGTAATCGTAACCGTTGTTCGGATTGGTACCGGAGCAACCGGCGGTTCCCCCGTACAATTGTCCGATGATGCGTTTGTTGTGGTCGAAGATCGGCGATCCGGAAGAACCCGATTCGGTGGTGCCGTATTCCCATTTGTTGATCCACCACACTTGGGTGGAACCCACGTTGCTCATATAAGGTGAATGGCTTTCACGACTTATTTTCTTGACGTCGCCTTTGGGGTGGTGAATGGCCGTGGCGTTGGTGGGCGCGATTCCCGACCTGTCCCATCCGGCGTAGTACGCGTTGTACGATGCCGGTGGCGTGGTGCTCAGCTCCCAGAGCGCAAAATCCGACCTGGCGTGGTTGGCGCGGAGCGTGGCTCCGTTGATTTGTTTCGTGGTGGGCCCGTTGGTGCTGGGTGCCGAGCTCGCGCACACTGCCGTAGGTGATTCGTATCCGAACACGAACACCCTTCCACCGCCGTTGTACGTGCCGCAATGGTTGGCGGACAACACGTAGGGCGTACCGTCGTTCGCGGTGTTGTTCACAAGGGCTGCCGAGCAAATGGCCGACCCGTTCAGCATCATCATGACGACGGATCGTATGGGGTCGTTCCACTCACCCGCCTCTCCGAATGGATTGCCCGGCAGCTCCGCGCACTTGGTGTCGTAATTGCAATTGCCCGAGTCGTTGAGGGATTTGGCTTGGTCGATTTTGGACTTTACGAAATCGCCGATTTCCCTGTACCCTTGAATGACGTGGCCGATCACAAGTTGGGATTCTCCGCTCACCTTGTGCGGTTCGAAAAACTCCACCACGATTTCATCGGTGGCGATGGGCAGCGTAGCCAACATGCGGTCATCCAGGTTGTTGGCGGAAGTGTAGGCACCGTCGTAGGTACTTCCATCGGAGGCGAATACGTGGACGTAGGCGCCATCCGCCAGATCGAAAGTGCGGAAGAAAACGCCGAGGGTCAACGCGTCGGGTGCGCGGTAGGTGGTGCGCCACAACAATCCTTCATTTAGCTCGATGCGGTGGCCGTTTGCGCGCACGTCGTCGTTCACGGCGTGTTCGAATCCGAATCGCCACGGCGCGGCTTTGCTCTGTTGATCGATTGCGTCTTCGGCTTCCAAAGCCGCCACGTCGATGGGCGGCAAGGTTTTGACGGAGCTTTTCTGTTGGGAAAGCTTGGCCCGCCACGTTTTCGGTCCGCCGAGGTTTTGGGTTTGTGCCGTTGCGGAAACGGCCAGGAATATCGATGCACTTATTGCGGCGAAACGAATGAGTGTTGCCGAATTCAATCGCTTTTTCTCCATGGTTGAAATGAATGGTTGGTTTTGGCGCTGCGCTCGGATCGAGTGAAGGGATCACCCGTCCGGCAGGTCGAAATATAGACCGAAATCGACCGGCACGCAAGAGACCGCCGAGGAAAGAGGTGGAAAAAAACGCGGACTGAACTAACGGTATAAGGACAAGCGAAGTACCGTCGAAAATCAAAAACGAACTGTCCTACCGCGACTTATAGGAAAGGATCGCCGGGTGCATGGGGGAGATCACCGCGAAAAAACATTTTTTTTCCGGCAAGGTCTTTCGGAAAACCCTGTTCGGAACGCCGGTAAAATCCGAAGGATCCTGTTTTTCCTATGATGTGCGGGATACGCTCTCCCCTCAAACGGTCTTGGCCAATCGCTCGACCTTCAACCCGATGTTCTCGCTCAAAGCGTCAGAAACGGGATAGAGGGGCAAGCGCATGTGGTGATCGCAGATGCCCAAATGCTTGAGGGTTTCCTTGATCCCGCCGGGATTGCCTTCTTTAAAGAGATCGGCGATCAGGGGCAACAGGGAGTAATGCACGTCCCTCGCTTTGGCGTAATCCCCGCTCAGGGCGGCGCGGTGCACGTCGCGGAATTCAACCGGAAACGCATTGGCCACCACGGAGATAATACCGTGTCCTCCACAAGCCATGTGAGGAAGCAACAAGGGGTCGTCGCCGGACAGCAACACGAATTCTTCGGGCATGATCCGCGACAGCGCCATCACTTGCTCGATGTTGCCGGCCGCTTCCTTGATGGCGACAATGCGCTCGGTGTTTTCGTAGATGCGGAGCACGGTTTCGGGCAGCACATTGCTGGCGGTTCTTCCCGGCACGTTGTAGAGGATGATGGGAAGGGGACTGTATTCGTCGAGGGTTTTGTAGTGATGGTATATGCCCTCTTGGGTGGGTTTGTTGTACGCCGGACTCGCCGACAGAAACGCCGCCACTCCTTCCCGGTCGAATTTGGCCATGGCGGAAGCGACCATTTGCGTATCATTTCCACCGATGCCGAACACGATGGGCAATTTGCCCGCGTTCACGCCAATGACAAAATCCAGAATGGCGTACTGCTCTTCGTCGGTGAGGGTCACCGCCTCGCCGGTTGTGCCCATGACCACCAAAAAATCAACTCCTTTGTGGAGGTGCAACACCAGTCGTTCCAGGGCGTCGTAATCCACGCGTTTGTTTTCGTCGAACGGGGTGACCATGGCTACCCCGACTCCTTTAAGCTCTTGCATTTCCTCGGTTTATTAAGGTCAGATAATGGTTCACTTGTTTGATGTACTCGTCAAAGGTAGCATGCGGCGGGACATCTATCATCAAATCGTAGTACTCGCTTCGGCCCGATCCGAAATACCCCACCTTGAACCGCGCCCTGCTGCGGGCGAGGATGAATTGAAGTGGTAAAACCGGTTCACGCTCCAAGTCGATGAGGATGTCGTACTCCGTCTCGACGAATTTCGTCGCTTGGGAACTAATGGGTTCCATGCGCCAATTCAATTCACTTTTGTCGAAGTAATCGTACTTCAGTTTGTGCACTTGGTAGTGAGGGACATTCCCTTTTTCATCGATGTAGCAAAAGGCCATGACGTCGCGGATGCCGTGTTGGGATTTGAGGTACTTCACGTACTGCTTCACCAGGATGTAGAACCCCTCCCCTTTTTCCTTGTAGAGGATCCCCACGCTTTGGGCGTCTTCGAAATTGTGAACCTCTTTGGTCCGCAGCGGGGGGCGCTCCTTCCGAAGTCGGCTCCAGCCAATTCTTTCTTTGATGTTATCCAGCCACTTCACCTTATTCCAACATCGATTTTAATCGGGATTCGTCAATGATTTCCACGCCCAACTTTTCCGCTTTCGACTTTTTGGAAGGGCCCATGTTTTCTCCGGCCACAAGGTAATCGGTATTTCCCGAAACGCCGCCCACCACTTTTCCACCGTGGGCTTCGATGGTGTTTTTCAGCTCGTCACGGGAAATGGTAAATACACCGGACACCACGAAGGTTTTTCCGGTCAGCGGACCTTCACCGGCGGCCGGGCGCCCCTCTTCCACTTCAAACTGCAATCCGTAGGCGCGGAGGTTCTCGATGATGGCGAGGTTCTGCTCGTCCCCGAAGTAATCCAGCACCGATCGGGCGATCACCTCCCCGATTTCGTCCACGGCGATGAGTTCATCGTAGGTCGCTTCCATCAGCCTGTCGATCGAGCCGAAATGCCGGGCCAGGGTTTTGGCGACGGTTTCACCCACGAAGCGGATTCCCAAGGCGAAAAGCACGCGTTCAAAGGGAATTTCCCGGGACTTGGCGATGCTTTCCATGAAATTGTTAGCGGATTTCTCGGCCATTCGGTCCAGGCTCAGTACTTGTTCCTTGGTCAGTGCGAAGAGGTCGGAAGCGTTGGAAATCAGCCCCGCTTCGTAGAGGTCTTCCACGGTTTCGGTGCCTATTCCGTCGATGTTCATGGCTTTGCGGGAAATGAAGTGCTCGACGCGACCTTTGATCTGGGGCGGGCAGCCCGTGGCGTTGGGGCAGTAATGCTGCGCCTCTCCGGGTTTGCGCTCCAGGGGCGTTCCGCATTCCGGACAGTGCGTGGCGTATTCGAAGGCGGGCAAATCAGCAGGTCTCGAGGTAAAATCCACACCGACGATTTTCGGGATGATCTCCCCGCCTTTTTCTACGAAAACCGTGTCTCCCTCCCGGATGTCCAGCTTCTCGATCTGATCGGCGTTGTGGAGGGAAGCCCGCTTGACGGTCGTTCCGGCGATCAACACCGGTTTGAGATTCGCCACCGGCGTAATGGCACCCGTTCGCCCCACTTGGTACGTCACCGCTTCGAGTAGCGTCGATACACGCTCGGCTTTGAACTTGTACGCAATGGCCCACCGAGGGGACTTGGCGGTAGACCCCAACTCTTCCTGCAGGTTCAGGTCGTTGACTTTGATCACCACGCCGTCGATTTCGAAAGGGAGGTCGTTTCGGCGCGCGGCCCAATGATCCACGAAAGATTCTATTTCACCGATGGTTTTGCACCGCTCCACCATGCGTTTGTCGGGGTCGGGGGCGGGAAAGCCCCATTTCTTCGCAGCGAGGAGGTTGTCGAAGTGGTTGTCGGTGGGCAAATTCTCTCCGTACACGGCATAGAGAAAACAGTCGAGTTTCCGCTTCGCCACCACGGCGGAATCCTGGAGTTTCAACGTGCCCGAAGCGGTGTTGCGGGGGTTCATGTACGGTTGTTCCCCGGCCTCCACCCTCTCGGCGTTCATGTCCGTAAACACGTCGATGGGCATGAATATCTCTCCGCGGATTTCAAACTCGGCGGGATAGTCGTCACCGCGCAATTGCAGTGGAATGGAGGCGATGGTTTTCACGTTGGTGGTGATGTCTTCACCGGTCACGCCATCGCCACGGGTAACGGCCCGAACCATTTTCCCGTTTTGGTACACGATGCCTATGGCCACCCCGTCGTATTTTAGTTCGCAGACGTATTCCGGATTCCCTTGAGTCGATCGTTTCAACCTATTTTCCCACTCCCTCACCTCGTCGAAATTGTAGGCGTTCGACAAGGACATCATGGGGTATCGGTGCCTTACCTTTTCGAATTTGTCGGTGATGTCGCCACCCACGCGCATGGTCGGGGAATGGGGATCGCGAAATTGGGGAAAAGCCTCTTCCAGGTCCTGCAACTCCCGCATCATCATGTCGAAATCGTAATCGCTGATGGTCGGCTCGTTCAGCACGTAGTACTTGTAGTTGTGATCGTCGAGACTTTGGCGCAGGGACTCGATCCGTTGACGCGCTTCTTCAGAATTCATCTTTGACCGACTCATTAAAATAGCTTCTCGCGAGTTTAAGGAATTTGAGTTGAACGTGGGCCACAAATATAGGGCTGCTGAAATCGTTTCGAAGATCGCGCGTGGCTCCCGCCACGTAGCGATAGCCGACTCCCGCTCCTACGCCCAGCCAATACCAAATGGCGTAATCGGCGAAGACCGACAGTTCCACCATGCTGAAATCGACTTCTCCGTAGCGGGTGCGTTCGTTGGGGTTTTCTTCCCGCTGGTAATCCACGCCGATTTTCCCGCCGCCGAGGTGGAGGGTGGCGCCGGTATCCCACTTCCGGTTAAAGAAAAACACCCTCTCGTAATACAAGGACACGTAGCGGAAATCGTACTCCAAGCGCCGCGTTTCGATGGGAAAATCAAAATCGTCGTCGAACAGTCGAGTATTCAGAAAATAAAATCCCAATCCCGCCCTGTGAATCCTGCGGTATTCCACTCCGGCGCGAATGCCGCCCAGGGCGATCCAGTTTTTCCGGAACAACGTGCGACGGGCGTCGAAACCGAAGTTGGGTTTGAGCTTGTTTTGGTATGGAGACAAGGTGTAGGGACCGCCCAAAATCCTCACCGTGGAGTCCTGACCGAATTGCGCGCTCAGCCCCGTGGATAGGAACAACCCGATTATGACGCATGCGATTCTCACGGCCGTTTCCCCCTCACCATTCGGTAATTCCCGTTCAAATCGTTCCGACCTTCCACCTCTGCGAACCGCCTGTCTTGAAGCAGGTAAGCCACCTCCTTTCCCAGCCCTTCGTGCACCTCGAAATACAAGCTTCCACCGCGGCGAAGGTGCCCCTCGGCCAAGTCGCTGATCGTGCGATAAAATATCAAAGGATCGTCGTCGGGAACGAACAGCGCTTCGTGGGGTTCGTTCACCACCACGTGGGGCGACATGCTTTCCATTTCCCCCATGGGGATGTAAGGCGGATTGCTCACGATGACGTCGAAATCCATGAACTCCAGCCCGGGACTGCGCAGTATGTCTCGGTGAAAAAAGTGAATGCGCACTTGGTTGCGCCCCGCATTTTCCGCGGCGAGGTCGAGGGCGCGCAAGCTGCTGTCCAAGGCGTACACTTTCGCGTTGGGCAAATACTTTTTGAGCGCGATGGCGATGCATCCCGAGCCCGTGCCGATATCGAGGATCTTCACGTTCTCGTTTTCCACGCTGTCCAAAATCCACTTCACGAGTTCTTCCGTTTCGGGTCGGGGAATCAGCACCCGCTCGTCGACGGCGATATCCAGGACGTAAAACTCCGTGCGCCCCAAAATGTACTGAATGGGTTCGTGGGCTTCCAAGGCTTGGATCACCGATTCGAACACCACGCGGTAGGTGCGGTGCAGTTTTTTTCGGGCGTGGATGATCAAGTCCGACTTTCGGAATTGGAGCAGGCGCTCGAAAACCAGGGCCATCATGGCCTCCACTTCCCCCTGGGGATAGATCTTGCCTACGCGATCCCTGAAAATCGAAATCAACTCCGATACGGTCACTTTGTCTTCGGAACTCATGGAGCGGAAAATCACTTGCACAAAGAAACAACGATTTTCATCAGCCCTTATGGCCTCGCCTGCACAAATTCCCGATCATCGGGGCGAGACCACCACCATGATGCCGAGATTCATCGGGCCGAGCCACACCCACAAAAACCCTAAACCACGGCGTCCGAACCCGTGCCACGACGACGCAAAATTTCCGTTCTTTATCGCGTGGAAAGGCACGGAAAATGGATGGATCGCTGCTTGGTGCTGGCGCGAAAAGGCGCGGGACTCGTGGCACCGAATCCCATGGTGGGCGCGGTGATCGTTCACGAAGGGGTTTGCATCGGCGAAGGTTTTCACCACCGCTTCGGCGGCCCCCACGCGGAGGTTTTGGCCATTGACCGCGTTCGCGACCCCGAGCTGCTGCGTCGCGCCAGGCTGTACGTGAACTTGGAACCGTGTTCCCACCACGGCAAAACGCCCCCTTGCGTGGATCGGATTTTGGAATGCGGCATACCGCGCGTGGTGGTTGGGCAGAAGGACCCCAATCCCAAGGTGGCGGGACGGGGTATCCGGGCTTTGCGCAATGCGGGTGTGGACGTGCTCGAGGGCGTGCGGGAGCGCCGAGCCCTGGACCTCAATCGCCGATTCAACACCTACCACACGGCGCACCGGCCGTACATCGTGCTGAAGTGGGCGCAAACCGCCGACGGCATAATGGACCTGAATCGGCATACCGAACGCCACGACGGAATCTTCTGGATATCGCGCCCCGCCACCAAAAAGTGGGTTCACAGTCTGAGAAGCCGTGAATCGGCCATACTCGTCGGAGCCGCCACGGCCCAAAACGACAATCCCCGGCTCGACACGCGTGAGTTTGCCGGAAAATCCCCGCTGCGCGTAGTGCTGGAGGGAAACATCACCCTCAGCAACGACCTGCGATTGTTCAACGACGGGCAGCCCACCCTGCTTTTCCAATACCCCGGCATGCGCAATGTCGGCGGCAAGGAGACCGAGCGGTTCGAAGTACCCGCCGGGGAAGACATGATTTCTCATGCGCTTAACTCGCTATACGACAAGAAGATAGTCAGCGTTTTGGTAGAGGGTGGCATGTGGACCCTCCAGCGATTCATCGACGCCGGATTGTGGGACGAAGCCTACGTCATCCAGTCGAGCCGCATCCTGAGCGCCGGCCGAAAAGCCCCGAGACTGCCCATCCCACCGATCCGCACCCTCGCTTACGGCCGCGACACCATCCACCATTTCAAAAAATAATCGCCGGCGGGAAGTCGGCCGAGAGGAAAGTTCCGAGCGGTTTCCCGTATTCCGTTTTGGGTGTATCCCCGCCCTTGGGGTCGGGGTCAGCCTACCGCCTGTATCTCCCTTCCCGCGCGGGGCGACGCCGTGGCGGGGACCCGAGCTTCCGGTGGTCGCTGCGCCCCCGCCCGGCACCGCAACCCGCGCGAGAAGGGAGGATGCCGGCGTCCGGCTTTACACATTGCGTTCACAACAGAATTCCGGCAAGGCACTCAAGGTCGACGCACATATATTATAAGGTGTCTGCACCGCCATCTTCTCTTGTGATGCGGTCGAATTTGGTAATTTGGTCCCGATGAAACACCGGTACCGCACCATCCGACGCTCGGGAAGTGGGATATTCAAGGACAAGGGGAGCAAACACATCGGTCACGCCATCCATGCAAAAACCGAAGAGGAGATCAACGCCTTTTTGGACGGATTGAGAAAAGAGCACCACTCGGCGCGCCACGTGTGTTACGCCTGGCGATTGGGCTACAAAGGCGAGATGCACCGCGCCAACGACGACGGGGAACCGTCGAATTCCGCCGGTCCTCCCATACTCGGGCAAATCGAAAAGTACGACCTCACCTTTGTGTGCGTGGCGGTGGTCAGGTACTTCGGCGGCACCAAATTGGGGGTTTCGGGTTTGATACAAGCGTACCGAACGGCGGCCATGCTCGCCATCGAAGACGCCGAGATCGTGGAAAAGCAATTGCTCGCCCATTACCGAATCCACTTCGGATACGACCGCATGAGCGAGGTGATGCTCGCCATCCGCATTCACGGATGGGAGGAATCCGACCAGAATTTCACCACCGACTGCCGGTTGACGGTGAGCCTACTCCCCCATCGAAAGGAAGAAGTGGAGCGCGCTTTCGAGCCATTTTACGACATTCGCGCCGAATACCTCGGAATCTATTGAACATGAATTACCGACTGTTAAAAGAACTGTGCGCCATTCCCGGCACGGCCGGCGACGAAGGCGCCGTCCGTGACTTCGTGGTGGAATACCTCGCCGAACGTGCGCCCCGATTCGCCGCGACGCCCGAAGTGTTTTCCGGACCCGGATTTCAAGACATGGTCATCGCGGTTTTCGGAAAGCCCCGCACCGCCGTCTTCGCCCATTTGGATACGGTGGGATACACGGTGGCCCACGAAAAAACGCTTTTCAAAGTCGGCAATCCCAAGGCGGAAACGGGAGCGCAATTGGTGGGCGAAGACGAAAAAGGACCGATTTCCTGCCGTTTGGTGGTCAACCCCAAGAAGAAGGGCGGACAAGAGACCTTGTCCTACGACTTCGACCGGCCAATCGCTCCCGGCACCGTGCTCACCTATGCCCCAGATTGGAAGGAAACCAGGGATTACGTCAACAGCGCTTACCTAGACAACCGTTTGGGCGTGTGGAATGCCCTTCAAATGGCGGAAACCATGGAAAACGGAGCGCTGGTATTCAGCACTTACGAAGAGCACGGTGGGGGCGGCGCCCAATTCGCGGGAGGGTTTCTCCAGCAGCGGTACGGCGTTCATCAGGCGTTGATTTCCGACGTGACTTTGGTGACTAAGCACATCAAGCATCGGAAAGGCGTGGCCATTTCCATGCGAGACCGGGGTATCCCCCGTCGGGCGTTCGTCAACCGCATCATCGACGTGGCCAAAACGCAGGCCATTCCCTTTCAGTTGGAAGTCGAAAACGCCGGCGGCAGCGACGGAAACGCACTTCAGGGCAGCAGCCACTTGTGGGATTGGTGCTTCATCGGACCGCCGGAGGCCAACTACCACCGTCCGGGCGAGAAAGTCTTCAAGGGCGATATCCTGGCCATGAGGCGACTCTACGACGTGCTCATCGCTGAATTGTGAGGTGGCCCCGGCCGGGCGGGGAGCCGGTGGCAGGATTTACACTTTCAATTGCTTTTCGAGGTCGGCGGGGATTTTGACCGGTCGTCCCGACTCCCGGTTCACGAACACCAGGGTTGCGGAAGCCGTGGTGGTTTTCAGGTTTTGGTCGTTGAAGATTTCGTAGTCGAACACCAGGCGCGTGGTTTCCACCGCCACCAGTTTGGTGATCAGGGTCACTTCTTCGTCGTAGCGCACCGGCAAGTGGTAGCGCACCGAAAAATCGCGGACGGGCAGCAATACACCCCGGTCTTCGAGATCTCGGTAGCTCGTGCCGAGGGCGCGGAGCAATTCCACGCGACCCACTTCAAACCACGCGGCATAGTTTCCATAGTAGACGTATCCCATCCGATCGGTTTCGGCGTAGCGCACGCGGAATTTGGTTTCGATTTGCAACATGCCGGCCAAAGTAGTGATGAAAATCGAAAAGATCGGGGGGCGAAAAAATCCTCGGGCAGGAATACGAGTTTTCAACACCCCGATGACCAAAATGCGAACCGGGGGGATAATCGCCGAAAATGCCTATCTTATCCACAATTCAAAACCGGTCGACGGGTGAAAAAGGGGTCCAATCGGAGTGGATAAATCGGGGGTGGAAAAGCCTCCCTGATTTCCGAAGTTCCGCTAAGATTTCTATATTGACGCCGATCAATCCGACCGGGTTTGATCAAATGAATTAAACCACAGAGGCTTGTTTCGCAGCGGGGATTTTGGGGTGATGAGAGAATACGTCAAAGTGTTTGGAGATCGGTAATGACGGGGATTTCCGATTTTTTCGAGGCCTGTATTTTTTTTGATATCGGCAAGGGGTTGACGGCTTTTTTTTTCACTTTATTATCCGAATATTTGTCGCGCATCCGGTAAAGCGCCTTGTGAAACTTGCCACTGCAAATCGTAAGTTTTTAACCCTTTAATCATCACCAAAAACCAATGAATGAAAAACACGAGGAAGTGTGGCGGAATTGTCTAAGTGTGATCAAGGACAATGTCAGCCTTCAAGGATTCAAAACTTGGTTTGAACCGATCAAACCGGTCAAGTTGGAAAACCAAGTTTTGACGATCCAAGTGCCTTCTCAGTTTTTCTACGAGTGGTTGGAGGAGCATTACATTCATCTTTTAAAGTCGATCATCCGAAAGGAGTTGGGTGAAGACGGGAGGCTGGAGTACAGCATCATTATGGAGAACAACCGCAACGGTTCGAAGCCATACACCGTCAAGATCCCCACGTCCGATCACCGATCGCCCAAAAACCCGCCCGTTCACGCCCCGTTGAACACCGGCGACACGCGAATCAAGAACCCCTTCGTGATTCCGGGCCTTCAAAAGATCAATGTCGATTCGAACCTCAAACCCAACTACTCATTTGAAAACCTGATCGAAGGCGAGTGCAACCGTCTGGCGCGTTCCGCGGGTTATGCCGTGGCCAAAAACCCGGGCGGAACCGCTTTCAACCCCCTTTTGATTTATGGGGGCAATGGTCTGGGAAAGACACACTTGGCCCAAGCCATCGGGATCGAGATCAAAAACCGTTTTGACGACAAAACGGTGCTGTACGTCGAGTCCGAAAAGTTCATCCACCAATTCATCGATGCGGTGAAGAACAACAACGTAAACGATTTCAGTCATTTCTACCAAATGATGGATGTGCTGATTATTGACGACGTAGAATTCTTTGCGGGAAAGGAAAAGACTCAAGACATGTTTTTCCACGTCTTCAATCATTTGCACCAGAACGGCAAACAAATCGTATTGACCAGCGACAAGGCTCCCGTAGACCTTCAAGGCATGGAGCAACGCCTGTTGTCGCGGTTCAAATGGGGCTTGTCTGCCGATTTGCAAACACCCAGTCTCGAGACCAGAATCGCAATCCTCGAGAAAAAAATGTATGCCGACGGGATCGAATTGCCCGCCGAAGTTGTCGAATACCTCGCCTACAGCATTACAACCAATGTGCGTGAACTCGAAGGAGCGCTCATTTCACTCATCGCCCACTCTTCGCTGAACAAAAAATCGATCACCTTGGACCTGGCCAAGCAGATGATAGACAAATTCGTGAAGAACACGGCCAAAGAAGTTTCCATCGATTACATCCAAAAGGTGGTATGCGATTATTTCGACCTCCCCATCGAGTTGTTGAAATCGAAAACCCGAAAACGGGAAGTCGTCCAAGCGAGACAGATCGCCATGTATTTTGCAAAGAAAATGACCAAAAGCAGTCTGGCCAATATCGGCATGCACTGCGGTGGTAAAGATCACGCCACCGTATTGCACGCTTGCCGAACGGTCAACAACCTCCGTGAAACGGACAAGCAATTCCGCAAATACGTCAACGATCTCGACAAGAAATTGGACATCCAATAAGTTCAAAACGAAAAAAATCCAAAGGGGGCCGTCGCAGACGGCCCTTTTTCATTTCCCGTTTCGCCCCTCCACCCCCGCCGTAGGGATTCCAACCACTCGAAATTTTTACCCACTTTTGTCGCCTCGCCTTCTTAACTTGCATCGCCATGCGCTCCATCCTCTACATTTCCCTATTCGGTTTGTCCGCGATCTTCCTCGCAGGTTGTTCCGGTCCGGGCGGAACCATGGCGTCCGCAATGCCGGAAAACACTCAGAAAATCTTCATCGACGCCTCCGCACCGCGATCGGTCGGAAACCCCGTCTACATCCGAGACGCGGAGATCATCAACGACCACTTGGTGCTCAGCGTCTCCTATTCGGGTGGATGCGAAGACCACGACTTCGCGTTGAACTCCCGGGGCGACTACGCCGCGACCTACCCGCCCGAATTGAAAGTCACGCTTTTCCACGATTCACACGGCGACAGGTGCCGATCGACCATCGACACCAAGTTGTGGTTCGACCTGACGCCGGCGCAATACCCCGGCACCAACCGCGTATTGCTCATACTGACCAATACCGACAAAACCATTACTTACACTTACTAGAACACACGATGAAAAAATTTTCGGTGGCCTTGGCCTTGTTCCTGTTCGTCTTTTCCGCAGCCGCTCAAGTTTCACGGGGCGGTCAACCCTATTTCCAAACAGCCGAGCGCTCGGCGGACCTGAACTATTTCTCCCCGGCCCTTCCCGATATCGATGCCCTGAAGGCGGAAGACGAAATCCTCGATAGTGAGGAATCAATCCCCTACCGCTTCGGCGCGAACATCGACGTGGATCTGGGCCCGGACAACGCGGGTGAGTGGATCACCACTCCGGAGGGCGACCGAGTGTGGAGAATGGCCGTGCACGCACCGGGCGCGGTGAGCCTCAATTTCAAATTCGACGTGTACGATATTCCGGATGGTTCGTGGGTGTTTGTCTACACGCCCGATCGGAGCACGATCAAAGGTGGATTCACGAATGAAAATGCCAGCCCGGCGAACTCTCTGGGCGTAGGACTCATCCCGGGCGACCGGATGATCATCGAGTATTTCGAGCCCGCCGAAGTGGCCGGAGAGGGAAACCTGCACATTGACCAACTCACGTACGGCTACCGGGATATTTTCGGATCCCTGTCACGGGGCGAAGCCAAAGGGGAATTCGGCACGTCGGGAGCTTGCAACGTCAACGTGAATTGCCCGGAAGGTTTGCCCTACGACGTGGAAAAGCGCTCGGTGGCCTTGATCATAAACAACGGAAATTCCGTGTGCTCGGGATCGCTGGTGAACAACACTGCGGAAGACGGCACTCCCTACTTTCTCACCGCCGAGCACTGCTTGCCGAGCAACGTCGACAACGTGAGCAACTGGATATTCTACTTCAACCACGAATCGCCCACCTGCGTGGGGTCTGATGGTCCGATAGACCAAAGTATTTCCGGTGCGATTCTTCGGGCCGCCCACACAAACAGCGATTTTGCCCTGCTGGAGTTGAACGAAGTGCCGCCGGCGGAGTTCGACGTCTGCTACTCGGGGTGGGACGCGACCGATTTGGAGTCGGCGGTAACCCGCGCTTACGGCATCCATCATCCCAAAGGGGACGTGAAAAAGATCTGTTTCGAAGACGACGCGCCCTACCACTCTTCGGTGTCTTGGATCAACCAAGTGTGGCACATCGACAACTGGGAGTTGGGCGTGACGGAAGGAGGATCATCGGGTTCTCCACTCTTTAATCAAGACGGCCGCATCATCGGGCAACTGGGTGGAGGAACGGCGCATTGCTCGGGATCGACTTCGGCGGGGTACGATTACTACGGAAGGTTCGCCGCGTCGTGGTCTCACGGTGACAGCCCGGCCAACGCCCTTCGCTTTTGGCTGGACCCCGAAAATACCGGACTTTTGATGATGCCGAACTCCTGCAGCGGTAGTCTCGCCGAAACGGAGCTCCTGATCTTCGCCATCGAGGTGGGCGGCAATATTCTCTGTTCCACCGATCCCGTCACACCCGAAATTTCAGTCTTCAACGCGGGTGTTACCGACATCACCCAAGCGATGATTTCCATTGAGTTCAATGGTATTGCCCTGGGCGCATTCGAATGGACGGGTTCCGTGGCTCATGGGGAAACCTTCTCGTTTTCTCCCTCGGAGGTGATTCCGGTGGACGGGGACAACCACATCAGCGCGGAAGTGATCGAGATAAACGGAAATTCCGTGGAAGGCTCGGAATACGCAAGAGACTTTACGGCCTTTGAATACGCGGAAACCGTCACGATCCAAATCGAGTTCGACCCTTATGCTGGAGAAAACTCTTGGGAAATCCGGGACGACATGGACAACGTGATTTACACTTCACCCTATTATGCGAACGGTACTTTGTCGGCGACTCACACCGTGTGCCTGGGAACGGGTTGCTACACCTTCGTGATGCGAGACTCGTGGGGTGACGGAATGTGCTGTTCGTACGGGGACGGAAATTACGCGGTGCTTTCGGAAAGCGGAGATACGCTGGCCTCGGGAGGCAACTTCGGCAGCGTGGATGCAACGGATATGTGCATTACCGTGGGCACGGAGGATTTGGACCTGTCAGACAATTTTGTGCTCTACCCCAACCCCGCGACCCACGAGGTGTTCGTGACGCCGAGTTCGAAGGCCAACCCCTTCATGGTCACGCAGTCGATTCGCATACACGACGTGAGCGGGAGAATGGTTGCCGAGCAACAAGCTTCCGGATCGGAGACGACCCGCGTGGACGTTTCCACCCTCGACGCGGGCATCTATCTGATGGTGATACAAACCGACGGGGGAACGGCTACGAAGAAATTTGCCGTGCAAAGCCGGTGATCAAAAATCCGAGATAAACTAGCGGGGTACGCCGTGTGAGGGCGCAGCGCGGTATCGCCGCCGTGCAACCGCTTGGGCATGGACGATCGGGCAGAGCGACCACCGGAAGCTCCTGCGCGATCATGCATGCCCTGGGGATGGACGGGGGCATAAAGCGCGTAGACCGACCCCGGCGAGCGTGAGTAATCCGATGGGTTGAAGAGAATCCCGAACGGGAGTGGTCATTGTGAATCGAGGAAATCCGAGGGGGCACACCCCAAAAAACATCTTATAAAACACCCGAAAAAAGGAGGTTCAGCCTTGCAAACGGATGCGGGGATCGAGCCACCCGTAGATGATATCGACCAGGATGTTGATGATGACGAAGGCCGTGGCGATGACCAGCACCGAGCCCATGACTACGGGGTAATCGTCGTTTTGCAGTGAGCGAAAAACTTGTAGTCCGAGGCCTTTCCAATTGAAAATGAACTCGATGAACACCGCGCCGGCGAGCATGGAAGCGAACCAACCGGAAACGGCTGTGACGACGGGATTGAGGGCGTTTCGGAGGGCGTGGCGGAAGAGTACGGCGTCGGTTTTGAGCCCTTTGGCGCGTGCGGTGCGGATGTAATCTTTGGACATTTCGGTGAGGAGGGCGTTGCGCATGAGCTGAATCACCACGGCGAGGGGTCGGATGCCCAATGTGATGACGGGTAAGATCAGGTTTTGCAAGGCGAGGTATTCGCCGTGGAAGACGTCGACGTCGTACAATGATCCGGTCATGTTCAACCCCGTGCCCGGCAGCGTGATAAAGCGGTCGGCGAGAGGGACGAACCCCCACCCGAACAGGGAATTGGTGGCGAGGTTGAGGCCCTGGAGGAGGAGACCGACCAACGCGCCGCCGATGGCGAATTCGACCGTGCGGATGACGGACCTTTTGCGGGCCGAAATCAGGGAGAAGACGATGCCCATGAGGATGAACACCGCCGGCAGCAAGGGCAAATTGGTGTGTTCGGACCAGAGGTAACCGCCGATCCAAGAGATGATGATGGCGCTGAAAAAGGAGGGCGCGGACATGCCGAGCACGGCGGCGAAAAGTGAGAACCCATCGATGAAGCGGCCCTTGAATCGCGCCGCGACCAACCCGATGAGCACGCCGAAAAAGATGGCGAATCCGATGGCGCAGGTGGCGAGGATGATGGTTCCCGGCAGGGCTTCGCCGATGATTTCCGACACGGATTTTCGCGATTGGAAGGACCTGCGGAGGTAGGGTTTTTTGACCACGGCCGTGACGCCGCCCACGGTGGCTATGCGGGTGTAATCGTATTTGGCGGGATCGAGGTAAAAGGAACTTTCGGGCTCCTCGGACTTGTGGATGGACAGAGGGCTGACGTCGTTGAGATACAGGAGGTACTGCTGCATCCAGGGCAGGTCCAAACCGAGTTCTTTGCGCACGGCCGCGACGGCTTCTTCATCGGCGCGCTGACCGAGGAGCATGGCGGCGGGATCGCCGGGGTTGATGCTGAATATGGCGAATACCAGCGTGATGACACCCCAGAGCACCACCACTCCATAACCCAGTCGCTTGAGGATGTACGCCGCCAAACCTCCGGATTTACTTCAGGTAATCCCTTTCGACCTTCTCCATGGTGGGGATGTCGTTGGCGTGCCACTTTCCGTGGATGCGGCCTTCTTTGATCAGAAGTACCCCCGGATTGGCGCGGATGATGGTCTTGAGGAAGATCTCATCGGCCGAGTAAATGGGGAAGTTCAAGGCGTGCTCTTGCTTGAATGCCTCGATGGCGTCTTGGGAAGAAGACGAGATGGCGTAGAAGTCCAATCCCCGGTCCCGTGCTCCGTCGGCGAGTGCCTTCAGGTTGTCCAGGGCTTTACCGGTGGTGGTTTTGTCCAGGTTGTACATGACCACCATGAAGCTGTATTCGGTGTTGGTCAAGAGCATGTCTCCCACTTCGCTTCCCTGCTCGTTGATGACGGAGAAGGTGGTGATGGGCGGTTCGTAGCCCCGCTGCAGGAGGATGGGTTGGTCGCCGGTGTGCACGATTTCCCAGGCCTTGTCTTGCCAAATGCCGGAATCGAGGTACTCCTTGGAGTTGATGGTTTTGCGCTCGCCGGTTTCGGAATTTTCCAGGGTATACATGGTGGCGTAGATCGGAGGTTGCAAACCGAGTTCCTCGGCGCTCTTCATCTGTTCGTTGATGTCTTTTCCGGTAGCGTAGGGTCTGTAATCCTTGATGGGAAGGTGCCTGTACGTATAGGTGGCGAATCCGTACGTGAGTGCGGCGAAGACCAGCACCAGCACCCAATCGAGCTTGGGCTGCTTCATGCCGGTGGCTTTGAGCACGAAGTACAGCACCGTGGTGATGGCGAGGAAGTAGGTCGGGAACATCCAGTCGAAGAGCCAGCCGCCGAAGAGAACGACCACGATAAAGGAAAGGGGCAATACGTAGAGATCGATCGCGATGGTATTGAGTTTGATTCGGCTGCTGCGGAAGAGGATGACCAGGGTGAGGAAGAACAATCCCAGGTCTTTATAGAAGGACTCCCAGGGGGTGAGGGACCGCCCCACCGAGCCGCGCATGGCGTCGCCGAAACACCCGCAGTCGGTGACACAAACGCGGTTGAAGGCCTCGCCGGCGGTGATGGCCGCCATTTGTTGGTCGTTGCAGCTGGCGGTGTAATAAGTGAGCCAGCCGAAGAACAGGGTCATGAGGAGCAGGATGAGGGAAGTGAGGCGCATGCGGATGCCGTAGATGACGGCCAGTCCGAGGATGACCTCGATGCCCGAAACGAGAAACGCGATGGGTGTGGCCAGATCGTAGAAATTGGCCCAGAAGGCTCCGAGGGCGTTCTCGTCGAAGTACTCTTCGAGTTTGATGCCGAAGCCGATGGTGTCGTTGGCTTTTATGAGTCCCGACACCAGAAATACCGAACCCACCAAGACGCGTGAAAAAATGGTGGCGTGGTGCTGCATTTTCACCAGAATCATCACGCCGGGGATGAGGGCCACGAAGGTCGCCATCCAATAAATGCCGAATTCGTCCACTACGCCGGGACTCGCAAATCCCAAGATAAACATGAGTACGGACGTGAGGATCAAAAGTATTCCAAGGATTCTGTTATCCATGATTCGCGGTTTTTCGTTTTACTCTTTATGCACGGCGGTTTGCCCTTGTTCCGTCAAATGGATCAGCGCAAAAACGGCGTAATTGATGATGTCGAAATAGTTGGCGTCCACACCTTCGGACACCAGAGTTTTGCCTTGATTGTCTTCGATTTGCTTGATGCGCAGAAGCTTCATCAGGATGAGGTCGGTGAGTGAAGACACCCGCATGTCCCGCCAAGCTTCCCCGTAATCGTGGTTTTTGTCGCTCATCAGGTCGTGGGCCATGTCGGAATACTTGTCGTAGAGGCGACGGACCTCTTCCGTGGGGAGGTTCAGTTCATCGCGTTGCCCCAATTCCAGTTGGATGAGTGCCATGATGCAGTAGTTGACGATGCCGATGAATTCCGGTTCTATGCCCTCTTCCACCCTGCTCCGCTTTTTCTCCTGGATGGTGCGGATGCGGTTGGCCTTGATGAAAATTTGGTCGGTGAGGGAAGACGTTCTCAAGATGCGCCAAGCCGAGCCGTAATCCTGCATCTTCCGAAAGAAAATATCTTTGCACCGCGCAATGACCGATTTGAATTGCTTGGAGGTCTGCCCTGCCATTGAGAACCTTGGGTTTTTAGCTTCAAAATACAGCGGTGAAAGATAATGCTTTTTACACGAACCACTCCATCCGCATCGGCGGGGAACTCTTTGATTTCGCTTCGCCGCGGGTCATGGGCATTCTCAATCTGACCGACGATTCCTTCTTTGCGGGCAGCCGCTTGCCCGACGTGGAGGCGCTTTTGGCGAGGGCGAAAACCATGATTGAGGAAGGTGCCGACGTGCTCGATATCGGCGCGTATTCCACGCGGCCGGGGGGAGGTGAAGTGCCGGAAGAGGTGGAAATGGAGCGCGTGATCCCCGCGGTAAAGGCGGTGGCGGAGGCCTTGCCGGGTGCGGTCATCAGCGTGGATACCTTCCGGGCCAAAGTGGCCCGGGCGGCCGTGGAAGCGGGAGCCCACGTGATCAACGACATTTCCGGGGGGAGATTCGACGAGGGGATGTTCGATGCGGTGGCCGACCTGGGCGTGCCCTACGTGTTGATGCACTCGCGGGGAAACGCACGGGACATGCATTCGAAGGTGGAGTACGAAGACGTGGTGAACGAGGTGGTTCTCGAACTCTCGGTGAGACTGGAAAAGCTACGGATGAAAGGCGTGGCCGACGTCATCGTCGATCCGGGTTTCGGTTTTTCGAAGACGGCGGCACACAACTTCGCCTTGCTGAACCGCCTCGATGAATTCTCGATTTTCGACGCGCCGCTGTTGGTGGGACTTTCGCGGAAATCCATGATTTGGCGCACCCTGGGCATCACTCCCGAGGAAGCGGGCAACGGCACCACGGCACTGAACATGGTGGCCCTTCAAAAAGGCGGGGACATCCTCCGCGTGCACGACGTGAAGGAGGCGAAACAAACCATAGAATTGTGGAAGAGAATGCAGGGTTCCGCCACCGATTAAAAAGATAATTTAGCCGCATCCGGAATGGGGCTTCCTGCGTACTCCGTAGAGTGCGAATCCGTTTTCCGGCACGAAATTTTATTCCATCCATGAAAATATCCGCCATGAAAACCAATAACTCTCTGATTTTGTTTGCGTTCATTGCGATCTTCGCCGCGGCGTGCAACTCTTCATCGCCCATGGGGCAGAAGGTGAAAGAGCCTTTTCAGGGTTCGAAATACGAGTCGAACAACAGATTTTTCCGCGCCACCGGAAAAGGCGTGAGCGTAAAGGACAACATCGCCCGGGGCAAGGCCGACATCGACGCCAAGAACCAGATGGCCGGACAGCTGGGAACCACGTTGCAAAACCTGACCGACCAGTATTTGGCGGATACGCAGAACGAAGCGGCCTCGGATGTGGCGGACAAATTCCAGAGTTTGACGCGGCAGGTGATGAGCACCGAACTCGCCGACCTGAGGAAAATCGGTGAGGAAAAGTATTACAACGGCAGTGAATACACGGTGTTCATCGCCTATGAGATCAAGAAAAACGCCATGTTCCGCTTTTTGAAGAAGAGCGCCAAAACGGATGCGCGCATCAGCGAGAGGGAACTGGAAATCATGGAGAAAATCCTCGACATGGGGATGACGGAGGAAGAGTAAGCCTCTCCCCCGCTCCAAGGCTGTTGCCGGAATTCCCGGAAGGGGAAAATCACTTCAGTTTCAGCCGATCCTTCACGTACTCCACGCGGGTTTTGCCGTGTGGTGCGGGCTTGCCGTCGGGGCCGAGGTTGACCATGATGATTTTATCGATGTGGAGGATGTCGGCCCGGGTCATTTTGTTGCGCACTTCGCAGCGAAGCGTGATGGAGGTGCGACCGAAGGCCGTCACTTCAATGCCCATCTCGATAATGTCGCCCTTGACGGGTGCGGAAATGAAGTTGATTTCGGAAATGAATTTGGTGACGATGCTGCGGTTCTCCAGCTGAACGATGGTGTAGAGCGCCGCCTCTTCGTCGATCCATTCGAGAAGGCGACCGCCGAACAGGGTTCCGTTGGGGTTGAGATCGCCGGGTTTGACCCATTTGCGTGTGTGGAAGTTCATGGTGGCGTTTTCCCGCAAAGGTAAGACAGACGATCCACCCTCCCGCATTCGGGGGCGTGCCGGTACGGTTTCTGCCATGGTTAGCACAGCTGAATCAAATGTGATTTTCAACTATGGAACGTGGTATTAATAACGTATGGGTGGTCGACGACGACGCATCCAGCAACTTGCTCACAAGTAAAATGCTGATCAACACCAACTTGGTCAAGAACGTGTGGACGGACACTTCGGCATCCAGAGCCTTTGAGCGCATGAAACAGCGTTTGGAAACCGGTGAAGACCTTCCGGAAATGATTTTTCTGGATTTGCGCATGCCGGACATGGACGGATGGCAATTTCTAGACGCCATCAAGGAACACGAGGAATTGGACCCGAAGCCGGAAATTATTTTGCTGACCGGATCCACCCGCACCAACGACTTGATAAAGAGCGTAGTCACGCCACACATCGGGTCGCTGATCAACAAACCACTTACGGATTTTGAATTGAGGCAAGTGCTGACGAACTACCTCGAAGGACAAATGTGTGCGGGTTAAAATCCGCGCCGGACGGGTGAGACACACCCACAAAAACCCAAAACCCCTGCGCGCAAAATCATGAAATAATTCCACGAAACGGGGAATTTTATCCCCCTCGCTTGGGTTGGTCCGTGCCGCGCTCCACCACCACTTGCTCCTCTTTTATCAGCATGGCGTGCGATTTGGGTCGTACGCCGTGGCCGTATCTGTTTGCGAATACCCACGTGAATTCCACCCCGAAGAGGAGGATCATGCAGGAATACGACACCCACAATAGGATGAGGACGATGGAACCCGCGGCGCCGTACGTGGAGCCGGGATTGGAATAGCCGAAATACAGGCTGAGGAGGAATTTGCCGATGACGAAGAGCAGGGCCGTGATGAAGGCGCCGATCCACACGGTGCGCCACTGGATGACTGCATCGGGCATGTACTTGAATATGAATGCGAAAAGCAGGGTGATGGACCCTACCGACAGGGCGAAATTCAGCGCATAGGCGAGCATCACCGAAAAGTCGGGGAAGAAGCTCTGAATGTAATCGCTGAGGAGGGATACGGCGGTGGATACGATGAGGGAGACCATGAGGAGGAATCCGATGACCAGGACGAATGCGAAACTTCGGGCCCTGTCGAAGAGGGTTTTCACCCAGTTGGCGTCGGGATCGGTGCGCAGCCCCCATATTTTGTTGATGGATATTTGGAGTTGGTAAAACACCCCGGTGGCACCGAATATCAACACGCCGATGCCGACGATGGTGGAGAAAAGGTTCTTCTTCCCGTCGGTGGTGTTGGCGACCATGTCCTGGACGGCCTTGGCGGCGTCGGCGCCCAGGGCGCTTTCGATCTCGGAGTTGAGATTGCCCTGCACGATGTCGTTGCCCCAGATGGCCCCCACCAAATTGATGATGATGACCATGAGCCCCGGCAGGGAAAGCACCGCGTAGTAGGCCACCACCGCGGAGAGCCGCCAGGGGTCGTCGGCCAGCCAGCACTTGGCGGTGTCGATAAGGAGGCGGGGGATGTGGCGGATGCGGAAGCGCTCTTCGCTCTTTGGTTTTTCGATTTCGACGACGGCTGTGTAACTCATTGATCGGTTTTGGTATGCGACAAAGATTCAAATTTACATCCGGAAGGCAATACACGAAATCACCCGGACGAAACGCCCGGGTGATCTTTGATTCATAGCTCGAAAGTCATGAATGTATTTCCGGTGGACTTATGTAATGGTCCGTTGCCGGGGTTTCGGTGGAATCCTCACACCGACTCAGATTCGGTCGATGAATTTTTTGAGGTTTTCCTTGGTCTCTCCCGTTTTTTTCTGGAGTCTTCCCAGCAGTTCGTCTTCTTTTCCTTCGGCGTATCTCAGATCGTCGTCGGTCAAGTCTCCGTATTGCTGTTTGAGTTTTCCTTTGATCACGTTCCAGTTTCCTTTGATCTTATCTGTTGTAGATCCCATTGTAGTAGGTTTTTGGGTTTAACAATGTATGTCTCTACCCTAAAGGCAAGGAATGTACCGGGCCGAATGGAATTGCGCTCAACGCGCTGATTATAAAATCACTGAATGCGCGGCGCCTGTGCCGGAAACCCCTTTCGAGTGCGGATTTGTATGGATTAAAATCCACAGAAACCGGGAAAATCCCCAACCCCACCTCAGGCGTCTCGCCCCACGTCGGGGGCTCCTCCCCTTTCCGCGTCCCACGTCGCCCGTGTCGGGGTTGGGGACAAGGTCAGGGTGGAAATTAATGTGCGGTACAATTGTTGCGATGGAAGAAGGGATTCATTAAATTTATTGTACTACAACCAAAGCAGACCTCCATGACAACACATTCTACCTTTAAATTTCCGAAACTCATCTTGGCGGCGTTGGTGTTGTGGATCGCGGCGTCTGTTCCGGCCTCGGCACAATGGCCCGCCATTCCCAACAGCGGATTCGAAAATTGGCACGTGCCCGACACTTCGTCGATCGAGGTGCCCGACGGATGGGTGACAACCGGCTCCGGCGTGACCAAAGACGAAGATTCTTACGAAGGCATGTACAGCATGAAAATCGAAACCGTGATGTACGAGGAGTTCGCGAGAACCGCCATAGACCTTGACGCCGTTCCCCCGGCCCTGGGATTTTACATTAAATCTTACACGGAAATGGGCGTGGTCGGCGTGCAAATCGTGTTTTACAACGGCGAAGAGCAAGTACACGTGCAGGACTGGAACACCTCCGGCGCGCACATCGAATGGACGCCCGTCACCATCGAACTCGAACAAATCGAGCCGGTGATCACCCACGCCGTCATCCGCGTGTGGGCCGAAGTGGGCGACTTCGCCCCGGGCATGGCCGAAATCCAAATCGACGAAATGGGATTTACCGAAGCGACCTCCGTCGCCGATGCCCACTTCGAGGAAGTGCGGGTGTATCCCAACCCCTGCAAAGACGTGCTCTACCTCGAAGGCACGTCGCCCGGTACGGAGTACAGCATGCGCGACATCACCGGTCGGGAAGTGGCCGCGGGAATCACCTCCTCCGCCCAAACTTCCATGGACGTCACGGGACTGAACGCGGGAGTGTACCTCCTCAGGCTGCACCACCAAGGTGAAGAATCCGTGAGAAAAGTGTTCGTGCGCTGATCCCGCCTTCCGCAACAAACGAAACAAAAAAGCCGGCTTCACGCCGGCTTTTTCATTGACCTTTTGCTTTCATAAACGATCATCAGGCGTTCACGCCGAGCACTTCCGCCATTTTCTTTCCGATATCGGCCGGTGAATCCACCACGTGGATGCCGCATTCGCGCAGGATGGCTTTTTTGGCTTCGGCGGTGTCGTCTTTTCCGCCCACGATGGCACCCGCGTGCCCCATGGTGCGCCCCGCCGGCGCCGTCACTCCGGCGATGAAACCCACCACCGGCTTGGTGCCGTGTTTCTGGATCCACCGCGCGGCCTCGGCCTCGAGGTTTCCGCCTATTTCTCCGATCATCACGATGCCCTTGGTTTCCGGGTCGTTCATCAGCAGCTGCACCGCTTCCTTGGTGGTGGTACCGATAATGGGGTCGCCCCCGATGCCGATGGCCGTGGTTTGCCCCAGGCCGGCTTTGGTGATTTGATCCACCGCCTCGTAGGTAAGCGTACCCGATTTCGACACGATGCCCACCGTGCCCTTCTTGAAGATAAATCCGGGCATGATGCCGATTTTGGCTTCATCGGCGGTGATGATGCCCGGGCAGTTGGGCCCGATCAGCACGCAATCACGGCTTTTCACGAACTGCTTCACCTTCACCATGTCGGATACCGGAATGCCCTCGGTGATGGTCACGATGACTTTGATACCCTCGGTCGCGGCTTCGAGTATGGCGTCGGCGGCAAAGGGCGGCGGCACGAAAATGATGGACACGTCGGCGCCGGTTTCGCGCACGGCGTCGGCCATGGTGTTGAAAACCGGCAGTCCCAAGTGGGTCTGTCCCCCCTTTCCGGGAGTTACTCCGCCCACCACGTTGGTGCCGTAGGCGATCATCTGTTCTGCGTGAAACGTTCCTTCACTCCCCGTGAAGCCTTGAACCAATACTTTGGAATCCTTGTTGACCAGTACGCTCATAAGTGATTGTGTGCTTAGTTTGCTTGTTGTGCCCGCGGGCAAAAATCGCACAAATCTACGTTTTTGAGCGTCAGCGGCAAAGTTTTCGGGCCACCGGTCTCGTCACCCACTGCCGTGATTTCCCTCCCGACGTACTACCCACAAAATCCCTCATCTCCCTACCCTACACGCCTCTTCGCTTCGGCACCCTGAGCGCCAATCGCATAAAACCACGCGTACACGCGCCCGAACGTGTGTGCGTGCATATTTTTTGGGTTTTTGTGGGTGGGTCGTCACAAAG
The DNA here is from genome assembly GCA_964574635.1 of uncultured Cryomorphaceae bacterium. Lineage (GTDB taxonomy): Bacteria > Bacteroidota > Bacteroidia > Flavobacteriales_D > Cryomorphaceae > CAZNOG01. The sequence continues at coordinate 5,914 of CAZNOG010000004.1, read as the reverse complement.
GAGGCGTTCCCGGCTGAATGTGCAAATTTCCTCTCCGTTCCATTTGTCCGAAAGGATTCTTTTCTTTTGCTTTGAGGTGAAAAACAGCATCTAAACCAAAACCATCACCATGCGATTATTCTACACTGTTATGCGTACACCGGTCTTTCTCACAGCCGTGGCGGCCCTGGCTTTTACCGCGGCGACCGCCCAAGAATCACCCCTCCACGCACCGAGCGCCGAGGCCTTTACGAAACCCGATTCACCGCAGGCTCACGACAATCCCAAAGGCGGAATCACCTTCGAATCTTTCGAGGGAGAATTTCCCCCTCCCTGCTGGACCATGATCGACGCGGACGGCGACGGGTTCGGATTCTTCCACTACAACGTGCCCAACTCCGCGTGGGACGGCGAGTATTCGGCCGCTTCCGCCTCGTGGTTGAGCGGCGTGGGCGCGTTGACGCCCGACAACTACCTCATTACGCCCGCCATGGTCGTAGACCCCGGTATGTCGCTCATGTACAGGGTGGCGGCCCAAGACCCGGACATCGCCGCCGATCAATACGGCATTTACGTATCCACCACCGGAAACGAAGATCCCTCCGATTTCACCGACGAGCTTTTCGTGGAAACCCTGCCCCCGGGCCCGGACTGGCACGAGCGCGTGATCGACATGAGCGCCTACGAAGGGCAGGAAATCCACATCGCTTTTCGGCACTTCGGATCCACCGACCAATTTTACATCAAATTCGACGCGGTGAGCCTGCCGGGAATCCCCCTCTCCTGCTTGGAATGCACCTATCCCACCGTTACTCCGGGGCAAATCACCTGCGGAGACGCGTCTTGGGTCTTGTACGTGAACATCGAAGACGTGCCCGAAGGAAAGACGTACTCACTCACCAATTCACTCAATTCCAACACGGTGGAAGTCACCGCCTCGAGCGCGTACATCGTGGGGCCCTTTGACGAAGAAGGGGAAGTCATTCTCACCCTCACCGATCTCGACGAGCCCACGTGCTCCCAAGAAGTGGCCGTGGTAAACGGCGATTGCACCGTGCCCTGCGAAGTGTCTTTCGGCAATCCCATCTCCGAGTTCAATGAGGTGGAAGGGGGAATTCCAGTTCCGGAACCGGGCGAAGCCTGCCCCACCGCCACGCTGACCAATCCCGTATACGGCGGAGCCTCCTACCTCCTCTCCGATTTGCCGGCCGACGTGTACTACGAATTCTCGGCGTGCACCGGCGAAGGCTCGGGCGATTACGAAATCAACTACACGGTGGTAAACCAAACCTCCGGCGAGGTGGTGGCCTCGTGGAACGACGGCGACGGGTGCAGCATCACGTGGAACACCGACTCCGGCGGCGATTTTCTGGTCATCGTGAACTACGAAGGCTACTGCGGCACCCAACTGGACGCACCCAACGGCGTGCCTTCACTGACTTGCGCCGCGCCCGACGGATTGGCGGAAGTCCTTGCCACGTCAGGTGCGGTGTACCCCAACCCCACCGACGGGGAACTCGTTTTGCGCTTGCCTCTGGAAGGCGAGGTGACGATTTCGGTGTACGACGCTTCGGGACGTCTCGTGCTGACCAAGCGCACCGCCATCCACAACGGGGAAACGCGTTTGGACTTCACGTCTTTGGAAGACGGGTTGTACGTACTGAAAACCGAATCTCCCCAAGGGAATGCGGCCATCCGCTTCGTGAAGCAATGATTCGCCGATTTCGGAAAAGACAAAAGGGGGCCGTCGGCCCCCTTTTTATTTTGCGTACGTGCGTTTGTGCGGTATGGATCACCTTTTCACCAACTCGGTGATCAGCGTGTACGTCACGCCGTTCAAAACGAGCACTTCTTTCCACACCATTTTGGATTCGGTGAGTTCTTCCACGGGCACTTCCTCGGTGGGGAATCCGTTTGGCGAGACGGTGAGGACGGTTTCGTCGGAATTCCACGTCCAAGATCCGGTTTCTATGACCTGGGGGTCGTTTTCATCGCACTTCGTGGCGCCTTCTTCGAGGGTGTACACGAGGGAAGTGGTGAAAAAATAGAAGTCGTCTCTGGTGCAGGATTGGATGTAGGGCCAGAGGTCGTTTTCCTGAGTTCCGTCGCCGTCGTAATCGATGGCCGGGCTGATGTTCATGCTCTGACGCACCCATTGGTGGGCCGTGAGCAGTTCGGTTCTGGTTTTGGGTTTGGGGGGATCTTCATCCTTGTCGTCTTTGCATCCCACCAAGACGAAGAGGGACAGTAAGCAGGCAACCGGCAGGAATTTGATTTTTTCGGTTTTCATTGTAAGGTAGGGTTTTGTGGTTAAAATGTGATTGTTTACCGCCTTATCGACCTTCTCACGAATAGTGAACAATCGCACCCCCGCTCCCCTGCCGGACGGCGGGGCGGCAACCTCCGCCGGGGCGTCCTTCCCAAAGCCGATAAGCGTACCTTTGCACCATGCAGTTCATCGACCTTCACGACACCATTTGCGCCATATCCACGCCGGCCGGAACCGGCGCCATTGCGGTGATCCGCGTTTCCGGTTCCAGGGCTTTGTCGGCCGTGGACCCCTTGTTTTCGAAATCCCTCGCCGGCGCTCGGGGCTACAGCCTTCACTACGGAGAATTCCGGGAGGGCAGTGAATTGATCGACGAGGTCATGCTCGCGGTTTTCCGTGCACCGCGGTCCTTCACCGGCGAAGACGTAGTGGAAATTTCCTGCCACGGTTCGCAGTACATCCAAGGCCGTATTCTGCAGGCCCTCACCGCCGCCGGATGCCGTCCTGCCCGCCCGGGGGAGTTCAGCATGCGTGCCTTCGCCAACGGCAAGATGGACCTGAGCCGCACGGAGGCCATCGCCGATTTGATTTCCTCCTCTACCAAATCGTCTCACCGACTGGCCATGAACCAGATGCGGGGCGGTTTCTCGAAAAAGATCAACGAACTGAGGGAGCGCCTCATCCACTTCGCCTCCCTGATCGAGTTGGAGCTGGATTTTTCGGAAGAGGACGTGGAATTCGCCGATCGGGAAGACTTAAGGGAGCTGGTGGAAGAGCTGCGCACGGCCACCGCGGGATTGGTGCAAGGGTTTTCCGCGGGTCGGGCCATCAAAAACGGCATTCCCGTGGCCATCCTCGGCGCCCCCAACGTGGGGAAGTCCACGTTGCTGAACGCCCTGCTGGAAGAAGACCGGGCCATCGTGTCGTCGATTGCGGGCACTACGCGTGACTCCATCGAAGATACGGTGACCATAGACGGGGTGCTTTTCCGATTCATCGACACCGCGGGCATCCGCGACACGGCCGACGAGATCGAGCGCATCGGCATCCGCAAGGCTTTCGAGCACGCCGGCAAGGCGAGCGTCATCCTCTACCTGATCGACGCCACGGCCGACATGGACGCCCAAGCCCTGGCGGGCGCCATCGCCGAGGTGAAGATGAAGACGGGGGAAGACAGGGAGTTCATCGCCTTGGTCAACAAGGTGGACATGCTGAACGAGGAGGAAAAGCGGGATTTCGCGGATCGTTTTCCCGGCGATCCTCCCCTACTCATCTCGGCCGAGAAGGGCGCCGGTATGGACGCGCTCCACGCCCGCCTGTCTGAAGTGGCCCGATCCCTTTCGGTGGAGGAAGGCGACGTGCTGGTGAGCAACGCCCGCCACCACGACGCGCTGACAAAAACCCTGTCGGCATTGGACGACGTGGCCCGGGGCCTGGCCACCGACATCACCGGCGATTTCCTCGCCTCCGACATCCGCCGGGCCCTCCACCACCTGGGCGAAATCACCGGGGAAGTCACCACGGACGACCTGCTGGGGAATATTTTCAGCAAGTTTTGTATTGGGAAGTGAGTCCTTTCTTTTGGTTTCGCACACTATACCCTTGCTATTGGAGGGTCACTTTCCATATGTTGTGGCGAAATTGTTCAAACGAGAGCGGTGGCTTGGAGTAAAACCATTAACGGTGCCGAATAAAAAAAACAAGTACTAACTTGCACTCAAATGCATCCAATACGGGAGCAAAGGAAGATTTGGAGCATGAAAAAATTAGACCTCACATCACCTAACTTTACTAATTGTCAATTGGCAATGGTTAATGGTTAATGGTCAATGGTCAATTAAACAAAGAAGCTGATGAATAAAGAAAACCTTGACATGAAAAGCCCTGACCTTGTCAGCGAAAACTTTGAAAAGTTAGCAGCCCTCTTCCCTAACTGCGTTACGGAAAGTGCAGAAGGCAAAGCCATAGACTTTGACCTGCTGAAGCAAGAGCTAAGCCATGCCGTGGTAGAAGGGCCCAAAGAGCGTTACCGCTTGGAGTGGCCGGGGAAACGGGAAGCAATAGTAACCGCCAACCTACCCACCACCAAAACCCTACGACCTGTACGAGAAGACTCCGTGGATTTTGACAACACCGAAAACCTCTACATAGAAGGCGACAACTTAGAAGTACTCAAGCTACTGCAAGAAAGCTACTTGGGTAAGATTAAGATGATTTACATAGACCCGCCTTACAACACTGGAAAGGACTTTGTGTACAAAGACAACTTCACGATGGATAGTGATGAGTGGTCAGTGGTTAGTGGTAATAAAGACGAGTACAACCAACGCTTGGTAGCCAACCCAGAAACCGCAGGGCGCTATCACTCAGATTGGTTAAGCATGATGTATCCACGATTGAAGTTGGCAAGGAATCTACTAACCCAAGATGGTGTAATCTTTATTTCTATTGATGATAGTGAAGTCGACAACCTCAAAAGAATTTGCGATGACATATTTGGCGAAACTAATTTTCTAACACGGTTAGTTTGGAGAAGAAGAAAGACTCAAGCAAATCTTGCGAAGAATATCGCACCAGTTCATGATTTTATTCTTGTTTACACAAAAAGTTTACCTGACCTAAAGTTCTTTAGAGTTCCTTTCTCTGATGATTTTATCAAGAAGAGCTTTGCCAATCCAGATAATGACGAACGTGGTTTATATCAAACAGGTCCATTAGCTCGTCCTGCAAATTCTTCTAATAAAGAGTATGAATTAACCATGCCTAATGGAAGAAAAATTACAGCTAAATGGTCTTGTTCTCAGTCGACTTTTGATGAATTAGTGAAGGACAATCGTTTAGTAATTCCAAGGGGTGGAGAAGGAATGCCAAGGAAGAAAATATTCCTCTCAGAATTAGAAGGATTACTTCCAAACACATGGCTTGATAATGTTGCGTCAAATGACGATGGAGCACGTGAAATAGCAGAATTATTTGGGTCTAATGCGTATTTCTCTTATCCAAAACCCACTAAACTCATTGAGTACTTAGCGAATATGGGATTGGGTGAAGAAGGAATTATCCTTGATTTTTTTGCGGGATCTTCTTCCACTGCACAAGCGATTAACCAATTAAACAGCAACGATAAAAAGAACAGGAAATTCATTATGGTTCAATTACCTGAACCTTTTGAAGAAAAGAGTGCACCCTATAGAGATGGGTTCAAAACACTCTCTGATTTGAGTTTAGAAAGAATCAAAAGAGCTAACGATAAAATCAAAGAAGAAACCAATGCAGATATCGATTATGGCTTCCGTGTCTATCGCTTAGACAGCAGCAATATGCAAGATGTCTATTACAAGCCGCAAGACTATGATCAAGGCAACTTAGAACTCTTTGCAGACAATGTAAAGCCAGACCGCACTGCCGATGATTTATTGGCGCAAGTAATGTTGGATTGGGGCTTACCCCTATCGCTTAAAATTGAGCAGGTAGAAGTGTCGGGCAAGCAGGTATTCAAAGTAGCCGGGGATTCGCTTTATGCTTGCTTCGATACTGGCATAGATGAAGATTTCGCCAAAGCCATTGCCAAAGACAGGCCTTTGCGCATTGTTTTTAAAGACAGTGGTTTTATGTAACAACCCCCTAAATGATCGGACAAAGTTATAGAACCCAAACTGTACTAAC
>CAZNOG010000003.1:82348-213637 GCA_964574635.1 uncultured Cryomorphaceae bacterium | reverse complement strand
GGCAATCGGCCACAGCCGACAAGTGGTTGAGCAGGTGGTGCAGGTGGCGGTGAAGAGGTGAGGAAAAAAGCCTCGGGCGTCGAGACGATTCGCCCGAGGAAAATCCAAATTCAAGACTTGTTGCGGAGGAGGTCGCGAATTTCGGTCAAGAGCTTTTCCTCGTTGCTCGGTTCGGGAGGCGCGGCAGGGGCATCCTCTTCTTTCTTCTTAAACCTTTCGCTCATGTTGTTGTACCCTTTCACCAGCATGAACACCGCAAAAGCCACGATCAAAAACGTGATAATGGTATTGATGAATACCCCGTAATGGATAGCCACTTCCGCCACGCCGTCACCGGCGCCTTCGGAGGTTTCCGCCACGGCATCCGACAAGACGATTTTCAGACGGGAAAAATCAACCCCCCCGATGAGTTTGCCGATGGGCGGCATGAGGATGTCGTCGACGAAGGATTTTACGATTGCACCGAAGTACAAGGCCATGATCAAACCCACGGCCATTTCCATCACGTTGCCGCGGGCGATAAATTTTTTGAATTCGTTCATATGGTTTCTGTATACGTTGGTCAAACGAAGTTAAACAACAAATTGAATTCACCAAGCCCACGGGGATTTTTCGCACAAGGGGGCAGGCCGGTGTCACGCCCCCGGACGCATACCTTTTCATCCGTAGAGGGGAGCTCCTTTATCGTCCGGATGCGATGCGTACCTTTGGGTTTTTGAATCCTCCCAAAATTCCCGAAGATGAGATACCGACAAATTACGGCCGAAACCTACAAAGCGCACCGACAAAAACTGGTTTCGCGCCTGCCCGACGGTGCTTTGGCCATCGTCAATTCCAACGACATCATGCCGACCAACGCCGACGGCACCATGCCCTTCCGGCAAAACAACGACCTATTGTACCTCACGGGAGTGGATCAAGAAGAAACTATTCTGGTGCTTTTTCCTCAATGCCACGACAAGAAGCACCGGGAAATCCTGTTTCTCCGCGAAACCAACGAGACCATCGCCATTTGGGAGGGAGACAAGCTGACGAAGGAAAGGGCGCGCCGGGAAACGGGTATCGAAACCGTGTACTGGCTCGACGATTTCGAAACGGTGCTGAAGGTACTCATGGCCGAAGCCAACGAGGTGTACCTGCCTTCGAACGAGCACACGCGCAGGAGCAAGGAAGTGACCACCCGCGAAGAACGCTTTGTGGAGTGGATCCGCAAGGAATACCCCCTCCATGCATACGGGCGATTGGCGCCCATCATGAACCGCCTGCGTTCGGTGAAAAGCCGGGAAGAAATCGATCAAATGCGCCACGCATGCAAGATTACCGAAGAGGGTTTCCGTCGGGTTCTCAAATTCGTGAAACCCGGCGTGACGGAATACGAAATCGAGGCGGAATACCTCCACGAATTCGTGCGGCGCGGATCGCGGGGATTCGCGTACACCCCCATCGTGGCTTCGGGGTTCAACGCCTGCGTACTCCATTACATCCTCAACGAGAACACCTGCGAAGACGGTGACCTCATCCTGATGGACGTGGGAGCCGAATACGGAAACTATGCGGCCGACATGACCCGCACCATTCCGGTAAACGGCAAATTCACGCAGAGGCAAAGAGACGTGTACGAAGCGGTACTCCGAGTAATGAAAGCCGCCATGAAATTACTGCGGCCCGGTGTGTATCTCGCCGATTACCACAAGAAGGTGGGCGAACTCATGCAAAACGAACTCCTCGGGTTGGGGCTGCTCACCGAACGCGAAATCGCCGACCAAGACCCCGGAAATCCGGCCTACAGGAAATACTTCATGCACGGCACCTCCCACTTCATCGGCCTCGACGTGCACGACGTAGGTCTCTGGTACGAACCCATCGAGGCGGGCATGGTGTTTACCGTGGAACCGGGCATCTATATCCGCGACGAAAACATCGGCATCCGTCTGGAAAACGACATCCTCATTACCGAAGACGGCTACGAAGACTTGATGGGGGATATCCCTCTGGAGCCCGACGACATCGAAGCGCTGATGCGGTGACGCCCCCTGCCTTTATCGCGCTACCTCGAAGGGATGGCTGCGGATGATGTCGCCGTCCATGACCAACAATATGTATATGCCGGGCTCGAGAAAGGAAACGTCGATGCGCGTCATTCCCATTTTCAATCGTCCGGTGAGAAGAATGCGGCCCGCCTCGTGGCACACGTCGAACGTGCAAATTGAATTGCGGCATTCGAACTGCACGGACAATTCGCCGCCGCTGTGCCCCACTTTGATCTCGGGATGGTATCGAGCGCCTCGGCGAAGAACGCCGTTGATTTCGGCGCGGTGGTTTTGGTTGTTTTCAGCCCTCATAGATTGTAGGTTATGAAGGCATTGTACGCCTTCCTTTCCCGGAAGTTTCCGCGGTGAAATACCCCCGGGCCAAGGTCCACGGAATCCCTGTGCACGGCGCGACTCTGAGACCTCCCACCCACAAAAACCCAAAACCCGAGCACGTACACCCCGGCGCCCTTCCACCCCGCCCCTCACTTGCCCGACGAAGAGCCTTCGGGCGGAAAGCCGATGGTGTTGCGCAGCGCGTCGATTTTGTCCTGAGGAAAATTCGGCAGGGGCATTTCGTTGTTCTCTCGCCATGCGGCTACGATCGTGCCCGCCTCAGATACCTTCTCGGCGTTCGGCTCTTCGTCTTGCGACACGAAAACGCGTTTGACGGGGTGGGCCATGCGGATGCCCCGCCTTTCGAACAGGTCCATGATGCGAAGCAGCAGATCTTCCTGTACTTCAAGGTATTCGTCGAAAGTAGGGGTGACGATATAGCTGAACACCTCGATGTCGATGCGCTCTTGGTGGAGGGCCGCCAAGCGCACTCGGGCGGATGAGTTTTCGACGAGCTTGTGGGCGTACAGCAGGGACTGCAATTCTACGATGACGAGTCGCACTTGATCCGGCGTGGTGGCGCGGTGCAAGCCGAACGTGGGGTGGAACCAAAATCGATCCCGATGGGCGAAGTTCTCGATTTTTTCGGATGAGAATTGGCCGTTGGGTATGGTGACTACCGTGCGGTCGTTGGTGCGAATGCGCGTAGAGCGCATCCCGATGCTCTCCACCGTGCCCGATATATCGCCCACCAAACAGAAATCGCCTACGCGCACGGGGCGGTCGGTGATGAGCATGAGCCCTCCCACGAAGTTTTCAACCGTTTTCTGCGCCCCCAAAGCCAAGGCGATGCCGCCGATGCCCAAGGCCGCGAGACCGGCGGTGACATCCACACCCAGCAAACTCAAAAACAACAAAATACCGATTACCACGATGGCGGTTTTGGCGGCTTTGCGCAGAAAAACCACGATGGACACTCCCGTGAGGTTGCCGTTGCTCACCATACGGTCTTGTGTATAAGCGGCGGCGAATTGCGACAATTTCCACAACAGTACCAGCAGCGCCGTGACTCCCACCAATCCGGTGAGGAGGCTGAGCTTTTGGCGGAGGACGATGGACAGGCCCAATTCCCGGGACATGAACACGAAAAACCACACGGCGACATAGAGGGCCACCGGCAAGGAAAACGCGCGGATGACGCCCGATACCGGATTCTTGCGCGCCGCCGGCCACACCATGGGCAAGGCGCGGGAAGTAAGGTATACCAGCGCCCGTGCCACTGCGAACGCGACCACCACCAGGATCAATGCGGCCAACCATTGCACGGGGGGCGCGCCGAACCAATCGCTTCCTTGCAGACGACGGGGCAAAATACGGTCGATCAGCAGGGCTTCGCCACCGGCGTCCACCGCACGCCGCACCGTTTCACCCGATATCAGCCAAACGGGTACGTCCCGATCCACCCGCTTCAGCAGGATATCCACCTTTCCCTCGTCGGTACTCAGGGTTCCCACCACGTCCACCCCCGCTTGCAAATCGTCGCGCCCGCTCCCTTCCGGATCATCGCTGATGCGCGCCAACGTATACAGGTCGCCACGCGTAAACGCCGCCTCAACCATGCGGGCCACGGCGGTGCTGTCTTCCGCCTCCACGCCGGTCAAGTCGATGTATTCCACCGCCACGTCGTAGCGATCGCGCGCCACGGCGTCTAAAAATCCTTTGACGGACGATCGGGGAGTGAATCGGTTCAATCCCTGCGCTTCCCGCGTGGAATCCGCAACCCAAGCCACTTCGTCATTCCCGCCCTGCCCCGAAGCGTCAAAGGCCAAGTGCGTGAAAGCCGTGCAGAATATCAGCACGACCGCCGTCGAAAATCGTTTGATGGAGTAAGGAAAATGCATCGCGTGGGCTTATCACCCACCATAACAACATTTCCCGCGCTGTGTTTTGAAAAAACCCTCTCGTCGGTTTCAGTCGCCCTCGCGCTCATCGAACCCTCCTTTGAGGAAAGCGTCCCACCCCTGCGCCGTCAGGGCGTGTGCGGAGCCGTCCCTGGCGATGAGGTTGCTCCCCCCGCCCTCGTTCATGTGGCCTATGGCGGTAAAGTGGGGGCTGCCCTTCACCTTGTCGTAATCGCCGGGCGAAATGGTGAACAGCAATTCGTAATCTTCCCCCCCGCTCAAGGCACACACCGTGGGGCTGAGGTGAAAGTCGGTGGCCGTGGTAATGACCGTGGGGTCCAGCGGTATTTTATCCTCGTACAGCGAGCACCCCAATTGGCTGCGGTCGCAGAGGTGAAGCAAGTCCGAGGCCAACCCGTCCGACACGTCGATCATGGCGGTGGGTTTCAACCCCAGCGCCTCGAACATGTCCACCACGTCTTTCCGTGCTTCCGGTTTGAGTTGCCTCTCCAAAATGTAGTCGTACCCCTCGAGGTCGGGCTGCACTTGCGGCGCCGATTGGAATACCTTCTTCTCCCTTTCCAGCACCTGCAGGCCCATGTACGCGCCGCCCAGATCGCCCGACACCACGATGATATCGTTGGCCTTCGCCCCGCTGCGGTACACCACTTTCTCCCGCTCGGCCTCGCCCCGTACGGTAATGCTGATGACCAAACCACCCCGGGTGCTCACCGTGTCGCCTCCCACCAAGTCCACGTCGTAAATCGCCGCGGCGTGAAGCAGTCCCGCGTACAATTCCTCCACCGCCTCGTATGAAAAGCGGTTGCTCAGCCCGATGGCCACCGTCATCTGTTTGGGCCGCCCGTTCATGGCGTAGATGTCCGAAAAATTCGACACCGCCGCCTTGTAACCCAGGTGCTTCAGCGGGGCATAAGACAAATCGAAATGAATGCCCTCCACCAGCATATCAGTGGTAAGCAGCGCCACCCTGTTTTCACCGCAGGCGATCACCGCCGCGTCGTCGCCAATTCCCATGAGGGTCGATTCGTGCCGTGTTTTCACGTCTTTCGTCAGCCTTTTTATCAGGCCGAATTCCCCCAGGTCTTCCAGTTCCGTGCGTTCCATGGCGTCGGTTTTTGATGAGGTACAAAGATAATCGATTGTCCCCGCCCGGACTATCCCCACCCATTTCCCACGCTCCGCGATGCGTTTTTTCTTTCCCGGTGTGGGCGCGCCCCGAATCGCGTTAGTTTTTCAAATATCACTCGTTCTCCTGTCGAGTTTTCGCGCAAATCGCATTCTTCCCGGGGGTCGGCCTACAGGCTTTATCCCGCACGGTGCCTGCGGCCGGTGCCAAGTGTCCGCACGGGCTTCCGGTGGTCGCCGTCCGTACACGGGCACCGACATCGCAGCCACCCTGCGGGGATGCCGCCTTCCGTCCTCGCGCAATCATGTGTGTCTCAACCTTCTTCGCCACTCTTTTCCTCCGTATTTCCACTTCCGTCGGCCCGTCGGTCGAACAACGGCACCGGAAATCCCGCCGCTCATTTCACCGTACCGAAACAAAAGGCCCGCCCCCGTTTGTGTGATTGTTTAATCTTGGGTATTTTTGTCCGTTGAAAGGTTATTTAAAACTAATCTAAATAAGCCTGCGCCATACCGACGGGTATGGCGGTGATGAACAGGGAAAAACGTTCCCGGCCAACAGCGCCGGCAACCCAAGCGCACCACCTTCCCGAGTGGAGGTCGAAACGTCGAGCCCCGCGGGTCGGTAGCTGCGACGACGGCGCGTTTTTCCACAAAAAAGCGAAAAGAGCAAGCTCCATGGCACAAAACGAAGAAGAACTCCTTGCGGAAGTAACCCAAAGGGAATACAAATACGGATTCACCACGAACATCGAGTCGGAGAAAGCCCCGTTGGGATTGAACGAGGACATCATCCGATTGATATCGGCCAAGAAGAACGAACCGGATTGGCTGCTTGAATACCGTCTGGAATCCTACCGCATTTGGCTCACCATGACCGAGCCCGAATGGGCGCACGTGACTTACGAGAAGCCCGACTTCCAGAACATATATTATTACGCGGCCCCCAAAACCAAGAAGAAACCCAAGAGCCTCGACGAGGTGGATCCCGAACTGCTCGACACATTCAACAAATTGGGCATCTCCATAGAAGAGCAGAAACGTCTCACCGGCGTGGCCGTCGACATCGTGATGGACAGCGTTTCGGTGGCCACCACCTTCAAGGAAAAACTCGGCGAACTGGGCATCATCTTCTGCTCCTTCTCCGAAGCGGTTCAGAAATACCCCGACTTGGTGCGCAAATACCTCGGAACCGTGGTTCCCAAGTCCGATAACTTTTACGCCGCCCTCAATTCGGCGGTCTTTACCGACGGCTCCTTCGCCTACATCCCGCCCGGTGTACGCTGCCCCATGGAATTGTCCACCTATTTCCGCATCAACGAAGCGCAGACAGGCCAATTCGAACGCACGCTGGTAGTGGCCGACAAAGGCAGCTACGTGAGCTACCTCGAGGGCTGTACGGCACCCATGCGCGACGAAAACCAGCTCCACGCCGCCGTGGTGGAACTCATCGCCATGGACGACGCCGAAATAAAGTACTCCACCGTGCAGAACTGGTACCCCGGAGACGAAGAGGGCAAGGGCGGGGTGTTCAACTTCGTTACCAAGCGCGGACTCTGCGAGCGCAACGCCAAGATATCCTGGACGCAAGTGGAAACCGGCTCGGCCATCACCTGGAAGTACCCCTCGTGCATCCTCAAGGGCGACAATTCAGTGGGTGAATTCTATTCCGTGGCCGTAACCAACGGATTCCAACAAGCCGACACCGGCACCAAGATGATCCACATCGGAAAAAACACCAAGAGCACCATCATTTCCAAGGGAATCTCGGCGGCCAAGAGCAGCAACTCCTACCGTGGACTGGTACGCGTGACCCGAGGCGCCACCAACGCACGCAACTTCTCGCAGTGCGACTCCCTCTTGATGGGCGATCGCTCCGCGGCCCACACGTTTCCATACATCGAAGTGGGCAACAGCAGTTCCAAAGTGGAACACGAAGCCACGGCATCCAAAATCGGCGAAGACCAACTGTTTTACTGCATGCAGCGCGGTTTGAGCGAAGAAAAAGCCATCGAACTCATCGTCAACGGGTACTGCAAGGAAGTGCTCAACAAACTGCCCATGGAATTTGCCGTGGAAGCGCAAAAATTGCTGGCCATTTCCCTGGAGGGCAGCGTCGGATGATCCATCTTTTTAACCTAGAACCAAAGAAACACGCACATATATGTTACAGGTAAAAAACCTACACGCCACCGTCGAGGGCAAATCCATACTCAAAGGCCTCGACCTGGAGGTGAACCCCGGTGAGATTCACGCCATCATGGGTCCCAACGGATCGGGCAAAAGCACCTTGGCGGCGGTATTGGCCGGAAACGAAGACTTCGAAGTCACCGAAGGGAGCATCACTTTCATGGGCGAAGACCTGCTGGAAATGGGTGCCGACGAGCGGTCGCACGCCGGCATTTTCCTCGCATTCCAGTACCCGGTGGAAATTCCCGGTGTGAGCAACATCAACTTCCTGAAGGCCGCCATCAACGAAAAGCGCAAAGCCTTGGGGCAGGACCCCATTTCCGCCAAGGATTTTCTCGCCATGGTCAAAGAGCGGTCGGCCCTGGTGGAACTCGACAATAAATTGGCCAACCGATCGGTGAACGAAGGCTTCTCCGGCGGGGAGAAAAAAAGGAACGAAATCTTCCAAATGGCCATGCTCGAACCCAAACTCGCCATTCTGGACGAAACCGATTCGGGCCTTGACATCGACGCGCTGCGCGTGGTGGCCGACGGAATAAACAAACTGCGCCGACCCGACAGGTCCTTCGTGGTGGTGACCCACTACCAACGGCTGTTGGATTACATCGTTCCCGATTTCGTACACGTGCTCTACGACGGACGAATCGTGAAATCGGGTGACAAAGAACTCGCGTACAAACTCGAAGAGCACGGGTACGATTGGATCAGAAAAACAGGCACAGACGCCCTTACGATATGAACACCGACACAGTGGCAACCCAATCCAAAACGGAAGCGTTCCTGGAGTCGCTGAGGAACTCCTATGCCGACACGGCACCCGACTACCTCAAGTCGCGTTCCGCCGACGCACTCGGGATGCTTCCGCAAATGCAATTCCCCACGACCAAAACGGAGTATTACAAATACACCCGCACCGGTCGCATCGCTAACGCGGCGTGGAACTTCGCCCGGGAATCGGTGGCCGTGGATGCCGCCGACCTGCCGGTGGACCTCGATGCCATGGAGCGGCGTCTGGTGTTCGTCAACGGCCGGTTCGCACCGGAACTTTCCCGTTTCGAGCCCACCGACGGACTCGTTCTCGCGCCCATATCCGAGGCGAAATCCTTCCGGTCGGAACACTTCGCCGAATACACCAACCACCGCGAAGACATCTTCACCGCGCTGAACGCGGCCATGCCCCAAGACGGCTTTTTCATGAAAGTGGCCAGAAACCAAAGCTTCCAAAAGCCCATACACGTGGTGAACGTTTTCACCGGCGACGGCGTGATCGCACAGCCGCGCAGCCACGTGGAAGTGGAAGAAGGAGCCTCGGTGCGCCTCACCGAATACCAGATTCACATCGGCGACGGCCCCACTTTCGCCAATGCACTCATGGAAGTGCACGTGGGCGGCAACGCCTCTTTCGGTATCGACACCATCCAAATCGGTACCGACAAGAGCTTCACCCTCGAGCAGATAGACGCCATTCAGGAAAGGGATTCGCACTTCATCCAAAACTATTTCACCCTCAACGGAAATTGGACGCGAAACAACTCCAACTGCCGCATTGCCGGTGACAACGCGGAGTGCAATTTCAACGGATTTTACATCCCCTCCGACAAGGAGCACATCGACAACCACACCGTGATCGATCACGAAGTGCCCAATTGCAATTCCAACGAGTTGTACCGGGGAGTGCTTCTCGACGATTCGACGGCGGTGTTCAACGGAAAAGTCTTCGTGCGACGGGACGCGCAAAAAACCAACGCGTACCAAAGCAACGGAAACATCTTGGTGAGCGATCGGGCGACCATCAACTCCAAGCCGGAACTCGAAATCTACGCCGACGACGTGAAGTGCAGCCACGGCAGCACCACCGGCCAGCTCGACGAGGAAGCCTTGTTCTACTTGCAAACGCGCGGACTTTCGTACGAAAGCTCCCGAACCATCCTGATCGAAGCCTTCGCCGAAGACGTCGTGACCAAGCTGGTCAACCCCGCACTGGTACCCATGGTTCAGCGAACCATTCACGACAAACTGACCTCATGAACCCGAGCAACGCATCGGAAACCCTGACGGTGGAAGATATTCGCAGCCGATTCCCCATCTTGGACACCGTGGTGGAGGGCCGGCCACTGGCCTACCTCGACAACGCGGCGAGTTCCCAGAAACCCCTGCAAGTGCTCGAGGCCATGGAGCGCTACTACACGCGGGAACACAGCAATGTGCACCGAGGAACGCACCACCTCAGCCAAGTGGCTACCCGGCGCTTCGAAGAATCGCGGGACCGCATGCGGGAGTTCGTCAACGCCGCCGACCGAGCCGAGATCATTTTTACGCGAGGCACCACCGAAGCCATCAATCTGGTGGCCCACGGCATGTCGCGGGGATTGCTGAAAAAAGGCGATGAAATTCTCATCACCGAAATGGAACACCATTCCAACATCGTTCCGTGGCAAATGGCGGCCCAATACACCGGCGCCACCCTGCGCGTGGCGAAAGTGAATGAGGACGGCTCCCTCGACATGGAGGATTTCCTGTCGAAACTCTCTTCGCACACGCGAATCGTCAGCGTCGTGCACGTATCGAATTCCCTGGGGACGGTGAATCCCGTGAAGGAAATCACCCGGGCCGCCCACCACGTGGGAGCATGGGTGCTCCTGGACGGTGCGCAAGCCGCGCCACATGCAAAAATCGACGTACAAGACCTGGACTGCGACTTTTACGCCCTGTCGGGTCACAAAATGTACGGCCCCACGGGCAGTGGAATCCTCTACGGCAAAACCGAATGCCTCAACGCCCTTCCCCCTTACCACGGCGGTGGAGAGATGATCGAGACGGTGACGTTCGAGAAGACGACCTACAACACGCTGCCCTATAAATTCGAGGCCGGCACCCCCGACATGGCCGGTGCGATCGGGCTGGCTGCCGCGGCCGACTTCATGACGGAAATCGGTTACGGCTTTATCGAACACACCGAAGGGCAATTGCTGGAGTACGCGACCAAGAGCTTGGAAACCATTCCCGGCCTGCGCATCATCGGCACGGCGCGACCCAAGGCGGCGGTGGTGTCTTTCGTCGTAGACGGAACCCACCCCACGGACATCGGTCAAATACTCGAAAAACTCGGTGTGGCCGTGCGCACCGGCCACCACTGCACGCAGCCCCTCATGGCAAAGTACGGAGTGCCGGGAACGGTGAGGGCTTCGTTTGCGGTGTACAACACCCTCGCGGAGGTGGACGCCCTGAAACTCGGGGTGGAGAAAGCGGTACGCATGCTGAAAGACTGAAATTATGCAGACTGACATCAACCAAACGGAAGCGGAAATCGTCGAAGAATTCGCGTTTTTCCCCGGTTGGATGGAGAAATACGAACACCTGATCGACTTGGGAAAGAGCCTTCCCAAAATCGCCGAAGAACACAAAACCGACCAAAACCTCATCCGGGGTTGCCAGTCGCAAGTGTGGCTCCACGCCGAGCTCGTCGACGGCAGGGTGCGGTTCACCGCCGACAGCGACGCCATCATTACCAAGGGCATCGTGGCGCTGATGATCCGCGTGTACGACAACCGTACGCCGGAAGAAATACTCGCTTCCGACGCGGCTTTCGTCGATGAGATCGGGCTGAAAGAGCACCTCTCACCTACTCGGTCGAACGGGCTGGCGGCGATGATCAAGCAGATGAAGTATTACGCCCTGGCTTTCAAAGCCAATAACTGAACGACATGGACAAGAAACAACTCGAAGAAGAAATCGTGGCCCGCATCAAAACCGTGTACGACCCGGAAATCCCGGTGGACGTGTACGAACTGGGCTTGATTTACGACATCGACATCAGCGAAGACAACGACGTGGTGATCACCATGACCTTGACCACCCCCTCTTGCCCCGTGGCCGAATCCCTGCCTCAGGAAGTCGAAGATACGGTGAGGGAAATCGAACAGGTGAAAAACGTGTCGATCAACCTCACTTTCGATCCGCCGTGGGGTCAGGACATGATGAGCGAAGAGGCGATGTTGGAGTTGGGCTTTCTCTGATACTCTCCCCGGCCCGACCCCTCCCCACACCTCCACATGACGACTTGGACGCCCGGTGAACCCCTATGCCGCGGTTCGCGCAAGGGCGGACGGCAGCATCCTGCCTCGGTGGCGGGATTGCGGATGGCTGCTGGGATACGGCGACCGGCGGAAGCCCGTATGCCCGCTTGTCCAACCGCTCCACGCCGGCGAGGGAGATAACGCCGGTAGACCGGCCACGGGACGAATAAGACTTGCGGGATGTGCACCATACCCATTCCTCTCCAATACTCCCGCGCAGAACCCGACTTTGGGCCCGTGGATGCGCCCACACCCAAAGCACACGCAACATCCCTTTTAAAATCTTTCTTCCACCGACCTCCGATTTTGGGGGGAAAACCTCGGGGTTCCGGCCGTAATTCGTACTTTCCACGTCAAAATGAGCAGCCATGATCAAGCCAATCAACCTCACGAAATGGATCGAAGAGAACCGCGATCGACTGAAGCCGCCCGTGGGCAACAAGAATTTATACCCTGAAGGCAAGGACTATATCGTGATGGTGGTCGGGGGGCCCAACGCGCGCAAAGACTACCATTACAACGAAACGGAGGAGCTTTTTTACCAACTGGAAGGCAGCATTACGGTTAAAATTCAGGAAAACGGCCTCGCGAGGGAGGTGCACCTGAACGCCGGTGACATGTTTCTGCTGCCCCCCAAAGTGCCGCACTCTCCGCTCCGCAGCGCGGGATCCATCGGACTGGTGGTGGAAAGGGTGCGCGCAAACGGCGACTTTACCGACGGATTGCTCTGGTTTTGCGAGAATTGCAACAACAAACTGCACGAAGTTTACTTCCCGCTGAAAGACATCGAAAAGGACTTCCTGCCGCATTTCCAACACTTTTACGGCAGCGAGGAATTGCGCACGTGCAACGAATGCGGCACCGTGATGGACACCGATCCACGCTTCGTATAAGACCCCGCAAGCGATTGGCAGCCGCCGCACCGCCGCGGTAAGTGAAGACTCGCCACGCCGGGCACCGTGTGTTTTTGGGTTTTTGTGGGTGTGACTCAGCGTATCAAGGTCACGTGCCCCTGAATTTCATAGACCTCTCCGCCGTGCTCTCGAGCTACGATGCGGTACGGATACACTCCCGGCGGAGCGTAGTAATCGGAATTCGGCGAACTGCCGTTCCAGCCCGTGTTAATGTCATCGCTTTCGAAGACCATCTCGCCCCAGCGATTGAAAATTTCCATCCGGAACTCCACGATGTCCACCCCCTTCGCTTTGAAGATTTCATTCAGCCCGTCCCCATCGGGAGAAAATGCGTTGGGCACGTAGATGTTGCCGCGCACGATCACCTTCACGCTGTCGATTTCAACGCACCCTTCCGGACCGGTGACCGTGGCGTAATACCACGAAGACTCCAGCGTAGATACCACCGGATTGGCGCAGTGGGTGCACGACAAATCCGGATCGGCCTCCCACACCACCGGATAGGGCGAATAGGGGTGCAAAGTGGCCGACTCGCCGTAATACACGATCTGATTGGCTCCCGCGTTTACCGCCGCCCTCGGGTGCACGTTGACGAAGGCGGTGGCCACGTCGTGGCAACCGTCGGCGTTGTACCCGATGACTTCGATGTACCGCCCGGAAGTAATGGTGGCTTGCGTTACCGCCGCGCCCGGGTCGGCAAACAAGTGGGGCGGCCGCCACTTGTAATTCATGCCTCCCTGAGCAGCCACCTCGAAAGGGGTGTCGTAACACACCACCGAATCGGTGGACATGGTCACGTCGACGAAAGACACTTTTACCACCACTTCGGCCGTGCCGGTTCCGCATTCGTTTTCCGAAGTCACGGTGTAGGTGGTGGAGTGAATCGGATTGGCGTACGGGTTCGCGACGTGGGGATCGTCGAGGCCCGATTCGGGGCTCCACACGTACCCCTCTTCCCCACCGCCGGATACGAACAGCCGAACGGGGTCGCCGTTGCACGCCACGTACGGCCCGCCCACCGTCAAGGTGGGTGGCGGAGGGAGAACGATGACTTGCACGTGGGCTACACCTTCGCAACCCGCGTCGTCGGAAACGGTGAGAGTGTACGTCACGTTCTCGTCGGGAGTGGTGGTAGGGTTGGGCACGTCGTCGTCATCGAGGTAATCCCCGGGTTCCCAGAGGTAGTTCGTACCTCCCGAAGCATCGAAGGTGTGGGACTCTCCCGGGCAGAGTTTCACGAGTTCCTCCACTTCCACATCGATCTCACCCACGGTGACGGTCACCGTCGCCTCGCTGCTGCCGCACTGCCCCGTTCCGGTAACGGTATATGTGGTGGTCTCCTCTCCCGAAAACACCGGGTCGGGAATGTCGGTGGCGCTCAGCCCCGTGGACGGCGACCACGTGTAAGACTCCGCCCCCGACGCGTTCAACTGAACGGTCTCGCCGACGCAAAGTGGCGGGGCTTCATCAACCTCCACTAGGGGCGGGGCGCCGATTTCAACGGTGATCGTCGTCGAGTCGTCGGTGAGGCAGCCGTTTGAGTCTTCGGCGTACAGCGTGATTTCGTAGGTGCCCGGCTCGTCGTACGCGTGCTCCGGCGAAGTCTCCGTGCTGGTGTTCCCGTCGCCGAAATCCCACAAATACGTATCCGCCCCGGTGCTGAGATTTTGGAATTGTATTTCCTCGCCTTGACATTGGGCGGAGGAATTGTCGAAGTCGGCCACCGCCGAAACGGAGGACAGGTTGAACTTGAACACCCCGAGGTTGCAGTTCGAGGCGTCGTTGGTTTGCGACCACACTCCCGGTTGTGTGGGAAAATCGTCGTTGCCGCCGCACCCCGCGCACACGGCCTGATACACGGTGCCGTCTTTGTCGAATCGGCTGGTTCCTCCGTCCACGTGCTCGGGGCTGGAAGCACCGCCGAAGTAAGTGCCGTAGACCAAGTCCGTGGCGTCGGCTTCCAACACCATAAGGTAGAAATCGCTGCCGTCAGTACTCGATTGAAACGCGTCGGGCGTGATGGGCAGGCCGAACGTATTTCCGCCGGCGTTTCCGAGGTTGTTTACCGAGCCTCCCCAGCCCGAGAGGTAAATTTGATTGCAATGCGTCACCAAAAAGGCCGAAGGCGAAATGTTGATCTGCCCGCTGCTGCTGCCGATCACGGTTCCCCACACCATGTCGCCGAGGTCGGCAGTGTATTTCCTGATGAATTGCTTGCCGTTGGGATTGGAATACACCCCGTCGGTGATTTCCATGGAGCCCATCGATTGCCCCACCACGTACACGAAGCCGTCGGAATCGAGCTGTACGAGATAAATCTGGTCGAACGCGTTGGTGCCCGCGAAGGTGGCCGACATTACCGATGCGCCGTCGGGGGCGATGCACTGCACGAACCCATCGGCCGTACCGCCTGCGTGGACGGGCTGATATCCTTGGGCGGTGCCGGGAAGGGTTCCCAAGCCGGTCCCTCCGGTGGCGTAGACGGATCCGTCCTGGGCGACTTGGATGCCGTACACCGCGTTGTTGGTCGTGCCGCCCGTGAAGGTGGACCACACCATCTCGGACAGGTCGGGATTGATCTTGCAAACCACTCCCGAGGAGGTCGAAACGGGTTGCGTGGCAAAACCTCCCACCACCGGAAAATCCCAGGAAGTGCTCACCGTGCCGAGGTACACGTGCCCGTCGTCACCCACCACGATCTCGCCCCGAAAGATGTCGCCGTAGTTGAAATTCAGCGCGTTCACCGTGCCCACTCCGTCGTTTCCCGAACCGCCCACGTAGGTGGACGACAGCAATTCCGTGCCGTCGGCGCTGAACCGCGCCACGAACACGTCGACCCCCGAGGAGTATTGAAAACCGATGCCCGGCACCATGGTTCCCCCGCCGAAAGTCGTTTGCAGCGCGTCGGGAGTGACCGGCATGTCCGAAGATCCCGTCGATCCCATGACGTAGAGTTCGTTGTTTTCGTTCACCATCATGGAGTGCGGCGATTCGGCCGCCGAACCACCGAAGAAGGTGCTGTACAGAAGCTGGGTGCCGTCGGAGCTGAATTTGGTGATGCCGCAGTCGATGTTGCCGCCTCCGAACACCTGTTGGTAGGCGCCGGCGGTGGTGGGGTAATTGGAGCCGAACACGATGGCGCCGGCGTAGAGATTGCCTTCGTCGTCGTAGGTGGCGGTAAAGCCGAAGTTGTCGGACACCGATCCGACGAAGCTCGAAAAGGCGATTTCGGGATCGATGACGAGGGGAAGGGTCTCGTCGTAGCCCTCGGGAAATTCAAAGCTCACCTCGTCGCCGGTCAATCGGAAGCGGCAAGGAACCTCCACCTCCCGGCCTTGTTCGTCGATTTGGTAAGCGTAGGGCCGCACTTCCCGGTATTCGCCTACGGAAGTTGCGACCACAAGATCGCCGTCGCGAATAAAAATCCGATGTCCCCCTTCGATGGAGGTGGACACCGCACCGGGGTCGGCACCGGGCGAAACGCGGAAGTCGTATTTCAACTTCCCGCGTCGGGTGTGGTACACCACGTCGATGCCCGGATACACGTCGCGGTATGTGACGGAACGAAACGACCTCACGTCGGTAGCCCACCGGGAGGGGTCGTTGCCGAGAAAGTAGTTGTAGGAGTGGCCCACGTCCTCATCACCTTGCGAGGGCCGGGAAAAATCCGCACCGACCATCCTGATTTTCAACACGTGTCCCGCACCGCTGAGGGAATCCTCTTCACCGTGCAGCTGCCTGTGCAGCTTATCGAAATAAGTGCTTTCCAGCATGTCGACGGTCATGCCCTCCCGGTCGAGGTAGACGTAGGCGCCGCTCACCGCGATCTTAAAGTGCACATCTTCGTGCCACTGTCCGTCGTTTTGGGTGAATACCGGGCCATGCGTTCCCGCGGCCCACGACAAAACGCTCGAGAGCAGGGCGAAAACGGTGAGATGAAATCTCGGCAGGCACATGGAATTAAAGGTATACAAAAATGACGTCGGGCCGGTGGAATAGTTGGGTGCGGTTGCGCCGGCCCGGAGCGCGGTTTGGGTTTTGGTTTTCGTGGGTGTGACATCTATCGCCAAAGACTTACATTTATGCCGTGGAGCAAGAACTCTTTCCCGGCATGGACCCCATTCTTCGACCCAACCCGAGTTTGTTCGAGCCTTGGATGCTATGGGTGGTATTGACGGGCGCCGTATTGGTGGCGTTCATCCGCGTCAGTTATCCCCGGCGTTTACCTCGGTTGTTCCGCGGCATCCTCCGCATGCAAATGCTCCGCATGATCATGCGGGATGAGGCTTTGTTTTCCCACCGGGCTTCGGTGGCTTTGTATTTGAATTTCTGCTTGTCCTTGGCCCTGGTTACCTATCTCGCCTGCAAGTATTACGGCATTCTGCCCGAGGTGATTACGGGATTCGTCGGATACCTTTACTTGTTTGCGGGCATCCTGGTGGTGTACCTGCTGAAAGTCATTTTAATGCGGTTCTTGGGTTGGTTGTACCTCGACCACGGTCCGCTGAACGAATACACGTACGGCGTGGTGCTGACGAACAACGCCGCCGGGCTGGTTTTGCTCCCTCTCGGGTTGGTTTTGGCGCTGACGAACGTGGGGAACTTACCAACACTATTGTTGATTTCCGGGATTATTTTCCTGTTTTTCATTCTGTTCCGTTATATCCGCGGTGTTGGAATCGCAATGTCCTATCGCGTTTCCGGTCTGTACATAATTTCGTACCTTTGCACTCTCGAAATTTTGCCGATTGCTTTGGGTTTAAGTGCCGTAAACATGGCATTCTCGGCATGAGGCGAGATAATGCAGCAGCGTAACTATGGCAGAAAAGGTCAAATCAATTCTGATTTCCCAACCCCGCCCCGCTTCCGATAAATCCCCTTACTTCGACTTGGCCGAAAAGTACAAGATCAAGATCGATTTCAGGCCCTTTATCCACGTTGAGGGTGTACCGGGCAAAGAATTCCGTCAACAACGGGTGAACATCCTCGAGCATTCGGCCGTGATCCTCACGAGCCGCAATGCGGTCGACCACTTCTTTCGCCTGGCCAAAGAGATGCGGGTAACGGTTCCGGAATCCATGAAATACTTCTGTCTTTCGGAATCGACCGCGTACTACTTGCAGAAATACGTGGTCTACAGAAAGAGAAAAATCTTTCACGGCAAGCACCGCTTCGCCGACTTGATGACCGTGATCAAAAAACACAAAAACGAGAAATTCCTGCTCCCCTGTTCGGATATCCACAAGCGGAACATCACCGACTTGCTCGACAAGTACAACATCCGCTACACCAAATCGGTGTTCTACCGCACCGTGTGCAGCGACCTGTCCGACTTGGCGGACGTCAATTACGACATGTTGGTGTTTTTCAGTCCGTCGGGGATCGAATCCTTGCTTTTGAACTTCCCCGACTTCAAGCAGAACAAAACCCGCATCGCGGCGTTCGGTTCCACCACGTCGGACGCGGTGAAGGAAGCGGGCCTGAGGCTCGACGTGTACGCCCCCAAACCGGGCATTCCCTCCATGTCGGCGGCCATCGAGGAGTACATCAAAAAGGTGAAGTAACGCCGGAGTCCGTCGGTGATTGGACGGGATGAAAAAAAACTCTTTTCCCAAAAGCGAACGGTTGTGTTCGAAAAAGGACATCGACCTTCTTTTTCGTTCGGGAGCGGCCGTTCGACAAGGCGTGATCCTCGCCAAGTGGCTGAAGATGCCCGACGCCGAAGGGAGCGGAAAAGTGCAAGTACTGATCGCCGTGCCGAAAAGCAGGGTTCCCCGCGCCGTGGACAGAAACCGCGTCAAACGCCGAATCCGGGAGTTGTACCGCACCAACAAGATCGATCCGTCACTGTATCGAAATACAAGGCTTTTGATCGCGTTTGTATACGGCGGGGATTCCGATGTGAGTTTTACCACGTTGAAAGAAGCGTATTTTTGCGTCGTGGAACGGCTGGAACTCGCCTTGGGCAAACCCTCGACATAACCGGCTGTTTAACAACAATTAACCCCGTGTCGCGCCCCGACATCGGAGTGCGGGCGTTATTATGAGCCGGGTATCGTACCTTTAATGCAAGGAAGAAACCCCTTGGGGCGGAGACATAAACATCAAAGAAACCGGGATGCAAAAATTGAAGAAAGGACTGGTGATCACGGGATTGGCCGTGGCGGGTTTTGTGGGTATTTACGCCACTTCGGCGCGAAACAACTTGTTTGAAGTGGCCAAAAACTTGGAGATTTTCGCCACGCTGTACCGCGACATCAACATGTATTACGTCGACGAGACCCAACCCGGTGAATTGATGCGCGTCGGCATCGACGCCATGTTGACCTCTTTGGATCCGTACACGACGTACATCACCGAGAGCCGCATCGAGGATTATCGCTTCATGACCACCGGGGAGTACGGCGGAATCGGCAGCTTGATCCGAAGCATCGACGGAAAGGTATATATCTCCGAACCTTACGAGGGCTTTCCCGCGCAAAAAGGCGGGCTGAAGGCCGGCGACCTTATCCTGGCCATCGACGGAAAATCGGTGGAGGGAAAAAACCAGGAGGAAATCAGTCAGCTTCTGAAGGGCCAGTCGGGTTCCACGCTGACGCTCACCTACGAGCGCCAAGGCGAAACGCACGACGTGACACTGAAACGCGAGGAGATTAAAATCCCCGACGTGCCGTATTACGGCATGCTCACCGACAGCATCGGATACATCAACCTCAACAGTTTTACGCGCACCGCGAGCGCGGAGGTGAGAAAAGCATTCCTCGAGCTCCGCGATGAAAAAGGAATGAAAGCCTTGGTGTTCGACCTTCGCGGAAACGGTGGCGGACTGCTGAACGAGGCCGTGAGAATCACGAACTTTTTCGTTCCCAAGGGGCAGACCGTCGTTCAAACCAAAGGCAAGATTCCCGAGTGGGATCGCACGCATGTGGCGCCCGACAACCCCCTGGATCTGGAAATACCCTTGGTCATCCTCGTCGACGGAGGAAGCGCCTCCGCATCGGAGATCGTCGCCGGTGCGGTTCAAGACCTGGATCGCGGGGTGCTCATCGGCAACCGCACCTTCGGAAAGGGATTGGTGCAGGAGACCAAAGACCTCAAGTACAACAACAAACTGAAGCTCACCGTGGCCAAATACTATATTCCCAGCGGGAGGTGCATCCAAAAGCTCGATTACAGCCATCGCACCGCCGACGGAGACGTGGAAGAAGTACCTGACTCTTTGCTGAAAGTGTTTTACACCAAGGCGGGCCGCAAGGTCATGGACGGACGGGGTTTGATGCCCGACATCCGCATCGAGGAAAAGGAAATCCCCCACGTGATCATGAGCTTGCTTTCGGAGAGCCTGTTTTTCAAATACGCCGGAAAGTACGCCGCGGAGCACGACACCATCCCCGCGCCGGAAACCTTCCAATTGAGCGACGAGGAGTACAAGGCCTTCACCGAATTTCTCAACACGCAGAATTACAGCTACACCACCGACACCGAAACCGCACTCGAATCGCTGATTTCCGTGGCGCAAAAAGAAAAGTACTACGGTTTGGCCGAGTCGGAATTCGAAGAATTGCTCGACGCCCTCCACGGCAAGAAGAACAAAGACGTGGAAATCTTCCGCGACGACATCCGATTGATTCTGGAAAATGAAATCGTATCGCGGTACTACTACCAAGAAGGCCGCATCCGGGCCGCTTTGGCCGAGGATGAAAGCGTGCTGGAAGCAAAAGCGGTGCTCTCCGATCCGGCGCGCTACGCCGAAATCCTGAGCCCACCCAAAAAATAGTCGGCTTTCTTCCCTTGAGCGCCCCCCGGAAATATCTGCACAATGCCCATGTGGTCTTGTTGTCGGTATTGGCGTTCGGCATGCCCAACCTGAACCTGCTTATGAGCGTGGCCACCATCTTGCTGGCCGCGTGGTGGTTTGTTTACCCCGGCCCGAAGAAAGGCTGGGAAATCCTCCG
This sequence comes from uncultured Cryomorphaceae bacterium, assembly GCA_964574635.1. Lineage (GTDB taxonomy): Bacteria > Bacteroidota > Bacteroidia > Flavobacteriales_D > Cryomorphaceae > CAZNOG01. Next base: position 193,089 of record CAZNOG010000003.1, on the reverse strand, counting down.
CTCAAACCGGCCGGCGCTGGCGCTGATCGCCTTGTTCGCCATTCACCTGATCTGGCTCGTAAATACAGAAGACTGGAACGGGGCTTTCAAGGACCTGCGCATTAAACTGAATATACTCGTGCTGTGCGTGGCCGTGGGCGGCGTCTCCCGAAATCGACGCGATACCCTCCGCGTTCTTTTCTGGTTTTCCGCCGGACTGTGGGTGGCCATGTTCACAACTTTGTACAACTACTCCACTCACGACGGCCCGGTGCTCGACATGCGGGAAATGGTGGGCGACATTTCTCACATCCGCCTCAGTCTCATGATGGTCGCCGCCGTGGTCGCGGCCATTGCATACGGCGGTTCACTATCACGGGGGTGGAAGATTTACTCCTACGTCACGGCCCTGGCTTGCGTGGTGTTTCTCAACTTCATCCAATCGGCGACGGGCATGGTGATATTGGTGCTGTTGCTGGCGTTTTCGGCCTTGTACTTCTTGTACCGGCGATTCGGAAAACGGTATTTGGCGGGCAGCGTGGTGGCATTGTCGGTAGTGGTGCTCGTGTTGGGCGCGCTGGCGTGGCGAGGCTACGAGTCGTATTTCACCTCCGACGAGCGCATTCCGCAAGAAACCCTCTACACCTCTTCGGGGAATGCCTACACCTTTATTCCTTCTTACCAAGTGGAAAACGGGCGCCACGTGTTTTATTACCTCTCGAAAGAAGAGGTGTACGAAGCGTGGAACGAGAGGAGCGACCTGCACCTTCCCCCCGCTGATCCCGATGGTGAAGCGCTGGAAGCCCGTTTGTATAGGTACATGACCGCCAAGGGCTTAAACAAAGACAGGGAAGGTGTGGCCGCCCTGAGCGACGAAGACGTCAGACGAATAGAATCCGGGTACGCGGCGCCGATATATGCGGAGTCTTCGGGGGTGAGGCTCAGGTGGCACGTCATGCTTTTCGGGATTCACGCCTACCTCAACTCCCGAGATGCCTCGGGCTCTTCGCTGTTTCAGCGCGTGGTGTACTGGAATGTCGCCGGGAAGCTGATCAAGGAAAACTTCTGGACCGGCACCGGCACCGGCGATTTGCGACGGGAGTTCAAATCGGCTTACGAGCGCTTCGACATCCCCTTGGATCCGGAATTCCGCCACCGCGCCCACAATCAATTCCTCACGTTTTTCGTGACCTTCGGAGTGTGGGGTTTGCTGGCGTTTACCGCGGTGTTTTACACCTTCGTGTACGCCGGAAAGAGCGACTATTTGGTGTGGTGCCTGGCTCTGTTGCTGGCCATGTCGTGCATGACGGAAGATACGCTGGAAACCCAAGCGGGGGTCACTTTCTTCACCGTGTTTGTCGCGATGTTCGGCGTGGATCGACACCATCGGACCTCCCACCCACAAAAACCCTTATAACCACGCCCGTCCCTTCGATCAACTCTCGGCGATGTACACCCTTCGCAGGTCGAGGTGGCCCATGCCGTTGAGCTCCAAATTCCGGATTCGCGAACTCACGAGCCAATTCCAACGCGGGTAATACAGCGGCAACACGGCGGCGTGCTCGACGATGACCCGGTCGGCGGCTTCCATCAATTGACGGCGCTCTTCGGGCCGGGTGCTCGCCAGTGACGCTTCGAAATATTGGTCGAATTCGGAGTGTTTGAAGCGCACGCTGTTGAGGTAAGAGGCTTTGACCGAATCGTCGGGAACCAGCTTTCCATGAAATAGTTTGAGGAAATTTTCGGCGTCGGGGTAGTCGGCCACCCAGCGGTCTCGCCAGAAATCGATCTCCCCTTCTTCCACTCTTTCGTAGTGGCGGCTACGCGGCAAAATGGACAATTCAATGGTGATGTTCAAGGCTTTGGAAAGCATGCTCTGCACGGCTTCCGCCACGGCGAGCACCGTTTTGTCTCCGTCGTCGACTTGAATGGTCAGCACCGGAAAGTCCCGGCCATCGGGGTAGCCCGCCAAAGCGAAATAATGCCTCGCCGAATCGAGATTGAACACACAGCCCCGGATGCTGTCGGCGCCGTAATTGGGCATGCCGGGCGGCACGAATCCGTGCACCGCCGGATCGGCGCTGCCGTGAAGCACATTGTCGACGATGTGCCCGCGGTCGATGGCGAAATTAAACGCCTTGCGGGTGTTTTCGTCGGCGAAGAGCTCGCCCCGGTTTTGGAACCCGTAATACTCGATGCCCAGGCCGGCGTGGGATATGAGGGAAAAGGGTGGATTGGGGGACTGTCGGTACTCTTGAGCGAGGGCTTCAAGGCGGGACAAGGGCACTTCGAGGATGAGATCGAGGTGGCCGGTTTGGAAGTAGCGCAGCTGTTCGTTTTCGTTGAGGACGAAATTGCAGCGAATGGCGTCGAGGAAGGGCAGTGATCGGTTTTTGCCGTCCTTCATCCAGTAGTTTCGATTCCTCTCGAGGATCACCACGTCGTTTATTTTGATGATGCGCGCGCGGAAGGGCCCCGTGCCGATGCACCAGCTGTTCACGCCGTCTCCGTATTCCAGCAGCTCTTTGGGGTAAACCCAAAAACAGGAGTGCGTGAGCACGGTGAGGAAATTGGGCGTGGGGTGCAAGAGTTCGATCTCGAGTGTGTAATCGTCTATCACGCGGATGCCGGCCGGGAGTTCGCCTTGGGCCGCGTTGGCGCCACCGGCGTTGTAATAGGGCCTGGCGTCGCGGACGAGGTCGATCAAAAACGCCGACATGCGGTTGTTCTCCGAGGGTGTGAGCAGCTGACCGTAACAAAAAGCGATGTCTTGTGCCTTGACCTCCCGCCCTTTGCCGTCGGCAAAAATACCGTCGTCGTGAAACTTCACCCCTTTTCGGATGTGGAAGGTGTACACCAGACCGTCGCCGCTCACTTCGTAGGACTCGGCCAACGCCGGCACGATGTTCCTTCCGTCGGAATCGAAGCTCACCAGTCCTTCGTACACTTGGTTCATGAGGTTGAAGGCCGACGCATCCATGAGGTTGAGCGGAAAAATGCTGCGCACGTGCGAGCCGATGTTCATGTTGAACACGCCCCCGTACAGTTCGTCGTCGGAATCGTAGGCCGGTGAAACCGCCGAAGAATTTACGTTCACGTCGGAGCAGGCGGCCAAAACCACGGCAAAAGTCAGGGCAAGACAGCGCAAAATGCGGAAAGGGGTACTCATGTGACGGTCGGAATCAGTTTAATTCTATTTGTATCGACACGGGGCAGTGATCGCTGTGAACCGCATCCGAGTGGATGTCCGCACCGCGGACGGATTGTTGGAGGTCGCGGGAAACCAAGTGGTAATCGATCCTCCATCCGAGGTTTCTCGATCGCGCCCTTTGACGATACGTCCACCACGAGTATTTGTTTGGAACGTCGCCGTGGCAATGCCTGAACGAATCTATGAATCCCTTTTCCAGAAATCCCGAGAACCAGTCGCGTTCTTCCGGAAGAAACCCGCTGGAGTTTTTGTTGGCCACGGGGTTGTGGATGTCGATGGGCCGGTGGCAAATGTTGTAATCGCCCGAGATCACGGTCATGGGTCGGCTCTGTAAAAGGTCTTGCGCGTAGACCGAGAAATCTTCGAGGAATTTCATTTTGAAATCCTGGCGTATCGACCCGCTCGTCCCCGATGGGAAGTAGGTGCTCAGGATGGTCAGTTCTCCGAAATCCACTCGAAGCACACGGCCCTCGGCGTCGTACTCGTCGATGCCCATGCCGACGAAATGGCGGTCGGGTTTCATCTTCGAAAACACGCCCACGCCGGAGTAACCTTTCTTGCCCGCACTGTGGATCAAAGGGTGGTAACCCGCCTCTTGGAAGGCGGCCAGATCGATCTGTTCGGGTTGGGCTTTGGTCTCTTGAACGAGGAAAACATCCGGGTCTTCGGACTTCAACCAATCGACGAGTCCTTTTCGCATGGCCGCTCGAATCCCGTTCAGGTTGTATGATATAATTTTAAGGGCCAAATTTCGTATTGTTCCGTAACGTTGGGGCGTAAAGCTAATCCCCCCTTGGTTTGCAAATATCCAAAACTAAATTTTATCCCGCGGTTTTGCCGGCGACGCGTGGCGGCCCCTCGCCACGAAGGGGGAGAAAGACGGGTGGACTCGGGGTTCTCGGCTCCGCGGTCTTCGTCTTGCATTTGGTTTTGTCGCTCGCCGGGGGAATGCCCTTGCAGGCCCAGCCGGATTCCCTAGCCAATTCCCGCACTCGCACCTTCCTGCCCCAAGGCGATACCACCGCGATAGACACGTTGGGAATCGTTCCCAACAGCCTGAAACTTTTTCTCCGCGGAGAGCGGTATCCGGATTCCCTCTTTCACGCCATTCCCTTCACGCCCCGGGTGGTGTTCCTTCACGGTGTACCCACCGATACGATGACGGCCACGTACCGCGTCGCCTCCTTCGACTTTATGCAACCCCACCGGCGTTATTCCACCGACCTGATCCGCCCCGAAAGCGAATACCTCGAAAACCCGTACACCTACTCGCCGGTGGTCGCGTCCGAACCCTTCTTCGGTTCCACCGACCTCAGCCGATCGGGAAGCATATCCAGGGGGGTGGGATTCGGAAACAACCGCAACCTCTCGGTCAACAGCACCCTCAGTCTGCAATTGAGCGGCAAACTCACCGACAACATCAACGTGTTGGCGTCAGTCAGCGACGACAACATTCCCATTCAGCCCGAAGGCAATACGGCGGTTTTGCAGGAATTCGACCAAGTGTACATCCGGCTTTTCGACGACCGAAGCCAACTCACCGCCGGGGACTTCGAAATCGAAGGTGCGGTGGGGTATTTCACGCGGTACCGCAAGAGGGCCCAAGGGGCGTCCTTCACTACGGAAAGACCGCTCCGCGAAGGTTCCGACGTGAAATTCTTTACGCAGACCTCCGCGGCCCTGTCGCGGGGAAAATTCGCCCGTAACGAAATTCAGGGTGTGGAAGGAAATCAAGGTCCCTACCGCTTGCGCGGCAATGAAAACGAAGCCTTCATCATTGTCATCGCGGGCACGGAGAGGATTTTCATCGACGGCAGGCAGCTGGAAAGGGGGCAGGACCGGGATTACGTGATCGACTACAACACGGCCGAAATCACCTTCACGACTCGTCGACCCATCACCAAAGACAAGCGGATCACCGCGGAATTTCAATACTCGGACGCAAACTACGCGCGGAGCTTGGTGCAGACTTCCACCGGATTGAAGAGCGATCGGTTTTCGGCGTACGTGAATTTCTACACCGAGCAGGACGCCAAAAACCAATCCCTCCAACAAGATTTGGGCGACGCGGAAAAAGCCATCCTCGCGGGAGCCGGCAACGACCCCTCGGGTGCGGTGGCCCCCGGCTACGAGCCGGTGGAGGAGTTTACCAACGACGTCATCCTGTATACCGTTCGGGATTCTTTGGGCTACGATACGGTTTTCGTTCGGGCCGGCCCCGATACGCCGCCGTATTACCGGGTGGTATTCAGCGATGTGGGTGCCGGAAACGGCGATTACGTTCAGGCGGGATTCGACGCCGGTGGGCGTGTATTCAGATGGGTGGCGCCGGACACCTCCAACGGGCAGGTGATCCGATCGGGAAACTACGCTCCCATTCGCCGTCTCGTCGCCCCGAAAAAAACGCAGATGGTGATGGTGGGCGGGACGTACAAATTTTCCGACAGAACCGAAGCCAAGATAGAAGGGGGATTCACCCACATGGATCCGAATACGTTTTCCGACATCGGGAATGAAGACAACCTCAGCCCCGCCGTGTCGGCGCGTATTTCGCACGAAATGCCGCTGAGCGAGGAAGTCGACGCGGCGAAGATCACCGGGTCGGCGGAGCTGGAGTGGATAGGCGAAAACTTCAACCCCTTGGAGCCCTACCGCGCGGTGGAGTTTACGCGCGACTGGAACCTGCCATTGGAAATTTCACGGCGGGAGCAGCGCATTTCCCGCGCGGCGGTGGGATTTCGAAAGACCAACCTCGTCAAAGCCGATTACACCATCAGCGAGTTTTACGCCGGTCGCCTCTATTCGGGATTGAAAAACGACTTGGTCGCCTCCGCCGAATTGACCGGTTTTTCGGCCGATTTGTCTGCGAGCTTGCTGCACACGCGGGGGCAAAATCCCTCTGAGTTTTTCAGGCACCGCAGCCGCATTGAAAAAACGCTTTTCTTCTCGAAAATCGGGTTTCGCGACGACCGGGAGTCCAACCGCCGATTCGCCGCCGGGGGAGATTCCCTGCTGCCCTCGGCCTACCGATTTTACGACTGGGAGGTGTACTTGGCCGAATCGGACAGCACTCAGATTCAGTACCGCGTCTTTTACGGGGAGAGGGAAGATTTCGCCGTGTCGTCCAATCGCTTCGCCACCTCCACGCACGCCCAAAATTACGGAGCCGAACTCACCCTGGCGTCCAACCCCAACAATCGGCTGTCGGCGACGGCCACCCGACGCATCCTCCGCATCAAAGACGAGGAATTATCCGACGCGGCGCCGGAAAAAACCGTGTTGCTTCGTCTGGACCACAACATGCGTCTCTGGAAAAATGCCGTCACCACCTCCACCAATTACGCGATCGGATCGGGGTTGGAGCGCAAACAAGAGTTCGTGTACCTGCAGGATCCCACCGGTCAAGGGCCCTTCACATGGATCGATTACAACGAAAACGGCATCCGGGAATTGAACGAATTCGAGACCGCCCGCCCGGAAGACGGCGACCGCTACATACGAGTGTACACGCCCACCGACGATTACGAGCGGGTTTACTCCAACAAATACTCCCAAACGCTCAATCTGAATCCCTTGCAATCGTGGGCCAACAGCGAGGGCATTCTCAATGTGCTGTCGAGATTCAATTCACAAACGGCCTTTCGCATCGAAAGGAAAACCCGACGGGAAGACGACGCCGACAGGTACAATCCCTTCGCGGATCAGCTGTCGGACTCCGTGCTTGTATCGCGTTCGTCGAGCATCCGCAGCACATTGTTCTTCAACCGCAGCAATCCCAACTTCGCCGCCGATTACGGGTACGCCGTTCAGAAATCCAAATTGCCCATGACTGCCGGCTTCGAGTCGCGGAATTCGGTTTCCCACCTTTTGCGGGCTCGGCTCACCTTGATAAAATCCGTGGGGCTCTCAGTGGAAAACGAGATCGGTGAACGCGAAAGCGATTCCGACCTCTTGTCGGGCCGCACTTACCTGATCGAATACTACCGCTTGAAACAAACCCTGAGCTACCAACCGGGCACCGACTTCCGCCTCAGTTTGTCCAACGAATACACCGATAAGGTCAACGTCGCGCCGACGGGGGGTGAAACCGCACGGCTGGTCGATCTGGGGTTGGAATTGCGCTACAACAAAGTAGAGACGGGCCTCTTTTCCGCCCAATTCAACGCGATTCACATCGAATTCGACGGGAGCGCCAACAACAGTTTGGCGTACGAAATGCTCGACGGATTGCAAAACGGCCGGAACTTCACGTGGGCGGCCGGCGTGCAGAGAAGCATCGGCAAGAACCTCCAACTCAACCTGAACTACCACGGCCGGAAGTCGGAAGAAATCAAGGCCGTCCACACCGGAAACGTGCAGATGCGCGCCTATTTCTGAAAGTCGGATTATTTCAAATCGAAATCGGCTTTGCCGATGAGCTTACCACTTTCGTACATCTCCACGATGTACTTTCCGGAGGTGAGGTCCACGCCTTCGTCGACGTTGTAAAACACGCACACGTCCATGGCTTCGTTGTTGTATTCCACGATCCGTTTCACGCTGTATTTCCCGCTCACCCCTTCGAAATCGAATCGGCTTTCATCCCCTTCGCGGTTATCCATCACCACCCCGTCGGGTGAGATGATGCGCAGGTAGATGGTTTTCTTGCCCGAGGGGCTGATGCGGTTTTCGGCGATATTGGCGCAAGTGCGTATCATGTCCACCCTTCCTGCACGCGATACCGTTGTCTGCTTCCCGTTGTTGCGGATGCGTATTCCCACACTTTCCATACCCGTGGCTTGCAGCACGGACCCCTCGGCCACGATGCTCTCCAGGTTCTTCTTCGTGTCTTCCAGCTCCTTGGCCCTCGTTTTTACGGTAGAGAGTTCTTCGGCCAAAAACTCGTTGTCCTTGCGCAAATCGATGTTCAGGGTATTCAGCGAATCGATGGTCGCCAGATATCCCTTCATGATGTCGCGCAGCGTGGCCGCCTCGCGTTTGAGTTTGGAAATGATGTATGCGTCGTCCTTGTGTCTTTCGATTTGCTTCAACATGTCGGTGATCTCGGCTTGTTGGGCGCTGATTTCCGCGCGGAGCTGCTCGTTTTCCACGTTGAGCGTGTCGTATTGGATAAGCATGGATTGGAGGTCGCTCTTCAGTTCGAGTTGTTCCACGCGCAATTCGCCTATGGATTCGTCCTTCTCTTCTATGGTCTTGCGTCCCATGAAAAGGGCGATTCCGAGCGCCACTACGAGCAACCCGAGCACGATGATGACGATCGTCTGTTTGTTTCCCTTGGGTTCCTTCTTGTTTTCGATTGAGGTTTCTTCTGCCATTGCTGCGGTGTTGGTTTGGTGTTCAATCTTTTAATGCCTACCTTTTTCACCTCAAGGGTGAAGAGATGTGGATCAAGAGTCAAAATTACGATTTTGAATGGATCAAGGATTTGTCGGGACTTTTGTTTCCCAAGATTTGCGTCACCTGCCGCAGCTACCTCATGAAGTCCGAGAAGCTCATCTGCCTCGGCTGCCTGTCCAAACTCCCCAAAACCAATCTCCACAGGGTGAAAGACAACTTCATCCTCCGCAAATTTTTCGGCAGGATCGACGTGTACCAAGCCTCCTCCTTTCTGGTTTTCTCACCCGGAAATTACACCCAGACCCTCATCCACATGTTGAAATACCGCGGTTTCCCGAAAGTGGGCGAGCGTTTGGGACAGCTCTATTCCTTCGATCTCATGGCCGACGGGTACGAACCACCCGACCTCATCGTGCCACTGCCCCTCCACCCGGCCAAGCGCAAGTTGCGCGGTTTCAACCAGTGCGTGCCCATAGCCAAAGGGCTGAATTCCAATTTCCACGCCCGCATCGTCACGAAAAACGTCGTTCGCGTCACCGACAACTCTTCCCAAACCAAAAAAGGGCGGTGGGACCGCTGGCTGAACGTCGACAGAATCTTCAAAGTGACCCACCCCGAGGCCTTCGACAAGGCGCACGTCTTGCTGGTCGACGACGTCATCACAACCGGAGCCACCCTCGAAGCCTGCGGAAAAGTCCTCCTCGAAGCGGGAGCGGAAAAGTTGAGCATCCTCACCTTGGCCACCGCCTGAAACGCATATTTCCGAGCGTAAATCGCGTAAATAGGTTTTTGGGCGTTGCCCGGATCGCACTCTCCCATCCGGAACGATTTAGAAAGTCCATTCCCGACCCGCGCTCGTAATGCGCGTGCCCGGGGCCAGTCTACAGGCTGTGGCTCCCCCCGCACTGCGCGAGGCTCCCTATGCGCGGCGACGGGCTTCTCCGGTCGCCGTCTCCGCGCAGGGTGCCTAACCGCAGTGCGGAGAGAGGCCGCCGCCTTTCGCCTTAACGCATCGAGTCGATAACCGAGGTCGCATCCTCCCTCAAAATCCGACGTGGTGGTGCACCGGTGGAATGATTTATCTTTACCGCCTGATGGATGAAGACCAAAACCGGTGCGGCAAGGGAGAAGGAATGGGGGATATAGAACCCGGCCCGCCTTACCCGACCACTCACCGATTTGAAGTTCGCTATCCGCCAAAGTCGGAACCGTCCCGGATGAGACACACCCACAAAAACCCTCAAAAAACCCCGCGCACATCCGCAAAATTCCCTGCGCTTTGGCGACTGGCCTTGGCGGTGCTGCTGGTATCCGCAGGGTGCGCCAAACAAACCGGTTTGTCGGGCGGCGAACGCGACACCGTTCCCCCACAGGTGCTGGAGTACAACCCCCCGCTGTTTTCTACCCTTTTCGATGAGCGATCATTTTCCATCACTTTCGACGAATTTTTCAGCGTGGAAAACCTCAACCAGAACCTCATCATTTCGCCGCCGCTCAAGGTGCCGCCGGAATATCGCATTCGCGGCAAAACGCTGACGGTGAGCTGGGTCGACACGCTCCTGCCCCACACGACTTACCAATTCAATTTCGGGAATTCCGTGGTGGACATCACAGAGAGAAACCCCGCGGAAAATCTGGTGTACGTATTTTCCACGGGTACTTTCATCGATTCCTTGTCCATCGGGGGGTCCGTGGTGCGCGCCCTGGACGGGTCGCCCGTAGACAAGGCCGCGGTGATGCTGTACCACGCCGACGCGGATTCCTTGCCGCTGACCGTGAAGCCCGATTACTTCGCCTTGTCGGACGCTGCGGGAAACTTCGAGATCAAGTACTTGCCCGAGGGCGATTTCAAGGTTTTCGTGCTGAAGGAAGGGGCGCCGAATTACATGTACAACGGTCCGCCCGAAATCATCGGCTTCCCCGGGTACCGCATCGCTTCGGAGCGCGCGGACAGCACGCAGGAAGACCACCGCATCTTCGCATTCATCGAAGAAGATTCCACACAGTACGTCGTCTCGACGGAGGAAAAGGATTTCGGTTATTACCAAGTGGTGTTCAACTTGCCGGTTCAATCGGCGGAGATCGAATTTCGGATCCCCGACACCGACGTGGTGCTCGAGGCGCAAACCAAGCTTTCGGAAGGGCGGGACACTCTGCGCAATTGGCTGAACCTCACCACACTCGAATGGGAGGAACTCGACGAACTGCTCGTGGTTTTGCGTGTGGATACCCTGCCGACCGACACGAATTTGTGGTACGTCGAGACCGACCCGCGCTTTCGCGATAAACCGAAGATGGAATTGCGAGCCAACAACGCGGGCAACAAACTGGATTTGAACAAGGATTTCGGGATACGCTTTCGCCATCCGGTGGCGGAAATAGATACTTCGCTCATCGCCTTGTACTGCGATTCAACGCGCCTGCCCACGCCCGAGCCCCAAATTTCCGACGACGACCTGCACGTCGGATTTCCCGCCGAGTTCGTGTCGGAGTGCAACTACCGCCTGGTTTTGGAAGCGGGAGCCTTTCGCGACGTTTTCGACACGTACAACGACAGCACCACGCTGTTTTTTTCCTTGCGGGAAGTGGAATATTACGGGAATCTGATCGTCAGTATCGGGGATTCACTGATTCGGCCGGGCATGAACCCTCTTTTGCAACTGGTCTCGGCATCGGGCTCCGTTTTGCGCAGCACGCCGGTGGTTTCCAATGAGAAAATCAGTTACGAACAGCTTGCCCCGGGCAGCTACTCTCTCAAGATCGTGTACGACGAGAACGAAAACGGAGAGTGGGATTCGGGGCGATACCGCACCAAGAAACAACCCGAGAAAGTCTCCGTGTACCCCGAAGCGGTGGAAGTGCGCAGCAACTGGGACGTGGAGATCGAGTGGGCCCCCGTACCCCCGTACGGCTTATAGCTTGATGTCGAATTCGTCTCCGTCGAGGTAGACGGGAAATTTCTTTCGGAACTCCTCCAGCGCTTCCATGTCCAACGTGCCGTAAATCCACCCATTCGACTCGTTTTCAGCCGGGGTCAGGGCATTTCCCTTAGGATCGAGCACCACCGAATGCCCCGAATAGGCGATGTCGTTCCCGTCTTGTCCGACGCGGTTTACCCCTACGACGTAGCATTGGTTTTCAATGGCGCGTGCCATCAGAAGCTTGTCCCACGCATCGACGCGGGCTTGTGGCCAGTTGGCGATGTAAATCTGAAGGTCGCAATCGTAATTTCTGTTCCACACCGGAAACCTGAGGTCGTAGCACACGCGGGGCATGATCCTCCAGCCTTTCAATTCGATCATGGGCCGTTGGGCGCCGGGGGAAAACACTCCGTCTTCACCTGCCATGCGGAAGAGGTGGCGCTTGTCGTACCACAGGCGAACACGGCCGTTTACCGCGTAGAGCATGCGGTTGAAGTACTTGTCGCCTTCCTTGATGATGGCGCTTCCACAGATGGCCGCATCGAGCTCGGTTGATTTGGCCTCCAACCACGAGACCACCTCGCCCTCCATGTCCTGCGCCATCTCGGCGGCGTTCATGGTAAATCCGGTGTTGAACATTTCCGGAAGCACCACGAGATCCACGGGGCGTTTCAGGTCGGAGAGCTGCGCATCAAAAGCCCTCAGGTTGGCTTCGGAATCTTCCCACGCCAGCTCCGTTTGTAGCAAAGCCACTTTCAGATTTTCTATCGGAATCATAGTTTAATCAATATTTCCGCGGCGCGGAGAAGAGTGTCGTCATTTTTGGCAAAGCAAAATCTCAATAGCGATTGCTCCAAGGGCCGGTGATAAAACCCCGACACCGGAATGGAGGCCACACCGTGCTTTTTGGTCAGTTCTTCGGCAAACACCGCCTCGTCTTTCTTGGAGATTTTATCGTATCCCAACAGCTGAAAATAGGTGCCCTGGGAGGGGAGAACGGAAAATTTCGAGTCTTTGACGGCGTCGAGGAACAAGTCACGCTTCCGGCGGTACCACTCCGACAAGTTTGTATACGTGTTCGGATCGGATATGTATTCGGCAAAGGCATACTGCACGGGGGTGTTTACGGAAAACACGAGGTATTGATGCACCTTTCGGAATTCGGACATGAGGTTTTCCGGACCGTAGACGTAACCGACTTTCCATCCCGTGGCGTGGAAGGTTTTTCCGAAGCTGGCCACGATCAATGACCTTTTGGCGAGGCCGGGGTACCGCGCCGCACCGCGATGGGTTTTTCCGTCGAATACGATGTGCTCGTACACTTCATCGCTCAACACGATGGCGTCGCTGTTCTCCGCCAATTTCTCGAGTTCTTTCATGTCGGCGTCATCCCAGATGGTGCCGGTGGGGTTGTGGGGAGTGTTGACGATGATGAGTTTGGTCTTCCGAGTTACGACCTTCCGAACTTCCTCCCAATTCACCTTGAAATCGGGGGCTTTCAATTGCACATAAACCGGCTTGGCGTTGCTCAACAGAATGGGAGGGACGTAGCAGTCGTACGCGGGGGTAAAAACGATGACCTCGTCTTCTTCCCGAACCAGGGCGGTGATGGCCGTGAAAATGGCTTGGGTGGCTCCCGCGGTCACCGTGATTTCCTCGTCGTGATCGTAGGCGCGCCCGTACACGTTCTTGATTTTGGCGGCGATGGCTTTCCTGAGCTCCTCCACGCCGGTCATGGGCGCGTACTGGTTGTGGCCCTCCTTCATGTACTTCGTCACCAAATCGATGAGTGCGGGGTCGACCTCGAAATCAGGGAATCCCTGTGAAAGGTTAATGGCGTCGTGCTCGGCCGCCATTCGGCTCATCACGGAAAAAATAGTGGAACCCACCTTGGGAAGTTTAGTGGGCAAATCAATGGGAGAATGCATGCATTCAAAAGTTTATGGGAGCCGCAAAGGTAGCAAGGCGAACCGGATTACCGGGATAATCGGCCGGCCACGACACAGGCCAATTTGAAGGTTTCGGTGCGCCCCTCGGGGTGGTATGTTTCGATTAAAATGATGTGAGGCCCGATCCGGGCTTTGGAGCGATCGTCGGTGACCCCGTCCCAGGAAATAGTGCCCGTGGTGGCGAGCACCAAGTTGTTGGTCAACTCGCGTACCGGCCTCCCGTGGCGGTCGAAAATTCGGACGGTGGCCAGAAATCCCGGCTCGTCCATGCGGTAATTGATGTACAACACGTCTTGAAACCCGTCGTTGTCGGGAGAGAACACCTTGTCCTGCAATTCGAAGGTGACCTCGCCGAGGGTTTCTTCAGGCATGTATTGGGAATTGAGGTATCCCGGCGTGGCGAATCCAACCTGTTCGGCGGCCGAAGCCCAGTTTCCGGGATCGTTGGTCGGCCGGGTGAAGCTCAGTCGCTCCAATGATACGCCTTTGTAGGTCGCCAGCATGGGCAGGTGGTAATTTTCGATGTAATCGAATCGGTCCAGCACTTCGCCCAAGGCGTCGGTAAGGATGACGGAGCCCGCGGCGTTGGGAAAAGCCGGCAGGGACTCCATGCGGAAAAAGTTTTCCTCCCGACCCATAGGGTACTCGGTGATCAGGTTTTCCGGCGCCGGTGTAAACACGACATAATCGCCGGGAAAGATCAACATGGGTTCGTCTGTGACGACTCTTTCCACGCCGGAAGAATTGATCAGTTTCATGCCTTGAAGGCTGAGGGCTTTTCCGGAGACGTTTACCACCTCCACGAAATCCGATGCGTCCGTACGGGGGTTGAAAAGGATTTCGTTGACGAGGATATCCCCCGGTTTCGGAGCGAGAGGGAGGGCCACGCGTACGACTTGAACTTCATCCGCTACGTTGCCCATGCAATCGGACACGCCGGAAATGGTGAGTTCGTAAACCACGCCTTCTTCCATGTCCTGCCCGAAAGTGATCGACAATGCGTTGTACTCCGGCGGTAAATTGTCGAGGGCCGTAATCGGGATTTCCGGTGAGATCGAAACCTCCGCAGTCAACACCCCCAAACTATCCAAAACCTCGGTGAACATCACCTCTACGCGATTGGATTCACGCACGTAAGCGACGGTGACGGAAGGTGGCGTGGTATCGGGTGTATCGTCGTATACGCTGTTGACTTCCAAGGGCGTTCCTCCAAGTGGGGCGATCGAGGCGCTCCAATTGTCTTTGCCTCGACAAGGTTCCTCCAGGTTGATGCGCTCGAGGGAATACCCTCCATCCACTTTGGCAGGGTCGCCGTACCAAGTAAGGTCGTACGCCACGCGGTCGATGGCCTCGCCGGAAGGATTGCGCAGCAACAGCTCCCGCCCTCCGTTTGTCAGGAAAGTGGTGCTGAGGTTTTCCAGGAATCGTACACCGGGCAGGGTCAGGAAAACCACCGTGTTTTGAGCCGACGCGAACACGGCGTACTCGCCCGGTTCCAGAAGAGTGGAATGTTCGAAAACCAAACCGGATAGGTCGCAACCTTTGAGCTCCATGGTCACGTCGGTGGTGTTGTACAGTTCGAAATACTCTCCCTCGGGCAGGCCGACAGAGGGGTTGGGATCGGCCATGATTTCAGTGATCAGGATGTCGTGCAAGCCGGGTGTAGCGCCAATAAAGAGCGACAAGACGATGGGTTCGGTCACGACATTTCCCTCACAGTCAGCGAGGGCGCCGACGGAAAGTTCGTAAGGTACACCAATCTCCATCGGTGCTTCAAGCGAAACGGTGAGCGTATTCATTGGTGCGACGACAACATCCACTATGGCGATTTCCGGCGATAAGCTCACGTTCACCGTCGATACGGACTCTTCGTCCAAATTCTCGTCGAAAACCAATGAAATTTGGTCGCCGTCGGTGTCGATTGTAAAGGATTGCAGGGCAGGTGGAGTGGTGTCGGGAGTATCGTCAAAAACGGAATTCACCGTTCCCGGTGTGCCTCCATCCCCATTTTGGGATGCCATCCAATTGGAAGCGCCGCCGCAGTGGGTGAAGGGGTTGATCAACTCCAGCGAGTAACCGCCCGAGGAAAATTCCGATGACCCGTACCAGCCGTCGGTGTAGGACACCACGTCGACCAACACCCCTTGAGGGGAAAGCAAGGTAAGGCTGTCGCCGGCGTTGGCCAGGGCCACGAAAGAAGAAATTCCCAGCGTGGGACCGTAGGACTCGAAAAGCTCCGCGTTGTTGGCATCGCAGAGGATGGCGTACCCTCCGGGCGGAAGCAACATGGCTCCGAGCGTACGCGCTGTGGTGGTGTTCACGAGGGTCCAGTCTTGGAGGTCGAAGAATTCATCCGAGGCGTTGAATATTTCGAGGTATTCGGCGTCAGGCAAACCCACGGGAGGATTCGGGTCGGCCATGATTTCGTTGAAAACCAGGTTTTTGTAGTCGGGATCGCCGAGCTCGTAAAAGAAAAACCCCGCGGAAGTGCCCGGTGTCGCGTTGCCCGACAGGTCTTCCACCCCCGTTGCCGTGACCTCATAAGATTCGCCGGAAACCAGGTCCTCCGCGAGGGTCAGCATGACCAACGTCGGGGATTGCTCGTCGTGAATCGCCTGTATAGGGTTGCCGATCGACGAAACGAGATAGTTCTCGGCGAGTTCCGCGGAAGCGTGGTCCACCGCCTCATCGAAGATCAGGTGGATTTCCGTCGGGCTTTGCGCCTCGGCCGCGAGCAATTCGGGTGGAGTAAGGTCGACGGGGATCGGGGCGACGGAAAAATCGTCGAAGTAATGGCTGTTGATGGGTCCGGCGGCGTTGGATTGGGTGATTCTCAAACCGAAGTGGGTGGCGTCGTCCACGAGGTCGTTTTCAACAAACCCCACCGTTTGGAAAACACCGGTGGCGCCGGCGTCCGCTTCGACGGTCCACAGCCCCGAGTCGGTTCTGTCCACCCGCACGTTGAAGGTGTTGTTCGAAGAGCTGCCGATCTGTCCTTCGGGGCCGTCGATGATTTTGGTTTCGACGCCTCCGACCACGGAGAACAACGCGAACTGCTTGGGCGTGCCTCCCAGACGGAGAAAATATCCGTCGGTCACGCCGTGTAGGTCGGGGCCGTCGGCCATGAGATAAACGTCAACGTAGTTGGCGCCGGTAACGGAAAAATCGAGGTTAACCCAAAACTCCCACCGGGCGTCGTCGACCAAGGCGCTCTCGGAGGAGAGTTGGTATACGAAGGCGCCGGTTCGGTTGCTTCTCAAGACTCCGTTATCGATCACGAAAAGCGTGTCGTCGCCGGTCCAGACCGGGTTTTGGGTGAAATCCCCGTCAGAAAAATCATCCGTAAACTGTCCGCGAACGCCTCCCGCGAGGGCCAGACAAGCCAAGGCGAAGAGCAAAGCCGATTTCCAAAAATCCATAGGGCCTTTCCTTGCGGCTAAATATAGTACTTTTGATATCCAATCGAATTGAGAAGTCCATGTCGATACGCATAGCGGTTGTCGGCGCCACCGGCATGGTGGGCCGTGAAATACTGAAAGTTTTGGAAGAACGCCGATTTCCCGTAGGCGAGTTGATACCGGTTGCGTCCGGAAAAAGCCTCGGGAGGGAACTGGAATTCGACGGGAGGAAAATACCCGTGGTGAGCGTGGATGACGCCATCGCGGCACGGCCCGACATCGCCTTGTTCTCGGCCGGGGGTGAGGCCTCGAAGGCCTACGCGCCGAAATTCGCGGATGCCGGCACCACGGTAATCGACAATTCTTCCTCGTGGAGGATGTCGCCCGACCACAAGCTGATCATCCCCGAGGTCAACGGCCGAACGCTCACTGAAAACGACCGCATCATCGCCAATCCCAACTGCTCCACCACGCAATTGGTGATGGTCTTGGCGCCGCTGCACCGCAACTACAAAGTGAAGCGCGTGGTGGTGTCTACGTACCAATCCATCACAGGCACCGGAAAAAAGGCCGTTGAACAATTCGAGATGGAGCGAAAAGGCGAGAAAGCCGAAATGGTGTATCCCTACCCCATCGACAAAAACTGCTTGCCGCATTGCGACGTGTTCGAAGAAGACGGCTACACCAAGGAAGAGAAAAAGCTGACAAACGAAACCAAAAAGATCTTGGACGACGACGGCGTGCACGTGACCGCCACGGCGGTACGCGTGCCGGTGGTTGGCGGGCACAGCGAATCCGTCAACATCACCTTTGAGAAGGAGTTCACCCTCGCCGGGCTGCGCGCGTTGTTGCACCACACCAAGGGCATAAAATTGCAGGACAACACCGACACGAACCAATATCCCATGCCGCTTTACGCCAAAGGAAAGGACGAGGTGTTCGTAGGCCGCATTCGACTCGACCACAGCTGGCCCAACAGCGTAAACTTGTGGATCGTGGCCGACAATCTGCGCAAAGGCGCCGCCACCAACGCGGTGCAGATCGCCGAGTACTTGGTCGAGAAAGGCTGGGCCAAAAACCGGAAGTCCGAACAGGCGGAGGGCGTCGGCGGCACGCGATGATACGCCGAACGACATACTTTTTCGCACTTTTTGCCGCGCTGTGGATTTCGCAGGCGGAGGCTTCCGCGCAGATTCGCGTGTACAGCGGCCACACGGGTTACCTCACCGAACAAGTGCTGCACGTTACGAACGGGCGTGTATTTCCGGGGTACAGCCACGCATATTCCGATGCGATGTTCAGCGTGGTGGGAAACAAAATCATGGCCGGAGGTTCGGGCTCCGAATTCGATCTGCTGTACACGCTTCGAGACGGGCGGCTGTATAGCGGCACGGCCATGTACTCCTCGCAGATCGCATATACTTTCGATGACGGGAAAGTGTACGAGGGCGATTCCACTTTTGCCTTGGACATTCTGTACACCGTGGATCGAGGGGTGATATACGCCGGCAACAGCCGTGTGCCGGGCGATGCGCTCTACTACATCGAAGGCGAGTACGGCACAACGCAAATGTTTGCCGTGCTCCTCGGATTGGGCTTGATTCGGTGAAGAGGGAAATCAAGACCGTGCCGGGGAAATCAGGGGATTGTCAAACTAACAGGGTTGTGGCCACGTGAAGGGGATTCAACAATTCCGTGCACGACCTGTTTGGAAAACAACGGGATGACCCGACCCCCAAAACCCCTTCACCATGAGTACGACCGCCATATTCCTGAATTGCACGTTGAAAAAATCTCCCGAAACTTCGAATACCGAAGCGCTGATAAACAAAGCCGTTTCTCTGTACGAAGCGCATGGGGTGAAGAGCAAAATCATCCGTGTGGTGGATCACAAGGTCGCCTTCGGAGTGACATCCGATGAGGGCGACGGCGACGAATGGCCGGGCATTTTGGAGGAGATCAAGAAATCGGACATCGTGATCATCGCTTCGCCTATTTGGCTGGGCGACAAATCGTCGGTGTGTAAAATGGTCATCGAGAGGTTGGACGGAAGCACCTCCGAGCAAGGCGACGAAACGGGGCAGTATCCGTTGTACGACAAAGTGGGCGGCGTATTGGTTACGGGAAATGAAGACGGGGCGAAAAAAGTTTCGGCGGAGGTTTTGTTTTCGCTGAACCATTCGGGGTGCACCATTCCGCCCAACTCCATGGCGTACTGGGTGGGTGAAGCCGGACCGGGACCGAGCTACATCGAAGCGGGCGGCGACACGCATTTGTTTACCAACAAAAACCTGCGGTTCATGGTGAGTAATACCGTGTACCTGGCCAAGCTGCTCAAGGAGCGGCCCATTCCCACGAATCTGCACAAACTCGAAGCGGAGGCGGAATGGGAGAGTGAAGGGTGACGGAGGTGGAAGTTCCGAGTGATTGATTGTCCCTATTTCCTGAAGATTGCGGGTGGGTGTATCAGGCCGGATGTCGCGTGAAGTGGACAAAACCCTCAGCCGGTAACCGCTTCCGATTGCGGGTGTCCTCAATTAATTCAATAATTTCCCGAAATTCGTCATTGTCGACGTCAAACGTTCTCGTCGCCGGGCCTGTCAGGATATTTCAATTCGAGAATACACCCACAAAAACCCAAAAAACCCTGAAAACCCTTCCTGTGAACACCTGCAAAACTTTGAGTCTTCTTTTGGCCGTGCTGCTGATCACCGGCAGTGCGCGGGCTCAATTCACCCGACAAGATACGCTGCGCGGCAGTATTACGCCTGAACGCGCATGGTGGGACGTGACTTTCTATGCCCTCGATGTGGAAGTGGACGAGGAAAATCGATTTATCCAAGGCAGTAATACGGTGAGATACAGGGTGCTGAACACACACGACACGATGCAGCTGGAATTGCAGGAACCCCTGGAAATCACGAAAATAACCCAAAACGGCACCGAGCTTGATTTCAGGAAAGACGGGTATTCGCACTTCGTAGGCCTGAAAGAGAAGCAAATTCCGGGGCGGGAAATGGAGGTGGTGGTGCACTACGCCGGGCACCCGCGTGAAAGTGAAAATCCACCGTGGAGCGGGGGATTTACATGGACCGAAAACAGCGAGGGCGAACCGTGGGTGGTAACGACCTGCCAAGGTGTCGGCGCCAGCCTGTGGTGGCCGAATAAAGACCATCCGTACGATGAACCGGACAGCATGCACATTTCGGTGACGCCGCGTTTCGACGGAATTGCCGTGAGCAACGGACGACTTGCGGGAACGGAAACGAATCCCGACGGTACCACGACCTACGTTTGGGCCGTGGTAAACCCCATCAACAATTACGGGGTGAACGCGAACATCGGGGATTACGCGCATTTTTCGGATGTGTACGAGGGGCTGGAAGGCGGACTCGATCTGGATTATTACGTCATGCCGTACAACCTCGAAAAGGCACGGGAACATTTTGTCGAGGTGCCTCGGGTGTTGGAAGCCTTCGAATACTGGTTCGGACCCTACCCCTTTCGCGAAGACGGGTTCAAATTGGTGGAGGTGCCTTACGCGGGAATGGAACACCAGAGTTCGGTGACCTATGGCAACGGCTACGAAAACGGCTATCTGGGCCGGGATGTAAGCGGCAGCGGTTGGGGGATGAAGTTCGATTTCATCATCGTGCACGAAACGGCGCACGAGTGGTTCGGCAATAGCATAACGCACCGCGACGTGGCCGATATGTGGATTCACGAATCCTTCGCCTCCTACGCCGAAAACTTGTTCGTCGACTACCATTTCGGTACCCAAGCGGCCAACGAATACGTGCAGGGGGTGAGGAAAAACATCGTGAACGATCGGCCCATCATCGGTACTTACGGCGTGCACAAAGAGGGATCGCCGGATATGTACTACAAAGGGGCCAACGTGCTACACACGCTGCGGCAACTGGTGGAAAACGACTCGCTGTGGCGGGAAGTGCTCAGGGGATTGAACCGGGAGTTTTACCACTCCGTGGTCGAGGGGGAGGATGTGGAAAACTACATCTCCCGTATGACGGGCAAAGACCTCAGTGCATTTTTCAACCAGTACCTGCGCACGGCGAAAGTGCCGGTATGGGAATACCGAATAGAGGGCGACTCGCTGAAGTTCCGCTACGCCGACGTGGTGGAAAACTTCGATATGCCGCTGCGGTTGAAGGGAGAAAAGGAAACTTGGATTTTCCCCTCGGCTGAATGGACCGCCATGCCGTGGAATTCGAGGGAGGGGAAACCGACGGTGGACCCCAACTTTTACGTGCTGACGCGGGAACTCACCCGAAAGAAGCGGTAGGCGGGAAGACGCGGTGTATCAGGCGTTGTCGGCATTCGTCGATACGGACTCCGCGCGAATCGCCTCCTCTTCTTTTGCGCCTTCGGGCTCTTTGCCTTTTTCCACGCTGCCGAAGTACTTGCGCTGATTGAGGAGGATCATGGCCATACCAATGGTGATGGAAGAATCGGCGACGTTGAAAATGGGGCGAAAAAACCGAAAGCGGTCTCCGCCGATCACCGGCACCCAATCGGGCCAATGCGTATCGATAATGGGAAAGTAGAACATGTCTACCACGTGGCCCTGCAGAAATCCCGCGTAGCCACCGCCTTCGGGGAAAAGCACAGCCGTTTCGGTGGAAAAAGGAGGGCTGGCGCTGAAGATCAAACCGTAAAACATGCTGTCGATCACGTTGCCCAAGGCGCCGGCGAGTACGAGACTCACGGCCACCACGAAACCGGGATGGGCGTTGTGTCGGGTGAGGGTGCGCAGGTAAAACGCGATGAATATCACAGCGACGATGCGGAACAAGCTGAGCAACAACTTGCCGAACTGCCCGCCTAACTCCAGCCCGAAGGCCATGCCCGGGTTTTCGATGAAGTGAATGAAAAACCAGTCGCCGAAAACCGTGTACGACTGGTCGAGGTACATGTTGGTTTTCACCCAAAACTTGCTCGCCTGATCGATGACCAGCACTAAAGCAAGTGTAAAGATGGCTTTTCGGGCGAGCGGTTTCAGGGCGCGGTAATTATCTCTTGTCCTGTTGCAGCTTCGCTTCGATGCTCAGGGTGGCGTGGGGCACCAAACGAAGTCTTTCCTTGGCGATGAGCTTGCCGGTTTCCCGACAAATGCCGTAGGTTTTGTTCTCGATTCGCCGCAGCGCGCTCTCCAAGTGGCTGATGAATTTTTCCTGGCGCGCGGCGAATTGCGCGGTTTCTTCCCGGGACATGGTTTCGGAACCGTCCTCCATCATTTTGAAACTGGATGCCGTATCGTTGGTGCTGTTGTCGTCGGCGTACGACAACGACTGCTTCAATTGTTTAAGGTCTTCTCGCGCGTCGCGCAATTTCTGTTCGATCAACTCTCTGAATTCTTCCAACTCCTGATCGGAATAACGTGTTTTTTCATCCGCCATAATCAATTCTTTTTAAATTTTACTGATGTGTATTCTGGTTTCTATCCCCTCGGCCACTTCCACCGCTTTCCAGCCTTCGGATTTTGTACCGTCAACCAACTCAATGGAGTCGGCCAAAGTTTCGGTGCAAATATACTCCAAATTATTGTTCAATGCTTGATCCAGCTTGGTGTGTCCCTCGATTCGCAACGCGATGCGATCGGTGACGTCCAGCCCGGACTCCTTGCGCAAATTCTGTATGCGGTTGACCATTTCACGGGCGATTCCCTCTTCGATGAGCGCTTCGTCCAACGTCACGTCCAAGGCCACGGTCAAGCCGCCTTCGCTCGCAACCAGCCACCCGGGAATGTCCTTTGTCGATATGATCACTTCCTCTTCGCGCACGGTTTCCCTTCTGCCGTCGCCCAGATCCACGGTCCACTCACCGTTTTTTTCCAAGGCTTCGATCTCTTCGGGCTTCATATCGGCAATCGCCGCCGCCATCCGCTTCATGTCTTTGCCCATGCGAGGGCCGAGCTTTTTGAAATCGGGTTTGATCTCCTTCACCAATACGCCCGACGCTTCGGTCATATATTCCAGCTCTTTCACGTTCACTTCCGACAAAATCACGTCTGAAACGTCGCGCAACCTCTTTTCAAACTCACGGTCCACCACCGGAACAACCAATTTCCGCAATGGTTGCCGCACTTTGATTTTTTCTTGCTTCCTCAAT
This sequence comes from uncultured Cryomorphaceae bacterium, assembly GCA_964574635.1. Classification (GTDB taxonomy): domain Bacteria; phylum Bacteroidota; class Bacteroidia; order Flavobacteriales_D; family Cryomorphaceae; genus CAZNOG01. Next base: position 170,165 of record CAZNOG010000003.1, on the reverse strand, counting down.
CCGAGCACCAGCCCGGTTATGCGGCGGGCGATGTCCATTTTTTCCTCCAACACGCGGTCTTTCACCGTCGGGTCGACTTCGGGAAAATAAGCCAGGTGAACGGAGTCGGCTTCCCGCTTTCCGCTTACCCCGTTGAGGTCTTTGTACAATCGCTCCGCGTAGAAAGGCGCGATGGGCGCCATGGCGATGGCCAGGTGTTCCAAGCAAGTGTACAAACTCTGGAAGGCGCTGATTTTGTCGGAACCGTATTCTCCTTTCCAAAAACGCCTTCTGCTCAAACGGACGTACCAATTGCTCAATTCGTCGGTCACGAAGTTCTGGATCAACCTTCCCGCTTTCGTCGGTTCGTAGTCTGCGTAGGCCGCGTCCACTTCTTCCAGCACCGACTGCAGGCGACTGATAATCCACCGGTCTATTTCCGGGCGCTCGGAGTGCGGAATATCGGCTTCCCCGTATACGAAGCCGTCTACGTTGGCGTAGAGCGCGAAAAAGGCGTAGGTGTTGTACAGGGTACCGAAAAACTTTCTCTTCACCCCTTCGATTCCCTCGGAGTCGAAACGCAGGTTGTCCCAAGGTTGGGCGTTGGTGATCATGTACCACCTCGTGGCGTCGGGCCCGTACTTTTCGAGTGTTTCGAAGGGATCCACGGCGTTGCCCAACCTCTTGCTCATTTTTCTGCCGTCTTTATCGAGCACCAACCCGTTGGAAATCACATTTTTGAACGCCACGGAATCGAATCCCATGGTCGCGAGGGCGTGCAGAGTGAAGAACCACCCCCTCGTCTGGTCCACTCCTTCGGCGATAAAATCGGCCGGGAAGGCGTCGCCGGCATCCACTTTCTCCCTGTTTTCGAACGGGTAATGCCACTGCGCGTAAGGCATGGCGCCCGAGTCGAACCACACGTCCATCAAATCGGCTTCCCGGCGCATGGGCTCTCCCTTCGAAGATACCAGCACGATCTCGTCCATGTAATGCTTGTGCAAGTCCACCTTGCCGTAGTTCTCCTCGCTCATGTCTTCCGGGTCGAAATCGGCCAAGGGGTTGCGCTCCATCACACCCGCCTCCACCGATTTATCGACCAAGGTTTTGAGTTCGGCTACACTGCCTACGCAGATTTCCTCGTCGCCTTTTTCGGTTCTCCAAATGGGAATGGGGGTTCCCCAAAACCGGGAACGCGACAAGTTCCAGTCGTTCAAATTCTCCAACCAATTTCCGAATCGGCCCGTGCCGGTGCTTTCGGGTTTCCACCCGATGGTGTTGTTCAGCGCGATCATCCGATCCTTCACGGCCGTGGTGCGGATAAACCACGAATCCAAGGGATAATACAGCACCGGCTTGTCCGTCCGCCAACAATGGGGGTAGCTGTGTTCGAATTTCTCGATCAAAAACGCTTTGCCCTCCTCCTTCAGTTGGATCGAAATCAATACGTCCACCGATTTTTCCGGCGTCTCTCCATCGGGGTAATATTCGTTTTTTACGAACATCCCACCCACGAGCGGCAGCTCGGCGACAAACCGTCCGGTCAGGTCAACCAGGGGCACCGCCTTTCCGTCCCGGTCGGCAACCAGCATGGGCGGCACGCCGGCTTCTTTGGCTACGCGGGCGTCGTCCGCACCGAAGGTGGGCGCGATGTGCACCACGCCCGTACCGTCTTCGGTCGTTACGTAGTCACCGGCGATCACGCGAAACGCCCCTTCCACGCCGTCCATAGGCAGCGCGTAGTTCAAAAGCTGGTGGTAGCGCAAGCCCAACAGTTCCTTTCCATTCATGCGCGCCACCACGCGGTAGGGTATCTTCTTGTCGCCGTGAGAGTACTCCTCGTAGGCGGCGTCGTCTTCGTTTTCCTCAAAGGGCCCGCCGAACAACGCCTGCATGCGCTCCTTCACCACCACCGCCACCATATGGTCGCCGGTATATCGGTTGAAGGTTTCCACCGCCAAGTATTCAAACTTCGGGTTCACCGCCAAGGCCGTGTTCGAGGGGAGGGTCCACGGGGTGGTGGTCCACACCATAAACGCGTGCGGCAAACCTTTCTTTCCGGTCATCGCCGCGAGGGTTTCACGGCTCTCTTCGGTCACTTCAAACAGCGCAGTGGCTGAAGTGTCCTTCACCATCCTGTACGTGCCCGGTTGGTTCAATTCGTGGGTGCTCAGCCCCGTTCCAGCGGCCGGCGAATACGGTTGTATGGTGTACCCCTTGTACATCAAATCCTTGTCGTACAGTTGTTTCACCAGCCACCACAGCGTTTCCATGTACTTGGTGTGGTACGTCACATAAGGGTCGTCCATATCCACCCAGTACCCCATTTTCTCCGTCAGGTCGTTCCACACGTCCGTGTAGCGCATCACCGCCTTTCGGCACGCTTCGTTGTACTCGGCCACCGATATTTTCACCCCAATGTCCTCCTTCTTGATGCCGAGTTCCTTCTCCACACCCAGCTCGATGGGCAGTCCGTGCGTATCCCAGCCCGCCTTGCGCTCCACGCGGTACCCTTTGCCCGTGCGGTACCGGCAAAAAATATCCTTGATGGTCCTGGCCATCACGTGGTGTATACCCGGCATGCCGTTGGCCGAAGGCGGACCCTCGTAAAACACGAAAGGCTTGTCCGCGGGCCGAGACTCCACGCTTCGTTCAAACGTTTGTTTTTCTTTCCATTCGGCGAGAATTTCCCCCGCCAGCGCGGTCAGATCCAAGTGGTTGTATTCGGGGTATTTGGACATGCGATCACCTGTTTTTCAAACGCGCAAAGGTAGGGAATCCCATCGTGAATGCACCCATGCCGGAGGCGCAATGCACTGTGTCGGATGAAGAAGGGATTTTGGGCGCGACCCCGGAAGGAACTCGATCTTCCCGAGTTTCCCGGGCGGAGGGTTGTATTCGGTCGGCTCATCACCGTGTGCCCGGGGGTCGGTGTACGGGCTGTATCCGTCCACGGCGACATGCCGGTGCCGCAACGCCGCCGGGGAGCTTCTCGCGTCGCTCCCGGACGGACGGCGGCACCGCGCATGCGCCGTGGCCGGGATGCCGCCCTTCCACCTCGCGCGATGGGTCGCATCTCCACCATCGCCTTTCCGAACAAGCCCCCCTTCCCACGCTCTGGTAAATGCTTTGTATTTTTGCAATTCAACGTTTTGAAATTATTTGTGCTGTGGAAAAAGAAATTTCAGTGACGGCCACCTCCCGTGACGAGTGGCTGTTGAGAATGAGAAGGGACGGTAAAAACCAAACTGCCGGCCGGGTACCCATCTCGAATTCCGAACAATTCGAAGAATTTACCATCCGCCCCATCGTCAACGTCCAAATCATGATGGTATTGGCCCAGTTCAGACACTTCATCAAAAAATTCAAACCCGTATTCAACGCCTACAAGCGGAAAGTACAAACCGATTATGTGGAGGAGGTGTTGGATCACGATACACGCATCCGCAATTCCATGATCGCATCGGTGGTGGGCATGATGACGCTGGAGGAATACGAAGTCTACGCATCCATGAAAGACGAAGCCAACAGGCGCATCATCAAAGTTCTCGGCGAAAAAGTTTCCGAAAGGGTGGAAGAACTTTACTGATTGCCTCGGGCTTCATTTGCGTTTTTTCCGTGGGTCGAATGGGCCTGATCCTCCACCTTCCGTCGAGAAGATCGCATTGCGAAGGCCGTGCTTATACCGACTTAAAACCGTAATTTTGCATTTCCAAATGTCGACCGAGTCTCATCGATGAGCGACCCCATCAAACACGAGTGCGGAATTACCCTGCTCCGCCTCAAGAAGCCGCTGCCACATTATCTCGAAAAGTACGGGACGCCCTTCTACGGGTTGAACAAGCTCTACCTGCTGATGGAAAAACAACACAACCGCGGCCAGGACGGCGCGGGTGTTGCCAACATCAAACTGAACATGCCCCCGGGCACGAAATTCATCAGCAGGTACCGCAGCAACTCCCCGCAACCCATCCAAGACACCTTCCAATACATCAACCGCCGCTTCCGCGATCTCGCCGAGCGCGACGAGGAAAAACTCCACGACGTGGAGTGGCTGAAACAAAACATGGCCTTCACCGGAGAGCTCTTCCTCGGTCACGTGCGCTACGGCACCTTCGGCCAAAACGGAATTGAAAGCTGCCACCCCTTCCTGCGCCAAAACAACTGGATGACGCGAAACCTCGTCTTGGCGGGAAACTTCAACCTTACCAACGTCGACGAACTCTTCGGACTCCTCGTCAGTATCGGCCAGCACCCCAAGGAAAAATCCGATACCGTGACCGTGCTCGAAAAAGTCGGTCATTTTCTCGATGAGGAAAACGATCGGCTCGTGGCGCATTACCGCTCCCTGGGTTACAACAAGGTCACCGTCACTCGAAAAATCGTCGAAAACCTCGACGTCGCCACCGTGCTGCGAAAAGCGGCCGAAGACTGGGACGGCGGCTACGCCATGGCCGGGATGCTCGGTCACGGCGACGCGTTCGTGCTCCGCGATCCCAACGGCATCCGGCCGGCCTTCTACTTCGAAGACGACGAGGTGGCCGTGGTGGCGTCGGAAAGACCCGTGATACAAACGGCCTTCAACGTAACCGCCGCCTCCATCCGGGAAATTCCACCGGGAAACGCCGTCATCATCGACCACAACGCGGAGCTCCGCGTGGAGGAAATCCTCGAACCCGGAGAAAAACTGTCCTGCTCTTTCGAGCGCATCTATTTCTCACGGGGTTCGGACCGCGATATTTACCGTGAACGTTTGACCTTGGGTAAAACCGTGGTCCCCAAAGTGCTCGAAAGCATCGGGCACGATTTGGATCACGCCGTGTTCAGCTTCATCCCCAACACCGCCGAGGTGGCGTTCTTCGGAATGATGAAGGGCCTCGAAGACTTCCTGAACCGACGCAAGGAAGAAATGATACTCCAAGAGGGCAAAGACCTCAGTCCCGCACGACTGCGGGAAATCCTGGAAATGCGGCCCCGCATGGAGAAAATCGCCGTGAAAGACGCCAAATTGCGCACATTCATCACCCAGGACGAATCCCGGGAGGACATGGTCGCACACGTGTACGACATCACGTACGGCACCGTTCATCCCGAAGATACCCTCGTGGTGATCGACGACAGCATCGTGCGTGGAACCACACTGCGACAAAGCATCATCCGGATCCTTAGCCGACTGAAACCCAAAAAGATCGTGGTGGTATCCAGCGCCCCCCAAATCCGCTACCCCGATTGCTACGGCATAGACATGGCAAAATTCAGCGAGTTCATCGCCTTCAAAGCCGCCATCAGCCTGCTGAAAAAAACGGGAAGGCAACACGTGATCGAAGAGGTGTACCGGAAATGCAAACAAGCGGTCGATCTGCCCAAAGCCGAGCAGGTAAACCACGTAAAAGCCATCTACGATCCTTTCACGCCCGACGAGATTTCAAAAGAAATTTCAGAATTGCTCACCCCCGAAGACCTCGGTTGCGAAGTGGACATCCTGTTTCAAAACCTCGAGGGACTTCACGCGGCTTGTCCCGACCATCGCGGAGACTGGTACTTTTCGGGAAACTATCCCACTCCGGGCGGCAACCGCGTGGTCAACCGCGCATACGTGAATTTTTACGAAGGCCGAAGCGAAAGGGCCTATTGATGCGCGGCGGGCTCTCCGCCGGACGCATTCCCCAAATCGGCCGTGGGGGCATTCCTTCTCGAGAAAACGAACTCCGTCCTGCGGTTCAGCGCGTGGTCTTCGTTGGAGCACCACACTCCGTCTTTGCAGCCGTTGGTCGGCTCCATCTCGCCTTTGCCCTCCGACGTCATTCGGTCGGCGGTGATGCCTTTTTCCAGCAAGTAATCGATTACGCTCTTGGCGCGTCTCTCGGAGAGCCGCTGGTTGTATGCTTTGGCTCCCCTTGAATCGGTGTGGGAAATCACGTGAACCACGAGATACTCATTTTCCAACATCACCTCGGCGAGCTCGTCGAGGTCTTTCTTGGCGTCTTCACGCAAGTGGAACCGGTCGAAATCGTAGTATACGTTGGGAATGGATTTCAAGTATTTCATCCCTTCGGGAAGGGTCTTCAACTCAGAGTCTTTTTGCGATTCCGTGGTCCAATTTCCGGCCGGTTTTTCATCGCTTCCCCCGGCTTCCGCGTGAGTTCCTCCCTCATCGGCACTCGCCGTGAGTGCTTGCCCTTCCGAAGCGTCGGTATCTTCCGAACCTCCGGTCGATTCGGTGGCGGCCATCGCCGGTTCTTCTCGCACGAAGCGGAGAATCTGATCCTCCAATACTTCAAAATGGAGGTTGTTTTTCGACGTTTCTTCACCGCGACGTTCGCCGCCCATTTCATCCACTCCGAAAATGGTGTAATCCGTGTTCTCTTCGCCCTCTACCTCCAGTCGGTACACCGAAGCGGTGGACAAACCCGCGAAGGACGCGATGCCGTACTCGTCGGGGTACGCTTCGGCTACGCGCACTCCTTCCATGTCGTAAACCGCCACCAAGGGGGGTGTGTCGCTGAGGGGGAAGATTTTGAATTCGATGGTGTCTATGGGCATTTGCTCGGGCACGAAAATCATTGCGTAGATGTCGTCTCCACCCGCTCCGCCCAGGCGGTTCGACGCGATGTACCCCGAAGATTGCTTGGTAAAATGGATGGAGAAATCGTCGTACGCGGTGTTGATCGGCGTGCGCAAATTGTAGGGCTTGTAGGGTTTGTTCAGCAAGCTGACGTAATACACGTCCAGTCCGCCGTACCCCATGTCGCGGCGGTCGGAGGAATAGAAAAGTCGGAAGTTGTGCCACGTGGGGTAGACCTCGTTGGCGGATGTATTGACTTCCGGGCCGAGGTTTACGGGTTCGGACCACACGCCTTCGTGGTAATCGCTGTACCAGATATCCATGCCTCCATACCCCCCTTTTCGGTCCGAGGCGAAATACATTCGCGTGCCGTCGATGGAAAAAGTGGGGTGACCGGTATTGAATTTCCCGTTGTACTCGAAGGGTCGAACGTCGTCTTCCGCACCTGTTAGGTGGCTGAAATAAATCCCCGTTTTCAAAGCGTGCTGCAACCCGTCGATCTCCCGAAGGGTCAAGGCGTACTCTTCTTGCTGTGGAATCCGGGTGAGCGCCCCGTCGTGGTAATAGTACTCACGCGTTTTCATCAGCATTCCCGGTTTCACGACCTTCAGGGAATCGGTGGGTGAAATGCTCGCGCGGTGGTACAAGTGAACGTTTTGATTGGTGAATGCCGCGGGAAAGACCGCTTGGAGGGAATTGACGTCGGATATGAACCACAGATCTCCGTTGGAGGCCTTGAAGGGAGCGTATTCGTTCGCGTAGGTGTTCAAACCTTCCATTTCCACTACTTCCGAAAAGGTTCGAAGCGAATCCCAACCCAACAGATCGGCGGTTTTGTCCAGCCACACGTAGGCGTCGGCATCCGTTTCGGAAATGCTCAACCACTCGATCAACGCGAGGTAAGCGCCGGAAAAGTCGTCGTTTGCGATCAAAACGTCCGCGTAAAGAAGGATCTCCTTGCTTTCGGTCATTCGATCCGTGCTGATCAGATTGAGCACGTCCAACGCCTCTTCGTAGTCGTGGGTTTTATACAGCGCTTCGGCCAACAGAATTCCCGATTTCACGTCGTCCGCATCGGGGTAAAAGTTCTTCTTGAGTATCCGGATGGCTTGATCGTATCGACCCTCCTCGAAAAAATTCACCGCTCTTTTCGGTTGGGCCATCAAGGGGTTGAGACTGTAACACACCAGAATCAAAACGAAGGCCCTCAACAAGGGCTTGTGCACACGTTTTACCTTGTGGATCAAACATTTAAAGGGGATCATGTCTGTCAATATGTTTTTTCGATAATCTTCAATTCGGTTCTCCTGTTCACCGAATGCTCCTCCTCCGTACAATCCACTCCGTCGGAGCAGTGATTCAAGAGCCGCGACTCACCGTATCCTCGGCCGACGATTCGGCTGCGGAGAATTCCCGACCCTACGAGGTAGTCCACAACGCTTTGGATACGTTGCTCGGACAGTAAAAGGTTATACTCGGCCGATCCTCGGGAATCGGTATGTCCCGAGAGTTCGATATCGATGTGTTGGTTTTCCCGCAATATCTCAATCAGTTTGTCCAATGTACGCGCACTTTTCCCCGTAAGTTCCGCGCGGTTCAATTCATAGTAAATCGACGGCAGCATAAAGCTTTCGTCTTTCGAGATGGTGATTTTCTTCCTCTCTTCGTTGGTGATGGTAATGGTCCGCTCATCGTCTTTCAATCTCACGTAGACGAATTCCCCTCCTCGGGTAGGCGCGATTTTCTCCAACAATTCACCCCGGTCGTTGTAAATATGGATAACCGCCTCGGGGTCGGTCACGTCGGTGCGGATGGAATACCTGGTATCCGGGCTCACGTCTTCAAAGCGGAATCCACCGTCGACGGAGGTGGATGTACGCCCAACCACGTTTCCGTTGCTGTCTTGAAGGATGATGTTCACTCCCTCCTTTTTGTCGCCTTTCGATTGCAGCAGGCCCAAAATATCGACGGTCAGCACGCTTTCGTCCTTGTTGACCACCTTGTCGAGGAGGTAATCCATTGGCGTCAGAAGCTCGAGATAAAAACTGTTGCCGCCGGTGGAGCGCACTTGTTTCACTAGTGTTTTGTTGGAGTCGTAAATAAAAAGTTCATCGCCGGCGGCCAAACTGTCGTCGGGCAAGATCACCCGGTAAGACTCTCCACCTTTTACGTTCACGAATGAGAACCGGCCGTCTTCGCCTACGTAGGCCCGATCGAGAATGGCCCCGTCGTTGTTGACGAGTTGAACTTCCGTTCCGCGTTTCAGATCGGCCTCGATGTGCCCGTAAATCACCTCAAACACTTCCCTGACATCGACGGGTTTCACGTCGAAAATTTCGTCCAGCCTCATCAGCGAAGAGCGGTTGCTCACGAAGTACCTCAGCCTCCCCTCCATTCCCACGGGGTTGATTTCGTCGTACACGGTGTTCAAGGGCGGTCCGGGATTATGGACTTCCTCATGCGGAGGCGGAGACACGAACAGGTCGTATCCTCCCAAGGACCGTCGGGGGTCGTCACTCGCGAAGTACAAGGTATCTCCCACAAAGGCGGGAAACACTTCGTTGGCCGGAGAATTTACGCTCGGGCCCGCATTTTTCCATTCTCCGGGACCGTCCGGACCGAGAGTCACCACCCACAAATCCATCCCTCCGAATCCTCCCGGCATATCGCTGCTCACGATGAGTTTCATGCCATCGGGCGACACAACGGGGTGCGCATACGTATGCTCAGGAAAAGGAACGGAAAACGTCTCCGGGCTCTTCCCGTCGACCACGCGGAATAGCGTCAACCCGCCCGAACCCCTGAGGCTGCCTCCGGCTTGGCCGGTAACAATTACGGTCGAGTCGGGCAGCATGCTCCCCGGCCCCAATTGGAATACACCCTTGGCGGGCAGGGTGAGAAAGGATTGAAGGAGAGGGTCTTTGGGGGTGTGTTCTCCCGCCTCCGGTGCCCTGTAAATGTTGCTGTGTTTTCTCTTGATCGGAAATTCCGATACCGTGCGATCTTTGCCGTGAAGCACGATAGGTTCGCCCATGGCTCCTTTGACGATCAGGTTGTTGGCCGTGGTGTCGGAAAGTGGAGAAGGCGAGACGGTAAAACCGATGCCGTCATCGGTGGGATTTTGGATTCTCTTCACGTACGCCCGAAGCGAATCGGCTTTCTCGCCGGTGATCACCTCCAGCTTCTCCAATCCTTCGTCATACCTCCCCGTGAGTATCAGCGCTTCGCCTACCAGCAGTTGCCATCGGGATGCCTCACAATCCGATCCCGTGTAGGTGATCGCCAGCCTATACGCTTCGCGGTAACGCTTTGCGGTCAATTCCCTTTCCACTTGGTCGCAATGCGACTCAGGTGCGGTTTTCTTTTGCCCGAATGCACAAGCCGCCACCACGGTCAAAACCACGGTGAGAAAGTACGTGCGGTAAACGGAGGGCAAAAGGGGAGGTGACATGATCAGAATTGTCTTGGCGAAGCCGCTTTTTTCGGATAATAATTCAAATCAAAACCGATGAATATCTCATGTGTCCCATTTTGGTGCGACAACAATTCGTTGGAGGGCAAGTCAAAAGCGTACCCGAAATGGAACTTGTCGTTCACGTAATAATGCGCCGAAAACACCGATCCGAATTCGTAGCGGTAAGTTCCCGTGAGCCACAGCGCATTGAAAAATCTGGCACCCAACCCCGCGTCGAATTGCAACACGTCGGTCGACAACTTCACCAATCCGGACGGTTTGAGGGCAAAATCCTCCCCCAGGTCGATCACCACGCCCGCGGCGAAGTTGAACAGCCTTTCTCGTCGGGCTTCACTCAGCTCCGACCGAAGCAATTTGCCCCCGTCGACACCAATGACCGCCGCGCCGATGTACGCGTTGTTGGAAACGAACATCACGCCGAAATCGGCGGTGGGCGACCACACGTTTTCTTCGCTTTCCGCGGCGAGAGGATCGGAGCCCTCGGCAAACTCTAGTTTGTCCCAGCGGTACGTGTGGTTGGCCATTCCGGCGCTGAGGCCGAATGACAAGCGCGCATTTTCGCCGACCTTCACTTTGTACGAATACGTGGCCATAAAGCTCGTGTTATCGCGCGCCCCGATGCGGTCGTTCCGAACCTGGATCCCCACCGCCATATTTTGATTTCCCAAGGGGGAATGAGCATAAAACTCGCCGGTAGTGGGAGCACCGTCAAAGCCCACCCACTGCGCGCGGTAACTCAATCCCGTGGCAAGTCCTTCGCACTCGCCGGCGTAAGCCGGATTCACCGAATACAAGTTAAAGATGTACTGGGAGTATATCGAATGCTGTTGGGCCTGCACGGTGGCAACCGCCAGAATGGACAGCACGAGAACGATATGTCGTCGGGCACTCATCGAATCAGCTCAATATAGCCCTTATGGGAAACACCCCCCACTTCGGCCACAAAAAAATAGGTGCCAACGGGAAGATCGCCGCCACTTTCGGAGGTGCCGTCCCAGACCACCGTGTGGTTGTCGTAATTGTCAAATTGGGAAACTTCCTGCCCCCAACGATTGAAAATACGGATGTTATTGGTACTGAATTCCGAAAGGTGGATATTCTCGATCACCCAAAGGTCGTTTTCCCCATCGCCATTGGGGCTGAACGCGTTGAAAAAGCGTAGACGGCAGTCTTCCGGATCTCCCGATCCCACGACGGCCTCGCCGGAATAAGTGCTGTGGTCGGTCACGACGGTAAAGGAATAAATTCCGGCGGTCAACCTATCGATCGAGGCTCCGGTCTTTCCGTTGGACCATACGATTTCGTACGGAGGGATCCCACCGGATATGTGGACCAATTCGATGGCACCGTCGGTGGAGGTGGGACACGTGACGTCCGTCACCACGATCTCCACCGAGATGGGAATGATCATCCGACTCTGGTGGAAGCCTTGGGTTAAAATCACCGTTTCGCTTTCCACCGTCTGCACCACGGCTTCGCCGGCGGTAAATTCCAGTACGTGCGCTCCGATGGTTTCCGAGCCTCCCAACGCTCCGATGACGCTTCGTTCAAGTACGACCTGCGCATTTATGGAAGTGCTCAAAGCGAGATGCAGGACTAGCGCCGCAGTGACGGCGATCAGTCGCTCCATCCATCTTCGGGGTCGGGGAAGAACACGGTATGCCGGGACAATTGCGGTCAATTTGTTTGGAATTTTATGACGGTCCCATGGAACCTGCAATACGTCAAAGGATCAGTGCCGTTTATGGTTATTGACGCCGGCAGACCCGTTACTCGGATGCGATAGGAATAGAGATCGTTCTCGACGACTCGTCTGGTATTCCCGGCGTTGATGTTCTTATGCCCGGAGAGGGCAAATGGACCTCCTCCCATCAACGACCAAGGGTCGTTAAATACGTCGATCAATTCGACCGAACCGTCGCCGACGAACAACTGTTTCCTCTCCAGCCTGACCTGCACATTGTTCAAGAAAAGGCATGTTATGCGGGAACTGAATTCTAAAATCGTGGCACCGTGCGGTAAATGGATGGGTGCGATTATGTCGCCCGGTACTAAATAAAAATATGCGGATGCCGCCGTTTCACCGGAAAGTTTCAAATAAGGATAATTACTTGAATTCGAATAACTCGAATACGCTTCCACGAAATCCGTTGGATCGACGCTGTAAAAACCGATTTGACCTGTGATCGGAGTCGGAGGAGTCACGGGCACCCACTGGTTGTCATCGGCATCGTAAACCAACACATCCCCGTCGTCCGGTGAGGCGGTGGATATGGGTACGCCACGCAGGCCGCGAACTTCCGTAGACCCGTCGGCGGATAAGTCCACATCACCCGAAATGTTCCGCCCTTCCGCCTTGTCGTCGGAGTTGCCGATGAACACCCTCCCTTCTTCCAAGTCGGATTGATCGTACTTGGACAAATCCACCGTGGTGGCCGATTGGGTCAACCCCAAATCGTGCCCGTCGAGTTCCAAATCTTGGAGTTCGTTGGTCGGATCCGCGTCCGCGTCGTCCACGCCACCGATGGAAACCGAAGTAGAGATGCCACCTTCTACGATGGTCAGCTCACGGGTACCGGAGTCGAAAGTCACGTCCTCGATCAATTCGTTGGTGGGGTCGGCGTCCGCGTCGTCGATCAAGGGCGTCAAGTCCACCTGGTGGTCGATGCCCCCTTCGGTGATCAGGAGCGTGCCGTCCGAGGTTTGGAAGTCGAAATCGGTGATCAGTTCGTTGGTCGGATCCGCGTCCGCATCCTCCACGCCACCGATGGAAACCGAGGTCGAGATGCCACCTTCTACGATGGTCAGCTCACGGGTACCGGAGTCGAAAGTCACGTCCTCGATCAATTCGTTGGTGGGGTCGGCGTCCGCGTCGTCGATCAAGGGCGTCAAGTCCACCTGGTGGTCGATGCCCCCTTCGGTGATCAGGAGCGTGCCGTCCGAGGTTTGGAAGTCGAAATCGGTGATCAGTTCGTTGGTCGGATCAGCGTCGGCATCGTCCACGCCTCCGATGGAAACTGAGGTCGAGATTCCACCCTCGAGTATGGTAAGCTCACGGGTACCGGAATCGAAAGTCACGTCTTCGATCAATTCGTTGGTGGGATCGGCGTCGGCATCGTCGATCAGCGGAGTGAGGTCAACCGACCAGCTTTGGGTATTGTCACCTATGGTCAAGGTGCCCGAGCTCGGATCAAACTCCATGTCGGTAATCGCCGATCCGGTTTGAATGAGGTTTGAAAGGTCCACTTCCACCGACTCTCCGTCGTTCTGGAAGAGGCGCAAAACTCCAGTACTTTGATTCAGTACCAAACTATCCACGAGTTCGTTGAAGGGGTCGGCATCGGCGTCGTTTACCGATCCGAGCCACACGGTGGTGGTGTTGCCTCCTTCCGAGATGGATAGCTCCCGGCTGTCGTGATCGAATAGTACGTCGTCGATCAGTTCGTTCGTGGGGTCCGAGTCGGCGTCGTCGACCAGGGCGGAGAGATTTACCGTCCACGTTTGGGATTCGTCGCTGAGGGTCAATATCCACGTATTCTCGTCGAAATGCATGGCCGTGATAACGCCGGGCTGCCCGGTACCGCCACCGATGAGCTCGGAGAGGTTCGCCTCGACGAATTCCCCGCCGTTTTGGAACAGGCGCAAGACCCCCGAGTCTTGGATCAGTACCAAGCTGTCGACGAGTTCGTTGGTCGGATCGGCGTCGGCATCGTCTATGGAGCCAAGCCACACGGTGGTGGTGTTTCCTCCCTCAGCGATGGACAGCTCGCGACTGTCGTGATCGAAAAGAACTTCCTCGATCAGTTCGTTGGTGGGATCGGCGTCGGCGTCGTCGGTGTTTTCCACGCTTCCGGCGTACATGGCGTAGGGCACGGAGGTGAATCTGGATTCCTGAAGTATTTGAAGTCCGTCACCCACGTCGATGGACACTTTGAGCCAGGGGGCTCCGTTTTGCCAATCGACGGCGTCCAATGTGCCGACAACCGCCTCTCCCGCTCCGATCTCCAATGAGATCAGACCAAAGTCATTGGTGAAGGCTTCGTTGTGATTTTCCTGAAACAGTACTACTCCTTCGTCGTTGGATATTTCGAAAGAAATGAAGACCGTAGTGTTGGCCAGTGGCAATCCCGTTTGGGCATCGCGGACCACCGCTTGATAATTTATGGTGGGGGGTGGTTGTGCCGACACGAAATGAGTCGACATGCAAAAAAGAAAGCCGAACCAAACACATTTATGTGGAGAGGGCATTGGTGTTTGAATTAGAATTGGTTCGCATTGGACGCCCCCTTGTACCGTTTATCAAGACATATTGTTCCATTCGGCTGTATTTAAGGGGATATCAATTCCGTCCATCCATCCTCTCCGAGAGAAAGCAAGGTCACCGTTTTTGGTTGTGAGCCACTGAGGATCAACACCGCGTTGGCGTAGTCGAGCTGTGCTCCGCCGAAATTAATGTGTACCGAAGTGGCGCCCGGGTTCGGGCCGGTCTTGCGAATGGTGATGAGCCTTCCGGGGCAAGTTTCGGGGTCGGGCAAGGCCACGATCAGGTCTTGGGGCGTGGTGGAAGTAAGCCGGCACACCACGATGTGATCCAAGGGTGAAACCTGATAAGGAGAGTCGGAAGCTTCGATTACGGTCACACCCACCGCGAGCGATCCGCGCAATTCCACCGAGCTGGTGGGATCGTCCGTGCCGAATCCCACTCGGTTGCTTTCGATATGAACCAGCGGTACGCCGGTCGATGAGGTAATTTTGAAGTCGGGTGTGCCAGGCACATCGTTGTGAATGTCCATTTTCGCCTCGGGAGTGGAGGTGCCCACGCCGATGCGGTCATTTTCGTTGTAGACCACGGGCTCTTCCGGGGATCGAAACCAGTGCTCTTCATCGGTGAATACACTGAGATCCACCGAAGTGGATGCCCCACCCTCAAAAACCTCCAAAACCTGTCCGTCCACCAACCGCAGGGAATCTATCCGGAACCGCGCCAAGCTGACGGTATGGGGATTCACCTCCTGGATGAAGAGGTTCGTGCCCGTCAAGGAGAACTCCGTGATCATCTCGTTGGTGGGGTCGTTGTCGGCATCGTCTACGGAAAAATCCGACATGTCGATGCTCACTTGATTGTCCACGCCCTCGTTGATGACGATGGCCCCGGAGGTGTCGTCGTAAAATGCGTCGGTGATCAATTCGTTGGTCGGATCGGCGTCGGCGTCGTCGACCGGGAGTTCGGACAGGTCGATCGTCACCTCGTTGTCGACGCCCTCATGAATGGCGATCTGCTGGAGTTGAGGGTTGTATACCGCGGTATTGATGAGCTCGTTGGAGGGATCGGGGTCGGCATCGTCTACCTCTTCGGCCGATTTGGCGTGCAGGGCGTAGGGTACGGATACGAACTGCATGCTGCCCAAGTCTTGGAGACCGTCGCCCGCGTCGAGTTGCACGTGGAGCCAATGCGCGTCGGCGCCCCAATCGATGGATGAGAAATTGCCGGTCACCACGTCGCCGCCTCCGATGAAGACCGTAAACAAACCGAAGGCGTTGGTTTGCGTATCGTGCGATTCTTGGTAGACGATGGTTCCGTCGGGCTGCCCCCGGTGAATGGAGGTGACGATGTACACGTTTTGGTCTGAAAGGGGAACTCCCGTGGAAACTTCCCTGGCAACGGCTTGGTAATTGATCTTACCGGGAGTCTGGCCCAACACACCCGACGCTGTGAACAGCGTCAAGCTCAAGAGATAGAAATATTTCATGGCGAGCTTATACACTGAAGAGGGCTTTTCAGACGGTCAATATAAGGTCTTTACCGTTAAAAACTCCACGGCGGTCAATATTTCACGTCAGGGATGGAAGCGGGAAACGTCCACTTCACGCGACAATTCGCCTTCACCCTCCATACCGGCGATCAACTCGTCGGCGAGCAAAGGTGCCATCATCACACCTTTGGTACCGAGCCCGTTGAATATCAGTTTGTTTTTCAGCCGAGGATGAGCACCCAGCAAAGGTCGACGATCTTTTACCGTTGGTCGGATACCCGCTTGGTGGTCAACGACTTCGTACGGGGCTTTGATGGCTTTCTCGAACTTCCGTAGCAGCTCGATCCTGTTTTTTTCGTCGGGTTTGTCGTCCGTCCACTTCCATTCGAATGTCGCGCCGAGCTTGTACATATCTCCCCCGACGGGAAGGAGGAAGAACCCCGCGTTGAAAATCCTGTTCAGGTTCAAGTCCGGACACCGCAAGGTAAGAACGTCGCCTTTTGTCAAGCCGAAGGGCAGATATGACCACGCGGGGTCAAAAGCCGTGCGGTACCCGCGGCAATCCACCGCGCGATCGGCACCCACTTCCTTGAGCAGCCGGTCGATTTTATCGTCCCCCACGGTTTCTTCGCGGAGCGCACCGAGTGCCCGCAAGTGCGCGCGGGCCGCAGTCAAGAAGGTTTCCGTGTCCAAATAGCCGGCACCTCGACTCACGGCCGATCCGTATTCAAAGGGGGCGAAGAGATCGGGATCGAAATCCACCGATTCGGAGCTGAGATAGGGGGAGTAGGTCTCTTCGACGCATCTTTCCAGCCACCGATTGGCTTCGTCGCGGGAGGCGTGTTTTCGCCAGATTTCCATGGGGAAGCAGAAAGACGCATCCAAGAGTTTTTCGGCTTGACGGTAGAAATCGAGTGCGGAAGGCAGGAATTGATCCGCCCGCCACGTCTTGATCACCTTTCGGAAAGAAATGGGGTTCCACATGCCCGCCGCAACCATGGTCGATGCGTGGCGATGCCCGTCGTCCGCAACGGTGACCGCCCTACCCCGAGCCAAGAGTTTCAGGGCGAGGGTGGTGCCCGCCAGTCCTTGACCGAGAATTAAATAGGAGTTTTTCGTAAGCATGACCGCTGCGCAAATGACAGGGTCAAAAGTAGGGGAGAAAGGGAAAGGAAGGAAAGAAAAGCGTGGAGGCGTTTTGGGAATTTGTGGGTTTTACCCTTCGGCGAGAATATCCTTCACGATATGGGGAAGGAAGTTGAACTCCCTTTCTTTACTCACAAAGCGTTTTGCGCCGATGTTGTAGGCTTCTTCGATGGTCCAGTCGTTGTCGTTGTTGCTCAAAAAGATGACCGGCACGTCGTAGTCGAAACTTTGCATGAGTTGGATGAGGTCGAAGCCGCTGATGGAAGGCATGGTGATATCGACGATCACGAGATCGTAAGGGCGTTTGCCCAAAAATTTCATGGCTTCGCTGCTGTTCTTGGCGATATCCACCTCGTACCCGTTTTGGGTAAGCATTTTACGCGTGATCCTCAGAGTGATGACCTCGTCGTCTACCAATAATATCCTATGAATTTTGTCTAGTGGATTCACGTTGCTAATTTACGATTTAGGTTGAGTCAAGATACAACTTTCAAATGGAGTAAGGCGTGTTCAATGGCTTCTCGCGTAATCTTTTCTATGGTATCCAGTTCCTTGTCCAAATTGGCCGATTCATCGTCGTCAATGGCCAATTCGACTTTTTTAAGAAGCACCACCAGCTCTTTCAATCCCAGAGGTACGGCGGCCGAACGCATTCTGTGAACCACGAATTTCACCGTATTGGTCGCTCCCGCTTTGCGCGCGGCGCTCAATTCATCCAGATCTTTGGCGCTCCGCTCGGCGAAGAGTTTGAGGATTTCGGAAACGAAAGAGTCGTCGTAACCGGACATCTTTCTCAAACCTTCCACATCTATTACATCCATGGTTCCAATCGTTTAAGGGTTTGCACACCGATACGTGAAACGCCTCCGGATGTTTCGTCAGCCGTCGAAGAAGAATCGGAAAACATCCATCCCGTTGGCGTATAGCAATAGCGTAAGGAGGATGGCAATGCCCGCAAGTTGGGCATATTCCATGAATTTATCCCCGGGTTTTCGACCGGCGATGATTTCGTATAGAAGAAACATGACATGCCCACCGTCCAATGCCGGAATAGGCAAGATGTTCATCACGGCCAAGATGATGCTCAGCAGAGCGGTCATGTTCCAGAAGCGCTGCCAATTCCAAGTGGTATCGAACAAGCTGCCGATGGTGAGGAATCCACCCACTTGTTTCACTCCTTCCGAGCTGAATATGAGCTTCAAGGACCGCACGTAGCTCACCAGTCGATCCGTACCTTCTTTCACGCCGGCCGGAAAGCTCTCGAAAAAGCCGAATTCTTCTTTTTCGGTTTCGAAAAACGCCAAGGGTGAAGTCGCGAAAAATTGCAGTTGGCCGTTTTCATCGACCGTGGCATGCACTTCCCTTTCGGCTCCGTCGTTCTCCACGAGCAGAGAAATGGATTGCCCCTTGTTGGTTTGGAGGGCCATGACCAACTCTTGGAAAGATTCCACGGGTGACTCGTCTATGGCCAATACCCGATCGCCTTTGCGCAAGCCGGCCTTGTCCGCAGGACCTCCGGCCAGAACCGAATCGACCACCGCGGGGTAGCGCATAAAGAACAGGCCCTGACCCCCTCGCCTCAAAATCTCCTGATCGATGTCTTCGGGCAATGAGATGTCGATCTTCCTCCCGTCCCTCTCGACCACGAGATTGCGCGCGTCGTTGTACAGGATTTCGGCCGTGATGTCCGGGAGGGTTTTGGGTGCATGCCCTTCCACGGCCAGAATTTTATCGCCTTGTTCAAACCCGTTGTCCAGCAGTAGGCTGTCTACGTGCACCCCGTACGTGAGATTCTCCATAGGGATGTATTCCTTCCCCCAGGTGAACAACATCATGGCGTAGATGACGAATGCGAGGAGGACGTTGACGGTCACGCCCCCCACCATGATGATGAGGCGCTGCCACGCCGGTTTGGAACGGAACTCATACGGTTTGGGCTCTTGTTTCATTTGTTCCGTATCCATCGATTCGTCGATCATACCGGAAATCTTGACGTACCCGCCCAAGGGCAGCCAACCGATGCCGTATTCCGTTTCCCCGATCTTTTTCTTGAAGAGCGCAAACCAAGGGTCGAAAAAGAGATAGAACTTCTCGACCCGGGTTTTGAAAATTTTTGCGGGGATGAAGTGGCCCAACTCGTGAAGCACGATCAACAGCGATAGGCTGAGAATGAATTGGGATGCCTTTACCAGTATTTCCATGTGGGATGTGTGTACCTTACTTTACGCGATGGATTTCATTTCGCCGATTTTTCGCTCGGCCAACCGCGCGGTTTCGCGGTCCGTTTCCAGGTAATCGGAGAGCGTGGGTCGCTTTATGTAGTCGATTTCCCTCATGCAAGACTCGATCAGCTCCGACATGCCAAGGAAGGAAATGCGCCGGTTCAAAAAGGCTTCCACCGCCACTTCGTTGGCCGAGTTCAGCACGCAGGGAGCGTTTCCGCCCGTTTCCAATGCTTCGTAAGCCAGCCTGAGGTTGGGGAATGTATCGGTATCGGGTTGTTCGAAGGTGAGCGCGGGATAATCGGTGAAATCAAGACGGGGGTAATCGCAGGGAAAGCGATGGGGATAGGAAAGCGCGAAGCGAATGGGCAACTTCATGTCGGGAAGTCCCATTTGCGCCTTCATGCTGCCGTCTTCGAATTGCACCATGCTGTGGATGATGCTTTGGGGGTGAACCACCACCTCGATTTGTCGGGGATGAAGCGCGAACAACCACTTGGCTTCGATGACCTCCAACCCCTTGTTCATCAGGGAGGCCGAATCGATGGTGATTTTTCTGCCCATCACCCAATTGGGGTGTTTCAAGGCTTGTTCGGGTCCGACCGATTCGAGTCGGTTGCGATTCCATCCCCGGAAAGGACCGCCGGAAGCGGTGAGCACGATTTTTTCAATGGGGTTGTGAAATTCACCCATGAGGCATTGGAAAATCGCCGAGTGCTCGGAATCGACCGGATAGATGTTGACTCCTTTGCGCTTGGCCGCTTCGGTGACGAGTTCGCCGGCCACCACGAGGGTTTCTTTATTGGCCAAGGCGATGTTCTTTCCGGCTTCGATGGCGCTGAGCGTAGGGCGCAATCCCGCGAAGCCGACCAAGGCGGTCAACACGATGTCGACGGTTTCCATTTGCACCACTTCCACCAATGCGCGCTCTCCGCAGTACACTTTGATTCCCAGGGGGAACAACTCGTCATTCAACCATTCGTAGTCGGATTCTTCGACGATGACGACGGCGTTGGGCTTGAATTTTTTGGCTTGTTCGCACAGCAATCTCGCATTGCGTCGCGCAGTAAGTACTTCGATGCGAAATCGGTCGGGAGACTCCTCGACGATCTCCAGCGTTTGGGTGCCGATCGAGCCGGTCGATCCCAACAGGGCGATGTTTTTCACGGGTTTTTCACTCATGGGATCGACAAAGATACGAGTTTGGGGCTCTGGTGGGGTGTGTGTCATGGAAGCTTGCGGGCGCTCAATTTTATTTCTTCGATCAAGCGCTCGCCGGCGTCATCGGCCGATTCGATCGGTACGTATCGTCCACCTCCCGCGGAGGATAGACGACGCATCTCCGCCTCACCGAAATTGCTGCAACGGATCCCGAGTACGGACAAGTGGATGTCCCGTGAGTGGTACCTCTTGGCGAGCTTGACGGCCTGCGCCGCACCTTCGTTGAAAGACCCGTCGGTGGCCAAGATGATCCCGTTGTGACCGTCGGGCAGAAAGTGCTTGGCGGCGGTGCGGCCCGCAACGTTGATGGCTTTTGCGCCTTTTGTTTCTCCCCCCGCTTCCAGTGCGGCGATGGCTTCCAGACATGCGGCTTTGTCCAGGCCTCCTTTGGTTTCGATGATGGTTCCGGTGGTGGAGGCGTACTTTATCAATGCGAATCGATCCGTGGGGCGCAACACGGACAGCAGGTCCGTCATGGCGATTTTCAACAAATCGAGTTTTCCGTTGGATTTCATTGAGGAGGATACGTCGACGAGGAAAACCAAATTGCTCTGCTTGTACAATGCGGACGACAAGGTGCCGGGCGGATCGGAGATTTCGACGGGAGAGTCCTCACCCACAAAAACCTCCTCGGAAAATCCGTCGTCCTGCGCGTCATCCGGTTGAACCATTTCTTCGATCTCGGAAATTTCTTCCTCCGGTACGACCGGCTCGGCAGCCATACCCGGCAATCGCACCAACAGGTGGTCGTTGACCGCGTTGACCACCATGGCCGTGTCGGCGCTCCTTCCCTCCTGCGTTACGGCGATGAAGTAGCTGCCAATGGGTAGCTCGTCGGCGTATTCACCGAAAGCGTCGCTGCGGCCTTTGCGCACTTGTCGACCTTGTTGATATATGCGTATCTCGGCGTTTTGAACGGGTTGACCGGCCAATTCGTCGCGTACGCTCACGATGAGCGGCCGCATACGGCCGGCGGGGAGTTGCGAAAAGTCGGGGCAGGGAATGCCATCGCTCGCGGCGTAGGTGGACGTGCCCTTCATTTCCAACGTCTCGTAGCTGGACCACGCGCTGCTGAAGAATTTCATCCTCACCCGAAACGGGCCCGGGGATTCGGGCAGGTATTGGATGCGCACCACGGCCGAATCGCGGGGTGGGATGGTTTTTTTGGAAAATAGAACTTGGGTTCTTCTCGGGTTTTCCACGCGGAACAGCACCGCCTCCTTGTCCGTGTGGTTCGTCACCACGAAGTCGGCCCAAGGTTCGTCGGCGCGATGCAATGTGCCGAAATCGTGCACGGAATTTTCCACAACCAATTGGGCGCGAACCGGAAAGGTAAGGACAAAAAGCAGTGGAATCAGGTAGAACTTCGCCATTGTGATATCTCATCGGCAATGTGGCGATCGTTGCTCAACCGAGGCACTTTGTTTTGACCGCCCAGCTTGCCTTTGGATTTCATGTACCGATTGAACGCGTCTTGTGTCAACCTTGTTATTTCCAACGGCCGGAGAATTTTCCCGTCGATGAGGTCTTTGTAGTAGATGTTCCGCTTTTGCATGGCCTTGTCCAGTTCGGCGCGGAAGCCTTCGAGGTCGTTCGGTTCCTTGGCGAACGAAACCAGCCACTCGTGGTAAGGAAGGCCCTCCGTGGGATGAAGTTGGGGTGCCACGGTAAACTCGATGACCTCCGCGGGGTGGATGGACAGTGCTTCCTTCATGGCGCCTTCCACTTCTTCCGCGATGACGTGTTCGCCAAAGGCGGAAGTGAAGTGCTTGATTCGTCCGGTGACGAGGATTTTATACGGCTCGAGCGACGTGAACTTCACCGTATCGCCGATGGAATACCCCCACAGTCCGGCGTCGGTAGATAGAATGACGGCGTAATTCACTCCGATTTCCACCTCTTCGAGGGACAGTCGGGGGGGATTGTCATCGAAATACCGATCGGCGGGGATGAACTCGAAGTAGATGCCCGCGTCGACATTCAACAGCAAGGACGGATCGTCCTGTCGGTCTTGAAACGCGATGAATCCCTCGCTCGCGGGGTAGGTCTCTATGCTGTCGACCTCGGCGCCGATGAGCTTTTTGAACCGATCGCGGTAAGGTTCGTAATTCACGCCGCCGTATACGAAGAGGCTGAATTGCGGAAAAACCTCTTTGACGGTTTGGGCGTCGGCGTATTCCAGCAATTTTTCAAAGTAGTGCATGACCCAACTCGGTATGCCCGAGATCAAGGTCATGGGGCGGCGTACGGTTTCCCTTACGATGGCCTCGACCTTGGTTTCCCAATCTTCGATGCTGTTGGTTTCGAAGGAGGGTAGCCGGTTTTTTTGGAGATACGACGGCACGTGATGAGCCACGATTCCCGACAGGCGGCCGGTGGGGATGCCGTTGACCTTTTCCAATACCGGGCTCCCTTGGAGGAAAATCATGTTGCCGTCGACGAATCGGGAGTTTCCCGTTTCGGCGATGTAGAGCAGCAAGGCGTTTTTGGCCGCATTGGTGTGGCTCGGCATGGATTCTTTGGTGATGGGAATGTACTTCGCGCCCGAAGTGGTGCCCGACGTCTTTGAGAAGTACTTCGGCAAGCCCGGCCACAGTACGTCGCGTTCGGCTTTCCGCGCCCTTTCCACGTAAGGTTTGAGCGCTTCGTAGTCGGCGATGGGTACTCGGGCCCTGAAATCCCCGGCATTCTTGATCCCGGCGAAATCGTGGTCTTTTCCGAACGCCGTATCGGCCGCGCGGGAGACGAGGTACTTGAAGACGCGGTGTTGGGCCTCGATGGGTGCCGACCTCCAGCGATCCACCTTTTTGGCGGTGAAGGCGGCCAGGGGTTTGCTCAATGCGGATTTGATGCTCATATCTTTGTGGAGAAAGCGAGGTATTCGAGCGGGTCGAGCGGTGTGCCGTTGTACCAGATTTCGAGGTGGAGGTGTGGCCCGTCGGTCAGCTCCCCGGAATTTCCGATGATCGCGATGGACTCTCCGGCCTTTACTCGGTCACCGACGCGGCGGAGGAGGACGGAGTTGTGTTTGTATATGGACACCAGGTTGTTGGGGTGTTGGATGTGAATGACGTTGCCTCCGTCGGACGTAAATGACGCGGTGACGACGGTGCCGTCGAAAACGGCTTTGACCGTCTCGCCCTCGTCGGCGGCTACGTCTACACCGTAGTGCCCCGAAGCCATGTCAAACCCCGCGATGACGATGCCCCGCACGGGCGTGAAGAAAAACACCCCGGGAAAACCGTGGATGTCGGTGCCGGATACGGCGTGGTCGCGCAAGGCGAACCTCTCCTGCTCCTCGATTTCCCTTCTCAACAACGAGTCTTCCCGGGAGACGGAAAAATCGAGTTTTCCGTACTGGACGACCGTGTCGCCCTTGCTCAAGCCCGTAGTGTCGGTATCGACGTTTCCCGACAGGATATTTTGGATGTTGCGGAAGTATCTGGCGTACTGTTCTTGGGCCCTTTCGAGTGAATCCACACGCATGGCCGCTTCCAGAGCCCTTTCACGGGTTCCCGTGTCGCCGTAGCCGGGTATGTATTCTTTCAAGGGTGTGAATACCACGAGGCCCACCACCAAAGCGGAAATGACGAGAAAGATCAAAACCGTTCCTGCGATGACGTTCCAAGGGGTGAGGTAGGCGGAAAAACTTTCGTTGAAGGTGGCATCGTTCATGACCACAAGCCGATAGCGGTTTCGGAGCTTGCGCATCAACTTCTTTCGATTCCTCTGTTTCTTTGTGGCCATGTTGCTTTTCCCGCCCCAAATATCCGAAAATACTCCCAGTCGCTTCCGGGGCTTTCGGACCGGTTTGGACGGGCCTTAGCGCTTTGTCGACAAGCGGCATTGGTCGTATCTTTGTAAGTGTGGAAGTTGCAGAGAAAATAAAACTCCTGCCCTCCGATCCCGGTGTGTATCAGTTTCGCGATTCGGAGGGCAAGATCATTTATGTGGGGAAGGCGAAAAACCTGAAAAACCGGGTTTCATCTTACTTTTCAAAGAGCGCGGATCATTCCGGGAAAACCAGGGTGATGGTGAGGAAGATCCGCGACCTCAGTTACATCGTGGTCGATACCGAACTGGATGCCCTGCTGCTGGAAAACAACCTCATTAAAAAGTACCGTCCGCGATACAACATCCTGCTGAAGGACGACAAGACGTATCCGTGGATCTGCGTGAAAAACGAAAGGTTTCCACGGGTCATCGCGACGCGTAAAAAGATCGACGACGGCTCGCGGTACTTCGGCCCGTACGCCTCCGTGAAGGTCATGAACACCTTGCTCACCTTGATCCACAGGCTGTACAAAATACGCACCTGCAATTACGTGCTGAGCGAAGAGAACATCAAAGCGGGAAAGTTCAGGGTTTGTTTGGAATACCACATCGGCAATTGCCGGGGGCCTTGCGAAGGGAAGATCAGCGTCGAAGAATATATGGCCCAGATCGAAGAGATCGTGGGAATCGTGAAAGGAGACATCTCCTCGGTGATCGGGCATTTGGAAACCCGTATGCACAAGGCCGCGGAGGAGTTGGAATTCGAGCTGGCCCAGGAACTCAAGGAAAAAATCGATAGCCTGAAGGATTATCGAGGCAGGAGCGCGGTGGTGAATCCGTCCATCGGCAATGTGGACGTGCTCACCGTGATTTCCGATCTGCACACGGGATACGTGAATTACATGAAAGTGGTCGACGGCGCGGTGATCAAAAGTCACACCATGACTTTCAAAAAGGGATTGGAAGTGACGGACGCCGATATCTTGACTCAAGGTGTCGCGGAAATAAAAAGCACACAGCACTTGGCGAAAGACGTGCTGGTTTCCACCGAGCCCCTCGTGGACTTGCCCGACCATCGGTTTGCCGTGCCTCAGCGTGGAGACAAGAAGCTGCTGCTGGATTTGTCGCTGCGCAACGCAAAATATTACATGCTCGACCGCGACCGCCGAAGTCGGCTCACCGACCCATCCAAGTACGCCGACCGGTTGATGGACAGAATGAAAAAAGACCTGAGCCTCAAAGAGGAACCGCGGCACATCGAGTGTTTCGACAATTCGAATTTGCACGGCACCAACGCCGTGGCGGCATGTGTGGTTTTCCGAAACGGCAAACCCCAAAAGAAGGAATACCGCCATTTCAATATCCGCACGGTGGACGGCCCGGATGATTACGCCAGCATGCGCGAAGTGGTGTACCGCCGATACAAGAGGTTGTTGGACGAAGGGGAAAGTCTACCTCAGCTCATCGTCATAGACGGAGGCAAGGGGCAGTTGAGCGCCGCGCTGGAAAGTTTGGACAAGTTGGGCATTCGGGGGAAGATGGCGGTGATCGGGATCGCCAAAAGGTTGGAAGAAATCTACTTTCCCGGCGATTCCACTCCCCTGTACATCGACAAGAGATCCGAAACGCTGAAGGTATTGCAGCAAATTCGCGACGAGGCGCACCGCTTCGGCATCACCCACCATCGCAAGAAAAGAAGCAACGCGGCGGTAAAGACGGAGTTGACTTCCATTCCGGGAATCGGAAAAGCCACGGCCCAAAAGCTCCTTCACACCTTCCGCTCAGCGGCCGGCGTCAAGCGAGCGGATTTGGAAACGCTGACGGAGGTCATCGGCGAGTCCAAGGCCCGGATGGTACGCACCTGGTTTGACGCCTGATTCGGCAAAGAATTACGGATTCACCCCAATTTGTCGGCGAGGATACGCATCTCCACTGCCGGTGAAATGCGCTCGTACACCACGTTGTACACCGCCGTGGCGATGGGCATATCCACTCCGAGTTTTTTGTTGATGTCGTACACGCTTTGTGTGGCATAGTAGCCTTCGGCCACCATTTCCATTTCGAGCTGGGCGGCTTTAACGCTGTATCCTTTTCCCATCATGTACCCGAAGGTGCGGTTTCTGGAAAATTTGGAATACGCCGTCACCAAAAGGTCGCCGAGATACGGCGGCTCCTTCACGTCACGGTGAAAGGGATTGATACGGTCGAGGAAACGCTCCATTTCTATCAGCGCCGCCGAAATCAACAAAGCCCGGAAGTTGTCGCCGTAGCCCAATCCCCCGCTGATTCCCGCCGCGATAGCGTAAATGTTCTTCAACACCGCGGCGATTTCGGCACCGAACAGGTCTTTGCTGGTCGTCGTTTTCAGATACCGCGTGGCGAGCATGTCGGCCATGAGTCGGGCATTGTCCTCATCCATCGACGCCAGGGTGAGGTAAGACAACCGCTCCATAGCGACTTCCTCCGCGTGGCAAGGTCCGCAAATCACCCCCAGATTGTCGTAAGACATGCCGTATTTGCGTCGGAAGTACCGGGCCGGAATGGATTGCTCCTCTGGAATTATTCCCTTGATCGCCGAAAACACCAACTTGCCTTCGAAGGCATCGGCGGGAAGGGGCGAAAGACTCACGTCGACGAATGCAGACGGAACCGCCACGATGAGCACGTCGGAGGCCTCGACGACTTCGCGAACGTCGGAACTCATGTTCAAACGGTCCGTGTCGAGCTCGACGGCCCGAAGGTAGTTGGGGTTGTGTCCGTGCTTTCGTACGTGGTCGACCGATTCTTTCTTCCGCAGCCACCAATTCACCTTGTCGTTTTTCTCGACGAGTACCTTGGTAAGCGCTGTGGCCCACGACCCGCTACCTATGACACCGACGCTTTTTGGTTTATCCATTACCGGGATTTAAAATGGCGTTAAAGATATGAAAGTTGTACCGTCCGGTCCCGATCTCCCGCCGCGTCCAAGTGGTATGCCGACCCCTTGAACCGAACTCGCGAAGAATCCGCGCGATGAAACGGCGGAAAACCGAGGGCAGGTCAACCGAGGCGTTCGAACCTCGCCTGGAAAAAGCGCAGGTACTTCGGTTCGTACACCATTTTGAGACCTTTAATAGATTCGCGGCGATCGTACACTGCCGCCACCGATTCGGCCACCACGTCCATATGGGCTTGGGTGTACACTCGGCGTGGCAAAGTAAAGCGAACCAGCTCGAGTTTCGGGTAGTAATTTTCACCGTTCGGTTTTCGCCCGGCGGACACCACTCCCCTTTCCATGGTGCGCACACCGGAATCGAGGTACACCTCGGCAGCCAATGTCTGCGCTGGGAACTCGTCCTGCGTCAGGTGAGGCAAGAAAGCCTTTGCATCGACGAACACCCCGTGGCCGCCGATGGGTTTCACGATGGGAATTCCATAATCCTGCATCTTCCGACCCAGGTATTCCACTTGTCCCACCCGGGCGCTTTGGTGATGGTCGTCGAGGCTCTCCCCGATTCCCACGGCAATGGCTTCCATATCGCGACCGGCCAACCCACCGTAGGTGTGAAGTCCTTCGTACACCACAACGAGGTTTCTGGCTTCTTCGAACACATCCCAATCGTTGACGGCGAGAAAACCCCCGATATTCACCAATCCGTCCTTTTTGGCGCTCATGGTCGCGCCGTCGGTCAAATCACATATTTCCCGGACGATTTCTCGAACCGTCTTGTTTTCATAGCCCTTTTCGCGCTGTTGGATGAAAAAAGCGTTTTCGGCCACTCGCGTCATATCGTGGATGATGCGGATGCCTTTCTCCGAGGTGTATTTGCGCAGTTCTCTCAGGTTGGCCAAGCTGATGGGCTGCCCACCGGCCATATTCACGTTGGTGGCCACGCAGACGTACGGGATTTTGTCGGCACCGTGTTCTTTTACGAGGTCGTCCAACTTTTGGAGATCGACGTTTCCCTTGAAAGGATGCTCGCTGTTGGGGTCGTGTGCTTCATCGATGATGACGTCGCGGAAGGTGGCTCCTGCGAGTTCCTGGTGCAGGCGGGTGGTGGTGAAGTACATGTTTCCCGGCACGATGTCGCCTTTCTTGATGAGGATTTGCGACAGGAGGTTTTCCGCTCCCCTGCCTTGATGCGTGGGAACGATGTATTTGTAGCCGTATGCTTTGGTGATCGCCTCTTCCATGGCGTAGTACCCTTTGCTCCCCGCGTAAGCTTCGTCGCCGGTCATGAACGCCGCCCATTGGCGATCGCTCATGGCGTTGGTACCGCTGTCGGTGAGCAAGTCGATATAGACGTCTTGCGATTTCAGCAAAAAAGTGTTGAAACCCGCTTCCTCCAATGCTTTGAGCCTGTCTTCTTCGGTAGTCATGGTGAGCAATTCGACCATCTTCATTTTGTACGGTTCGGCCCACGATCTTTGCTTTATCTTCATGGATATGTTATTTTTTCATTGAATCATTCGGAGGAAATCCTTACCTTGGTTGTCCGGAAAATTTCCGGTCCGCCCGGTCGGAGCCTCGATTCCGCGTCGAGCCCCCCGTAAATTCGGTGCAAAAATACTCAATTAACGAATAAAGGACTTTTAACTCCAATAAATCGTTCGTCGGTTTGAAACCGTTTTGCCTTTCGGCCGTAAAACCTGTTCCTCCCCGACGAATTTTATTCCTATGAAGTCAGAAATTCAATCTCTCCCGGAGAGGAAACTCCGTCGCTTGTGCAGAGCGTACTCCATCATATTCTTTCTTTTTCTCGGTGCGGGTCTCGCCTTGCTCGTACAAGGAGCCTTGATGGCTCAACCAATCCTTCAATACGTCGGTGCAGGAGCCGTGATACTTTCCAAGTCGCCTTTCGACAACCACCGGTATTTGAGGGTATTGCTCTCCCAAAGGCTGCAATCCCAACGCTTGTAATCCGGGTTTTTCCCGATCAGCTTTCCTTCGCGGCGGTCAACCAACCCTCGACCGCTTCCAGTTGAAGCGAGGGAATATCCAACTTGTTTTTCTTCCGGAAGCCGTTCAACTTTTGGTGAATGACGGTGGGCTTTTCCCGTTTGAATTGCTCCACGCTGGCAAAACCCGCCTTTACGACGATCTCCGCCCATTCGGCCGGCACACCGATCGATTGGAAATCGCCGGGCGTATCGCTCGATTTGCGTTTCTCGGGACGCATCTGAGGGAAGAACAGAACTTCCTGTATGGAGGTTTGACCCGTCAGCAACATCGCCAAACGATCCATCCCGATGCCCAGGCCCGCCGTGGGAGGCATGCCGTACTCCAGCGCGCGCAGGAAATCCCGATCGATAAACATGGCCTCGTCATCGCCTTTTTCGGAAAGCCGCAGTTGCTCCTCGAATCGATTCAACTGATCGATGGGGTCGTTGAGCTCGGTATACGCATTGGCGATTTCTTTTCCGTTGATGATGAGCTCGAATCTCTCGGTGAGGTCGGGATTGTCGCGGTGCTTTTTGCACAGGGGCGACATCTCCACGGGATAATCCGTGATGAAGGTGGGCTGGATGAGGTTCTTCTCACACTTTGCCCCGAAGATCTCGTCGATGAGTTTTCCTTTTCCCATCTTTTCGTCGACGGGTATTTCCAAACGCCTGCAAATCTCCCTTAGCTTCTCTTCGTCCGCACCGGTAATATCCACTCCCGCGTATTTTTTTATGGCGTCGGTCATGGTCATCCGGGTGAAAGGAGCCTTGAATGAAATGGCTTCACCTCCGAAATGTGCCACCGGCTCGCCGTTTACTTCCGTGGCTACCCGCTCGAGTAGATTCTCGGTAAATTCCATCATCCAGAGGTAGTCTTTGTAGGCCACGTAGATTTCCATGACCGTAAACTCCGGATTGTGGGTTCGGTCCATGCCTTCATTGCGGAAGTTCCGGGCGAATTCGTACACGCCCTCGAAACCGCCGACTATCAATCGCTTGAGGTACAGCTCGTTGGCGACACGCAAGTACAACGGGATGTCCAAAGCGTTGTGATGGGTCACGAAAGGACGCGCCGCCGCCCCACCCGGAATGGGTTGCAAAATGGGCGTATCCACTTCCAAGTATCCCTTTTCGTTGAAATACCTGCGCATGGCGTCGACCATTTTGGTGCGCTTCACGAAGATGTCGCGCACGGAGGGATTCACCACCAAGTCGACGTACCGCATGCGGTACCGCTGTTCGGGATCGGTAAAGGCATCGTGCACCTTGCCCTCTTCGTCGGTTTTTGGAAATGGCAGTGGGCGGAGAGACTTGCTGAGCAAATCGAAATACTTCACACCGATGGAAATTTCTCCCACTTGCGTGCGAAAAACGTAGCCGCTCACCGCGATGAAGTCACCCCGGTCGATGTCCTTCTTGAAAAAATCGTTGTACCGCGACTTGTCTTCTCCGGGGCAGATTTCATCGCGGTTGAAATAGAGCTGAATGGTGCCCGACTCATCCATGAGTTCGGCGAAGGACGCCTTTCCCATGATTCGTTTGTTGACCAATCGCCCGGCGAGCGACACTTCCTTCCACTCCGCAACCTCGCTTTCAAAACCATCCAATACTTCGGCGGCCACGTGGGTGCGTTTCACTTCGGCGGCCGGGTATGGATTAATGCCTTTGGCGCGAATGCTTTCGAGGGTTTGGCGTCGGATTCTTTCTTGCTCGCTGAGGGAAGAAAAGTTCATCGGATAAATTTTTCGCAAAGATAATGAAATGGCGAGGGCGACATCCCGCGTGAAGTCCCCCTACACGCATGACGACCCACCCACAAAAACCCTCACCCACCTATTTCCGTGGCGCCCGTCGCATAACTGCGGAAAGTTGCGCACTTTTGTCATTCGTCGGCTCGGAGCAACCATCGGCGCCCGGCCTGCGTAAATCGGCTGTACCAAAAGCACATCAATGACCAAACAAGAAGCGATATCGGAAATGGAAAGGCTCATCGCCCTTTTTCCGGACAACCTGCCCCAGGCTTTACAAATCGGAGAAAAGGCGGTGGGAACTTTCGCCGTAGGACGCGTTTCCAACGTGTTGATCTCGGGCTTGGGCGGCTCGGGCATAGGCGGAAAGATCATGTCGCAACTCGTGTGGGACGTCTGCCCGGTACCCATCACCCTCGTGCACGATTACCGCATACCGGCGTTCGTGGGACCCGAAACCCTGTTCATCGCGTCGAGCTACAGCGGAAACACCGAAGAAACCCTCAGCACCCTTGAGCAAGCCTTGAAAGCCGGAGCCTCCGTGGTGTGCATCACATCGGGAGGAAAATTGGAGGAAATCGCGCGGAAAAACGACTTGAACCTCATTCTCATCCCGGCGGGGCAACCGCCGCGCACGAGCTTCGGGTACAACGCCATACAGGTTCTTTTCGCCTTCCACGCCTACGGATTGATCAGCGACGAGTTCAAAAACGACTTGGCCGATGCGGCCGCGTTCCTGAAGCGGGAAACGGAATCCATTCGCACGCGCGCCCGCGAGGTGGCCGAGGCCATTCACGGCACCGCGCCCATCATCTACGCGGAGACTTACCTCGAAGGGGTGGCCGTGCGACTTCGACAACAACTGAACGAAAACGCGAAAATACTCACGTGGCACCACGTCTTGCCCGAAATGAACCACAACGAATTGGTGGGCTGGGCTGGTGCGGCGAAGAACCACACCGTACTGCTGATCCGCAGCCCCGAGGATCACCCCGGCACCGTGCGCCGCATGGAATTGAGCAAGGAGATCATTTCCCGGCATGCCGAACGCGTCATCGAGCTTCACGCCCAAGGCGATACCCGCATCGCGAGGCTTTACTACCTCATCCATTTGGCCGATTGGATATCGTATTATTTGGCCGTACGTCGCGACGTCGACCCCATTGAAATCGAGGTGATCGATTATTTCAAGGACGCATTGGCGAAGTAAAGGTTTGGGGCTTTGTGGGTGTGGCTGACCGTGTTCATTCCACGCAAGCGATTGTGTCTAATGCAATTAGAACGTTTTTTCAAGGGCCGTACACGCGATGGCGGTCACCCCGCGTGAATCGACGGAATCATTACCTTTGAAAAACCCTTCCGCCCGCATTTTCGCGGGGGTAAATATTCATTTTCAACGTGATAAAAGACATCGACGAACCCAAGGTGCAGAACATCGGTGTGGCCGCGGTGCCCGAAAACGAGGGTGAGGGAACGGAAACACAGTGGTACGTGTACCTTCTCAATTTCTCGGACATCGCCATAGAAAACGTGATCGTCGTATCGCGGGGTTACGACAACATCGGGAAAGAAAAACGGGAAACGTCACAACTGCGGCACCATCTCGAAGTGTTGCCGGCGCGGAGTTTCGTGAAAATCGAGCCCATCATGGAAGAGCTTTTCGGTTTTACGAACCAGTACTGGGTGAGCTTTTTTCTGGGTGGCGGACTCTTCGACAAGAAATACGTGTTCCCGGCTGGTGCCATCACCGAGAACCACCTTACTCAAGTTACGCTGATGAATCGAAAAGGCGTATTGATCATCTGATGAACGTCCTGGACGCCGTCATCGCCATCCCGATACTTTGGGGCATGTTCCGCGGTTTCCGCCGCGGTTTCATTCTGGAGATATCCACACTCATGGCGCTCATCCTCGGGGTTTATGGCGCTCTGGCCTTCGGGGCACGGGCCGGAACGTACATTCACGAGCAGTTCAATACCGTGGAGTCCATGAGCCAGCTATTGGGCTTTGCCGTGATCTTCATTTTGATCGTCGTAGGGGTGCACCTGTTTGGCCGGGCGTTGCAAAAAATCCTGCAATTGGTGGCCCTGGGATTGGTCAACCGACTTTTCGGTTTGGTTTTCGGTGCCGCCAAATGGATGCTGTTCGTGGGGTGTCTCGTCTTCGCCGTGGACCGCATGCCCGCGGTGCGCGCTTGGATAGGGGAAGAACGGATCGAGAACTCCCTGCTCTACCGACCGGTGAGTAAAATCATCCCCTTCGTCTACCCTTGGATCATGGATAAAGCGGATTTCGAAATTCCTTACGACCGTCTGGAGCCGTCATTCGCCTTCCCGGGCGATGACAGCGAAGGTGAGTAATCACATTTGAAATGCGCTCCGCGATCTACGGAAACTGCCGACCACCCTCCGTCTCAATCCATGATTGCCGCAATACCGGGAAGGGTTTTTCCTTCGAGGTATTCGAGCATGGCGCCACCGCCCGTCGACACGTAGCTCACGTCGTCTTCCCGACCGAATTTATGGATTGCCGCAACCGAATCGCCCCCACCCACAAGGGAGTACGCGTAATGGCTTTCGGTGGTGTCGGCCACGCATTTGGCGATCACGGAAGTGCCTCTTGAAAACGCATCCATTTCGAACACTCCCATGGGGCCATTCCACAGGATGACTTTCGCCTGGGAAATCACTTTGGAAAACGCTTGTATGGTTTCCGGTCCGATGTCCAAGCCCATCCAACCGTCCGGGATGTCGTTCGCGGGACACACGTCGGTACTGGCGTCTTCCCGGAAATCGTCGGCGATCACCGCGTCGGTCGGCAGGTGAATGTCGACGCCTTTGTTTTTGGCCGCTTCGAGCAATTCCTTTGCGGTTTCGATGAAATCGTCTTCCACCATGGAATTTCCGACTTTACCGCCTTGGGCCTTTATAAAAGTAAACGCCATCCCACCGCCCACGATGATGTGGTCCACCTTGTCGAGGAGGTTTTGCAGCACGGTGATTTTCGAACTCACCTTCGCACCGCCGATGATGGCCACCACAGGCTTGTCGTCGCTGTTCATCATGCGCTCCAAGTTGTCGATTTCTTCGCGGAGGAGAAGGCCGAACATTTTGTCGGTAGGGAAAAAGTTGGCGATGGTCGCCGTAGAGGCGTGGGCGCGGTGGGCGGTTCCGAAGGCGTCGTTCACGTAGCAATCGCCGTGTTCGGCCAGCTGCCCGGCGAAATATTCGTCCCCTTCGGTTTCTTCTTTGTGGAACCTCAGATTTTCCAAAAGCAAGACGTCGCCCGGCTGCAGTTTCGACGACTTTTCCCGGGCTTCCGGACCGATGCAGTCGTCCGCGAAATCTACGGGGCTATCGATGGCCATCTTGAGGGTTTCCACCACGTGGCGCAGGGAATACGCGTCGTCGGCCTTTCCTTTGGGTCGTCCCAAGTGAGACATCAAAACCACCGAACCGCCTTTTTTGAGGATGGTTTTGATGGTGGGAGCGGCTTTGAGTATCCGGGTCGCGTCGGTAACTCGCTGCGTCTTGTCCAGAGGTACGTTGAAGTCGACGCGGACCAAGGCGCGTTTATTTTGAAAATCGTAGTCTTCCAATTTTATCATGGCGCAAAGCGTTTGCGAAGGTTTTTACTGCTTACACGGTTACAAAGATAAGGCGACGCGTGCAGAAGTCGGCCCTCCGTGGAAAAGCCATTGGCGCGATTTTTCGGCGGAAAAGGGAAGAGCAGCCCTCTCCTCGTACAGGCGGATCGGTTGGAGCGTGGTTGCGCGGAATCCCCTTTGCGGGTATGTATTATTTGTAACTT
The DNA here is from genome assembly GCA_964574635.1 of uncultured Cryomorphaceae bacterium. Taxonomy (GTDB): domain Bacteria; phylum Bacteroidota; class Bacteroidia; order Flavobacteriales_D; family Cryomorphaceae; genus CAZNOG01. The sequence goes on along the minus strand of CAZNOG010000003.1, from coordinate 135,549 downwards.
TGGCTTTTCATATTTCACACATTGTATTTTGCGGATGTCATTGGTCAGGAAGACCTGAAAAGGTCTATGATTCGCGCTGTTCAGACGGGACAGATCGCGCACGCCATGATGATTGCGGGAGTAGAGGGCGGCGGCAATTTGCCATTGGCCCTTGCGTTGGCGGGGTATGTGTTCTGCCGAGACCGCAGTCAAGAAGACCGCTGTGGAAATTGCAACAGTTGTAAGCAAATGGACGGGTTGGGGCACCCCGACCTCCATTTCACCTTTCCCATCATAAAATCCGAAGCCTCCAAAGCGAAAGGCGGGGATTCGTCCCGCCACAACGCCTTGAGAAGGACCTTCATTCAAACCGTGGTTCAACGGCCCTACTTGACCCTTCAAGATTGGGAATCGGAAATGGGCGGGGAAAATAAAAAGTCCATCATCCCGGTGGAGGAAAGTCGGGAGATCGTTTCCAAACTCTCGTTGAACGCTTTCATGGGGGGGCATAAGATTTTGGTTATCTGGATGCCGGAAAAAATGAACGCCCAGGCCGCCAACGCCTTGTTGAAGACGTTGGAAGAACCTCCCGGGCGGACCTTGATTCTGGCGGTGACCTCGCAACCCGACGCCATCTTGCCGACCATCCTTTCGAGGATGCAGCTCATGCGCTGCGCACGTATCGGTGAAGATGCCCTGGCACATGCGCTGGTGAATCGCGAAGGAGTTTCGGCCACCGTTGCCAAACGGGCCGCTCAACTCGCCGAGGGCAGCTACCATACGGCGCGCACCATCGCCATGGAAGGAAGTTCCGAACTCAGCGTGTACTTCCCCCTGATGCGGGATTGGATGCGTGCCTGCGTGAGCAAGAGCCCCGGGAAGGCCTTGGAAGTGGCGGGGGAAATAGCGAAGTTGAAACGCGACGACCAGAACCGGTTTTTGGAATACACGCTTGCATTTTTGCATCACAGCCTATTGTACACCACCCTTGGGTCGGCCAAAGCCGGGTTCGATCCCGAAGCGGCCGAGTTCGCGGAGAAGTTCGCCCCGTATATCGTGTCGAAAGACTTGGGTGGATTTCACGACGTTCTGAATAACGCGCACTACCTGGTGACCCGCAATGCCAACCCCGGTCTGTTGTTCATGAAGACGAGCTACGAATTGATGCGCCTCTTTTCGGAGCCGCAAAGCTCGGCGAATCACGGCGGACGGGCGGCATAAACCCAAAACGGAGAGAAAATGGGATGCGAATCATGTGGTACCGGAACGAATGGAATGCCTCGGGGCTGCCGCAACAACGGTACTTGCTCATCGGGCGGATGTGACAAACTCGCCGTCTACGACTGGTTGGCGAACATGGAATTGCCGGGCAATATGCCGCCTTTCGAATACGTGGAAATTCGGTTTAAAAACACCCGGAAAGACTTTTACTTCAACGCCACCCCCTACCCGCTGAACATCGGCGATGCCGTGGTGGTGGAAGGCAGCCCCGGAACCGACTTGGGCACGGTGTCGGCAGCCGGTGAACTCGCGCGGCTACAAATGGATAAAATGGGGGTTTCGACCAAAAACCCCGCTACGGATACCGGAAAGAAACCCGCGAAGTACGCCCGGGAACTGAAAAAAGTGCTGCGCAAAGCCACGGAGGCGGATATCGCTCTGTGGAAAGAAGCGCGGGGTCGGGAAAAAGAAACCCTGAGCCACGCTCGAACCATCGCCGACTCCTTGGGTCTTGAAATGAAAATCAGCGACATCGAGTTCCAGGGCGACAATACGAAGGTGATCATATACTACACCGCCCGTGGACGCGTGGATTTCCGCGAACTCATCAAAAAGTATTCGGAGGCGTTCCGCGTGCGCATCGAAATGAAGCAAATCGGCGCCCGACAAGAAGCGGGGAGACTGGGCGGTATCGGATCCTGCGGCAGGGAGTTGTGCTGCAGCACTTGGCTCCGCGACTTCCGAACCGTTTCCAACAGCGCCGCCAGATACCAGCAATTGGCGTTGAACACCCAGAAACTCGCCGGCCAATGCGGGAAATTGAAGTGCTGCCTTAACTACGAACTCGACGCCTATTTGGACGCGTTGAAGCATTTTCCCAAACACGCCAACAGCATCGAAACCAAAAAAGGCAGGGCGAAACACCTCAAAACCGATATTTTCAAAGGCGTGATGTGGTACATCATGGCCGACGACCACCACGCCAATCCCGTGGCACTCGAAGTCGAACAAGTCAAAGCGCTGCTCGAACTGAACAAGAGCGGCACGTTGCCCGAGAGCCTGCAGGAATTCGCCGTAAAAAAGGAAACCGTCGAAGAGCACGAGTACTCGAACGCCGTAGGCCAAGACAGCTTGACCCGGTTCGACAAAAAGCTGAAAAGCCGACGGGGCAAAGGGAAGAAATCCCAATCCGACCAAGCGAAAAAGAAAAAGTCGGGCAAAGAAAAAGAAGCGGTGAAATCCGGTGCGTCCAAAAAACCGAAGTTCAAAAAACGAAAGGGCGGCACCCGTCCCGACAGCGGCGGCAAGCAAGGAAAACGCCCGCGAGGAAAAAGCAACCCCAATCAAACCAAAGGAGGTTAAACAATGGCAAAGCCCCTTCCGGCACGATCCATCCTACCCTTCATCGCCGTATTGCTTCTCGCTTTCGGTTGTGGTGAAGAGCACGTCGTCTTCGAGGAAAACGTGGAAATCCCCGACGCGAAATGGGCCACTTCCGAAAAGGCCATCCTCACCACGGAAATCGACGACACCCTGAGTCAAAACAATTTTCTGATCAACGTCAGGAACACCGAAGCGTACCCCTACCGCAATTTGTACCTCTTCGTGAAAACCGTTTTTCCAAACGGGAAATCGTCCAATGACACCGTCGGAATCATACTCGCCGACAAGTCGGGAAGATGGCTGGGGAAGGGCAGCGGATACCTCAATTCCGGAAGTTACGCCACCAACTCGGTAATGTACCAGTACAACAAACGCTTTCCGCTGAAGGGGGAATACCGATTTGAAATCGAACAAGCTATGCGGGTCGATACGCTGGTGGGCATTAAAAACATCGGTCTACGCATCGAACGAAACCTTGGAACGGGGAGATGACCGCGGCCGGAGGATATCACTTGCGTTCACACCGTTATGCACAAGGGGTGCGCTTCCTTCCATCGTCGGCATCCACAAGATTTTTTACCTTTCCCCGTTGATTTACGGCGATACACACCATAAATGGAGGAAACCTCGGAAAAACAAAAGAAAAGGCGGGTCGGCGGTAAGGCGATCTTTCTGCTTTGGGTCGTGGCATTGTTGCCCCTGCTGATTATCGGATGGGTTTTTATGATGGCCGCGGGGAGCGATCTTCCCGACACGGTGGCCCTGGCCAATCCCAAGACGAACCTCGCGACGGAAATCATCTCCGCCGACGGCAAGGTGTTGGGCCGGTATTACTTGGAAAACAGAACCAACGTAGAGTATGAGGACCTCAGCCCTCATTTGGTTCACGCGCTGATCGCCACGGAAGACGAACGCTTCTACGGCCATTCCGGCATCGACTTGAGGGGTACGGCCCGAGCGGCGGTCTATCTAGGAAACCGGGGCGGGGCGAGTACCATCACCCAGCAATTGGCCAAAATGCTGTTTACCGAAGACCCGGGAAGCGGCCTCAAACGGGTGTTTCAGAAATTTCAGGAATGGATCATTTCCGTTCGCTTGGAAAGGCAGTACACCAAGAACGAAATCCTCACCATGTACCTCAACAAATTCGACTGGATAAACCAGGCGGTGGGAATTCGTTCAGCGTCGAATATTTACTTCGGCACCACACCCGACTCCCTCAACATCCAGCAAGCGGCCATGCTGGTGGGAATGGCAAAAAACCCTGCGCTCTACAACCCCCTCCGTCGGCCTGAAATGACGATGGAGCGAAGAAATACCGTCCTCGGCCAAATGGTGCGCAACGAATTTCTCACCCCATCACAACGGGACTCCCTGGCTGCGCTGCCCCTCGGTCTGAACGTACAAACCGTCGATCACCAGGAAGGTCCGGCTCCCTACTTCCGTGAAATCCTCCGAGGTGAGCTCGCCGCCCTGCTCCAAGAGAAAGACGCCGACGGCAATTACCTCTATTCCAAACCCGACGGCACGCCTTACAGCATTTACAGCGACGGATTGAGGGTGTACACCACCATCGATTCGCGCATGCAGCGCTACGGCGAAGAAGCGGTGGCGAAACACTTGGGAGGGGAATTGCAGGCGCAGTTCCTCCGCGACATCGCCAATTATCGCAACACCCCGTTTTCCGACGACTTGTCCACGGATGAAATCCGCGGAATCGAAAGGGCGGCCATGCGCCGAACCTCGCGCTACCGCATAATGACGGGTCGGGAGTGCCCCAACTGCCACCGTCGGGTGAACTTGGAACGACACGAAAAATCGGGTGGTGACGTATCGTTTTCGTGCAAATCGGAAGACTGTCTGCAGGAATGGGATGGCTACGACGACGCGAAGGCGGAGGAGATCTTCCGCAACAAAGAGTTTCCCATGCGCGTGTTTTCGTGGAAAGGAGAGGTCGACACGCTGATGACGCCTATGGACAGCATTCTGTATTACAAGAGCTTTCTACAGGCCGGGCTGGTGAGTCTCGACCCGAAAACCGGCTTCGTAAAAGCGTGGGTGGGCGGAAACAATTACAAGCACTTCCAATACGATCACGTAAAGCTGGGCAAGCGGCAAGTAGGCTCATTGTTCAAGCCTTTCGTGTACGCCACCGCGATCCGCGAGGGGTATTCGCCCTGTTACGAGATTCCCAAAGTGCCCACGACTTTCCACAAAGGAACTTTCAACCTCCAAGAGGATTACACTCCCCACGATCCGGGGAGGAATTACGGCTACATGGTATCGCTCAAATGGGGGCTGGCCAACTCGATCAACACCGTAACCGCCTGGATCATGAAACAATTCGGACCCACGGCGGCGATCAAACTCGCTCATGACCTCGGCATCGAAAGTCATATGGATCCGGTGGTATCGCAAGCCTTCGGAGTGGCCGACCTTTCCCTGATGGAAATCACCTCGGCCAACGCCACCTTCGCAAACATGGGCGTGCACATCAAACCCATTTACCTCCTCCGCATCGAAGACAAAAACGGAAACACCATTTTCCGAATGCAGCCCGAAACCAACGAAGCCATGGACGAGCGAACCGCCTACACGATGCTGAGCCTTATGCGCGGCGTGGTCGACGGCGTGTACAACGAGCACGAAGGCAGGCGCATGGGCACGGCCATCCGGTTGAGATCCGACCTTCCCACCCGCGATTACGACGGTTTCGACCGTTCCATAGAAATCGCCGGAAAAACCGGAACCACACAAAATCAATCGGATGGTTGGTTCGTGGGGCTCACTCCCGATTTAGTCACCGGCGTATGGGTGGGTGCGGAAGACCGCAGCGTGCACTTCCGCAGCCTCAGTCTGGGGATGGGAACCAACATGGCGCTTCCCATTTGGGGGTATTACATGAAAGACGTCTACGCAGACCCGGAATTGGAAATTTCCCAAGGCGCCTTTACCAAACCCGACGGGGTGACCATCGAACTCGATTGCGACAAGTACAACCAACGCGGAAACATGTTTGGTACTCAAGAAGCCTTACCTTGGTAAAAAATTTGAACCCGTTAACGATACAAGCCCAACGCTCATGAAAAAAGTAGTTGCCAACGCCCAAAAAGCCATTGAAGGCATGGAGTCGGGCATGACCGTCATGTTCGGTGGATTCGGTTTGTGCGGTATTCCCGAAAACACCATCCGCGCCCTCGTGGAATCGGATATTACCGACTTGACCTGCATCTCGAACAACGCCGGGGTCGATGACTTCGGACTGGGATTGCTTTTGGTCAAAAAGCAGATTAAAAAGATGATCTCGTCATACGTCGGGGAGAACAAGGAATTCGAAAGGCAAATGCTCGCCGGTGAATTGGAAGTGGAGCTCATTCCACAGGGCACCCTGGCGGAAAGGTGCCGCGCCACAGGCATGGGCATTCCGGCGTTTTATACCCCGGCGGGATACGGCACCGAAGTGGCCGAAGGAAAAGAAGTCAGGGAATTCGACGGCAAAATGCACGTCTTGGAAAAGAGGTTTTACCCCGATTTCGCCGTGGTCAAAGCGTGGAAAGGCGACACCGCAGGCAACCTGATCTACAGGGCCACCGCGCGCAACTTCAACCCCCTTATGGCCATGGCCGGCAAAATCACCATCGCCGAAGTCGAAGAACTCGTGCCCGCCGGCGAACTCGACCCCAACGCCATCCACACGCCGGGAATTTTCGTTCAGCGCATTTTCCAAGGCGAAAAATTCGAGAAGCGCATCGAACAGGTGACCGTTCGACCCCGCTGATAAACCGTCCGCCCAAAACAAAAATTAAAACGCATTTAAAATGGCACTTACGAAAGAAGGAATCGCCCAACGCATCGCGCAAGAGTTGAAAGACGGTTACTACGTCAATCTGGGCATCGGCATCCCCACGCTGGTGGCCAACTACGTGCCCGAAGGGATCTCTGTGGAGTTCCAATCGGAAAACGGCGTGCTCGGCATGGGACCCTTCCCGTACGAAGGAGAGGAAGACCCGGACCTGATCAACGCCGGAAAACAAACCATCACCACCAAAGCGGGAGCCAGTTTCTTCGATTCGGCCACCAGCTTCGGAATGATTCGCGGCCAGCACGTTCAACTCACCGTGCTCGGCGCCATGGAAGTATCGGAAAACGGCGACATCGCCAACTGGAAAATACCCGGCAAAATGGTCAAAGGCATGGGGGGAGCCATGGATTTGGTGAGCTCGGCCGAGTACATCGTCGTGGCCATGCAACACACCAATCGCGCGGGAGAAAGCAAATTGTTGCCCAAGTGCACCCTCCCGCTCACCGGCGTCGGCTGCATCAACCGCATCGTCACCGATCTGGCCGTGCTCGATATTCATCCCGAAGGGGGATTTATCCTCAAAGAACTCGCCCCGGGTGTTTCCGTCGAAGAGGTGAAAGCCAAAACCGAAGGCAAACTGATCGTAGACGATGACTTCAAACGAATCGAGGGCTGAACCCTCACAATCAACGGCTGCGACAACCCCATTCACCAAGCTGTCGATAGCCATACCTGCTTACAACGAAGAGGCCACCATTCACCTCATCCTCGATAAAATACGAAGCGTTGAACTGATCGCCGGCATCGCAAAAGAAGTGGTGGTCGTCAACGACGCATCGACCGACGACACTCGCGCCGCCGTTGAACGCTACCGACAAGGCCACCCCGACTTGGATTTGCGGTATTTCGATCAACCCAAAAACATGGGAAAGGGCGCGGCGCTGCACCGAGCCTTCGCCGAAGCCACAGGCCAGTTCACCATCGTGCAAGACGCCGACCTGGAATACGATCCCCGCGAATACAATCTGCTGCTTCGACCCGTGGTGGAGGGCGTTGCCGACGTGGTCTACGGCTCTCGGTTCATGGGCGGCAACCCCCACCGCATCCTGTTTTTCTGGCACAGCATCGGCAACAAAATGCTGACCACCCTTTCAAACATGACCACCAACCTGAACCTCACCGACATGGAGACGTGCTACAAGCTGATTCGCACGGACATCCTCCAAGGTTTGAAGCTGAAGGAAAAACGGTTTGGTTTCGAACCGGAGGTCACTTCTAAACTGTCGCGAATCAAAGGTATACGCATCTACGAAGTCGGCATATCCTACTATGGCCGCACCTACGCCGAAGGCAAAAAAATCGGCTGGAAAGACGGTTTCCGCGTCCTGTATTGCATCTTGAAGTACGCCCGGTAACCCGAAGGCCCATTTTAAAGCACTTGGTGTCTGTATGAACAGGAAGATGGCAGCGTTCCAATGAGCGGTGTAATAGACCTGAAGTCCGTGGTGGCACGATCACCCATTTCTACGGATGCTCTAGCGTCCTTTGGGCATCCAGTCGCAGCATGGAGTCCACGGGGATGCCGCGATCAGCCGCTTTGGAACGGATGGACTCCATCCACGCTTCATCGGAACGGATGTAATTCATAATCCGCCGCACTTCGATGTCCCTCGTCGAAACGCGTTCCAACCTCGAAGGGGAACGAACCACGTACAGCGTATCGACCACCGAAAGCTTTCCGGCCAACCAAAAATTTCGGGTGTCGGCGTCGGGTGAACGCCAATACCTATCGAACCGAGGCGGGGAAGTCGCCGAGTAACCGTTGACGGCGATCAAGCCGTGTTTTTGGGTCAACAACATGGCGTCGATGTGAGCGTATATGGACAGGCCCTGCAAGCTATCGGGTTCGTAAGATACCACCGTGCCTTCCGGAAGACTCGAAAAAATGGAATCGAGCGGGGCCGTTCGACCGGTCGAGGCAGCCACCGGCGTGTGAGGCATGGATTCCGAGGGCAGATAATTGTCGAGGGTCAGCAGAGCCAATGCACCGAGGAAAAGGCCGAAGCTTTGGATGCCTCGCACATCGGGAACGATCCGGGCAAAAATCCACGCGACGGCCAAACCGAAAAAAAGGATCTCCACATTGATAATTCGCCCTAAAGATCGCAGGGCATCAAACCCCGGCAGTTGATAGAGCAGGTAGTACGCCGAAAAATCCGGTTCCACACGCAAAAACAGCACGAAAGTGAAGACTCCCGCAAGAAGGAGCGTTTGGGCTTGGGAAAGTGCAGCGACATCGAACCTGTTTTTGGCCCACCGCCACACCACCCAAGCGGCGGCCACCACCATACACAGGGTGGCCACGCCACCTGCGAAGAGTTGCAAATCCCACCAATAAGGGTGATCCTTTCCGGTGTCTTGGAGCATGAACCACCACGGACTTCCGTCTATGGCGAAGAGATAATCGCTCAACCGGGGCAGGGTTAACACGATCTGTTCATACCCGGATTTAACCACATTTTCACCGCGCCTGATGTAGGGCAACATCAACGGAAGCAGTACCGCCACGCCGACTCCGACCGACAACACCATCTTCAACCACCACCGGCCTGACTTGATCTTTTGCACAATAAGTTCGCGACCATTCCAAACCAACAAGATCAGCACCAGGCCAACGGGAACCACGAGCATAAATCCGAGGTAGATGCCGCAATACACCTGGTACACCACCAAGAGCACGGCTAGGAAAAAAAACCGCGGACGGAAAGATTCACCGAATTTGACGAGAGCCCACAGCGCCAACGGCACTGCATATCGAGGGAACGTTTGGGCATGTGGCATTTGGGATTGCAACGCCAAGGAAAATGCGAACACAAAGGCACCCAAAGCCGCGGCATACCGATTCTTGCACACATAGTGCAGAAAATAATAAGCCGCTGCGTAATTGAGCGCCGCCACGGTGAGAAACCACCCTTGATACGCCGAAAAATCGGAAAGCCCCACCAACCGAAACAAGGCGTAGATCGGGGCGGAGCCCAAGAGATTGTCGGAATAGGAAATGACGTTGGCTTCGGGATACATGAAGGGCGCTCCCCAGAAAAAGTCCACCCTGCCTGTAAAGTAGCGATAGGCGTGCTCGAGCAGGTAGAGATTGAACCTTCCGTCGCCCAAATCGCCGGGAAAATATCGAAAATCCCATCCCAACACGGGTATGGCGACGAGCGCCATGCCCGCGAGTAATCCAAGGGCCATGGGCAAGACTTTTGCACCTCTGATATTAACCACGGGCCAAATGTAAATGTATCGGACGTAAAACCAAGAGTATGGCGGGACTTGCGCGAGTTCTGCCGGAGCGCGCCCAAAAACGAAAAACGAAAACCGATTTCGGCTATTCGAGTACGGGAATGGCCGAGATCAATTCGCGGGTGTAAGCACTTTTGGGGCGGGCATAAACGTCGGCGGCATCGCCTATTTCCTCGATTTTGCCCCGGCGCATAACCATGATTCGATCCGACATGTATTTCACAACCGACAAATCGTGGGAGATGAAGATGTAGGTCAGACCGAATTCCTCTTTCAAATCGTTCAACAAGTTCAGCACCTGTGCCTGCACGGATACGTCCAAAGCTGAAACCGATTCGTCGCATACAACGAATTCGGGATTGAGAATCAAGGCACGGGCGATGCAGATGCGTTGGCGCTGACCGCCGGAAAATTCGTGGGGATACTTGTCGATGGCCGTTTCGGGCAAACCCACTTTCGAGAGGATGTCCCGCACTTTCGCCCGCCTTTCGGCGCCGGGTTTGTACAGTTTGTGCACGTACAAAGGTTCGAGCAAAGTGTCACCCACCGTCATGCCCGGATTCAAGGAACCGTACGGATCCTGAAAAACCAGTTGAATGCGCCGCCTGATCGGGATCATGCTCCGGGCCGAAAGGTCGAATAGCGACAATCCGTCGTAGAGCACTTGTCCGCGATTGGGCGTAATCAACCGCAGCAGTGTGCGTCCGAGGGTGGTTTTGCCGCACCCCGACTCGCCCACGAGGCCCAAAGTTTCGCCCCGGAACACCGAGAAGCTCACGTCGTCCACGGCTTTTACGTAGCCCGACGGTTTGCCCCAGCGGTTTCCGCCCGCCTCATACCACACCGACAAGCCGTCCACACGAAGAAGTTCGGTTGCAGCCCCTACCCCGTGGTCGGCGGACGTTTCCCGGGTCGTAGGTTCCGGAGCCATTTCTTCGTCGAAGTCGGCGACCGTCGGCAGCCTCCGCGGGTTGTGGCCCGGGCGGGGTCTACAGGCCAAGAGCGCTTTGGTGTATTGTTTTTGTGGGTGGGTAAGCACCGATCGAGTCTTTCCCGTTTCGATCACACGGCCTCTATACATGACCATTACCCGATCCGCCATTTTCGACACCACTCCCAGATCGTGGGTTATGAAGATCAATCCCGTGCCGTTCTTCTCGCACATGCGCTTGAGGATGGACAAAATCCTCTTTTGCACCGTCACGTCCAATGCCGTGGTGGGTTCATCGGCGATGATCAAGTCAGGTTGGCAACTCAGGGCCATGGCGATCATCACCCGCTGTTTTTGACCGCCGGAAATTTGATGGGGATAGCTTTTGAAAATCTCTTCCGGGCGGGGAAGTTCCACCTCTTTGAACAGTTCCAGCGTGCGTTCCTTGCTCACCCGTTTTCCGCCCTTTTGATGAAACCGAATCATTTCCATCACCTGGGCCCCGCAAGTTTGCACCGGGTTCAGAGAAGTCATCGGCTCCTGAAAGATCATGGCCATGTGTTTTCCCCGGAGTCTGCGCACCTCTTCGGGTTTGCCGTCGAACAATTGTACGGTGCGGTTTCCCGGTCGAAAACTTCCCATCCCGGCCAATATGTGAGCGTTTTCGGGCAGGAGGCCCATCACGGCCAGGGATGTGAGACTCTTTCCCGATCCGGATTCGCCGACGATGCCCAAGGTCTCTCCACGATCCACGCTAAGGCTTACGTCTTCCAATACGGGCACCACCCCGTCGGGGCCGGGAAAACCGATGGACAATCCTCGGATATCCAGCAGGGCTTCGTCAGATTTCTTCACCGATGGATTCATAAAAGTTCAAACTGAGGAATGGCCGGCCGAAATCGGCGGTTTCGTCGGACAGGATAATCTCTACGGTGGAATTGGACGGGCCCGCGGTGGTCCATCTCATGGAAATGCCCAGGGAATCGGCGCGGCCGAATCGCTCGGTCAGGTAATCGGCGAGTTCCGGACGAATGCGGTCCACCGCTCCCACGTGGGTGGGGAAGAGGTCGAACTGCATTTCGAACAACCCGAAATCGTCGAAGGTGTAGTACGATACGATCTCCACCGCCGAAGAGTCCAATTCGAGGGAATACACGTATTCCATCACGGTATCGGTATCGAAAGTGGAGGTCCAGGACTCCGTGTTTCTCACGGAAAGAGGGTCGTCGCCCATGTCGTGGCCCCGGAACAAGGCCGTGGAATCATCGCCCGCCAAATCGGCTACGAAACGGATGGCCGCCCGCTCTTCCGTGCCACAGGAAACCTGCAGTGCCACGGCGATCAAAAGGGCGACTGCGCGCAGGTCAATCCACGTATTCGATGTGTTCATCGCCAATCATTTCCGAGTTTCTGAACTTCTGCATCAACCGAGCTACGGTGATGGTGTCCTTTTCGCAATAGGTTTTTATCCGACCGAGGTCCTTGTCTTCCCAGTAAACCTTGGCCACGTCGGCTCCGGAAATATCGTCTTTCGGTGTGGGTATGCCAAATATTCTGGCCAATAAGGCCAGGGAGGTAAAGTGTTTGTAGTCACCGAACTTCCATAAGGCCATGGTATCGAGGTGGTAGACTTCCCACGGTTTTTTGCCGGCGAGGTCGAGGAGAGATGGAAGTTTCAAGCCGTTGATGAGCATGCGCCGGGCCACGTAGGGCACGTCGAATTCACGGATATTGTGGCCGCAGATATGTCCTGCGCTCTTCTTGGCCGTGTAACGGTCGAGCATGCGGGCAAACTCGTCGAGGAGTACTTTTTCATCGTCGCCGAAGAAGGATTTCACCCTCAATTTGAGCTGTCCGTCCACTTCGTGAAAGATGGCGGTGGAAATACAAATGATTTTGCCGAATTCGGCGTAGATACCGGCTTTTTCGTACAGTTCCTCCGGCGTGAGCCCGTCGCGCTCGAGGATGAAGCGATGCTTGTCGGCCCACAAATTCTGAAGCTCTTCGTCCATTAGGTCGAAGCGGGGTATTCCCGGCACGGTTTCGATGTCGAGGAAGAGAATGTCTTCAAGAGGGATGCCGTAGATCATGGTGCAACCAAAGTACACATTTTTTACACATTCCCGGGAGAATTTCCTCCGAACGCCGGAAATTTTCCACGCATGGATGTGCCTCGATTACAGAGGATGACCGCATGGGGAACGATGAACTTAGCCCCACCCCGGGGTCGAGCACAACCCGCGGTGTGAGTTTGTGGACGGGCCGCTCTCCCACCCACAAAAACCCAAAACACCCTGCGCGTAGCCCCGGAGTGTTCGCAGCGGGAATACGTATCTTTGTGGCCATGGATCCGCACATGGAAATACGTTGGAGAAGCATGCTGGCACGGCTGGAGCGACAATTCGGCGGCGGGATGGATTTGGAATCCCTGCTGTTTTTGATCGGTGTGCAGGAACTTGGAAAAGGACCGCGGCGATTCAAAAAGGACGAAAAACTCGACCTGATGCACATAGGCATATGCGCGGTGCTGGAGCCGTTGGGGTACTATCGTTTCAGCCACCGGGACGACGACGGCTGGGTGCATTACGATGTGGTGAAAAAATTGCCTTTTCTTACGGACGCCGAGCAAAAGATACTCATGCGCCGAGCGGTGATGGAGTATTTCGAGCGGGAGGAAATTATTCCAGGACGAAAGTCTTTCGATTGACTTTTTCCTCTTCGATTTTAATCAGACCCTGTACTCCGGCGATGCTGTCGGGGTATTGCCTTACGATGTCTACGTCGAGGATGGCGAAACCGCTTTGGCCGGGCTCGTAATAATCGCTGAAATCAAAAGTGGCGACGCCGTTGCTGCCCGTGTACCGCGTCATATCGATGCGGATGTCTCCTACATCACTGGTATCTTCGGGGGGAAGGGTTCCCTGACCGTACACGCGGACTTCCGCTCCCTCGACTCTGGATCCCGCGGGTGTGAGCACGGTGATTTCGGCGGTGGTGGGCTTTGTGTCCTTGCACGCGTACACCATGATGCCGCAAAGAAAAATAACCGCAAGGGCTTTGATAGGACTCTTCATTTTATTTGAATTCTGATGTGTCGCCCCGAGATAGGCGAACCAAAAATATATAATTTACCGTTGGTATGGTAGTTCGGGCCGGGTATTCGGGATTTTTTCCGCCTCGCCCGATCCATGTTCCCGATTTTATCGACTTTTGCGTGGCCGCATACCGATGACGGACGGTGAACGCAAAAGGTTGCCGCACGCATCGATGCACGGGATAACCGAAGTTGTGGCGCCGGTAACTACACGCAATGGACATTCACACTGATTCCGTACTGGAAGACATCAAGGCTTTCACGACCACCGACAAGGATGAGCTCGAAAATTTCCGCATCAAGTATTTGGGGAAGAAGGGGATCGTAAAGCGATTATCGGAAGGCATCAAAGAGGTGCCCCCAGAAGAGCGAAGGGAATACGGCCAAAAGATGAACGCGTTGAAAAACGCCGTTTCGGAGAAGTTGGCCGCGTTGAAATCTGCGCTGGAATCGTCGGAGGATGACGAGTTCATCGGCGATCCGACCCGCCCTTCCGGGGTGGAATCACTGGGCAGCCGCCACCCCGTTTCGCTGGTGCGCCGAGAGATCGAACGCATCTTCGAGCAAATCGGCTTCGTCGTGGCGTCGGGACCGGAAATCGAAGACGAATACCACAATTTTTCGGCTTTGAACTTTCCCGAAGACCACCCCGCCCGCGACATGCAAGACACGTTCTTTCTGAAAGATCAACCGGGCGTATCGCTGCGCACGCACACCTCATCGGTGCAGGTTCGTGTGATGGAATCGCAAAAACCCCCCATCCGGATCATCGCGCCGGGCAGGGTGTACCGCAACGAGGCCATTTCGGCGCGTTCGCACTGCGTATTCCACCAAATAGAAGGTTTGTACATCGACAAAGGCGTGAGCTTCGCGGACATGAAACAAACCATCCTTCACTTCGCCAAGTCGTTTTTCGGCAAGACGGAAATACGGCTTAGGCCCTCGTATTTTCCCTTTACGGAGCCGAGCGCGGAAGTGGACGTGTATTGGGGGCTGGAAAACGAAATAGACCACCGCATCACCAAGGGCACGGGATGGCTCGAAATCATGGGTTGCGGCATGGTGGATCCGGACGTATTGCGCACCAACGGCATCGATCCCGAAGTGTATTCGGGTTACGCCTTCGGCATGGGCATCGAGCGCATCGCCATGAACCGCTTCCAAATCGGCGACATCCGCACGCTGTTCGAAAACGACAGGAAATTCCTCCGCGGATTTACCGGAGCGTGGTAAGGACGGGAGTTATACCTGCCCCAGCTTGAGCATGTTGGTCTTTCCCCTCTCGCTGATGGGGATGCTCGCCAAGTGGATGATGAAGTCTCCTTGCTGCAGGTAGCCTTTCTTCTTCAGGATGTGCCGGATATCGGCGATGGTATGGTCGGTGGAAACCATCTTGTCGTAGAAAAAGGACCGCACGCCCCACACCAGGTTCATCTGATTGAGCAAGTTCTGATTTCCGGTAAACACGAATATCTGCGCCTGGGGTCTTTGACTGGCGATCTTGAAGCCGGTGTATCCCGAGAAGGTCATGGTCACGATGGCCCGGGCTTTGGTGCGCTTCGAGAGGCGGGTGGCGTTGTAGCACACCGAATCCGTGATGAATCGGTCTTCCACGCTCTCCGCCGGCGGCTCTTCGTGGTGGTAGATCAATTCCGATGATTCCACTTCCCTCACGATCTTGCTCATGACGTCGATGACGCGCACGGGGAATTTTCCCACCGATGTTTCGGCGCTAAGCATCACGGCGTCGGCACCGTCGAGCACGGCGTTGGCCACGTCGTTCACCTCGGCGCGCGTGGGGGTGTAATCCGAGATCATGCTCTCCATCATCTGTGTGGCCACGATCACCGGCTTGCTGTTTTTCAAGCTCTTTTTGATCAGCATTTTCTGTATGAGGGGAACGTTTTCCAAGGGGATTTCCACCCCGAGGTCGCCCCGGGCCACCATAATACCGTCGGTTTCTTTGATGATCTCGGAGATGTCTTCGATCGCTTCGGGCTTTTCGATCTTGGCGATAATCCGGGCGTGTTTGCCCTTTGCGTCGATGATGTTGCGAAGCCTCACGATGTCGTCGGCCGAGCGCACGAAAGACAGTCCGATCCAGTCTACGTCCTGATCGAGGGCGAATTCCAGGTCCTTCATGTCCTTTTCGGTCAGGGACGGAAGGGAGATTTTGGTGTTGGGCAGGTTGACCCCTTTCTGTCCGGTGAGGATTCCGCCGTGCACCACTTTGGCCACCACTTCGTCTTTGCCGTTGGTCGAAACGGTTTCGAGAATGATTTTGCCGTCGTCGAGGAGAATTCTCTCCCCGGCGCGTACGTCTTTGGGAAATTGCGGGTAGGTGATGTAGAGTTTTTCCAGGTTGCCCACGGATTCGTGCGTGGTAAACCGGATTTCGTGGTCTTCCACGAGGAGGATCTTGCCGTTTTCCACGTCTCCGATCCGCAATTTGGGACCTTGGAGGTCGGCCAGGATGGCGGTGTGGGATCCGAGTTCTTCCCTGGCCTTGCGGATGTTGTCTATGGTGCGCTGATGCGTGGCGTGGTCACCGTGGGAAAAATTGATGCGACACACGTCCAACCCATGGGCGATCATGGTCTTGATGGTTTCGTACGTGCTGGACGCCGGGCCGAGGGTTGCGACTATTTTGGTTTTTTTGTCGATCATGCGATGAGCAATAAATTTTGTTTGTTTTTCAGTTTTTCCGTGTCCACGGAGAACGTCAGGATGACTCCCGGTATTTCCCGCAGGGTTTTCAACAAATTTTCTTCCGGCAGGTGCATCGATTCGTCGATGACCAACACCGCGTCGGCTTCTTTGCACTCCGGCAGGAACAGGCCGCCGAAGGCTTTGTTCTGTACCATTCTGAACCGGCTTCCATCGTCGGGGTCTTCGTGTACGTACAAGGCGTGGAAGGTGGAATCTCCCGATTTGGACCGCACTTCCACGTCGGCCGTTCTCTCCATTTCCAAACCCGATAACCGGTTGATTTTCCAGCAAAGCTTGTGGTTGGGTAATCCCGTATTGATGCCTACGAGCACATAGGGATATTCATGCACCGGTTCCAGTTTGAACTTGGCCATAAGCGTACGACAATGGATTGCGAAGCTATGAAAAAACTACTCGCCGTTGACGCCGAGTCTCTGCAACGCCTCGCGCGACGCCGCCTGCTCCGCCTTTTTTTTCGAACCGCCTTCTCCCGTACCGATTTGCTTGTTGTCGAAAAATACGGTGGAATCAAAGCCGCGGTCGCTTCCCCCCTCGCTCTTGGAAACGGTCGTGAAGTGAATCTTTTTCCTGCGCTTGTGCGCCTCTTCGTAGAGCCGGCTCTTGAAGTCCGTTTCGCGGTCGGCGAGCTTCTCCAAAGCCGCGTATTTGTCGAACATGTAGAGGATGCTCTTCTTGGTCCTGTCGTATCCCAAATCGAGGTACATGGCCCCGAAGAGCGCCTCCAGCGCGTTTCCCGCGATGGATTCCCGGGAGTTGGTGGCTTGTAGGTCGGTTTCGATCAATCGATCCACGCCGATGCGGCGCGCCGTCCTGTTGAGGTTGGATCGGCTCACGATGCGGCTTTTCATGCGGGTGAGCTCGCCCTCTTCGGCTCGGGGGTGGGCCTTGTACAGATGGTCGGCGATGGCGGCATCCAATACCGCGTCGCCGAGAAATTCCAGCCGTTCGTTATTCAGATCGGGGGTGTGGTGTAAATTTCGGGCGGCCGACTTGTGGCGCATGGCCAGTTCGTACAGCTTCAAATTCTTCGGCTTCACTCCCAGTCGGCGCTTCAGGAGTTGCGTCAATTCCGCGTGTCGGCGATTCCGCGCTTTGCGAAATGATTTGAAGAAAGACAATTTAAAACGCTTTAGTCCTCAAATTTTTTGATGATCAGCGAGGTGTTGTGGCCTCCAAAACCGAATGTGTTGTTGAGCGCGACACGGATATCGCGACGCTGCATTTTATTGAGCGTGAGGTTCAGGTTTTGGTCAATTTCCGGATCGGGTGTCGAGTGGTTGATCGTCGGCGGTACGATGCCCTCGCGAATCGCTTGAATACACGCGATGGATTCCACCACTCCGGCGGCACCCAGCAGGTGACCGGTCATGGATTTCGTGGAGGAAATGTTCAGGTTGTACGCGTGCTCGCCGAAGGTTTCCTTTATGGCCGTGAGCTCGGAAATATCACCCAGAGGGGTCGACGTGCCGTGCACGTTGACGTAATCGATATCCGATGGATCCATTCCCGCGTCTTCCAGCGCCCTCATCATGACATTCCTCGCACCCAGACCTTCCGGGTGGGGAGCCGTAATGTGGTGCGCATCGGCCGACATGCCTCCTCCGGCAATTTCGGCGTAGATCGTGGCGCCGCGTCGCTTCGCGTGTTCGTACTCTTCGAGCACCAACGCCCCGGCACCCTCGCCCAGCACAAACCCGTCGCGCATTTTGTCAAACGGTCGGGAAGCCGTCTCCGGCGAATCGTTTCGCGTAGAAAGGGCGTGCATGGCGTTGAAGCCGCCCAAACCGATTTCGATTACCGCCGCTTCCGAACCGCCGGTCACGATCGTATCTGCCTTCCCCAAACGGATCAGGTTGAACGAGTCGATGATGGCGTGGGAAGAGGAGGCGCAAGCCGAAACGGTCGCGTAATTGGGGCCTCTGAAACCGTACTTGATGGAAATCAATCCCGCGGTGATGTCGATGATCATTTTGGGAATGAAAAACGGGTTAAACCTGGGGGTACCGTCTCCGAGGGCAAATTCGGTGATTTGCTCCATTACGGTCGTCATTCCCCCGATTCCCGATCCCCACACTACGCCCACCCTGTCCGGGTCGACGGAGTCCAAATCCATCTTCGAGTTATCCACGGCTTGTGTCGCCGCCACCATGGCGTATTGAACGAAGGGGTCCATCTTCCGGACTTCCTTTCGATCAAAATGGTCGGCGGGATCAAAACCCTTCACCGTACAGGCGAATTTGGTTTTGAATTTCGACACGTCAAACTTGGTAATGGGAGCGGCGCCGCTCACTCCATCCCGCAAATTGTTCCAAAGTTCCGGAACGGAGTTTCCAATGGGAGTCAGTGCTCCCATGCCGGTTACAACGACGCGCTTTAGCTCCATTACGTCAGTTCTGTGTTGCTCTAGTCCTATCGGACCGGCCGATTAATTCGTATTCTTCTCGATGTACTCCACCGCTTGACCCACCGTACCGATTTTCTCGGCTTGATCATCGGGAATGGCGATGTTAAACTCCTTCTCGAACTCCATGATCAGCTCCACCGTGTCGAGTGAGTCTGCACCCAAGTCATTGGTGAAATTGGCCTCCAGGGTCACATCCGATTCATCAACGCCGAGTTTGTCAACGATGATTTTGGTTACTTTGGACTTGATGTCTGACATATCAGTACAGTTTAGTTTTTGAATTTTAGGACTGCAAATAAAGAAATAAAGCCCCGATTTACCAAATGGCACCAACGGGTCGGGGCAGATTTCGCATCTCCCGCCAATACAAGCAACAAGGGCGCATAACACTTGGTTCAAACACCCCCGCAATTCCCCGATGAGGGAGGTTTTGAGGGTGCATCCCCGGTTTTTCTCCGCCATGCCGTTGTCCGTACCGCTTTCAATCCACTCCGTCCCGGCGTCGTTCACCCGCTCCGGGGTCGGTCTACGGGCTGTATCTGTCGGCATCCACGGGGCGGGCGGGGGCCGTAAACGAGCTTCTCGCGTCGCTGCTTACGGCCTCCCGCCCGCAACCCGCGGTCGCCCACAGGATGCCGCCCTTCGCCCTTGCACGGTGACATCCTCCTCCTCGGGTCGGAGGTTTCCTCGCCTTCCTCTATTTCGCACACCTATGTAAATACAAAGCCAAAACCCCATTCCGAAATGGAATTCTCAGGCCCCGGGGTCTTCACGCGAATTAGGTCGGTCGAGCGTGTTGCACTACTTTTGGTCCATATTCACTACGCGATGTATCGATTGGCCATTTTCGCTTCGGGCTCGGGCAGCAACGCCCGCAAAATCATGGAACATTTTGCCGACGGCACCACCGCTCGCGTGGTGCTGGTGGTCACCAACCGAAAAGAAGCCGGAGTAATCGATCACGCCGAGCGCATGGGAGTGGAGTGGACTTACCTGCCCAAGGACGTGTTCCAAAACCAGGGCGACAAAGTGCTCGACGTACTCAGAGAGCACAAAGTGGACTTCGTGATTCTGGCGGGCTTTCTCCTGTTGATGCCCAAGTGCGTGGTGAAAGAATTCTCGGGACGAATGGTCAACATCCACCCGGCGTTGCTGCCCGATTTCGGGGGCCCCGGAATGTACGGCGACCGCGTGCACGCGGCAGTGCTCGAATCCGGAAGCCGCCGGTCGGGAATCACCATTCACTACGTGGACGAGCACTACGACCGCGGGGACATCCTGTTCAGCGCGGAGGTGGAAATTCCGGAAAACGAAACCGTGGAAGGATTGCGCACCCGGGTTCAAAAATTGGAACACGCTCATTACGCTCAGGTCATCGAAGACTTGCTGAAGAAAATGGGCAAGAAGAAAGAGGAGATTTGAAGATTGCGATATTTACAGACGGTGCCGCGCGCGGTAATCCGGGTCCCGGTGGATACGGCGTAGTGCTGTTGTCCGACGCCGGCCACCATAAAGAACTATCCGGCGGATTCAGGAACACCACGAACAACCGCATGGAACTCTTGGCCGTGATCAAAGGGTTGGAGGCCTTGAAGAATCCCTCGACGGTTACGGTATTCAGCGACAGCAAATACGTAGTGGACGCGGTAACCAAAGGCTGGCTGGACAATTGGCGGCGGAAGGGATTCGCAGGAAAGAAAAACCCCGACTTATGGAGGCGGTATCTGGAGGTCGCCCACCCTCACCACATCACCTTCGAATGGGTGAAAGGGCACGCCGGAAACAAATACAACGAGCGCTGCGACCAATTGGCCGTAGAAGCGTCCAAAAAACCCGATTTGCCACCCGACCTCGGGTACGAAAAAGAAGTGGGAAAACTGCTTTGAACCTCCTTACTCCACCGGTACCGAACCGAAATCGACCAGTCGGCTGAAGAATTCCAATCGCTCGCGGATGGCGTTGCGGTCCAAATCCAACAACGCTTCCGTACCGAACTTTTCCACGGTAAAGCTCGCCAAAGCGGAGCCCATGATCACCGCGCGCTTCATGTTGTCGAAAGACAAATCCCTCGTGGAGGCCAGATAGCCGATGAACCCTCCCGCAAAGGTATCGCCCGCTCCGGTGGGATCCATGACGTTTTCCAACGGAAGGGCCGGTGCGAAAAACATTTGCGACCGATCCATGAGCAATGCCCCGTTTTCACCTTTTTTGATGACTACGTACTTCGGGCCCATGGTCATGATCTTCCGTGCCGCCTTCACCAGGGAGTACTCCCCGCTGAGTTGCCTCGCCTCCTCGTCGTTGATGGCCAGAACGTCCACTTTTGCGATGCTCTTCATCAGCTGGTCGAGGGTGTTTTCCATCCAGAAATTCATGGTGTCGAGAACCACGAGTTTCGGCCGTATCGGCAATTGCTCCATCACCTGCATTTGAACTCCCGGGTCCAAGTTTCCGAGCATCAAGAAATCGCAGTCCTTGTACGAGTTCGGAACCACCGGTTTGAAATCGGCAAGCACGTTGAGTTGGGTGTCCAGCGTATCGCGGGTGTTCATGTCGTAATGGTACTTCCCTTCCCAGAAAAAGGATTTCCGTCCTTCCAGGATTTGCAACCCCTCGGTGTCGATGTTTCGCGATCTCATTTCGTCCAGAAACTCCTTGGGGAAGTCATCGCCCACCACGGAGACCAATTGCACATTGTCTGTAAGGTAAGAGGCGGCCAGGCTGATGTAGGTCGCCGCACCCCCCACTACTTTATCGGTCTGCCCGAAGGGCGTGGAAATCTTGTCGAATGCAACTGTACCAACTACGATTAAACTCATGCTCAAAATTTTTGGCAAAGGTATTGGTAAAATGTAAGTTTTGCCGTATTCTTGCACACTGAAATTTGCAGCGGTTGTCATACCGACCGAGGGATGAGTCAGCTGCGGTATTGAACGGAATTTTGTTTTTTTAATCCCCCTTAGCTCAGTTGGTTAGAGCATCTGACTGTTAATCAGAGGGTCCTTGGTTCGAGCCCAAGAGGGGGAGCAAAGGGATGGCTTCGGCCTCCCTTTTTTTGTTTGTACGGGCAAATTTCGACGATGGTCCGGAGGTTTTGAGCCCGCGAATTCGTTTCGAATGAAATAATACGCGGTGTTTGAACTATCTTTACCGGCAAACGCCGTCGAATCCAAATCAAGACAAAGTAGCCATGGATAAAAAACTCATTTTGGTTCCCACCGATTTTTCGAAAGTCGGAGAAAACGCTTTGAACCATGCCATTAAAGTCGCCACCAACGCGAACGCGGAAGTATGCATGTTGCACGTGGTTCACAAAAGCGATATGCTGGCCGAGGCCCGGGCGAAATTGAAAATCGCCAAAGAACGCGCCAGACAAGAGTACGGATTCGACGTGATTACCGTGGCTCGTGTCGGAACCATCTTCGAGGACATCGGCGACATGGCTGAAGAGCTCGAAGCCACTTTGGTCATCATGGGTACCCAAGGGCTTCGCGGATTGCAATTCATCACCGGTGGGCGGGCATTGCGCATTGTGACCAACGCCAACACGCCGTTTATCATCGTACAGGAGCGGCCCATCCGCGAAAACGGTTACGACGACATCGTCGTGCCGTTGGACCTCAACAAGGAAACCAAACAAAAGCTCGACTTGGTGGCCGACATGGCCAAGTACTTCGACAGCCGTATCCACATCATCGTACCCGATGAAACCGACGAGTTTTTGAAAAACCAAGTCACCCGAAACCTGCACAGCGCGCGGGCGTTTTTCGATCAAATGGAAATTCCCCACACCACGCGTATCGCCGAATACAAAGGCGATTTCGACGATGCCATTATCGATTACGCCGTGGAATTGGACGCCGATTTGATCTCCATCATGAACCTTCCCGGTTCGAGTCTGGCCAACATCATTGGCGGAAACTACGTGCAGAACATCATTACCAACAAAGCGCAGATTCCCGCCATGTTGCTCAATCCGAGGCAGGTGACCAAGGCCAGCATCTTCGGGGCTTTCTCCGGGGGAAAATAAGTTCTTTAGGGAAGTCTATCCGCCCGGGGAAGTTGGTATCCCGCGTTTACCTTGTGCTGTCGTACGAAATTTGCTCGCCTCAGGCTGAGTCGTGAGAATCGGGACTACGGTGCCGCGGTGTGCCTGAAGCCGATGATCAACATGTCGTCGACTTGTTCTTTCAGGTCGCCCCCTACTCTCCTCCACGCGTCCATGGTTTTGTTCAAGTTGTCTTTTTGCTTTTTCGGAGGCAAGTCCCAGATTTCCAACAGCATTTTTCTGAAGGGGGCGTACATGAACTTCCTGTCGCTGTCGCCACCGAACTGGTCGACGTATCCATCGCTGAAGATGTAGATCATGTCGCCGGTCTCGAGCTCGATGTGGTGGGTGGTGAACTTCGAAGTGGTGGCGTCGGGCGAGCCGATGGCGATCTTGTCGGCTTTGTAAATGTTCAATTTTCCATGGCTGATGTGGTAGAGGGGATTGAACGCTCCGGAGTATTTCAGAGTCCCGGCGCCCGGGTCGTACACGCACAGGGCCAAATCCATGCCGTCGCGGCCTGCGAGTTGGGAACCCGCACCGACCTCGCGATTGAGCGCCTTCGTTGACAACCTGTTCAGATCCGTCAAGATATCGGCCGGATCGAGGGTTTTTTTGTTCAGCGTGATGGCGCGGTCGAGTGCGTTATGTCCGACCAGACTCATGAAAGCCCCGGGCACGCCGTGACCCGTACAATCCACGGCGGCGACCACCACTTTGGACCCGTACTTGCGCACGAAGTAGAAATCTCCGGAAACGATGGCTTTGGGCACGTAGAAGATGAAGTTCTCGGGCAGGCACTCCCTGATTTGCGCCGTGGAAGGAAGGATGTTGTCCTGTATATGCTTTGCGTAGACGATGCTCGCGGTGATGTTTTCGAGGAGCTCCCTGCGCTGTTCGTTTTGTTTCTCGATTTTGTTCTTCTGCTGCACGACTTCTTTGGTGCGGTCTTCCACCTGCTTTTCGAGCTCTTGCTCGTTTCTTTTTAGCTTGGTGCTCATCGAGATGAGGGCCTTGCCAAGGATGTCTTCGTCGGAAAGGGGTTTGAAGTCGGAATCGAATTTGCTTTCCCCGATGTTGTACGCGTATTCGGTGGTTTGCTTCAATCCGTGCACCAATCGCTGGAGCGCGCGGCTCATCTCACCGATTTCATCATTCGTATTTACGATGGCCCGATCGGGAAACTTCCCTTGGGAGAGAAGGTAGAGGATGTCCCTCAGGCGTCGAACCGGTTTTACGATGCTGCGCGCGGTGAATATGGCGATCAGAACGCCGATGATGAACAGGCCGAAGGCGACGTAGGTGAGGTAGGTGTCCAGTCGGTCGAAAGCCGCGAGCATCCCCACGCTGTCGGTGGTGATGTTTTGCCTCTGCACCTCGGTGAGTTCGTTGATCCCATCCAATACTTCGATGGATTTGCGGTAGATCAACCCGTCCTCCTCGACCAGTTCGCTCATGGAAAACCGCGCCATCGGGTCGTCGTAGCTCTGCATATCGACCAATGTGGACTGCACTTGATCGTACATGGAGAGCAAATCGTCGAGGTCGGTGTACATCTGCTCTTTTTTGCGGCGCTCTATGTCGGTCCAGTTCACCCCCAAGGAGTCGATTTCCGCCTTGATGCCCGGAATTTCGTTTTCCACCAATTGCACCAAAGACAGTTTTTCCTTGGTGTCTTCCCGCGATTGCACGGAAGCCCAAAGAACGATCAGGGTTCTCGACCGCATCACCGCGCTCTTGAGCTGAGCGAGGGAAAACAGGGAAGGATTGTAAACTTGGTTGATTTTGTCGTTGATGTCTCGGGCTGTGGAAAGCGTGTTTGACGTCAATGCAAACACGATGAGAGTTGAGAGTATCAACACGCTGAACCCCGCGGCAATCTTTCGGCTTATGGTAAATCTCAGCTTCATTACACCACCTTCATTCTCGCCGATGATCCGGCTTCCGGGGTCATTATTTGTCGCCGGCCTTCAGGTCCTTTTCGATCTTATTGTATTCTTCGCTTTTTTCTTCTTTGTTCATGTTGAAATAGATGATTTTCAACCCTCTCACCGCTTCGATGCGTTCGGGGTCTATCTCATTGGCCTTCATCATGAAGGGCAAGGCGGTGCGAATGCTGGCCATGCTCATACTCTGAATGGCGAAGATGTCTTGAAAGTCTTCTTGTACGGAGAGTTTTCTCAGATTATACGCGCCTTTGTTGTAATGGGATACGGCGAGTGAATAATTGGCTCTGAAGCTTTCGGGATCGATTTCCAGTACTTTCAGAAAGTACTCGTTGGAGCGGTCCCAGTGGTTTTCGTTGTTCTCGCGGTCCGCTTCGTAGATTTTCCGATGTGCGGTGGACATGGCGAGATAGAAATCGACGATTTTTTCTTGCACCACGGAATCCGGCTCCAGGATGCGGAGGATGTCGACGTATCTGAAGAAAGTCTCTTCCGCGGAATCGATGGTTTGGGGATCGTGGCGATCGATGATATCGGATGCATCGAGGTAAAAAGTGATGGCCAAATAGTTCAGCGCCTTGTGGTTTTGGTCGGTGATTCGCCCTTCTACATCGAGGTCGGCCGACGTCTTGAAAGATTTCACGGCTTCGTCACGGTATCGGCTAGCCTCGGCAGAGTCTTGGGCTTCGACGTAGAGGTCTTTGTATATAAACCCACGGATGTGCCAAGCCACTTCGTTGTTGGCGCCGCTTTCGGAAGCGACCACCTCGTCGAGAATTTCCGCGGCGGCATGGTGCTCTTTTTTGCTGTACAGGAGGTAAGCTTCCTCCACTTTCTCGTTTACTTGTGCCGACAGGAGCATCGGTATCAAGCAAAAGAGCCACGCGATATGTAATTTATAATTCATTTTCCTTGTTGTGTTCTGATCGCCATGCTGCGGAGCATGGAACCGATGAACAATTTTCTGTCAGACGCATTTTCGACGTTCAACTCGTACATCCATTCGCTTTCCACCGGAACCATGTTGATGATTGCGCCGTCGTCCAAGGCTCCTTCATCATCGGTCACGATCAAAATGGGCAGGTGTCGATACTTTTCGGTGATCTCCGGTAGAAGATCAATGCACTCCGCTCCGACGTAGAGCAGATGGCATTCACTTATATTGAGGGTCTTTGATAATTTTCTGATTTCAATCTGTTGGCTTCCAATCTGTTTAGTATTGTATTTTTTCACCATTTCACGGTAAAGGTTTTCACCTCCCATGACCGAGATGACGAAGTTGCCCTTCTTGTATTCTTCGGGCCAATCGACCAACTTGGCGAAATTGTACAAGAAACTTGCCTTGATCATGGCTCCGGTATCCGTCTCATCCATCGATGGCAACTCTTCCTTTTGTGCCGATGCGGATAAGGACGCCAATACGATGAACAGCAGCAGTATATTCTTCATTTTTTTCCGTACCCCCACTTTGCTAAAATAAGGTGCGCTTGGTCTCAAATATCGCAAAAGGTTCAAACTTATCAACGAGTGGTTTTTACTTAATGCCATTGGATCCGGCTTCGCCCGGAACGTGCCGGAAGTTCCGCCACCGGCTTCACCGGATCGACGCAATGCCGGCGCCCGGTATCCAAGAACCGTTCCATGTGTGCGTTGTTATATCTCCGCCATTGTCTTTCGGACTGTATTCGAGTACGAAATCCCGCAATTTTCGTTACACCAAAATGATGATATCAACGACTGTAAAACAGAACTTTATACACGATTGCCGGGAAGTTTTTGCGGTAATTTCCGGAAAGGGTGAAAAATGCGTTCCAACCGACGATTTCCCGCGTGAGTACCACCCACAAAAACCTAAACCGCCCTACTCATCCACCGAAGGAACCCGATCCGTGACGGGAAGGTGAACTCCACGTGAAGCCGGTGTTTGCTCTTCCGCCTTTTCGGGTTAAAAATCAAATCTTAACACTTGACGACTTGCATTATCACTACCTTTGTACAATCATATGAGTAGAAAAAGAAAAAAAAGTACCAAGAGTAAAAAATCGCGATCACCGGGTTCATCGAAAGGATTGAACAAAAAGCAAATTCTCGGTGACATCATGACCATCTTTCGGTCAAATTATTCCAAATCATTTAATTACAAGCAGATATCTTCCCGTTTGGGCGCATCGAACAAGGGGGACAGAATGTTGGTCTTGGAATGCTTGAACGAGCTGGTGGACACCGAAATGATTCTGGAACCCCAAAGGGGCAAATTTAAGTTGCACCCGGATCAACTCGCCGTTATTGAGGGAATTATCGACTTTACCAAAGGGGGTGCGGCGTACGTGATCCCCGACGAAGGAGACGACATTTACATTCCGAAGAAGCGGTCGGGCACGGCGTTGCACGGCGACCGTGTACAGGTGTCGATTGTGGGAATGCGCTACGGCCAAGCCGAAGGTCAAGTAGTGGGCGTGTTGAACCGCGCCGGCGAAGACTTCGTCGGCGTGATTGAAATCAGCAAAAACCACGCGTTTTTCGTCGCGTCCAACCCACGGGTGCACGTGGATTTTTTTATCGACAAAAACAAAATTAACGGAGCCAAAAACGGAGAGAAAGTCGTCGTTAAATTACTGGACTGGACGGATGAAACGGCCTCGCCCTTCGGAGAGGTGGTATCCGTGTTGGGTCAACCCGGCGACAACGAGGTGGAAATGCACGCCATCTTGGTGGAGTTCGGGCTGCCGTTCGAATTTCCCGAGGAAGTATTGCGGGCCGCCGATGAAATCGACGTGACCATATCCGAAAAAGAAATCGCTAAAAGGAAGGATTTTCGGGACGTGACGACCTTCACCATCGACCCCGACGATGCAAAAGACTTCGACGACGCGCTGAGTATACGGAAATTGGAAGACGGACTCACAGAAATTGGCGTGCACATCGCCGATGTTTCGCACTATGTGCGGCCGGGAGGACTTCTGGACAAGGAAGCGCGAAAACGCGCGACTTCCGTGTACCTCGTGGACAGGGTAGTGCCCATGCTGCCCGAAGTGCTTTCGAATTACGTGTGTTCCTTGCGGCCCGGGGAAGACAAACTGTGCATGTCGGCGGTTTTTCACGTGGACGACCAGGGAAAAATCCGAAAGGAATGGTTTGGAAAAACAGTGATAAACAGCGATAAACGGTTTACCTACGACGATGCGCAAGCCATCATCGAAGGGCGCAAGGGCGAGTACGCCGACGAGGTATTGGAACTACATCGCAGGGCGCAGAAAATGCGAAAAGACCGCATCGCCGCGGGTGCTTTGGAATTCAGCGGTACGGAAGTGAAATTCGAGCTGGACGAAAAAGGCCGACCCATCCGGATTTACGAGAAAAAAATGCGGGAGGCCAACTACCTGATCGAAGAATTCATGCTCCTCGCCAACAAAAGGGTGGCGGCTCACTACGGTAAAAACCCGAAGGACAAAGGGAAAGAGCAGGAAGCGAAATCCCGTCATCCCTTTGTGTTCCGTATCCACGACTTGCCGGATCCCGACAAGCTTTTGATGTTGAAGGATTTTGTGGGAAGATTGGGGTACAAGTTGCAAAGCGCCAAACCGGAAAACGCCTCCTACGCGCTGAACAACCTAATCAAACAAGTGGAAGGTAAACCCGAAGAAGACGTGGTGAAAGTGATGTCGATCCGCTCCATGTCGAAAGCGGTGTATTCCACCGAAAATATCGGGCACTACGGGTTGGCGTTCGACTACTACACGCACTTCACCTCCCCTATTCGGCGGTACCCCGACGTGATGGTTCACCGTTTGGTGGAAGAATACTCCAAGAAATCGCCGCGGGTTCCCTCGAGAGATGATTTGGAGCAGGATTGCAAACATTCGTCGGCCATGGAGAAAAAAGCCACCGACGCCGAACGCGCTTCCATCAAGTACAAACAGGTGGAATACATGATGGACAAGGTGGGTCGCATTTACGACGGCACAATAAACGGCTTGACCCGGTGGGGAATGTACGTGGAATTGGACGACATCAAAATAGAGGGAATGGTGCCGGTGAATTCCATCGATCACGACACGTTTACCTTCGACGAGAAACACAACCGATTGGTGGGTCGGAAGTATCGGGACACCTATGAATTCGGCGACAAAGTGCGCGTGAAGGTGCACTCGGCCGACCTGCTGCTGAAGCAATTGGATTTCCGCTTGGAATAAAGCGCAAAAATTCAGGGGAGAGAAAAATCCTCCCCCGGAAATGGCGGTAAATCCCTTAGGGCATCAGACCAAATTGATGCGTCTGTTCAACTCGTCTTTGTAGGAACCTCCGATGGGAATGACTTTTTTGTCGTTTTCCAGGATGAGATTGGGTTGTTCGATGGCCGCGATTTTATCCAATCGCACGATGAAAGACCGATGGACGCGGATGAAGTCTTCCGCGGGCAATTTCTTCTCGATGTCTTTCATTGTCGAATGGATGGTATACCTGGTATTCAATACGTTGATGACCACGTAATCCTTCAGCGCTTCCACGAAATAGATGTCGGAGGTTTTCAATTTCACCAATCTCGAATTGGATTTGACGAAAATGAAATCCTTTCCGCCCTTGGAATCGACGATTCGGTAGAGCATGTCGCGTTCCTTCTTGACCTCCGACACCTTTTGGTGTTTGTAGATGGCCATTTCTATGGACGTGTGGATGTCTATTTCCTTGAAAGGTTTGATGATGTATCCGTAAGGTTCGGTCACTTTCGCGTTTGCCAGCGTCGATTCGTCGGCATAGGCGGTGAGGTATACCACCGGTATATCCAGTTTCGCACGGATTTCTTCCGCGGCGTCTATTCCCGTGAGTTTTCCTTTGAGCATAATATCCATCAACACGATATCGGGTTTGTGTTCCATCGCCATTTCGATGGCCGCTTCGCCGGTTGCGGCGGCTCCAACGACGTCATAACCCAATTTCTTCAGCGTATTTCTTATGTCTTTGGATACAATACTCTCGTCTTCCACGACGAGTACATTGATCTTGCTCATGCGTTTGGTGTTTGTTCGGGTTGTTTATCAAAAGTAATCAAATATTTTGTGCCCTCCTCTACCTTCAACTCTATGGTGGCATCGAGTTGTTCGATCAGGGTATATATCAACTGAATTCCCAGCGTATCGGCGTCTTCCGGGTCGATGCCCTCGGGCATGCCGATGCCGTCGTCGGAAATTTCCATGAATATCCTACCTCCCTCATCCCTAATGCCCAAGAAGAGCGTACCCGTGTCGCGATCCGGAAATGCGTACTTCAATGCGTTGGAAACGATTTCATTGACGATGAGTCCGCAGGGGATGGCCTGGTCGAGCGTCAATTTCGTCTCCCTCAGATCGGATTTGAGTATAATTTTTGTTTTATTAAGGGAGTAAGTATGAATAAGGTTCTGCGACAAAGACAGGATGTAATCGCTGAATTCGATTCCCGAGAAATCCTTGGTCTGGTACAGGGATTCGTGGATGAAACTCATGGATTTGATCCGATTCTGGCTCTCGCGGAGGATGTCGAGAGATTCTTTGTCTTTGACGAATGAAGTTTGAAGGTTGAGGATGCTGCTGATGACTTGGAGGTTGTTCTTCACGCGGTGATGCACCTCCTGCAGCAGGATTTCTTTTTCGCGGATGTTGTCGCGCATCTGCTTTTCGATGATCTTCTTATCGGTGATTTCGTGAGAAATGCACGATACTTCGCGGATGTCGCCGTCTTCGGAATACACCGGACCGAAATAGGTTTCCAACCACCGCATCCGGCCGTCTTTGCTGGTGAATTTTCCTTCGAACTGCTGCCTTTTGCCTTTGAAAGCGGCGTGGATGTATTGCTTCAAATCCTTTATTCCCTCTTTGGAAAGGCTGTCTTTCAGAATGGAAACGAAATTGCTCCCGATGCTCACTTCGTGTCCCAAAAACTGCAAGTGCTTGTCGCCGAACACGCGGTTGTACGCCAAGATGCGGTAATCTTTATCGATGGTCCAAATCAGCATGGCCGTACTGTCGAAAATGGCGTGGATCTTGGCGGCCTGCTCACGCAATTTCTTCTCTGCGGCCTTTTTGAAACTCACCGATTGAGACAAACCGGTAATTTCCATCACCTGTCCGCGGTCGTTGAAAATGGGACTCAATGAAATTTCCTCCAGATGCTTGTTTCCGCGCAAATCGATCAT
This sequence comes from uncultured Cryomorphaceae bacterium, assembly GCA_964574635.1. Classification (GTDB taxonomy): domain Bacteria; phylum Bacteroidota; class Bacteroidia; order Flavobacteriales_D; family Cryomorphaceae; genus CAZNOG01. The sequence continues at coordinate 104,536 of CAZNOG010000003.1, read as the reverse complement.
TTCCTGCTCGAACTGGATTTTCTGACCGTTGAATACGTCGCGGATGATCTCCTTCCACTTTTCTTGGTTTTCCACGACTCGCCCGTCGGTGAGCTCCATAAAATCCGCGCCCAGCTGTACGCGGTGGCCGTGCCTGCTCAACATTTTCTGCGCGAAGATTTCGTTGAAAAAGGTGAGTTTGTTGTCGGTACCGATGGACCAGATCATGTGGTTGGTCGAATTGAAAATCGTGGTGATTTTCCTCGACTGTTCGCTCAATACCCTGCCGGCTTCCTTCTTTTCGGTGATGTCGATGGCCATGCCGGCCACTTCCACCACTTCGCCGGTGGTTTCCGATATGATGGGGTTTAGATGGACTTCCCGGTAGTAAATGCGCCCTTTGAGGTCGACGGTTTTGGTTTGGAAATTCAAGCTTTTGGCGAAGCGGAAGACCTCTTGGTATTTTTTGTTCCAGAAATCGTGGTAGGCGTCGGTGGCGAACCGTTTCTTGGGTTTGGACGGGTCGCGGTTGATTTCGGCTTCCACGCCGTATTGTGACCGGATGGCATCGGCGTATTTGGAGTTGAAAGACGTCAAGGCAATGTTGCGATTGACGGTCCAAAACATCACGAAACCACTTTCGAAGATGGCCCGAATTTTCGAGGACTGATCCGACGAGATTTTTTTATCCTTTTCCAAATTATGTCATTCTCAAATTCTTCGTCTTACACGGACTCTATTTTTCGAGACGTCGAAAACGCATAAACGCGCTTCTCAATTCGACGAATTAACGCATCAGACGGATAAATTCCTAATTGCTTCGAAATTTCTTCTCTATCGAGGGGATGTATCGATCCAAAAATCGACGTGAGAAAACAGTCACACCCATAAAAACCCAAATCCACCTCCTTCCTTCGACTTTACATTTCCTCCGCCATCACCTGTTCGGACGGCAACGTGATTTTTCGACCGTTTATTTTGTATTCCCTTCCGTTTCGGTAGGTTACGGTGAGGGTGCGGATGCCGTTTTCGTCGTATTTTTTCCACGACCCGGTGCGGATGCCGCTGGAATAATTGCCTTCTTTCATGACTTGCCCGTTGGGGTGGTACCACCGGTGGCGACCCACGGGCATGCCCGCCACGTATTCGCCCCGAAAGCTCACTTGTCCGTCGGGGTACTCGTAAATCCACTCCCCGGTTCGCTCCCCGTCGCGGTAAGCGCCTTTTTCCACGTGATCACCCACGTGGTAGTACCACTCCCCTTCTTTGTAGCCCGACACGAAATCGCCTTTGGCCACCACTCGGCCGTCGACGTCGTATTCCACCACCGAACCGTCTTCTTTTCCCCGTCGATAAAATTCATCGCGGCGGAGATTTCCGTTTTCGAAATACCACAACCACTTGCCCTGGGGCAAACCTTCGAAGTACTTTCCGCGGTGCTCCACCGTGCCGTTTCGGTAGTAAAACACCCAATCGCCCGTGCGCTTGTTGTCTTCATATTCGCCCTCGGCCTTCAGCTCGCCGGTGTCGAAATACAGCTTCCAAGCGCCTTGAAAATTCCCCTGCTCGTCCACGATCCCCTCGCCCACTTTTTCGCCCATATGGTACACCGCACCACCTTCGATGCGTCCTTCCTCGTCGTAAAATCTGTGGGTTCCTTCTTTTTTGCCGTCCACGTAGCCCCCTGTCGATCGCACTTTGCCGTCGGGGTAATACGTATTTCTCAAGTCCAGTACCACGGCTTGTTCCGAATCCACAACGGGTTCGCCGTTGTCGTATTTCACCAAGGTGAGCAGTTTTCCGGTGCGGTCGTACGTCTTGAAAATGCCGTGTTTTTCCCCGGCCATGTACGTTCCCTCCATGGCTTTCTCGCCGTTGGAATGGTATTCTATCCACGGTCCCCGCTTGCGGCCTTGGTCGTCGTATCGATTCACTTTTTCGGCAAATCGCAAATTGCCGTCGCGGTATGTGAGCAGGGTGATGATCCGCCCGTCTCGGGCGTATTCCGTGCCGTACCCCTCCTCTTTTCCGTCCACGAATGGCACTTCCCGGTTCTTTTCACCGGTGGGATAATAGTAGGTCGTAAATCCCTGCTTTACGTCGTTCTCGTACCGCGCTTCGCTGTATACCACACCGTCTTGGTAGGTGGTGGTGATCCCCTGTCTTTTGCCTCCTTGGTATTCGATGGTGGAAGTGATGAGCCCATCTTCGGCGTAGAATACCCAGAGCGAATCCAGTTGGTGATTCACCCTGTTGCCTTCCGACTTGATCTGCCCGGACGGATAATACGTTTTCCAATACCCTTCCGGCGCACCGTTCACCATCCGTCCTTCGCTCGAGACCACCCCATTCTCGTACCGAAAGACCGTCATTTCGCCGTTTTCCCCCTGAGCCGAGGCAAATATCGGCAGAAACAACAACAGTGCTCCCAACCCCTTCAAGCCAAATAATAATATGTTTTTAACTTTAAAGAACAATGTTGTATTAGCGCTGTTGAAACCGTGAATATCTTTCATCCTTCCGATTTGCAATATTGACTTATTCAAAGTTAGTAACATCCTTCAACAACTTATTCCGTTTTAACATTTTGTGATTCAATTCATTAATTATTATCAACAATTTATCGGAGCATTTCCGAGGTGGATAAGACCGCATCAAACACTCCGATTTTCATTGTGAATGACCGGCGATTTTCCGGGCATAAGTTTTGGCTGCGATTTTTTGGAGGACATGGAAAAAGGTACATATTGAAAATTTTTCCGGGATAACCAAATAAAGTTATTGCCGGTTATGCACTTATTTTTCACGGATTGTGAATGGAGGCTCTGCACAACTAAATTTTTAACTTTCTGTTTTTGAATTGGTTCAAAAACCGATTTTCGCCATTGTTGATATCCGCGTCGGGCCCTGCAGGTCGCATTCCTTCCTGTTAAAGACAACCGAGCCCCGGCGGGTTACCAATGGCTGTCCGCAACCTTGAGAAGTTTCAACGCGCGGTTTTCCACCTTCGTATGGACGATGCGTAAGGATTTGGATTTTTGGGTTTTTGTGGGTGGAAGAGCACGAATCATGTACAAGTTCCGGGGATGGAAGCCGGGCTTTAAAAACAAGGTCGGACTCCATTTGTTTCGACAAAGATGCGGGTTGGATACTCATCCGGAAAAACCTGTTTAAACGTTAACTTTGCCGTATTCCGTTTCTATGCACGAATTGCGTATCGATCCGAATGAACCCTCTTGTCTCGTGATAAGAAGGTGTTTACGTAGGAGGTGGTAATCGTAGCGGCCAAAGTAAACCATAATGGATATCTCAACCGAACTCGTACTCCTCGTCATATCGATACTGTTTTTCATCAGTATTTTGGCGGGAAAGGCGGGGTACAAGTTCGGTGTACCCGCTCTGCTCTTGTTTTTGGCGGTGGGGATGGTTTTCGGTCGCGACGGTGTGGGCATCGAATTCGACAACATTCAGGCCGCCCATACCATCGGAACCATCGCACTCTGCATCATTCTGTTTTCCGGTGGGATGGATACGAAGTTGGAAGACATTCGTCCCATAGTCAAACAAGGTGTGATCCTCGCCACCGTCGGCGTGTTGATGACGGCCTTGCTCACCGGTGTGGCCATCTGGTACATTCTGGGATGGACCATGGAATCGGCGGGTATCGGTTTTCTCACCGCCTTGTTGTTGGCCTCCACCATGTCTTCTACCGATTCCGCTTCGGTGTTCTCCATCCTCCGCTCCCGGGGGTTGAATTTGAAGAACAACATGCGCCCGATGCTGGAGCTGGAAAGTGGTAGTAACGACCCCATGGCCTACGTACTGACCATTACCTTGATCGGGTTGATTTCCGACGGTGCCGAACCGGATTACCTCAGCGCCGGCACCACGGTGGTCATGCAGTTGATCATCGGGGGAGTCGCAGGGTTTTTGTTGGGAAAGTCGGCCGTTTTCGCCATCAACAACTTGAATATTTCCAACAAGTCCCTGTATCCCATTTTGGTATTCACTTTCTGCATTTTCATTTTCTCCGTGACCTATTTCATTAAAGGAAACGGGTACTTGGCGGTGTATATCGGCGGTTTGGTCATCGGGAATTCCCGTTTCGTTCACAAGCGCTCGGCGCTGAATTTCTTCGACGGAATGGCTTGGATGAGTCAGTTGCTCATGTTCTTGACCCTGGGATTGTTGATCAACCCGACAGAGCTCATACCCATCGTCGTTCCGGGGTTGATCATCAGTTTCGCCATGATATTTTTTACCCGACCTATCACGGTTTTTCTTTGTTTGCTCCCTTTCCGCAAAATGGGGCTGCCGGATAAATTGTTCGTTTCCTGGGTGGGCCTGCGCGGTGCCGTTCCCATCATCTTCGCCATCACCGTTTTGGCGTCGGATATTCCCCACGCCAGGACCATATTCAATTTCGTGTTTTTCTGCACGTTGGTTTCGCTCGTAGTTCAGGGAACCACGCTTTCCAAAATGGCACAATGGCTCGGCCTCGCCGACAAACCCAAGGAATCTCACGAGCTGAAAGACTTCGACATAGAATTTTCCGACGAGATAAAGTCGGTAACTTCCGAGATCAAAATAACGGAGGAAGCGTTGACGAACGGCAACAACCTGATCGACTTGGGTTTTTCCGACAAGACCATCGTAGTTATGATCAAAAGGGAAGGAAAGTATTTCGTGCCCTACGGACGGACGGAGTTGCACGTAGACGACGTGTTGTTGGTAATTACCGATGATTACGCTGCACTGGCCGAGACATACAAGAGACTTGGCGTTTGATTGGATCGTTTTGCAAATCTTCACCACTCCGAATGCGATGATTGTTTAGTTTTGACCGAAGCGATTGCATAACCATATGGCATTATTATTCACTTATTTATTTCTCGCGCTCTTTGTTTCCTTCATTTGCTCCATCTTGGAAGCCGTATTGCTTTCCACGCCGGTGGCTTATTTGAACGTACAACAGGAAAAAGGTAGCAAAGCGGCGGGTCATTTCATCGAACTAAAGAATAATATAGACCGACCGATATCGGCCATTCTCACTTTCAATACCGTGGCGCATACGGTTGGTGCGGCCGGCGTGGGTGCGCAAGCGGTCAAGATCTGGGGCGACGAATATTTCGGGTTGGTCTCGGCGGTTCTGACCATTTTGATTTTGGTAGTGACCGAAATTATTCCCAAAACGATGGGCGCGCGGTATTGGCGTGAATTGTCCTTGTTCGCCGCTCCTGTTATGCGGTTCATGATCGTGGCGGTTTATCCCTTCGTGTACTTGTCGGCTTTTCTTACCCGCATGATTTCCAAAAACAGCGCGGAGCAGACCACCAGCCGGGAGGAAATATCAGCTTTGGCCAATATCGGCGCCGAGGAAGGGATTTTCGGCGACAAGGAAAACAAGATCATCCAAAACCTCATCAAATTGCGCCACGTCAAGGTAAGCGAAATCATGACGCCCCGTGTGGTCGTGGCCATGGCCGACGAAGCCATGACAGCGGAGGATTTTCTGAAAAACAAAGACTTTTTGAGGTACTCGCGCATCCCCGTTTATTCGGAAAATCCCGAGAACATTTCCGGCTACGTCATCCGTCAAGATGTGTTCGAAAAATTGGCCGAAAACGAAGAAGGAGTGACGTTGAAAGACATCAAACGCGACATCGTGGTGGTTCACGAAAGCAAAGCGGTCTTGCAGCTCTGGGAAATCCTCCTCGATAAAAAGGAGCACATCGCTTGGATCGTGGATGAATTCGGAGGCATGGAAGGGATCGTCACCATGGAAGACGTTCTGGAAACCTTGCTCGGATTTGAAATTATAGACGAAAAAGACACCGTAACCGACATGCAACAGTACGCGCGGGAAAGGTGGCACATGAAGCAAGCCAAATACCGAATGCTCGAAGACACCCCTGATAAAACCAAGGCGAAAGACAAACCCAAGAACGAAACGGAAGAAAATCCGGAAGAGTAAGTCATTCGGGAAATTCGAGATTTTTCTGAACACCCTCGGAGGCGTTCCGTGTCGATGTTAATTGGATGAATGCCGGTTTTGTCCGTACAAATGCTACACCCTCAAAAACCTATCTTTGTATCAAATATTTCAACCATGAAAATTGCGATTGGAGCGGATCACGCGGGATTTGAGCTCAAGGAATTCTTGAAAAGCGAGCTGGAAAAAAGCGCGCATGAAGTTCAGGACATGGGAACCCACAGCCTCGACAGTGTGGACTATCCGGATTTTTCCCACGCCGTGGCCGACGCGGTGGTGAAAAACCAAGCGGATTTGGGCATCGTGATCTGCGGAAGCGGAAACGGCGTCGCGATGTCCGCAAACAAACACGCCGGAATACGCTGCGCATTGTGCTGGAAGGTGGAAATCGCCGAATTGGCGCGCCAACACAACAATGCAAATGTGTTGGCACTGCCGTCCAGGTTCATTTCCCAAGACGAAGCCAAAGCCATGGTGGACGCCTTTTTGAATACTTCCTTCGAAGGAGGCAGACACGAGAGACGAATCCATAAAATCCCTTACTCAGAATGCTGAAAAGATTCTTCGCCTGCGTTTCCGTACTGGTCATTTCCGCAGGTATATTCGCTCAAGACGGAACGGACCAACCTTCCGTTGCACAACGCTATGCCGACTTGATTTCCGAAGACTCCGTGCGCGCTTACCTGTCGGTGCTCGCCGCCGATAGCCTGGAAGGCCGCGCTACGGGAAAACCGGGCCAGAAAAAAGCCGCGCGCTTCCTCGAATCCAAACTGAAATCCTTCGGGGTGGAGGAGCTGCCCGGCCATTCCGGGTATTTCCAACCATTCGCCCTCCATGCTTTCGATTTCAAACAGGTCAATGCCACAGTGGGAGGCAAGGAATGGAAAGTCATCGACGACTTTTTTACCACGTCCACTCTAAATGACACCACCATCCATGCCGATGAAGTCGTCTTTTTGGGTTACGGCATATCGACCGATCTATACGACAATTACGGCGACGAAGATTATACCGGGAAGATCGGCGTGATATACGACGGCGAACCAAATGTCGGAGGAAAATACCTCGCCAACGGCGAGACGTACCCCTCCGGGATAGAACTCCAACGAAAGCTTCGTTTGGCGAGGGAAAAAGGCTTGGAAGCCGTACTTGTGGTCCGACACGGGTACTCTTCCAACATTCCCCGCTATCGGCGGTTTTTTCGAGGGGATCGTCTCTATCTCGAACGTCCTTTCGACGACGTGTTCACCCATTTCTACATCTCCCAAGAAGCCCTGAAAACCATCTTTTCCGAAAAAGACATTGCAGCTGCCGAAGAAGCGATGAAGAAGGGTGAAGACCGCTTCGAACTTCGCGCTGAAATTCCCGTTGAATTCGAGTTTTCGGCCGATCGTGGAACGGTGATAACGGAAAACGTCGTCGGGTACATTGAAGGAAGTACTATCCCTGACGAGTACGTGTTCATTACCGCGCACTACGACCATATCGGGGTGATAGACGGAAAAATCAATTACGGTGCCGACGATAACGGCAGCGGAACGGCCATGGTTTTGGAATTGGCCCGGGTATTCGCCGAAGCCAAAAAAGAGGGCAAGCAACCCGATCGATCGGTGGTGTTCCTGTTTTTTACCGCGGAGGAAATCGGATTGCTGGGCTCGGAATTTTATACAGACAATCCCATCGTTCCGCTGGAAAATACGGTCACTGACCTGAACATCGATATGATCGGCCGCACCGACGAGATCTACATGGACAAACAGGACGATACGCCGTACATCTATTTGATCGGCGCCGATCGAATTTCACAAAGACTGCACGACATCAGCGAAGAAGTCAACGATCGGTACACGCAATTGAAGTTGGATTACAAATACAACGATCCCGGTGATCCACAGAGGTTGTACTATCGATCAGACCACTACAATTTCGCGCGGTACGGCATTCCGAGTATATTTTACTTCAGAGGGCTACACCCCGATTACCACAAGCCTACCGATACCATAGATAAGGTGGAATTCGACACCATCGTCCACGTGGGTAAATTGGTGTTCCACACCGCTTGGGCGGTTTCGGATATGGAAGGGTCGCTGTTGCCCGAAGAGGACTAAAGTGCGATAAAAAACCGCGATTTATGCATCCACCAGTCGCTTCAGCAACTCGTGGGTGTCGCGCATGAAGTTGTCATAATGCGCGCCGGTACCGGGGCCGTAAAACCCGGTGTAAATCCGAGCGACTTTGCCTTGTTTATCCACGAAGATCAACGTGGGATACGCGCGGAACCCCTCCAACATCGGTAGAGCGGCTTCTACGTTTTCCCTCGTCGCTTTGCCCCCGAAAAGGAAGGGCATCTCTCCGCCCGTCGCCCGCTGCATGCGAAGAATGGACGGCAAAACGCGGGACAAGCTGTCGCTGATCTCGAAATTGATGGGCAAGAAAGCGACTTCGTCGGCGTCGAACTCTTCGAACAATCGGTGAATGGCGCGTTTGGCGTCCAGGCAATTCGGGCACCAACTGCCGGTGATTTCGATCACCACCACCTTTCCGTCGTAATTCATGTCTTCCCAGGTCATCACTTCCCCGTATTGATTAGGCAGGGAAAAGTCGATTCGCTCCACCCCTTCTTTCAATCGCGCCATTTTCGTCGGGTCGGGAGGAAAGTAAGTGGAATCGACTACGCCTTCCCAGGTTGCGCGGTAGTGGTTTCCCGAGAGATATTCCCCGTTCACCAAGGCGTCATCGGCGATTTCCGCTGAAAAGTAATACGCTTGATTTCCGTTGAACATGCTTAGGTACAGCTTGTCTTGTATCACCGCGCCTTCGAGGAACCGGTAGTCCCCGGTTTCCCTCATCACCGTCCCGGTGTACGTGTTGGAGCTGTCCTTATTCACCAAAAGTACGGCCGTGTAAGGGTCGGCATTAGGCGGTGAAACCGTGATTTTGTACCTGTTCGGAATGTCCACGTCGTCGCCCCGGGGCGAAAAACGGTATTCCTTCCCGTGTTCGGCCACGAAGGGAATGCGGTAATCATCTCGCGTGTAATTGTACCAATACCCCGTGATGAGGTGAGGGCTTTCCACGTGACCGCGAAATTCCGAATCGAAAAGCGGCATGGTAAAGAAGATGGAATCCCCGACGATTTTGCCGTCTTCCGCGACGAGCCGCTCTTGGGCGTTGCGTATTTCCACGTCGAATTCGCCGTATCCCGTGAGTCTGACTTCCGCTTGGAAAGGCAGTTCCGTGCCGTTCAAATCGAGGGTAAAACGCCATGGCCCCGGCGCGAGCTTTTCGTGCTTGAGTTCCACTTCCTCATTTTGCGGTGGTTCTCCGCAAGCCGCCAGAAAGATCAAGAGTAGTCCGAAATACCGCATGTCGAGTTTATTTGAATGAAATGTAAAACTATTTTTCCGCGCGAGTGGTGCGAAGGGGTGTTTTTTGTTTTTGTGGGTGTGTCTATGAACGGAAAGACCCCTGCACAATTGCAAGGGTCTTCCAAAATCCAGATCTGCTTAGGTCGTACTTGAAACGACGGGCATGGGATCAAAGTTCAAAGGTGATTCCCTGCGCGAGGGGGAGATCCCTGCTGTAGTTGATCGTGTTGGTTTGTCTGCGCATGTACACTTTCCAGGCGTCGCTGCCGGATTCGCGTCCACCGCCGGTTTCTTTTTCACCACCGAATGCACCGCCGATTTCCGCACCGGAAGTGCCGATGTTTACGTTGGCGATTCCGCAATCGGATCCTCGGTGAGACAAGAATTCTTCGGCTTCCCTCAAGTTGGTGGTCATAATGGCCGAAGAAAGACCTTGAACCACGCCGTTTTGCATGTCAATCGCTTCGTCAAAGTCGCTGTACTTGATGAGGTACAATATGGGTGCGAAGGTCTCTTCCTGAACGATGTCGTAGTGGTTTTCCACTTCGGCGATGACCGGCTTCACGTAGCAACCACTTTCGTAGCCCTCTCCTTCCAATACGCCTCCTTCGACTACGATTTTACCGCCTTGCTTTTTGATTTCTTCCAGGGCGTTGAGGTACATGTCTACCGCGTCTTTGTCAATCAGCGGTCCCATGTGGTTGTTTTCGTCCAAAGGATTTCCGATGCGCAGCTGTCCGTACACCTTTTCAAGCGAGTTTTTCACATCGTCGTAAATCGATTCGTGGATGATCAATCTACGCGTGCTGGTGCACCTCTGTCCTGCCGTTCCCACGGCTCCGAAAACCGCACCCGGGATGGTGATTTTCAGGTCGGCGCTCGGGGTGATGATCATGGCGTTGTTTCCGCCGAGTTCCAACAGGGTTTTTCCAAGTCGTGCCGCCACGGCTTGGGCCACGATTTTACCCATACGGATGGATCCGGTGGCCGAAACGAGGCTCACCCTTTTGTCGGAAGTCATGTACTCCCCTACTTTGTAATCGCCGTTGATCACGCAGCTCAGCCCTTCCGGCAGGTCGTTTTCTTCGAGAACTTCCGCGAATATGTTTTGACACGCGATGGAACAAAGAGGCACTTTTTCGGAGGGTTTCCACACGCATACGTCGCCGCACACCCATGCGAGTGCGCTGTTCCACGCCCACACCGCAACAGGGAAGTTGAAGGCCGTGATGATGCCCACCACTCCCAGGGGGTGGTACTGTTCGTACATGCGGTGCTTGTATCGTTCGCTGTGCATGGTGAACCCGTGGAGCTGTCGGGAAAGTCCCACCGCGAAATCGCAGATGTCGATCATCTCCTGCACTTCGCCGTAGCCTTCCTGCAGGGATTTACCCATTTCGTAGGACACGAGGGCTCCGAGTTCTTTTTTGTACTTCCGCAGTTTATCTCCGAATTGTCGCACGATCTCCCCTCTTTGGGGTGCGGGCTTCATCCTCCACGATTCGAAAGCCGCTTGGGCGGTTTCCATCACTTTCTCGTAGTCGGCGGAGGTGCCGGTGTTCACGCGGGCGATTTCTTTTCCGTCTACCGGCGATACGCTGGTAATTTCCTCTCCTGAGGAAAAATTTTTTCTCCCCGTGGAACACCCGGGGTTGGTGTCTTTAATTCCGAGCTTCTTCAGAATTTCTTGGATGTTCGTTTGATCCGTAAGGGTAGTAGCTTCCATTTCTAAAGTTTTTGCAAATATAGGGCTTTGCGGAGGATAATCCCGAAGATTCTTATTTGATGCACTGATTATCAGTGTTTTAAAGGACACCCCGGAATTTTAAAGATCTCGTGCTTGGCGGGGTCATTCCCCACGGACTTTTTGATCGTGGGAAATTCGGCCCTTTCACGGCGAAATTGCCTTTTGGAAAGGTAATCGAAGGGGTGTTTTGAAGGGAATTTATTCCTTCACCCGGTTTTCTTTCTTGAAAACGTAAACTTGGCTGGAATACGGGTAGCCGGAAAGGGCGGCGTGGATGTTTGATCGGAATCCGTTCCACACACCCCGAGTGAGGGAGCCCCACTTCATGTATTTTTCACTGAGCATGGACACGTAAAACGCGTCGAACTTCATGGGGTGTTTGGTTTGGTATTCGAAGCCCGAGGTTTGCACGAGGATTTTGATGTCCTTTTCCCTAAAGTGCCAAAGGTGCCTGGGCACGTCGTATCCCGCCCAGAATTCTTTGTAGTGGTGTGCGTCTTTGGAACGGAGGTTAGGTAGGGCGATTACGAGCACCCCTTCCGGTTTGAGTTTGTCCCGCAGCGTTTCCAACACTTCCCTTGGATTGTGGATGTGTTCCAACACGTGCCAGAGGGTGATGGCGGCGAATTCTTCGTTCGGTATATCGGCCACTTCTTCGGGGCGCCGCATATCGAGTCCTTTTTCGATGGCTCGAGTTCGGGCTTTTTCATCCGGTTCCACCCCCACGATGGGCTGCCCTTTGGATTGCACGTACTGCATAAACGCACCGGCGCCTCCTCCGTAATCCAACCACGTTCCACGTGGAACATCTTTTTTCACCCATCGGAATTTGTCCTGAAGGTTGAGCTTTTGAACCTTTCCGTAGAGAAAATTTATGATGCCGGTTCTGCTTTCGCTGTGTGAAACGTACTCTTCGGAATCGTAATATTTGGAAATCGTCTGCGGCGATGGCTGGGGTGACGTGTGACAAAATCCGCACAATTTGCATGAGCGGATATCAAACGTTTCGCCGGTTACCGTGTGGTCTTTCAGCGTGAGGCGGACGATGAATTCCGTCCCGCCGCAGAGAAGACAAGCCGAAGGTGTGGAAGCGTTTTGTTGGTCCATACGATGAATCCGAGCTTTGAAAGGGTTCCACGTGGAACATCCTCCTTAACGTCCGAGGTGCACCAATAATACGGAAATATCCGACGGCGATACACCGCTGATTCGGGAGGCCTGACCCAAAGTGCGGGGTTTTATCTCCATGAGTTTCTCTCGCGCTTCCGTCGAAAGGGAGGTGATTCGGTCGTACCGGAAATCTCCGTGCAACCGCAAGTCTTCCAAATGCGAAATGCGGTCGACCATGCTTTCTTCTTTCTCGATGTAGCCGGCGTATTTTACCGCGATTTCTACCGAAGAACTGACCTCGTCGTACATTTCTTCGCCGTACCGCTCTTGTCCGGATGCAGTCACCGAAGCGAATTCAGAGCTCATTTTTTCCAAGTGCTCCAACCCCAAAGAGGGTCGCGAAATCAAGGAATGGAGTTTCACCTGCTGCTTCAGCGGACTCGATCCCAAACTTTCCAGCACGGGGTTGGCCTCTTCCGGACGTACCGAAGTGCGCAGCAAGAAATCGTTCAATTCCTCACCGGCTTCCACCTTCCGGTCGAGCCGTCGCATGCGATCGTCGTCCGCCAAACCGAGTGCGTGAGAGATGGGCGTCAACCGACGGTCGGCGTTGTCCTGACGCAGCAGAATGCGGTGCTCCGCCCGGGAAGTGAACATGCGATACGGCTCCTTGGTGCCCTTGGTGATGAGGTCGTCGATCAGAACCCCGATGTACGCTTCGCTCCTCTTCAGGATAAATGGCTCCTTTTCGTTGATCGCCAAATGGGCGTTTATCCCGGCTACCAAACCTTGACAAGCGGCTTCTTCGTACCCCGTCGTGCCGTTGATCTGCCCGGCGAAAAACAGGTTCTTCACGGGCTTCGTCTCCAACGTATGGGTGATCTGCGTGGGGGGAAAATAGTCGTACTCGATGGCGTACCCCGGGCGGTACATCTTGGCGTTTTCCAGTCCGGGGATCTGGCGCATGGCTCGAAGCTGGACGTCTTCCGGCAAACTCGTGCTGAATCCGTTCAAATAAATTTCACGCGTCCTTCGGCCTTCCGGCTCGACGAAAATCTGGTGGCGATCCCTTTCCGAAAATCTGTTGATCTTGTCTTCGATGGAAGGACAATACCGCGGACCCACCGCTTTGATTCGGCCGTTGAACATGGGCGATCGATCGAAGCCTTCCCTGAGCAAATCATGTACTTCCGGATTGGTGTACGTAATATGACAGGAAAGCGGGTTTTGAACTTTCGGTGTGTCCGTGAAGGAAAACTTGCCGGGATTCGGATCGCTGGGCTGTTCTTCCATGCGGGAATAGTCGATGCTGCGCCCGTCCAATCGAGGGGGAGTACCGGTTTTCATTCGGCCGGCGACGAAACCCCGCTCGACCAATTGCTCGGTGATGCCTTTTGAGGCGCGCTCACCCGCACGTCCGCCCCCGTATTGCTTGTCGCCGATGTGAATCAACCCGTTCATGAAGGTGCCGCTGGTGAGAATCACGGCTTTTGCCTTGATACTCAATCCGATGCCTGTTTTTACCCCGGCGATTTTTCCATCGTCGTCGAACAAGAAGGAAGTGACCATGTCCTGGAAAAAATCTAGGTTGGGCGTCGATTCCAACACTTCCCTCCAGCACAGAGCGAACTCAGAGCGGTCGTTTTGGGTGCGGGGACTCCACATGGCCGGTCCCTTTGACAGGTTCAACATGCGGAACTGAATGGCCGAGCGGTCGCTCACGATACCGGAAAAACCTCCCAGCGCATCGATCTCCCGCACGATTTGTCCTTTTGCGATGCCGCCCATGGCCGGGTTGCAGCTCATCTGCCCGATGGTGTTCATATTCATGGTCACCATGAGCACGGAACTTCCCATGCGGGCGGCTGCGGATGCCGCTTCGTTGCCGGCGTGACCGGCCCCCACCACTATGATGTCGTATGATTTCAACATGATTTCTTCCCTTTGTTCAATGCCGAATGCAATTCGGAAAACGGCCCGGAAAGAATCGACGGTTCGGGATTATGTACCATCGGGGACCTTTGCGGATTTCATCCGGTCATTGCGGTGAATGCGTTGCGAAACACCGTCTTAAAAAGAACGCAAATTTAGGTAATAATCTTCTTTTTGGGTCATGACGCGCTTGTCCTCGGGTTTCGAATCGCCGTAGCCGCAGAGGTGTAGCACTCCGTGGATCATCACGCGGTGCAACTCGTCGTCGAAGTTTTGGCCCATTGAATTCGCGTTGTCGCGGACGCGATCCACGCTGATGTATATTTCCCCTTCGATTTCCGAATCGTGGCCGTAGTCGAAGGTGATGACGTCGGTGTAGTCGTCGTGGTCCAGGAATTCTTTATTGATGCCCAACAGGTATTCGTCGGAGCAGAATATGAAGTGGAGGGAAGACAGTGATTTTTTCTCGGCCCGGAACGTATCTACGATCCATTGGCGGAGTTGGCTTTTGGACTTCGGGATGAAATTTACTGCCGTGGAATGGAAATCCACTTCGGGGAGGAGCTCGCTCAAGCGGGAGTGATAATGGGGTCGGAAAGACCGGTAAAACGCATCTCCACGATGCGGCCGTCTTCGAAGAATTCGATGCCGTCGGAGAGTTGTCGCATGAGGAACACTCCCCTGCCGTTGGGCTTTTCGAGGTTTTCGGGCGAGGTGGGGTCGGGAATGTTTTCGTAATCGAACCCGGGCCCGTCGTCCTCTATGCGGAAAAAGAACTCGTCCTTATCGGCTTTGTACTTTACAATCACCTTTTTCGACGGATCCTGCTTGTTGCCGTGGTAGATGGCATTGTTTACCGCCTCCGTCAATGCAATCAGGATATTTCCATAGTGTTCTTCGGCCACTTGATTTTTTTCGCACAACTCGTCGATAAGCTTTTCGACAACGGTAATGTTTTCTCCAAGCGAGGCAAACTCAATGGTCTCCATTTCAGTAGATTGGGTGGTGGTTGTCATAGTGAGCGTTCAAAATTAATAAAATATTCATTAACCCGATTTCTGTAATAAGGTTTCAATTCGGGTGGAACCGTCCTCAAGAACTCAATTTCACGGGCCTTTTTCCTCCGGTATTCCAAGTATTCTTCCGGGCGCACCGGCTCGTAATGTCCGGGAGTTTCGCTTTCCCTTTTGTCGTCGAATTCCCTTTGGAGTTCGGCTTTTTCGGATTCCAATAGGCGAATCATGATTTCTTGTTGGCGCTTCAGGGTCTCACGGGTTATTTCCCGGTTCACCAAATCGCGCTCGACTTCTTCCATTTGTTTGGCCGCATCTTCCAGACCCTTCCCCTCTCCTTTTCCGCGTTGATTGAGTTCCCGCGACAACTTCTCGATTTCCTTGCGGATCGCAGCTTGCTCTGCCGCCATTTTCGCGAGCTCCATGCTCATGCCCTGCCCTCCCATCCCGGGCTTTCCCATACCCGGGGTTTGGCCTTTTTCCATGGCTTTTCTCAGCTCTTCGAGGCGTTTTCCCATCTCCTCTTGCATCTTGCTCATATTGCCCATGGACGGGTTCGCCCCCATGCCACCGGGATTCTGGCAATTTCCGGTTCCGGGCATTTGGTTGGCCATGGCCTGTTGCATTTGCTTCAACGCCTCGTCGAGAAGCAGAGCGAGGTTGTTGTACGAGGTCATGGCGTACTGTTGGTGAGAGGCAGCCAAGGCGGTCTTTCTTTCGCCGATGTGCTCCAATGCCCGTGCGATGTTGCGGTTCACTTCCCCGATCTCTTGGTTGACGATGGATTCGATTTGCGGTACGCGCTTGCTCAGCGCGAAGAGCGAGTCCTCCACCATTCTGCTGTCGTCTTCAAGTTTCTTTTGTCGTCGGCCGTATTCGACGTAGCGCGGGTCGTTTTCGTCCGTGATCCGCAAGTTTTCCATGATGTCTTCCTGGTCGAAAGAAAGTTGGATGATGTTCTCCAACAGCGCGCGGAGGGATTCCATGTCTTCCTGCGCCGACTGCGACTGCTGCGCATCCATGGCAGCCTGCATTTTTTGTTGCATTTGCTTCATGCCGTCGGCGGCATTTTGCTGGGATTCCGAAGCCTTGTTCTTATTGTTTTTTTCGAGGTTTTCCGAGGCGTTGCCCATGTTCTCCTCAATGTTCCGCTGTTCCTCGGCCGTGTCGGGCATGTCCATGGGGCGCTCCAGATCTGAATTTTTCTTTTCCAGATCCTCGAGGTCTTCTTTCAGTTTCTCGAATTGTTCGTTCAGTTCGTCTTGGCGCTGCTTCAGATCTTCGGAATCGCTTTCTCCAGAATCGCTCTCTTCCGACAACTTCTCTTGTTCTTCAGCCAATTCCTGAAGCTTGTCCAAGGTTTGCTCGTACTTCTGTTCGAATTCGAGTTGCTTGAAGATTTCCAGCGTGCGATCGAGCTCTTTTTCCAGCTCTTCCGTGCTGAGCTTGAAGTTATCCATTTCTTCGAGCAACTTCTTCTGGTCCATTTCCTCCATCAACTCTTCGAGCTTGCGGTAGAGCTCTTTCATCTCCTCGCTCATCAATTCGTCGAACATCTCCTGCAACAAGGCTTGCTTTTCCAGTATGCGCTCGCTGGGCTCGCCGTACTCCTCTTGGTTTTGTTTCAGGCGGTCTTGGTCTTTGCGCACTTGTTCCACGTTTTTCTCGAGGTCTTGCTGCTGTTTGAGGATGTCTTCAATGCGCTTTTTGTCTTGCCAATCGGCTTTGTCTTTCTGCAGGAGGTCCTTGTTGAAATCGTCCAGGTTTTTCTTCAACTCCCGCGCTTTTTGCAGGCTTTCTTCCATTTTGTCCTGCATGGATTCCACCGTGGCGTCGCGCTGCATGGAAAGTTCTTCTTGCGTCGGGGCTTGATAGGTTTGGGCTCCCGTCCTGCTCGACTTGCTGCCGTTGACCCCGTCGTTGTCCCACACTTCGAAGTAGTGGGTCAGTACATCCCCGGGCTGCAATTCCATCAAGCCGAAATCCACGTAATGGTAAAACTCCTGCGGGTTTTGTCGGGAAATGGGAATATCGGTGGATTCGGTGCGAGACAAACCGTCGGTGCCCGTAATGGTGCAGTGAAATTTCAGGGCCCGCAGTCCGTAGTCGTCGCTGATGGAACCCCCGAAGTAGACGCGTCTGTGGTCTGTAGAGTCCACGCTCGCCTCCACGGAAATTTTCGGATACGCGTCTCGGATCACCTCGATGCGGTAATCCATGGTGTCACGCGAAGGCAGCACAGCGTTGGAAGCCGCCACCCGGTAGCGCGCCTGATCGAAAAGCCGCTTTGAAAACGTAAATTTTTGCTGCTCGGAGCGAAGGGCCATGGTGGTATCGGGGAACGACAAATACAGCTCGTTGGCGTCGTTTGTCGCAAACAACCATTTGGCGACCGTGCCCTCCGGCACGGTGATGTTTCCGGAATTGTTTACGGTCTCCCCTTCTCGATTCAGGTAAGCGGGAAACTCGAGTTCGATGCGGAAATTCGCCACGCGGGGTTTGGGAAGAACCGCGAGCAAATGGTCGTCGGAATAGTATCCGTCGGCTTCCAGGCGGAAGGGAATTTCCCGTCTGACTTTTCGAAACGTATGCGAAAATTCGCCGTTGCCCAAGGGTTTAAGGCGGAAGGCCTTGCCACCCAAAACCAAATTCATGCCGGCCGGCACGTAGTTTCCTTCCGCTTTGACCTTCAGCTCGAAATCTTCGTTCAGCGGCACTTCCAAGGCGTCGTTCATGATAGTGAAGGAAAACGGAGCCGCCGGTTTGTAATCCACGTCGTAGGAAACGATGCGTTTGGTGCCCTCGGTGAGGATGGCCGGAGAAATGGCGAGGAGAATGGCGCCCAAAACCAGTGAAGGCAGCACGTATTTGAGGTGCTTTCTATTGTCACCAAACTTAATGGCCGACGAAAATACGAAGGGTTTGAGCTCTTTGATCCGTTCTTCGATGCCCGCGGCGATCAGGGATGTGTCGGCCCGGGTGGAGTCTGACAGCGCTTTGAGCTGCAGGGTGTTCAGCAATTTGTCGTCCACTTCGGGAAAATGCTTTCCGATCATGCGAGAAGCCTCTTCGTGGGAGATGACTTTGCCCAACCTCAGCAGTCGCAGCCCGGGAATGGCCACGTATTTTACCCCCAACACTGCGAATACCGCCATCAAGCCGAAGAACATCCAGGCGCGGACGGTTCCCGAAAAATGGCCGAAGTACTCCAAGGTGGCAGCAACCAGCACTACGGCCAAAGCGATGGCCACGGAATAGATCAACCCCTTCAACATGAGGTTGCCGTAATACTTTCTGGTGAAAGCATCGATCTTCTCTATCAGTCGCTCGTAACTCTTTTCCATGATCTTTCTACCTCCTTGCGTGATTGCGGCTTGAATGTAGGGGTTTTCAGATGATTTTCATAATTCTCCCACGGCGGATCCCGGCCCGGGTCGTTCACAAAGTTCGCAAGCTGCCGCGACTTTGGAAAGCACGAGGGCAAACACTACTTCACGGCTTTGACGTATCTGCTCAAGACCAAGTTGCGCCCGTGAGGGTCGTTAACGCTCAAACCGCCGCTATCGTTGTGTTTTAAGCCCTTCTTTTCACACGTATTAACCATTTCCTTCAAGGTGATTTTCGGGGAATACGTGTTCAGCAACAAAACTCCACCCGATACGAGCAGCCGGGCGGCGGTCTCGACCAGTGGAGAAATGCGGTCGACCAAGCGGTGGTTTCCGCCCTTTTTATCCTTGCCGAACACAGGTGGATCCATGATGACCACGTCGTATGTCCGGCCCCGTCGCACCTCTTTTTGAGAAAAGGTCAACGCATCGTCCACCACCCAGTGGATATTGCTCAAACCGTTGTGTTTGGCGTTTTCCCCGGCGGCCTTCACGGCCGATCCGGACGAATCGACGTGGAAAACGTCGCCGCCGGAAACCGCGGCCACCAAACTCGCCATGCCGGTATACGCGAAGAGGTTGAGCACGCGCATGCCGGGCGTGATGTGGCCGGACAGCCAATCCCAGTGTTTTTCCTGCTCGGGGAAGATTCCCACGTGCTTGAACTTTCCGGGCTTGAGCCGGGCCGAAATCGGACGAACGGAATGCGCATAAACGATCTCCCAGGAAAGGGGTGGTGGAGTGTGCCATTGCCACTTTCCGGATTGGCCCCCGGTGGATGTGAAAACGGCGTTGGCCTTTCGCCGCCATTCGGAGGGTTTCAGGCGTGGTGCGTCAACCGCCAGCACTTCCGGCCGATCGACCACCACCTCGCCGAACCTTTCCAGTTTCCGTCCGGATCCGAAGTCGAGCAGCTGATAGTCCAATTTTCCCATTCTCGCGCAAAGATAAGCGGCCGTCGGGATGCAAGGATTTACGAGTCCAATGGAAACCGGGAAGAACGTGCGATTTGCGTGAGGCGGGACGCCGGCATCCTCCCTCGGTGGCCCGGTTGCGGGATGGGGTGCCGGGACGGCGACCTTGGAAGCCCGTCATGGCGCCCACAAACCGCCCGGGCCACCGCGGGAGATAAGGCGGTATGCCGACCCGGCCGGGTTTTTCGGCATCGCGAGACTCGAGGATCACGGAAATCGGAAGCACTCTTTGCAACCACATCCATGCCTAGGGGCACGCCCAAAAAATTAAAAATGGATTCGCTCCCCGTGCGTCATTCCCGTGGACCGACCCGGAGGCATTGTGTATCTTTGCACACCAAAATTTTCACGCATGTCTGCAAACCATCCACGCGTACGTTTTGCCCCCAGTCCGACCGGTCCTTTGCACATCGGCGGGGTGAGAACGGCCTTGTACAATTACCTTTTCGCGCGCAAAGGGAAAGGGAAATTCATACTGAGAATCGAGGATACGGACCAAACGCGTTTTGTGCCCGGCGCGGAGGAATACATCGTGGAAGCGCTGAAGTGGTGCGGTATGGAGCCCGACGAAGGGCCCGGTTTCGGTGGGGAGTTCGGCCCTTATCGGCAGAGCGAGCGCAAGGACGTGTACCGGCAGTACGCCAATAGGCTGCTCGAAAGCGGGAGGGCGTACGTGGCTTTTGATACGGCCGAGGAGCTGGACGAAATGCGGGAAAAGCTCAAAAAGGCCAAGGTGGCGTCGCCCCAATACAACGCCATCACGCGTGAAAACATGAAAAACTCGCTGACCTTGAGTGCCGAAGAGGTGGAAGAGCGCATAGGAAAAGGCGACCCGTACGTAATCCGTTTCAAGATGCCCCGCAATCAAGAGGTGCGCGTGCAAGATATGGTACGGGGATGGGTTGTGGTTAACACCAACCAGCTGGACGACAAAGTGTTGTTCAAAAGCGACGGCATGCCGACTTACCATTTGGCCAATATCGTGGACGATCACCTCATGGAAATCACCCACGTGATTCGCGGTGAGGAATGGCTGCCTTCCGCACCCCTGCACGTGCTGCTGTACGAAGCCTTCGGCTGGGAGGCGCCCCAATTCGCCCACTTGCCCCTGCTGCTGCGACCCGACGGCAACGGCAAACTGAGCAAACGCGACGGCGACCGGCTGGGATTTCCGGTGTTTCCGCTGAATTGGACCGACCCCGCCACCGGCGAGAAATCGGCCGGGTACCGCGAGCGCGGATACTTTCCCGAGGCCTTCGTCAACATGCTGGCCATGCTGGGGTGGAACCCCGGCACGCCTCAGGAGATTTTTTCCATGGACGAGTTGATCGAGGCGTTCGACATCGCGCGCGTAAACAAGGCGGGAGCGAAATTCGACCCCGACAAAACCAAGTGGTTCAACCGCAAATACCTGTACGCCAAAGACGATGCGGAGCTGGCGAGGGAAGTGGCGCCGATCGCCGAAGCCAGGGGGTACACGGCCGATTTGGATTTTCTGGCCGAAGTGTGCCGGTTGATGAAAGAGCGGTCGACCTTCATCCCGGAAATCATCGAAGAAGGGTCTTATTTTTTCGAAGCGCCCACGGAGTACGACGAAACCACGGCGCGCAAAAAGTGGAAACCGGGCACGGAGGGTTACATGGAGGACTTGCGCAAGATTTTTGAGTCGACCGAGCCTTTTGGAGCGGCCACTTTGGAGGCGGCTTTCAAGGGGTATTTGGAGTCCGAACGCCTCGGCATGGGTGCGGTTTTGCCCAACCTCCGGCTGTTGATCACCGGCAAAGGCATGGGTCCCGGGCTCTTTGACATCATGGCTTTGCTGGGCCGGGAGGAGTGTTTGGCGCGCATGAAAACCGGTACCGAAATGCTTTCCCGAACCCAACGAGCATGACACAGCGCATCGAAGTAAAAGACATCCGCGTATTCGCCAACCACGGCTGCCTCACCGAAGAAAAGTTGATCGGCGGAAAGTACATCGTCGATTTGGAGATCGAAGCCGACCTTAGCGCATCCTTCGACAGCGATTCACTCGCCGACACCGTGGATTACGTGCTGCTGAGCCGCATCGTGACGGAGGAAATGACCATCCGCTCAAAGCTCATCGAGCACGTGGCGCACCGCATCCTGAGCCGCATCAAAGCGTCCGATCCTCGCATCGCCACGGCCGGCGTCAAAGTGCGCAAAATTTCTCCTCCCATCCGCGGCGACGTAGGCGAGGTTTCCGTCTATTTAAAAGGCTGATTTATTATAGGGTTACTAGGTTTTTGGGCGGTGCTCCCTTTGCGAAAAGGGAGCCCGGGCTGTCCGCTGTATCTTTTTTCCCGGCCGGGTGGGCCGCAGTCCGCCGGCAGGGGCTTCCAAGGTCGCCCTACCTGCGGAGCGCCTCCATCCCGGCCGAAAAAAAAGGATGCCGCTTCCATCCCTACCGCAGCGTCGAATCCCTCGCCAATCGCGGGTTAAAGACCTGCGCGACAAAGGATTTGCGCACAAACGAAACTTATATGTTCAATTGTTGTACAAATCATTAGCTTTGCAACCCTGAAAGCAAAACAGGGTCGCGTGGCCGAGTGGCTAGGCAGAGGTCTGCAAAACCTCGTACAGCGGTTCGAATCCGCTCGCGACCTCTAGGAAACCCGATGCATCGTCTGAGATCATCGGGTTATTTTCATGCACAATTTTCCCTTTTG
>CAZNOG010000003.1:0-82248 GCA_964574635.1 uncultured Cryomorphaceae bacterium | reverse complement strand
AGTACGAGCGGGTTCGAACCGGTTCGAACGGCGCAGCCCTCACGAATTCCGCTTTTTAGCGGACAAGTCATGAGTAATCCGCTCGCGACCTCTAGGAAACCCGATGCATCGTCTGAGATCATCGGGTTTTTTCATGCACAATTTTCCCTTTTGAGTACGAGCGGGTTCGAACCGGTTCGAACGGCGCAGCCCTCACGAATTCCGCTTTGGAGCGGACAAGAATTCACTTTTTGTTTTAACCGATTAGGGCTTGGAAAACGGGATGGACGGAATCTTTGAGTTTCGGGCGCAAATTGACACACGCCGTTTTCTCTCCTGATCCGAGATTCGTCTCACTTTGGGAACCGAAGCGGTGGCGCGCCGAACAGCGCGCCGCCACAGTGGTTTCCGTATTTCGGTCGTTGGTGGATGTGACCCGGGGAGGACTAATTTAACCTTATTTCGGGGTTCCCTCAACCCCTTGGTTTTCCCATGTTTTCGGGGTGCAACTTGTTATTGTTCAGTAGGCAACAACCTCAACGGAAAAAAGGATAAGAAAGGGCGAAACAGGATAAATATAGAATCGGTGTGGAAATGGTGTGGAAAATCCTATCTTTGGTATGCAAAGAATTAAATTCCACATTTCATGGCATCCATCAACTTCCGAACACGGGGAAAGAACAAGCCCAACGCATCTATTTACGTCACTTTTCGCAACGGCAGAAACTGCAATCTTGAAATCAATTCGGGGCTGGTTGTTCCAAATTCCGATTGGATTCTGAAAGGCAGGACGCGGAACGTAGCAGCCTTCACCAATAAATTGGACGTTCAACGCCGAATGGACGCCCTTCACGCCGCCATTTCGTCCGAATTGAACAACGGAACCACCTTTACCAAAAACTGGTTGCAAGGTGTGGTAAATCGGTTTCACGGCATATCCGATGAGGTCGAAACCCGTCCGACACTTCACGCCATGATCGGGCAATACGTGGAATACATCACCCACGGGGCAAACCACAAACGGACGTTCGGCACAACCAAGACATACGGCGTAACTCAATCGCGGTTGACGAGGTTCAACAAGTACACGGGCAGGGAACAACTACTAAAGGATTCGGGAATCAAATTCAAATCCGAGTTTGTGGAATGGTCACGCGATGTTGAAAAGTACAGCCCGGCCACTTACTTGAAATCCGTAAAACAGTTCAAAACCGTGGTGCGGTATGCCAAACGCCTGGGGCATGAGATCGACGAATCCATATTGAACGACACGGAGAAAACCGACCCCCCCAAGACACTGAACGACCACCGCCGACCCCTTTACCTCAGCCCCGACGAGATCGAACGGTTGATGAGGTTTGAAGGCCTTCCGTATTTGGAAAACGCGCGTGACTGGTTGGTTATATCCTGTTGGACGGGGTGCAGGGTATCCGACTTAATGAACCTCACCACAAGCAACATTTACATCACGATTAGCGGTGACCGGGCCATACGGTACACCCAACAAAAAACGGGCGACCGCGTTACCGCACCGTTTCACCCCCACGTTGAACGCATCACCGAACGGCGCGGAAACAGGTTCCCCGTTCGCATTTCCCACCAACGGTACAACGACTATATCAAAGAGTTGTGTAGGCAGGTTGGCATTACCGAGATTGTAGAAGGCAGCAAACGCGACCCCAAGACCAACAGAAAGAAAGTCGGGAAATTTCCCAAATACGAACTGGTTGCCTCACACATTGGCCGCCGTTCATTCGCCACGAATCACTACGGAAAAATACCCACCGAGGCCATTATGATGGTTACCGGACACGACACGGTTAAACAGTTTTTGGAGTATGTGGGAGCCGACCCCGAGGAGCACGTTACCCTCATCAACCGATTTTATTCGGGGCAACCCTATACCCAACTGCAAAAAGTCAATTAACCGATGAGCAAAAGAAAGGCACACCGCGACTTTTGGCGACAGGGATTCAAAGGACTTTTCACCCACCGCATGAGCCCTGAGGCCTACGAAAAGTTGAACGATGACGAGAAACCCGCAATAGTGGCGAAATCCACCCTTAACGGCATTCATGAATTGACAGTGGAGTTGACCACGGAGGAAATTACAGACCCCGTGAGAATGGAGAAACACGTCAGGGAGAAATTGGAACGGCAAATTTCTACGGGGAATTACCTAAACCCCGAAACGGGAAAACAACTGGAATGCAGGGGAATGATGGAGGCATTGAACGACTACGAAAACATATTGTTTCCCGAACCGCACCAATTGAGGTACAGACCGAAAGATAGAAGGGAATACGAATTTTTGTTGGCATACCGTGCGGCACTGGAGGCCGTTTGCAGTGGCAGAATGGACAAATACCCGCCCTTCGGCAAAACACCTTTTACAACCCCCAAGGCATACGAAACCTTTAAACATCTGAATGACAATTACAATACAAGAGAAAAATTACGATGGACGACACTTTTTGAATGCATGGAATCTAATTCAATCGAAAATCATATGAGCGCAAGTAAGTATTTAAGGTGGGTAAAAGAAAACTTTGAACCAACAATGAAATCAGAAAACCTACAAGAATTGAGCAGAAAGAGGTCAGATACAGAGCTCAAAACATTAAACGAATTACTCTCAAAAAGAACTGTTTAGACAAAGTGCACATAATTGTGCACAGAATGTGAACAGTGGTTTGCAACAGGCCGCATATAGGTTTGCCGTGAATTTAAAAATCCATATTCATGGCAGGCATCCAATTTATAGCAACATCGCCAAACGCATTGGCGGAACTCATTGCCGACGAACTTCGGCGGGAACTTAAAAACCACGCCCAAACACTTGCCCAAGCAAGTGAGAACGCCAAAGGCAAAGAGGTAATGACCCGAAAGGAAACGGCGGAATTTTTCGGCGTCACCTTCACCACCATTCACGACTGGGTACAAAAGGGCATTTTGCATCCCTACAAGGTCGGAAACCGCGTATTTTTCAAACGTTCCCACCTAATGGAGGTATTGGAGCAGTCCAACCCCGAAAGGCCATGAGAACGCAGGAAACCGCCTTTGCCCGAACCACGAGGTTTCCCGGGGCAAAGGGTTATGAATACAAACTTTTGAAGGAAACCAAATCGGCCACGGTCTACGAACTTGCCAACCCCGATTTTACCCCTACTTTTCTCACGCCACTGGTAAGGATTGAGGACTTTAGGGGATATTCCAAAGGCCGAAATTTTCAACTGTACTTCCGAATCAAAAACCGCAGCAGTTGGGCAAAGAGTTTGGCCGTAACGGGATTGTTCAAAACGAATTTGCGCGGGGTGTACAAGGGCGATATGCGGCAGGGCGATACCCGAACCCTAATATTGTTCAAATTGTGGAAAAACGAGGACAGAATGACCGTCTACACGTTTCCAAGTGGGTTTATGCCGTCACCCGCACGCGTGGAGTTCATTGCATCCAAGATTTGAGGGCATGGGCAAGACAACGGCAGAAGAAAAGGGGAGCGGAAATGCAATCCCGCCCCCCAATCTTGCAAAGAATCGCGGAAAGGGCATCCATCCCGCAAAACAAAGTTACGATTATATCCCCGTCGATCATTTGGGGGGTGAAATAGTCGGAATTGATGGCGGCACTTACTTTGAACGATTGCGGGAATTACACCCCGAAAGGGAACCCGTTTCCAAATTCAAGGGTGACGTTTTGGATAGGGAAACTTTTCTACTGGACGGAGTGAAAATTACACGTTTCCCAAATGGACGCCTCACATTTTCGGGTAGTCTGCACACCTTTTGGAACAAAGGCAAACACAATGCAAACCAATTTCCCGAAACGGCCTTTGATGAGGTTAAACGCCGATTGGCAAGTGAATTGTTGTTAACGCCCGAAAACATCCGCCTAACCCGTTTGGAATACGGCGTGAACATTACGCCCCCAATCCCCTGCAATGATATATTGGGGCGATGTTTTCAGCACAGAGGCAGCCCAATACAACACACGTCCACGCGTACGGAAGGAAATTTCAGACAGGCCAAACACGATGCCTATGCCTTGAAGTTCTACGACAAGGGGAAACAATATCAAATCGGGAATGAACCCATCTTGCGCGTCGAAATCAAAGTGACGAACTTCACGCACCTACGCAAAAAGGGCATTGTAACATTGGCCGATTTTATCAAAACCGACAAATCGCCGTTTGTTCAAAACCTCATCGACCAATGGCAGCAGGTGGTATTTGCCGACCCAACCACCGAATACCCCGATAAATGGCACAGGTTCACCAATCCGCAATACTGGGAAACTCTGAGGGAAGGGAATCGCCAAAAATTCAATCGCCGTTTCAAGAGGTTGAAGGAAGTAAACGCAAAACACGGGGACAACATCCAAGAACAAATTGCGGCCATCATTCTGGCCAACATCCAAGGACTGCAAAAAACCAAAAATGATACGTTTACCACCTTTATACCGCAAAGGGTATGCAAGGTGACCGGGTTAAACATCCACAGACAAAAACGGAACAGTAAACTTTTATCGCACGCGGGATTGAAAAATCTTCGCGAAACAGACCCGCAAGCCTTCCGACGAATCAAACGCCGATACCTCACGGATAAATGGAGCCAAGCCCCGTTTGAGGTTCAAATAAGGGAGATCGCCCACAACATCAGAAACCAATACTACAACCCGCGAAAAAAACGCCCCGGTTGGAGGAACGAGAACCAATTAATGATGGAGTTTTGAAAAGTGGAAATGATACGAATACCACCTTTATATAATGCCGGTATTCGTATCACCCCACCAATCGGGAAGGCCGAATGAAAGTTGAAACCTAACTTTGAAAACAACAAGATTTTTCAATATGCCGCCAAAAGGAAAAACAAACAACCCTAACGGACGCCCCCCGGGCGTACCGAACAAATCGACGGCACGGATTCGGAATTTCGTTACCGCGTTCATCGAGCAAAACACCCCTGCACTACAATCCGAGTTTGAAAAACTGGACGGCAAAGACAAATTTCGGGTAATCGAACGGTTGTTGCCTTATGTACTTCCAAAGGTGGAGCCGACAACCGACCCCGAGAAAGTAGAATTTGAAATAAAGATCAGACCCAAACCAACCGACCGAAAACCGACCTAAACCCCCATCGGTGTGGAAATGGTGTGGAAAGAAATAAAAAACCCCTTGAAAACAAGGGGTTTATGATTTAAATTGTGACCCGGGGAGGATTCGAACCCCCAACCCTCAGAGCCGAAATCTGATATTCTATCCAGTTGAACTACCGGGCCAATAACGCGGCAAAGATAATTGGTTTCTCCATAGATTTGACCATCACACCGCGAAAACCGGAAAACATCCCGCCGTGCCCGCGATCAAATATGAATTGTTTTCTTTTGTCGTTATTCATCCATCAATAGTCCTCCCGATGAAATTCATATCCACGCTCGTCGCCGCATTTTTTCTGTTGTCAGGCAACCTGGGCGCTCAGGAAATCGGCCGCTGGCGTGATCATTTCAACTTCTCCCAAACCCTTTTCGTGGAAATTATGGGAGACAAGGTCTTCGCCGCCCAGAGGAACGGCCTTTTCATCCTCGACCGGGATGGGGGAATCGAAAGGTTGAACAAGGTAAACGGGCTCTCGGATATCGGTATTTCCACCATCAAAGCTTCCGACCAAGAAACCTATCTTTTGGTGGGTTACGAAAACGGCAATCTGGACATTATCAAAGGCCGGACGGTGTACAACATGCCCGACATCAAAAACAGCAGCCAACCGGGAGACAAACGCATTCGGCATATCACCTTCCACAATGAAATCGCATACCTCTCGACGGGTATCGGAATCATCGCCGTTGACGCCGAAATGCGCGAAGTGCGCGACACTTTTACAATCCTTCCCGAAGGGGGATTGGCGGTCAACGCCACCACGATATACGACGGCGATCTCTACGCCGCCACCAACGAAGGGCTCTTTCACGCACCACCGGATCAAGATTTGACCATTTACACGTTTTGGGAACAAGACCTCACCTTGCCCGATCCCTTCGCACGAGTGGATGACGTCGATGCCAACGAGGCCGGGTTGTACGTGAACAGGAAATCCGCCGCCGAGCCCGGCGTATATTTTCGTGCCGCCGGAGTGGAAGCGTGGACGAACATCCGCGCCACTCCCTACGTCGATGAATTGAGAAACTCCCCTGAGGGCATGTCACTCAATACGAGTTGGTATTACCTCATTTACGGCGAAGACGGGGTTTCCATTTCCAAGGTCGTGGACCAGTATCCCGAAGGCTTCTCCGCGATGCAGATTAAAACGGGTACCGTCGACTCCGAAGGAAACATCTGGTTCGCCGACGGCCGCAACGCTCTCGTGAAGCGGAATGCCGACGGCACCACCGAACGTTTCCAACCTACGGGCCCGGGATCCAACAGCATCTTCGATCTATCCATGCACAAAGGAAGACTGTGGGTGGCGGGAGGTCACCCGGTTCACCCCGGCACGTGGAACAACAACTTCCGTCTCAGTGGATTTTATAAGTACCACGAAGGTCGGTGGACCAACTTCACCATCGACAACCATCCCGAAATTTCCGACTGGCTCTTCCTCGACGTGCCGGTGGCATACCCCGACCGCAACAATCCCGACAAAGCCTACGTCGGCTCGTGGTTCAGCGGAATGATGGTCGTGGAAGGCGATGAAATCGAAGGCCTGTACAACGAAACCAACTCCAGCCTACACCCCAGGGTGGGATACGGACGGGAAGACGGCATGGATTTCATCGCCGTGGGCGGCATCGTCCAGGACGGGGCGGGCAACGTATGGATGACCAACGGATACGCCGACAAGCCGCTGTCGGTTTGGACCGCCGACGGGGAGTGGAAAGCGTTTTCCCTGAAGAATGAATTGGGAACCAATACCACCGTCCACAAAATGATCATCACCGACGAAGGGCACAAATGGTTCATTCGAAATCGGGGCGGATTGGTGGCGTATTACGAAGGGAATGATTTACTGAACGAATCCGACGACAAAGTCCGGATACTTTCGGCCGATCTCGGCAGGGGAAACCTCCCGTCGAACGAAGTCTTCTGCCTGGCGCAAGACTTGGATGGCGAAATTTGGGTGGGTACCGCGGATGGGGTAGGGGTGTTCTACTCTCCCTTCGACATATTCTCCGATAATCCGGGCGACGCCCGGCAAATACTGGTCGAGCAAGACGGTATTTACCAGTACCTTCTCGAAACGCAACCCGTAAGCGCCATAGCGGTCGACGGGGCGAACCGCAAATGGGTGGGAACATTCGGCTCGGGGGTGTTCTTGCTCTCCGAAGACGGCACCGAAGAGATTCTGCGATTCAACGTCGCCAACAGCGCCCTGCCCAGCGACATGATTATGGATATAGAAATAGACCACCAAACCGGCGAAGTGTTTTTCGCCACGGAAGAGGGTTTGGTCTCCTACATTTCCGATGCCACCGGCGCGGGAGTTGCCAACGAATGCCATACGGTGTATCCCAATCCGGTCCGGGAAACCTACCACGGCTCCATATCGATCAAAGGATTGATGCGCAACAGCGAGGTGAGAATCACCGACGCGCGCGGCAACCTGATCTTTTCGGATGTGTCCAAAGGCGGCAACGCCGTATGGGACGGAAGGAACATCGACGGGGAGCGAGTGGCCACGGGCGTGTATTTCGCCCTGATCACCGAACCGGAATCGAGGTCCACTTGCACCACCAAAATCCTCGTCATCAAGTGATCTGAAATGGAAGAGAATACGGCGGCCATAGTGCTCCGCAAGACCGCCTATACCGACTCATCCGCCGTGATTACCACCTACTCCCGCAATCACGGCAAGTTGTCGTTCATGGTGCGCGGTTTGGGAAAGAAAAGCGCGAGAAACGCGGCGGTTCAGCCCCTCACGAGGGTGGAGATCGCATACGGTTACCGACAGAGCCGCTCGGTTCAGATGGTGCGTTCCATCCGCATTTTGGGCTCGGCGGCCCCGGATTTTTCCCATCCGGTCAAGGCTTCCGTCGCCTTGTTTTTGGCGGAGGTTCTGTATAAGGCCCTGAGGGAAGAAACCCCCGATTACGAACTGTACGACTACATCGATGCGGCGGTGACCTATTTCGAAGAGAACCCTCCGAACGGCGTTTTCCACCTGCAATTGATGGCAAAACTCACTCGGTTGCTCGGCTTTTTGCCCTCCGGCGCACCCTCGGCGGAGAAGCCGTATTTCGACCTGGAAAACGGTGAATTCACCGGACACCGAAACGCTTCCCTCCACGTGCTCCAACCCGAGGAAACCGCGTTGTTTTTTCGACTCGCCGGTGCCGAGCTGGACGAGGAATTCCACATTTCACGCGAAGCCAAACGGCGAATGATCCATCATTTGGCAACGTATTACCGCCTTCACCTCGAGGGCTTTGGGGAGCTGAAGTCCCTGCCCATCCTCACCGAGTTGTTTTCGTGATGCACAAAGCGGTTTTTGGTATTTGTGGGTTGCGATCTTTGCGGGTGGAATTTCTCTTTTAACCGAAGCATACAGTAAATCGCGATTTTAAATGAACACACCACCCATTGCACCCGTTCGACCTCACCGCCATTCCATACACGGCGACACACGCATCGACGATTACCACTGGCTACGCAACCGCGAAAACCCGGAGGTCATCGCCTATTTGGAGGCCGAAAACGCCTATGCCGAAAGGGAAATGGCCCACCTGAAACCCCTTAGGCAAAAGTTGTTCGACGAGATCGTGGGTAGAATTCCCCGCCGCGACGTGTCCGCACCCTATCCCTTGCGCGGATACCTTTATTACCGCAAATACGACGAGGGAAAGGAGTACGCCGTGTACTGCAGGAAACCGTTGAAAGGCGGGGAGGAAGAAGTGCTCATCGACGGGAACGAACGCGCTGAGGGACACGCCTATCACAGCTTCGGCAGCGTGGAAATTTCCGATGACAACCACCTGGTCGCCTTCGCCGAAGACGTGGTGAGCCGGCGCATCTACACAGTGCGGTTCAAGGATTTGCGCACGGGAGAGCTCTTGGCCGATGAATTGACCGGCACCGCCGGATCGGTGGTATGGGCCGCCGATCACCGCACCGTGCTTTACACACGCAAAGACCCCGAGACCCTGAGGTCGTACTGCGTGTACCGCCACGTACTCGGCACCGACCAGAGCGAGGACGAAGAAGTGTTTACGGAAGAGGACGATACCTACCACGTGTCGATTTCGCGGTCCAACTCGGGCAAATACATTTTCATCCATTCACACTCGACGATGACTTCGGAGCATCGCTACGTGGAGGCGGAAAATCCCGGGGTCGAACCGAAGGTATTCCAAGAACGGACCAGAGGGCTCGAGTATGAAATACAGCACGGTCCCGACGGGTTTTATGTGCTCCACAACGCCGATGGCAGCAACTTTTCCATTTCCAAAACCCCTGAAAACGCCACGGGCCGAAGGCAGTGGCAAACCGTCGTGGCGCACGACCCCGGAGTGCTGTTGTCCGATATGCTCTTGTTCAAGGGGTTCATGGCGGTGGAGGTACGCGAAAACGGCCTTACCCGCATCCGCATTTACGATTTGAAAAGTGGAGGGGAGCGGGAAGTGGAATTTTCGGATCCCACGTACATGGCCTTTTTGGCGACCAACGAAGAGTTCGATACCGAGGTGCTTCGCTACGGTTATACATCCCTGACCACGCCGATGAGCGTGTATGACGTGAATATGATCGACGGCTCGACCACCTTGGTGAAAAGAGAGGAGGTGGTGGGAGGTTTCGATCCCGAAGATTACGAATCGGAATACGTCCTTGTCAAGTCCCGCGATGGCGTGGACATCCCTATGAGCATCGTGTATCCGAAAGGGTTCGAAAAGAACGGGAAGTCACCGGTGTTGCTGTATGGGTATGGGGCGTACGGCTTGTCACTCGACGCCTATTTCAGCATTCCCCGAATCTCGCTGTTGCAGCGGGGATTCGCATTTGCCATCGCCCACGTTCGGGGTGGGCAGGAACTGGGTCGGGAGTGGTACGAAAAGGG
Source organism: uncultured Cryomorphaceae bacterium (assembly GCA_964574635.1). Classification (GTDB taxonomy): domain Bacteria; phylum Bacteroidota; class Bacteroidia; order Flavobacteriales_D; family Cryomorphaceae; genus CAZNOG01. The sequence continues at coordinate 72,226 of CAZNOG010000003.1, read as the reverse complement.
CCGGTTGGAATACAAAACCAATACATTTCACGATTTCATCGACTGCGCGGTGCACTTGATCCGGGCCGGGTACACTTCGCCCGAGCACTTGTACGCCATGGGTGGAAGCGCCGGTGGATTGCTGATGGGTGCCGTGATCAACATGAAGCCCAATTTGTGGAATGGCGTGGTGGCGCAGGTGCCCTTCGTGGATGTGCTCACCACCATGCTCGACGCCTCCATTCCCCTCACGACGGGTGAGTACGACGAGTGGGGGAATCCCAACGAGAAGAAAGCGTACGAACGCATCAAATCATATTCTCCCATCGACAATCTGGTGAAGGGCGAATATCCCGCCTTGTTGGTGACCACGGGTCTGCACGATTCTCAAGTGCAGTATTGGGAGCCCGCGAAATGGGTTGCGGCCATGCGGGTTTTGAAAACGAACGACACGCCCCTGTATCTGGTTACCAATATGGATACCGGCCACGGAGGAGCTTCGGGGCGATTTGAAAGGTACCGGGAAGTGGCTTTGGAGTATGCTTTTCTTCTGGGTCGGGAAGGCATCTTGGAGTGAACGTCGGGTGATCGTCCCAACTGAGAACCTCCGTCCATCGGGGCGGGGATGATCGGGTTGAGTCTCACCCACGAAAACCTAAACCCTTCACCGCGTCCTTCCGATCGATCTAGGTCGTCAGGGTCGATTTCGGTCTTCCGCGATGGTTTCTTTTTCGGGAAATTTCGCGTCGAGCAGGATGGCTTCGATTTCACGGATGTATTCCCGCTTATCGAATTTGGGGGCGAATACGAAACCGGACATGGAAACGATTTTATCGCCGGCGGGGTTGGTTGTTGTGACGCTCACGAAGGGACCGCCCATGAAGTGGTTTTCCGTACGCCACAATCCGCGGGTGATCACGGCGTACCGCCCGTCGAGGGTAATGGCCTCGGAGGTGGGAGGGAGGATGTATTCGGTGGTCATGTAAGAATTTTTCGTCGGTCCGGGAACGTATTCCTTGGTGACACTGTCGCGGACGGCGAGGATGGCTTCTTGCGTAAAAGCGGAATCGCCGGTGTAAGGGTATTGGTAAAACAAGAATCCCTGCGTGATGTCGTGCAGGTCGTTTCCCAGATAGCGCACGCGCTCCCTTTTCACCCACGCGAAATCCTTGTCGGATATGGCCATTTTACAATCGGTGGGCAGGGGCAGGTTCACGCCGAATTTGGCTTGTATATCGGCGATGACTACGTGGTTGGAGTTGGTCCGATAAAAGCGTTGCAACCGATCGATTTCCTTTCGGTTTATGCGATCCATCACCTGCGGAAACTGGGTGTTCAGCAGGTTGTACCAGTCTTCGTGAGTGGTGGCGTAGGCATTGAACACCAACTGGTTGGAAGCCCACTTGTCGTTGGTGAGCGTGACGGTGTTTTTTCCTTGGGCGGCGGAGCCCAGGTGTACTTCGATGATGTTGCGGTGGTGGCGCAACATGCTGCTCATTTCGGCTTGATTGAAATGAATGAGTTTGAAGGACGGCTCGATTTGCGGAAGGCCGGGGTACATGGTTTGCATCCGTGCCCGGAGGCTGTCGCCGGGGGCTCCCCTCCAATCGGTATCGTTCATGACGACGATTACTTCACCGGGCATTCCCGAGTGCCGGGGCTTGCGCGTTTGGGCCGTATCGTCGCAGGCGGTGAATACGCATAATGCGAATACCGGAAGGAGAAACAGCGCTATTCGGTGAGAGATTGCGTTCACGAGGCCGGTGGTATTTTGATTTGCTGGCCGGGTTTGAGCCGCCGCGTGTCGAGGTCGGCGTTGGCGACTTTCAAATCCTCAACAGAAATTCCGGGGTATTGTTTGGCGATATCCCAGAGCGTATCTCCCTGTTGGATGGTGTGAAAGCGGTACTTGTCGTCTCCGTCGTTTTGAGACCGGACATTTTGATTGTCATTCGATTTAGCGGCGAGGGTTTCGCCTTTTTTATCGGCTTCGCGGCGGAGAGTTTTTCGGATTTCCAGTTTTTGGCCGGGGTAAATGCGGTTTCCGTGGATGTTGTTCCAGGCCCGCAATTGCGATACGGTTACACCGTGCCTTTGGGCGATTACGCCCAGCACGTCGCCGCGCCTAACGGTGTATCTTTCCACGACGTCTTCCACCACGTATCCGTCGATGGTTTGCGGTTCTTGTTGGAAATGGTACATGCTGTCTTCATTGGCGAGAAACTTTCCGATGGCTTCGATGGGAAGGTATACGGTGCGGCAGGTTTGGGTCTCGGGAATGACGTTGCGCTTCAGCGAGGGGTTGAATCGTTCCAAGTCGGCCACGGCCACGCCGGTGAATTGTGAAATCCTTTGGAAAGTGGTTTCCCGGCACACGCGGACGGTGTCGATTTCCTCGAAGACGTGGGTGGGTACCAAGGGATAGAGGTTGTGTTCGGAGGCGTAGTTCATCATGTAATTTACTGCGATGAAAGCGGGAACGTAGCCTCGGGTTTCCCGCGGGAGGTAGGGGCGGATCTTCCAGTAATCGCGGTGACCGCCCGAGCGGCGAATGGCTTTGTTGACGTTGCCCGGGCCGGAATTGTACGCCGCCAAAACGAGGTTCCAATCACCGTACATTCCGTAGAGAAACCGCATGTAGCGACAAGCGGCGACGGTGCTCTTGTAGGGGTCGTTGCGGTCGTCTACGTAAGAGTTGACTTCCAAACCATAAATACGGCCGGTGTTGTACATGAATTGCCACAAGCCCGCGGCACCCATGCGCGAACGCGCCGTGGGGTTCAGCGCCGACTCTACCACGGCCAAATGTTTGAGCTCGAGGGGGATGTCGAACATGTCGAGCTTTTCCTCGAAGAGGGGGTAGTACAGCTTGGCCAAACCGAGTGCGCGTTCGGAAATTTCCCTTCGCCGCTCCACGTACACGTTGATGTAGGCTTTGACGTAGGGATTGTAATCCAAATTCAAAGGGGTTTTCTTGTTCAACTCACCGAGCCTCGCTGCGATGACCGAATCGGGATACGTCGGTATCTCGCCGGGTGCGAAATTGTACACGTTCAAGCAGGTGCTGTCCAATTTGTAGGCTTCCCAAAACAGTCTTTCGGTGATCCACAAGCTGTCCATGGCCGCCAAGACCGGGTCATCGGGAAATATGACGACTTCGGTGGAGTCGGTGTGAGGGGTGGCTTGGGGGAGCTCCGATTCCTCGATGTCGGCGGTGAGTTGAGAATGCGCGCTTGGCATTCCGAGGAAAGTCAGAAAGGGGAGGAGAAACAGAAAACGGAAAACACACTTGCGGGACATACGGTTTACAGGTTTGGGAAATACGTCGGTATACGCATAAAACGCGGCCGGGTTGTGTTCTTTTTTGCCTTTAAATACCAAATCTACCAAAAGCAATTTTATATGCACGCACCGTGCCGGTAATTCCGAATTATTGTGAAAGGTGAGTGCGCGTCTAAAGCGGGAAATTTCCCTTTCGACGACGGTGGATTTTTCCGTGGAGAACCGAGGAAGGCTGCGAAATCAGACGGATGGTCCGGGGTACAGAGACGAGGCGAAATCGATGAGGTTTTTCTCGCCGTAAGCCGGCGCGGTAACCTGCAATCCGATGGGCAGTCCGTTCCGTTCGTCGCGGAACAAGGGGATGGAAATGGCCGGACTACCCACCAGGTTCGCGTGCACCGTGAAAATATCCTGGAGGTACATGCTCACGGGGTCGTCTTTTTTGCCGAATTCGAAGGCCGAGGTGGGGGTGGTCGGCGAGATGATCAGGTCGTACTGATTGAAAATCTCGTCGGTTTTTTCTTTCAGAAGGCGACGCACCTTTTGCGCTTTGCCGTAATAGGCGTCGTAATATCCCGCGCTCAGCACGAAAGTTCCCAACAGAATACGTCGCTTCACTTCGGGTCCGAACCCTTCCGACCGGCTCATTTTGTACGTGCTTTGGATGTCGGTGGCGTGTGGACTTCGGTAGCCGTAATGGATGCCGTCGAACCGCGCGAGGTTGCTCGAAGCTTCGGCGGTGGTGAGAAGGTAGTAGGTGGGAACGAGGTGGTTCAGTCCTTCGAGGCTGACGGGCTCCACCGTGTGTCCTTGGTTTTTGAGGGTGTGGATCACTTCCCTCATTTGGCTTTCCACCCGGGGGTCCAGCGCTTCGTTTTCCAAGCAGTCGGCGAGGTAAGCGATTCGTTTGGTTTCGGAGGGAGCCACCTCGGAGTACGAGGGCACTTCCCTTTTTGAGGAGGTCGCATCCATGTCGTCGAAACCGGCCATGATTTCCAGCATGAGCGCGGCGTCTTCCACGTGGTGGGTCAGCGGCCCGATTTGATCGAAAGAGGAGGCGAAGGCGATCAATCCGTGTCGGCTCACCCTACCGTAAGTCGGTTTCAATCCCACCACTCCGGTAAATGAGGCCGGCTGTCGGATGGACCCTCCGGTGTCGCTCCCCAAAGCCGCCAAACAGCAGTGGGCGGCCACGGCGGCGGCGCTGCCTCCGGAAGATCCTCCCGGCACGTATTGCGGATTCAAGGGGTTTTTGACCGGTCCGAAGGCGCTGTTTTCATTCGATCCCCCCATGGCGAATTCGTCGCAATTCACCCGCCCGATCACGATGGCGTCTTCGGCGAGCAGTCTCTCCAAGGCGGTGGCGGTGTACAGGGATTCGAAGCCTTCCAACATCTTCGAAGCCGCGGTGACTTTATGTCCGGCGTAGCAGAGGTTGTCTTTGATGGCGATGACCATGCCCGCGAGCCTCCCCGCCTTGTTGTCCGCTATTTTTTCCGATATCCTTTTGGCTTCGCTTCGGGCTTCTTCTTCAAAAACTTCCAGAAAGATGTTGTGATCGGCCGTGTGACGGATGTTGTCCAAATACTGTTCGACCAAACGCTCCATTGTCAGGTCTCCGTTGAAAAGCGATTTGCGGATGGCTGACAGAGAGGTGGGTACGCCGGATGCTTTCAAAACTAGGGATGGATTGGGATGGTGGGAATTCGCGGTTCGGATTTTACTGAGGGGTAAAGGACGAACAATACCGCCTTTTGGTGGAAAGGCGGTTGCGCAATACGTCACGGCATAATTTCCGCGTTGTTCGCCAATTGTTTATTTGGGATCGCCCGATTGGTTGGAGGTCGTGGATTCAGAAGCTTGCGAAGGTTTTTTGCCGTCGTTGTCTTCACGGGTGGCATCCTTGAACTCCTTCATTCCCTGGCCGAGGCCCTTCATGAGTTCGGGAATCTTTCGGCCGCCGAACAGGAGAACAATCATCAAGACGATCAATACGATTTGCCAAGGTCCCAGCATTCCTATAAAAGTTATTTGCGACATGATGTCCATTTTTGCAAAGGTATGAAATTAGAAGTTCGGACTTATTGCCGAAAAATCCACCTTGCGGGATCCTCTTTCGTTGTGCCCGAAGAGGTTACTTTCCAGATTTCCAAGTGAGCCTCGGTTTTTCCGGAGGTCTCGTCGGTGAGCACGGTGCCGATTTCCTGTTTGGCCTCCACTTCGTCGCCCTTCGCGACGTACACCTCTTTGAGGTTGGAATACACGCTGCGGTATCCGCCGTGGTTGATGATGACGTTTCGCCCGGCTCCGGGAATGGCGAACACACCCGATACGGTTCCTGTGAAGACCGCCCGGACCGCCGCGTTCTTGTTGGTCGCGATGTTTACGCCGTTGTTCACCACGGTGATGCCGCCCAACACGGGGTGGGGGTTGTTTCCGAACCCCTGTGTGATGACGCCCCGCTCAACCGGCCAAGGCAACTTTCCCCGGTTGTTTTCGAATTCGGCCGACAGGGCCGCGGCTTCCGGGGTAAGGGCAAACACCCCGGCGTTGTCTTTTTTCGAGGCGCGGATTTCCGCTTCGATGATGCGCTGAATCTCTTTGTTCAGCTCCTCCCTTTGTTTCTCCTGCTTTCTCAGCCGCGCCACCAAGGTTTTTTCTTCCGATTGGAGTTCCGAAACGGTCGACTGGTGCTCCTTGCGGTCACGGGCCAATTCGTTTTTTATGGATTGTTGCTCGTCGATCACCCTGCTTTTCTCCTCACGTGCCGAGGCGATCTCTTCGTTTTTTGATTCGAGCTCCCGCTGCGTTTCCACGATCTCCCTCGCTTGCTTGGCCCTGAATTCGGCGTACTGACGCATGTACCGTATGCGACGGATAAACTGGAAAAAGTCTTCCGAGGCGAAAACGTACATCAGACGGTCTTCGGCACGATTGGATTTCTGCGCTTGTCGGATCATCGCGGCGTACTGACTTTTCAGCTCCTCCAACTCTCCTTCAAGCATTTCGATTTCCTTCTCGTTTTGGGCGATCCGGCGGTCGAACATGTTGATTTCCTTGCGGAGGTTGTTGATGAGGTCTTCCCGAAGGCGTATTTTCTTGTTGATCAAACCCAGCTCTCCCTCCATTTGGCTGCGGCTCTTTCGCGTTTCGTCAATCAGCTTGGTGGTCAGGGAGATGTCCTTGGTGATGCGGTCGCGTTCCGATTGGAGCTGCTCTTTGTCTTGGGCCGTGGCGCCGTGACCCAAAACGATGGCGATCAGTATGGCGGCAACTTTAACGCAACGGTGCATACGAATCGGGAATTTTGAATGGGTAGCCTTGGTTCTCTTCCATGCGAAGCCTGGAAAATCGAAGGTCGAACTCCGCCTCTACCGTGGGCGTTTGGATGCGCACGGTCGATTCCACAGGAAACGAATATCCTTCAAAATCTTCAAATGCTTCATGTTGAACCACCACGGTGCGCCTCGGGGCGAAATATTCCACAACGGTACTCGCGACTCTGAAATCATCGCCGCGAATGTAGTAACGCTTGATGATCAAATCTTCGTCTTCGAGTTTATCCAGTGCACGAACATAGAGTCGCTCATTGACGACCTCCGTTTGCAACGTATCGCCTTCCGGTGAACGGAAATCCATGTCCAAAGCTTTTCTCAATTTCCTCGGGCTTTTCGTCTGGAGCACGTAGTGGGGTCCGTCGATGAAGGCGGTGTATTTTTCTTTTTCCAGAATCTCGATGGGGTTTCCGGTGAGGAGGTTTTGAAGGTAGGTGAATTCGGCGCCGTGACCGATCATGGAATCGAGGGAGGCGATATCGGCCAGGAAATACCGGTTTTTCAACTTGTCGATGAACTTGATGCTGTCGGTGGTGAACAGCACCCTCGCGGCTTCGATGCCCAAAGCGGGGACGATGCTCATCCATATCAGGCTGTCCTGTGCCATGCGCAAGTTGACCCGGAACTGACCTTTTCGCCGCTCAGAGTCGATGTCCACCGCTACGCGGGCACTCATCTCCCCAAAGGAAAAGGTCGCTTGATTCATGCGATCCATGATCTCCGATTCACTCAACGGGGGTAGAGGACTTTCTTGGATAACCTTCGTCGATCGACACGAACCCAGAGCGAGCAACAGGGCCAAGAACACTCCGATCCGGAGGCGATTTATCCGAAATACGGACCGACTCATTTATCGGAATTTTTGTGCTTTGATATTCTTTCCGTCAACTCTTGGCGGTCGCCTCCGCGCTCCAATGCGGCATTCCAAGCTTCCAAAGCGCGGTCTATCATGCCCAGAGCTTCGAGGATATCTCCGTGGTGTTCCAAAATGACAGGGTCCTTGTCACCGCCGTTTTTCAACGCTTCTTCAATCCAAAACAGGGCGTTCCGGTAGTTGTTTCGCTTGAACAGCACCCAGGCGTAGGTGTCTTGAAATCCGGGTTCGTCGGGGTGCAAATCGTTCGCTTTCTTGGCCATTTGTTCGGCCTTTTCGAGGTTTTCTCCGCGAAGGGCCAAATAGTAAGCGTAGTTGTTGAGCACCACCACGTTGTTTGGGTTCAGTTTCAGCGCTTCGTTGTACGACTGGTCCGACTTGGCGTGCTCGTTCATCGCGTGGTAGGCGTCGCCCAGGGAAGACAAGAACTGCGCGAGCAATCGGTCGTCATCGACCACCAAATTTTTTCCGGAATTGAGCACGGATACGGCTTCCTCGGGCTTTTTCATCTGCAACAGCGCCACGCCGTTGAACATGTAGTACACGGGCTGCATGGGAAACAGCAGGATCGCTTCGTCGCTTTCCTCTTTCATGGCTTCAAAGTCCTGCAGTCGGGAGTCGATGGTCAGGATTTGCTGCCAAATGGGGGGGCGGTTTGGATCCAATTCCACGGCGCGCCGAAAGTTTTCCCGGGATTCTTCCAAGCGGTTCAGCCCGAAAAACAAATCGCCCCGGATGGCGTAGGTCTTGGGATTTTCAGGATGCGTATCCCGCAAAATGTCGGCGTACTCCAAGAGTGCGGAGTGATCGGAATTGGGGCCCGTGGCCGACATGAGATTGAGAAAAATGTTGATCTTCAGATCGATGTTCAATTCGTTGCTGGCGAAAGCCCCGCCGAGGTACTCCTCCGCCCGCTCTTGATCTCCCGCATTGCGCGCATCCTCGTACAAAGCCAACAGTACATACCCGTTTCCGGGGTCCATTTCGAGCATGGTTTCGTAGAGAGCCATCGCCTCCTTGCGCCGGCCGGCTTTCTCCAGGATTTCCGCCTTGATGCCGAGGTAGCGGAGTTCCGACGGGTTGATATCGATCAGTCGATCGACCTCCGCCAACGCCAAATCGTACTTTTCCTGTTCGAGATAAATCATCTGACGCTGCATGGACAGGTCTTCGCTCGGGCCGAAATTTTCTTCCACTTTGTCCAAAACTTCCAATGCGTCGCCGTACTTTTTCCTCGCGGACAGAAGATTGGCCAATCGGTAGTGGTTTTCCCGATTTTCCGGGTGGCGCTCGATCATGTCGCGCATGACCGCGATGCCGTCATCCCACCTTCCGGTTTCACCGTAAAGCATGGCGAGAGCCTCACCGTACCACGGGTTGTTTTTGTCGGAGGCGTAGGCCTTTTCGGCGTGGAAAATCGCCCGGTCTATCCGATTCTCGGCCAGGTGGATTTGGGCCATCTCGTAGTGCGTGGCGCCGCTCCCCGGGTTTATCTCCAGGGCTTTCTCGAAGGATTTTCTCGCCTCTTGGTGGTTGTCCAATATTTTGGCGCGCAGCCCGTCGTAAAACGCCATCAGGAAAATCTTTTCCTCCCCCGCATTCAATACCGAATCGGTGAGCGGAGAATCGGCGACAGCCGCACCGCTCTGGGCGCCCTCGCCCGATTTGCAGCCGGTCAAAAACGCCGATGCGCAGATGAAAACAAAGAGGATATGTGCCGGGTAAAATCTCATGAAACGCTGTTGTAATCGCCCAAATTCAAGGTTTTCGCCGGCGATTCGTATTCGGCATGGCTCCCCACCATGCTGTGTTGGATGTGGACTCCGGACAAGTGGGTGTGATCTTGGAGCAGGGAATGCGAAACCCGGGAGTTCTCAATTTTCGTGCCTTTGCCCACGGACACCCCGGGACCGACCACCGCGTGGGAAATCACCGCATCGGGACCGATGTAGCACGGGGGCACGATGACCGAATGATCGATGCGGCTGTCGGGGTGGATCTCCGATTGGGGAAATTTCATTTCGAGCACTTTTACCGCGGTCTCCACGGTCACTTTCGGATTGCCGCAGTCCATCCATTCGTCCACCTTGCCGGCGGTAAATCTCTTGCCCTCGTTGGTCAGCATCCGCAGCGCGTCGGGAAGTTGGTATTCCCCTCCCTTCATGTCGCCGTTTTTCATCAAAGTGTCGATGGCCTCTTTGAGCGCCTCTCCGTCGCGGAAAAAATAAACGCCGATCATCGCCAAGTCGCTCACGAACTCCTTGGGTTTCTCTACGAAATCGACGATTTGACCGCGGGAATCCAATTTGACCACCCCGAAGGAAGACGGGTCGTCGATTTGTTTCACCCACAAAACCCCATCCGCCTCATCGTCCAATTGGAAATCGGCCTTGAAAAGGGTGTCGGCGAATGCCACGATGACCTTGCCACGGAGCGCTTCACGCGCGCACCACACGGCGTGTGCGGTGCCGAGGGCTTCGTCCTGGTACGCGATTTCTCCTTCGGCGCCCAGTTCCTTCGCGGTTTCCACGAGGTGGTTTTCCACCTCCTCACCGAAGCGGCCGGTGACGAAGACGATCTTTGAGATGGGCTCATCCACCAAGCGGGCGATGTCTTCCACCAAGTGTTGCACGATGGGCTTACCGGCTATCTTCACCAAGGGTTTGGGTACGGTGAGGGTGTGCGGTCGAAGGCGCTTTCCCATGCCGGCCATGGGGATGATGATGTTCATGAGGATTTAATTGTTTTTTCCTGTGCTTCCGAAGCCACCGCTGCCTCTTGCGGTGGAAGAAAGCACCTCCACGGCGTGAAAGTCGGCGACTTCGTGCTTGGTGATGACCATTTGCGCAATTCGGTCGCCGTCGCGTATTTCGATGGATTGATTCGACAAATTTATCAATAATACCTTGATCTCACCGCGGTAATCGGCGTCGATCGTGCCAGGGGAATTCAGCACGGTAAGGCCTTCGCGGTAGGCCAACCCACTGCGTGGGCGCACCTGGGCTTCGTACCCCTTGGGCAGGGCCAAATACAATCCGGTGGGTATCAGCGCCCGCTGAAGGGAACCCAATACCGTCGTGCGCGGCAAGTCGGCGCGGAGGTCACAGCCCGCGCTCAGCTCCGTCGCGTATTCGGGGAGGGCGTGCTTGGACCGGTTGATGATTTCAATCTTTACCATGGGGAATCCTGATTCGTTTTCTCTCACCTGCGAAAATAATGGAACCGTACAACAACAACACCATCCCGCCCGCGATCAGGGAAACCGCACCGGTCAACCCCGCAACGCGGTGGAGTACCACCAGCGCCACCGCCACCGCGGTGTATCCCAGCATGCGCCGAACGGGGTAGGGGACGGGGTGGTGCTTGCGACCGAGATGGTACGAGAGCAGCAACATCGTAAAGTAAGCCGCGAAAGTCGCCCACGCCGATCCGTAATAGCCCCACTTCGGAACGGCCCACAGGTTGATCGCGATGGTTACCGCCGCGCCCGCTATGGCGATCAGTGCCCCGTACCGCGTTTTGTCGTTCAGCTTGTACCAGAAAGACAGGTTGAAAACCAACCCGAAACAGATGTACGCCGCCAACAGGATGGGGATGACGTGGCGGCCTTCCCGGAAGTTCTCGCCGATCAATAGCAGCACCACGTCTTCGAACACCAATATGGCCAACGCGATGAACAGGGCCACGATCATGTAAAACAACATGATATCGGATTGGGCCTTGTCTCGGGAGCCGTCTTTGGACATGGAAAATATCAGCGGCTCGGCCGCGAAGCGGTACGCCTGGATGCCGATGCTCAACAACATGGCCACTTTGTAACACGCACCGTAAATTCCCAGTTGGGCTCGCGCGGCCTCTTCGGGCAAGCCCGAGAGATCCACGAAAAACGCGCGGTCGAAGGTCTCATTGACGATGCCGGCCAAGCCCAAAATCAGCAAGGGCAAGCCGTAGCGCAGAAGTTTCTTGTACACTTCCCGGTCGAAACCGTGGCGAATACCCGCCATCCACGGCAGGAGCATGGCGAAACGCGCGGCGCTGGAAATCAGGTTGGCGACGAAAATATACCCGATGCCGAAGGAGGGATCGTAAAACGAGGCGATGAAGGAATGCCCGAAGGCTTCGGGGTCGGCGTAGGCCTTGGGACAATACAGCAGCAAAAACAGGTTGAGCCCGATGTTGATCATTATGCCGGCGAGGTTGATACCGGCAAAAACCACGGGCTTGTTTTTCAGTCGCAAGCGGGCGAAGGGGATGGTTACCAGTGCGTCGAGGCCGATGATCCACGCGAACATCCACACGTATTCGGGATGGGCGGCGTACCCCATCCCCGCGGCCACTTCCGGGGCGAAAATCGACACCACCGCCACAAATACCGAGGTGGTCATCACCAGCGACAGCAGAGCCGTGCTGAACACCCTCTCTTTGGCTTTCGTCCCTTCGGCGGCGGAGCCGTACCTAAAGAAGGCGGTCTCCATGCCGTAGGTCAGCAATACGATGAGGAAGGCCACGTAGGCGTAAAACTCGGTCACCACGCCGTATTCACCGGTGGCGAAAACCCGCGTGTAAAGAGGGGTGAGCAGGTAGTTCATGAGGCGACCCACGATGCTGCTCACACCGTAAATGGCGGTTTGACCCGCGAGTTTTCGCAATGCCCCCATAGGTCTGCCTTCCTGCCTTTTATCAGCCGAAATTCGGCTTGCGCTTCTCCATAAACGCCGCGGTACCTTCCATGAAATCATCGCTGCCGAAGCAGCTGCCGAAGGCGTCGATCTCCACGTCCATTCCGTTCACTCCCTCCTTGTAGAAAGCGTTTACCGAACGGATTGCCGCCGCGATCGCGGTACGCGAATTCTTGCCGATTTTTCCGGCCAATTCCCTGCACGCATCCAAGAGCTCATCGTGGGGAAATACGCGGTTCACCAACCCAATTCTGTACGCTTCTTCTGCGTCTACCATGCCCGCGGTAGCGATCATTTCCAAGGCCCTTCCCTTGCCCACGAGTTGGGGCAGCCTCTGCGTACCGCCGTAGCCCGGAATCACGCCCAAAGACACTTCCGGAAGCCCCATACGCGCGCGGTCCGAGGCATAGCGCACGTGGCATGCCATGGCCAGTTCGAGCCCCCCGCCCAAAGCAAAACCGTTTACCGCCGCGATCACCGGCGTACCCAATTCCTCGATTTTGTTAAACAGCGTTTTGTGACCCATGGCGCTCAATTCCCGCCCTTCCTTGTGGTCAAAATGCGCGAATTCGGCGATGTCTGCACCGGCCACAAAAGCCTTGTCGCCCGCGCCGGTCAGAATAATCACCCTCACGTTTTTATCCTCGTCGGCGGCTTCCATGGCGTCGGCCAGTCCGGCGATCAGGTCGCGGTTCAGCGCGTTGAGTTTGTCGGGGCGGTTGATCGTGATCAATCGAATGTTCCCTTCGTCTTGAATCAGAATATTTTCGGTAGTCATGTCGGCCATTTTGGTTCGTAACCCTGCAAAGATAGAATCCCCAAGCAACACTGCTTCGGTTTGAAGCCCATACAAAAGTTCGAAGTTGCGTTTTTGGGCGTACCCCCGAATCACCCTTGCGGGAGGGTCGCTGATTTTCCGTTTTTCTCTCTTTCCATGCGCGTCTCATCCGCCGAGGTCGGGGTCGGCCTACCGGCTGTATCTTTTTCGTCCATCGAAGCACGCCGCAAGGCGGCGGGCGAGCTTCCGCCGGTCGCTGCCCGCCGCCGGCGCCGTCCAATTCGATGGTCGAAAAAGGATGCCGCCGTCCGTCCTTACGCAGGCAAAATCATTGCGGGAATTCCACGTCACTCTTCCCGCAAAACGGGCAACCACACGAAAAACGTACTGCCCATTCCCTCTTCCGAAGTGTAATCTATGCGCCCGCCGGCTTGTTCCACGATGTTTTTGCTGATGGCCAGACCCAAACCCATCCCCCTGGTTTTGGTGGTGAAACTCGGCACGAACATCTTCCCCCGGTTTTCGTCCGATATTCCGATGCCATTGTCGCTCACGGAGCACACATACCAGTCGTCGCGGCGCTCCAATCGCACGGTCACTTTTCCGCGCCTCGAGTCCGGCACCGCTTGAATGGCGTTTTTGATCAGGTTGTTGAACACCCTCGCCATCTGGTCTTTATCGGCCAGTACCCAAGCTTCGTCCTGTTTCGTTTCCAATACGAGGTCCGTGCGGTCGAAACCCTGAAACAGCGCCAACGTCGAGCGAAGCACTTCGGCCAGATCGAATTTCTCCGCCCTCGCCTTGGGCATGCGCGCGAAGTTTGAGAATGCCCCCGCGATGGAACTCAGCGCGTCGATCTGGGCGATGAGGTTATCGCTCAGCTTTTTCAACTTCTCGGGGTCGACATCCCCCGATGTTTCCACGGATCGCATCATGTGCTGCACGCTGAGCTTCATCGGGGTAAGCGGGTTTTTGATTTCGTGGGCCACCTGCTTGGCCATTTCCCGCCACGCCGATTCCCTTTCCGAGCGGGCGAGTTTTTCCGCGTTGTGTTCGAGCTCCGAAACCTTGGCGTTGTATTCGTTTACCAGCAGTCCGATTTCATCCCGGGCCGAATAGCCCACCACGCGGTTGGACTTGCCCAGCTCGATGGCCGAAAGACTTTTTCTGATGGCCCTCAACGGGAGGGTGATCCACTGGCTGATGAACAATCCCAGCAAAATGGCGAACAAAAAGACCAACACGAAGAGGTTGATCACCGCCACCATGAAGTTTGAAATTTCGTTTTCGAGTTCGGTCTGCCGCGCGAAATACGGGAGATTCACGTACGCCAGCAGGTCTCCACGGTCGTTGTAAAAGGGCGTGTACACCGACAGGTACTCCATCTTGCCGATGGATTCGTTGGAAATGTACTCCACCTGCTTCAGCAAGTCGACGTGTACGTACGCCCGCGGATCCATGCGCCGGCTGATGATCCCCTGGTTGAACATGCGCTGCTGGCTGGAGGCGATAAGGTTTCCTTCGGGGGTGTAAATATTGATGTCGGTGAAAAAGATGTAGGAAAACTGCGAAAGGTTGCGGTTGATGTAATCCACCATGTCGTAATTCAACTCCTCTTCTTCGCCGAGTTTGTTTTTCAGTTCGGTGAGGATGGACTGCATCTTCTCGCTGAGCAGGTGCTCGTTTTTCTCCGTGTATTTCTGCTCGATGTAATAGCGGGTGGCCACGGTAAACAGCACCATGGTCACCGATATCAGAACCACCAGAAGGATCTGTATTTTTTGGTTGAGGTTGATCGGGAAGCGCCCGTGATTTTTGGTCAATTCCCGAACGCCCATTCCGGCCACGAACAATACGCCGAAGATGATACACAAGTAGCTGAAGGTGGTGGCTTTGTCCAGCGGACTGATGAGGGGTTTCGACACCACCACCATGGTTTGGGGTCCGGTTTTCGAGATGTAGTGTTCGTATCCCAAAAAGGGGAGAAACCCTCTGTCCTTCTCGAAACGGTCGAAAACTCCCGACACACCGAAATATGGAAAGTCGCCGCGGTGGTCGATCAATTTGCCGTTGAGGTACCGCGCGGAGGAATAATCCGCGAGATGATCGGTTTGCGCGGTGCTTCGATCCATCAACAGGGCGGGAAAACCGATCTGGTGTCGGAAGGGTTTGGTCTTCAATTCCACCACGTAGTAGCCGTCGGGTCGCGCGGCGAGGCTGTAATGCACCGGCACCAATGCGATGTACGCCGTGTTGTCGCCGGAATTGTGGATGTGGTGCAAGGTCGAATCCATGTACGACACGTGTCCGTATGTTTCGATTTTATCCTTGAATTCCCGCAGGGAAGGAGGGCGTACGCTGGATAATTTTCCCCAGGTCGAACCGTCGCCGAGAAAGGGAATGAAGGAGATGTCGAACTTGGACCAATACCCGGTGAAATACCGCGACAGCACGTAGTCTTGAAAAGTCTCCCGCGTGTGGAGGTCGTTTTGTTTGAAGAGCTCTTTGATTTGGGCGTCGCGCAAGAGCCTTTCCATGGTTTCGGAATACAGCAACTCGGCGACGGGGTCGTCGTCTTGGGCGAGTTTCTGGGCGATGATTCTGCGCTCGCTGTGTTCGCTGGCGCGGGAATATTTCAGGAACATGTGCGCGGCGATGAAACCGAACAACACGATGACCAACGTGCCGTGCGCGAGTCGAAAGCGCCGGATGGCCAGGTAATTCCGCAGGTAGATGGCCGCGAACAGGATAACGGGCGGCCAGAGCACCATGATCATGTCGGCCAAACCGAGGATTTCATTCACGACGATCTGCAGCGCGGTGAGCAGGAGTAACAGCAGCACCATGACCCCGGAACTCATGGATGTGGTGAACTTGGAACGGGCGAGTGAATCGGCCAATAAGAAATAAGAAAAATACCACACGCCGGCCACTGCCACCCCCAGAAAGCTGAAGGTGTTCATACCGGTGATGTTGTTGATGTCGAGGGGTATGGTCGAATCGACGATCAACCCCTTTACGATGTGATTTATCCACGTGCCGAATGCGAACAAAATCACAGTCACACCCACAAAAACCCAAACCCCACCGCCTTTCCGCGTGCGCGTCTTTTCACTGTGTGCGGGGAGGAGGCGCCTGAAGGCGAATACGGTGGCGGAGACCAATACCGTATTGATAATTAGGTCGGCCATGGAGGGAAACAGGGCCGAGGAAGCGTACACCGATGGGTCGAACAGCCCGTAGCCGGCGATGAATCCCGGCCATCCTGATTGTAGGCTCCAGTACCTGCCGGCGGCGAGCAACACTGCGAGAATGGAAAACACCGCCCACGGGGGGTACCTCGCGGCGCATTGCATGGCGGTGCCCAACAAGCCGATGAGGATGAGGATGCCGCCGCCCCACGTGAACAGGAGAAATACCACCGCCGCGCGAATGGTGGGCCTCGTTTCCGTGTTGAAGACGAGGTAAAAATACTGGTGGTCGGCCTTGAGTTTTACCGCGCCGGGTTGGGAGCGCGTGGAAATTTCCACCAACCCCGGCCTCGCGAAATCGCCCGCGAAGCCGTTGTCCAAGTAGAGGTTGTCGTAGGGATAATTCTTTTTGATGGCGATGGCCGCGATGTATTCATCCACGCCGTCGGTGAGGTAGAGCAGCCTGTACCACCCGTTGTCGAAACGGGCGATCTCCGTGCCCAAGGCGGCGGTGCGCTTCATGGAAACGGGGCTGACCACGCTGCCGGTCCACAGAACGAGCTCGTCGTTTCTGAAAACGGAAACGAGGATTCCGTGCTTTTGATAGAGTTCGGTGAAATCGGCCCGATGCCGCAACATGGTCGCCTTGGGTCCGACGCGATTGATTTCGTTGCGGAATTCTTTGATTTGCCGCAGTGCGATGGCCGTTTTGGAATCGAGAACTTCGGCGAAGGCCTTGGCTTCGTCCATAGGGTCGGGCCGCACGAGAAACAGGTCTGACACGGGGCGGGCCAATGCGATCATCAGCGCACCGACCACGAAGAGGAGCAGAAATCTGAAAAGACGACGGGTCATGGGGTATCCTGCTTGGACGGGCAGAAATTACGCCAAATTTTCCGATCGTTCGGGAGAGGGGATTCCTCGGCGCCGGGTCGGGCCGCGCGTCGAGGCTCCATCATTGCTCTTATCCTTTCAACGCTTCGGCTCCGCCGACGATTTCGAGGATCTCGTTGGTGATGGCCGCTTGCCGCGCTTTGTTGTACGTCAATCGGAGTTCGCGGAGGAGCTCCGTGGCGTTGTCGGTGGCTTGGTGCATGGCGGTCATCCGCGCTCCGTGTTCGGCCGCATTCGAATCGAGAATGGCTTTGTAGAGCTGAATTTTGAGCGATTTTGGGATTACTTCGCTCAGGATTTCCTCTTTGTTCGGCTCGTAGATGTAGTCGCTGATTTTGTGCGAGGCTTCCACTTCTTCCTCTTCCAAGGGTACGACGGGGAGCATTTGCTCTACGTGGAGGTCTTGGACGGCCGCATTTCGGAAGGCGTTGTACACGATCACCACGCGATCGACGTGACCTTGTTCGAACTTGTCCATGATCGCCTGTGCGATGGTGGCCGCGTTGTCGAAGTTCAGCTCGTCGAAAATGGCCGAAGCGTTTTTGGGCAGACCGACGCCCGGTTTGAGCTCCGGGCGGTTGGCGAATGCGTCTGCCAATTTCTTGCCGATGGGGAGCAAGGTGATTTGCTTGTCGGGGTTGGCGTCGATGATGGTTCTGACGCGCTTGATGATGTTGTTGTTGAACGCCCCGCACAGTCCGCGGTTGGAAGTGATTCCCACGATGAGCAACCGCTTCACTTCGCGTTCTTCCGCATACACCGTATCCGTTCCTTCGGCGGAGGTGAGGTTTCGGAGGATCTCGTTCAACTTGTTGGCGTATGGTCGCATCCTAAGGATAGCGTCCTGCGCGCGCCTCAATTTGGCTGCGGAGACCAACTTCATCGCCGAAGTGATCTGCATGGTCGAGTTGACCGAGACGATACGTGAACGTATTTCTTTCAGATTTGCCATGTCGCCTCTTTAAGCGGTTATGCTTTGTATTTGACGGTGAGTTCGGCGGCGACGTCTTCCAGCGTTTTGCGCGCTTCGTCGGTCAGTTTGCCGGCCTTCAGCTCATCCAAGGTGGCCCTGTGCTTGGTTTCCATGAAAGACAGGAATTCTTTTTCGAATTCCCTCACGCGCTCCACGGGTACGTCCGCGAGCAGGCCGTTGGTACCCAAGTAGATGATGGCCACTTGGTTTTCCACCGCCATGGGTGAGTTTTGGGGTTGCTTCAGGATTTCCACGTTTCTCGCCCCTTTGCCGAGAACGGCCATGGTGGCTTTGTCGAGGTCGGAACCGAATTTCGCGAAAGCTTCCAGTTCGCGGTACTGAGCCTGGTCGAGCTTCAATGTACCCGACACCTTCTTCATGGATTTGATCTGTGCGGATCCCCCTACGCGAGATACAGAAATACCTACGTTGATCGCCGGTCGTACGCCGGAGAGGAAGAGGTTGGACTCCAAGAAGATCTGGCCGTCGGTAATGGAAATTACGTTGGTCGGGATGTAGGCCGACACGTCGCCCGCCTGCGTTTCGATGATGGGCAGTGCGGTCAGCGATCCACCGCCTTTCACTTTGCCTTTCAACGAATCGGGCAAGTCGTTCATCTGCGCGGCGATTTCGTCGCTGTCGATGATTTTGGCGGCACGCTCTAAAAGACGGGAGTGCAAGTAGAAAACGTCACCCGGGTACGCCTCTCGTCCGGGGGGACGACGCAGCAGGAGGGAAACTTCCCGGTAGGCAACGGCTTGCTTGGAGAGATCGTCGAAAACGATCAAAGCCGGACGGCCCGTATCGCGGAAGAACTCTCCGATGGCGGCACCGGCGAAGGGAGCCAAGAACTGCGTGGGAGCGGGGTCGGACGCGTTGGCGGTCACGATGATGGTGTAATCCATCGCTCCGTTGTCTTCGAGGGTTTTCGCCACTTGGGCCACGGTCGACCCTTTTTGGCCCACCGCTACGTAGATGCAGTAAACGGGCTCTCCCCGGTCGTAAAATTCTTTTTGGTTGATGATGGTGTCGATAGCCACGGTCGATTTTCCCGTTTGGCGGTCACCGATGATCAACTCCCGTTGTCCCCTTCCGATCGGAATCATGGCGTCGATGGCCTTGATACCGGTTTGCAGGGGCTCGTTTACGGGCTGGCGGTAAATTACTCCGGGTGCCTTGCGCTCGATGGGCATTTCGAACAGCTCGCCCTTCAGGGGGCCTTTGCCGTCGATGGGTTCACCCAAGGTGTTTACAACGCGGCCAACCATACCTTCTCCTACGCGGATAGACGAGATGCGGCCGGTTCGTTTCACGGTGTCCCCTTCTTTAATGTCATCGGAAGGTCCGAGCAGTACTGCGCCGACGTTGTCCTCTTCCAGGTTGAGTACCATGCCTCTCAAGCCCGTTTCGAATTCGATGAGCTCTCCGGCTTTTACGCGGGTGAGTCCGTAAATGCGGGCAATACCGTCTCCAACCTGGAGAACCGTTCCCACTTCCTCCAATTCAGCTTCGCTCTTGAAACCGGCGAGCTGCTCCCTGAGGATCGCGGATACTTCGGATGGATTTACTTCAGCCATTTTAATTGTTTTGCGTTTGGGTGATGTCGATGTCTTCTTTTAGTTGTCGGCGCATGTCGTGGAGACGGCCGGCAATGGTATCGTCGTATTGTTTGTCGCCGACGCGGATGAGGAATCCTCCGATGACGGAGGGGTCGACTTTTTCGTTGAGCTCAACGGAGTCGCCTCCCCACCGGCCGATGAGTTCACGCGCTTTGGCGCGCTCGTCGTCGGTGATTTCCACCGCGGTGGTGATATCGGCGAGAACGATGCCTTGTTTTTGTCTGTGCAAGTCGAGGTAAGCTCCCGCGATATCGCCGAGGAGTTTTTCCCGTTTCTTCCTCACGATGATCTCGATGAATCGCAGCGAGATCGTGCCGATTTCCCCTCCGAAGATGGCGTTGAGGATACTGAGTTTTTTATCCGTTCGGACGATGGGGCTTTGAAGCAGCACGTGCAAGTCGCGGCTTTGCTCGATGGTCGAGGCGATCAGGCGCATATCGGCGGCCAAATCCTCCGACGCGTGTTGTTCGTTGGCGATTTCACTCAGCGACTTGGCGTACCGTCTGGCGGCGAGGGGGTGGCGTGCCATCTTAATTCAATTTAGCGTCTTCCAAATACTTGGCGATCAACTGGTGTTGACGCTCGGCGCTTTTCAGCTCTTCGCGGATCACGCGCTCGGCGATGTCCATGCTGAGATCGGCGACCTGCTTTTTCAATTCCATGACTGCGGCCGATTTTTCGGCTTCGATGGCCTCTTTGGCGGAAGCCACGATTTTGTCGTATTCGGCGTTGGCTCTTTCCTTGGCCTCGTCGATGATGCGGTCTTTGGTCTCGCGGGCGTCTTTCATGAGCGCATCCCTTTCGGCGCGCGCTTCCCTCAAGAGTTCCTCGTTGCTGCTTTGCAGTTCGGCGAGTTCCTTTCTCGCTTTTTCCGCAGCGTTGAGGGCGTCATCGATGGAGTCTTCCCGCCTTCGGATAGACGCCAAAATGGGGCGCCATGCGGTTTTGGCCAGGATGAAGGCCACGACGACAAACGCGAGCGTCGTCCAAAAAACGGTTCCCCAACTTACCGATAAAATATCCATTTTCTTTCAATTAACGAGTGGTGAAAACGGCCTCCGACCAACCGTCGGAGGCCGATCTTCAAAAATCAAAGTACCATCAAAAGACAAACGATCACCGCGAAAAGGGCAACACCCTCAACGAGAGCTGCCGCAACGATCATGTTCGCCCGGATGTCACCGGTGGATTCAGGTTGGCGTGCGATGGATTCCAGGGCCGAAGTACCGATTTTACCGATACCGATTCCTGCACCGATCGCAGCGATCCCGGCACCGATTCCGGCCAAACCGGATCCGGATGCTTCACCGGCTGCTTGCAAAAGAACAGTGAGTAGTTCCATTTAACTTGGGTTTTTATGTGATTGAAAGATTGCCATGGGTATCAATGATGGGCTTCTTGCGTGGCTTCGCCCAAATAAATGGCCGCCAACAGAGTAAATACATACGCCTGCAGAAAAACGACCAAAAGCTCGAGGAAAAACATGAAAATCAGGAACAGTACGCTGCCAACCCCAACGCCGTATCCTGCCGTCGCACTCGTTTCGCCGAAAATCAAGGCGAGTGAAACGAGCGCCAATATGATGATGTGACCGGCCGTGATGTTCGCCGTGAGACGAACCATCAAAACGACCGGCTTGATGAAGATGCTCAAAAATTCAATGGGCACCAGAATGAATTTTACGGGCAACGGAACGCCCGAGGGTGCCAAAATATGCGTCCAGTAGTGCTTGTTGCCGTTGATGGTGATGGTGATGAAGACCAAAGCGGCCAATACCAAAGTCACCGATATGGTCCCGGTGATGTTGAACCCGCCGATGAATGGGATGAGCCCCAATAAATTCGCCGTCCAAATGAAGAAAAACACGGTCAACAAAAACGGCAGAAAGCGATCGGCTTTCTCTTTCCCGATGGAAGGAACGGCCACTTCGTCGCGGATAAAGAGAATCAAAGGCTCCATAAACGACTGCAAGCCTTTGGGTGCTCGACCTTCGCGTTTTTTGTATCCGCGGGCAACACTCCCGAAAATCAGAACCAAAAGCAACATCGTCAGGAAAACACCGAGGACACTTTTGGTGATGGAAAAGTCAGGAACCAAGGCATTCGTCAGCTCGCCTGTTTCGGGGTCGAAGGACAAACCGCCATTGGCCGAGGCCATGTAAATCTTTTCGTGGTAAAGGATGAAATCGTCGTAGGCGTAGTATTCCAACTTCTCTTCTCCGTGGTATTCCGTGATGGGATTGTGGTAGAAGTGGCTGCTGGAAAACACCTTCAGACCGTCTTCGGTGATCAAGATCACGGGGAGGTAGATCGCTACGTCGCCGAATAAATGGATTTCGTGCGCATCGGCGATGTGGTGGAGGATCCACTTTCCGGCGTCGAGGCCCTCTTCTTCGGCCGGCGTTTCGTCGACCACGATTTCACTTTCCGCAGTGGAGTCTTGGGCGATCGCCCACGTTCCGGAGAAAAAGAACAGCAACAGGGGCAGCACCCGGAGTATGGACATTAAGGATGCGCGCGACTTGAATCTTGACGTTTTCAACATGTTCCCCACCGTTTTCAGGGCCTTAAAAAATCGACTGCAAAGGTAATACATTTTAATTGTGTGTAAAGCCACGCAAAAGGCTTTTTTTGCCCCGGGTTCGGGACGGTGTGGGCAAGGGGGAAAAGGATCGGTGCGAACCTCGGAACGTCAAGGCTTTTCGACGGATGGATTTTTGGGCGAGCGGGGAATGAAAATCCCATTTTTCAACACGAACCGAGAGGTGGACGAAGATGGGATGGGATCGGTTTATTCCTTTTTTTCCTTCAAATAGGGCAGCAAACTGCTAATTTCCACGGCCGACAAAGCGAAATACCCTACGAGGTACGCCAAGGCGGTGAATCGGAAGTAATCTCCCTGCACCAACCCGGCGACCACCAAAATGATCATGGAGAGGAAAAGCTTGGCGCCCAAGGACCCGATGAACCCGGTGACGAATACTTGCGGCCGTTTTTTGCTGGCCCGTATCAAGTAGAGCATGATGAGGTAGGTCGCCAGGGCCAGCACACCGAATCCGATGATGAACCCCGAGGGTAGGGGGTGGCCCATGACGTATTCGGCTACAAGCCAGGCACCCACGTATACGAGGGCGGTGGTCAGAGTCAATTTCGTGATGTACCCTTTGGGGCTTCGGGTTGCGTTCAAATCATCGGGGTTTTGTGTCGCGAACGACGACGTAAATGGCCATCGCCACGCCGACCAGAGACAAGAGGATGGTCATCCACGGGGTGGAGAGGTTCCATTTTTCGTCGAGGAGGATACCGCCGTAGACGCCTGCGAAAATAACCACGGCCATTTTGATGGCCATGCCGGAATAGCGGTAAAATTCGTTGGGCGAGAACTTACTTCCCCGCCCCTTGGGCTGTGCGGATTTCCGATACGGGTCGTTGGCCTTGTCTGTCGCCTCCTGTTCGGCTGTCCGATTGTTTTTCCGTTGTGCGGGCATCGGGGTTTCTGTTTGAGGTGGAGTGACCGCCGCCCATGGAGCAATTTCCGCTGAAGGTTGCGCCCGGTTCGATGGCGAGCTTGTCGGTGATGATGTCGCATTCGAGGCGCGCCGTCGATTTGAGGCTCAAAAGGCCCTTGACGGTGATTTTGCCTAGGATTTTCCCTTCGATTTCGGCGTTCTCGCACACGATCTCGCCTTCGATCGAACCTGTAGAACCCACCACCAGTCGGCCCTTGGCATTGATCCGACCTTTAAGGGAGCCGTCGATTCGAATATTGCTGTCCGAATTGATTTCTCCTTCGATCTGCGTGCCGGCTACGATCCTGTTTAGTTTTTCGGGAGAGTGTGGTTCTGTCATTTTGGCCATTTCACGTGGGTTTGAACTTTTGAACATTTTCTTGCGGGTTGCGCCGGATTACGGCAGGTAAGTCGATTCGAAAAACACCTGGTAAACTTGGGGGTTTTTATTGCGAAACAACGTGGTGAAATTCTTCGTGGTGATGACGAAGGATTGGAATCCGTGCTCGTTGACCGGCCCCAATATGTCCGTATCGCCCAAGAAATAATTGTAGTACCGCATGGCGGCCTCCTTGTCGGAGAAGCTGCGGATGATCATGATTTGGTGATCTTTGTCGATGAAACTGTTGGTCATCCTCAGCCCGTCGGAGGCGAAGTATTTCCCGTTGAAGTCCGCCACCAAATTCCGTATCTCGTTGGCTTGCTCGGTATCTTTCGGATACACGAGAGCGAAGAAGTGGTCCGACGCGTCGTCGGCGACGTACATGTCGGTGGCCGCGGGTGAGGCTGGTCGGGTCGACGAGGTGTCCCTCGGTTCGCTTCGGTTGGCAAAACCTTCCGCCGGTCCCTCGGTCGTCCCCGAATCCTCGGTCGCCGCCAACTTTTGCTCCCTCGCCAATTTCGATTTCGCCTCGTTCAGTCCGTTGAGCAATTCCGCCGCCTTTTCCGCTTCGGGGGTGCCGTCGAATTTGGAGATCACCTCGCGGAGGGCGGCTTCGAACGCCTCGGCTTGACTGCTCTCGCCGATGGTCAGCGCCTTCAACAAGTAGTACTTCGAAAGGAAGTTGTTTTCAGGTTCTCTTTCGATCACCGAATTGGTCGCCACCAATACGGCCGAGTACTGACGTCGCGTGTATTGACGATAGGTCGCGGTATAGGCCTGTTTTTCCTCTTCGTACTGCCGTGCGTGCTCGGTCACGTAATCGGGATTGAGAATCAGTTTGGCGTACTCGCTGTCCGGATAATCGGAGAGGATAATGTCTTTGTAATAATCGGAATTGTCGCGAAGGCCGGTGCCTACGAAACCTCCCGACTGTTCCTTGTCGACGTAGATTCGGTAGAGCTGGTAATACGACTTCAGCGCGGTGGGTGAGTCCTCGAAATCGTTGACCACCCTGGAAAACGAACCGGTCGCGTTGTCCGAATCCCGAAGACGCTCCTTGTAAATCGTACCGATGGAGTACAGCGCTTCGGCGGTTTCGTACCGCATCGCCGTAGACGATGAATCGTCCAAGGGCAGCTCCGCCATGTATTCTTCCAGCGTTTTTATTTCGTCGCCTTGCGCCAGGGCCATGGCGGCCGAATCCGTGGGGTTATCCGAATCCAGGCGCGCGAGCACCGTGGTTTTGGACGATCGCCTCCAATTGTCTTCCAATTTTCGATCCCCCCACCGGCGTTTGAATTCTTGGAAGCCACTGCCCAGAGCGGCGGCGTTGTAGAAGTACCAGTCTTTGCCCGAGTAACTCGCCCCGCCGCCTGCGGAAGGGAATGAAGAGCGGTTCTGCAGGCGTTCCAACGCGGCCAGCTCTTCTTGTTTCTTTCTTTCGGCCTCGGCCTCCAAATCGGCGATCATGCGGAGGATTTTCTTCTCCAAATCTTTGGTGTCCATGGCCGCGAGCGCGAGAAGGCTGTCGTTGTGTTCCACGATCTCCAGGTTATTCACCAACTCGTCCAGGGATCGCGCCTTGATCATGATTCTGTCGTAATTCGGATAATCCTCGGGCAGCGAAGTCGTGGCGCTGTCGTAATAACTCTTTGCCGGGCGGTACAAGCGGTCTTCGAAATACAGGTCGGCCAGCCGCAGGTAGCTCTTCCCTTTTTGGGCCACGTTGTCCACACTCGACGCGACGGACTTTTGCAGGTACTCCACGCCCAACTCCACGTCTTGTTCCTCCAAGGCCATATCCGCCAAGGCGTAGTAAATTTGGTCGTAGTACGGCGTATTCCGCTTGTCGTCGATCATGTCGTGCAGCATCTGCTTGATCTTCTGCGAATCGAGCTTTCGGTCGAAGGCCAGCGCCTGGCTGATCTTGGCGTAAAACTCCATTTCGAAGTCCGGCTTCATGTCCACCACCGCCGCGAACGTCGCTATCGCTTCGGCCGATCGCCTTTCCAACTGAAGCGTCTGCGCCAGGATATAGGTAAGTCGCGCCTTCATTCGGTCTTCGGTACACATCGCCGCGGCGTCCTGAAGGTGAGGTATGGCGTCGACGTAGCGCTCTTGCTTAAGGTACATGTACGCGTAGACCGTCTCGAGCTTCCACGGGAAATCCTTGGGACGGTCATCCGAATTGCCGTTGGATATCACCGACAGCACGGTATTGGCTTTTCCGTACCGGTCGGCGTCGATGTACGTTCTCGCCAGCCACAGGGCGGCATCGTGCCGCGCGTCACCCGCCTTGTACTTCTTCGCCACGTATGTGGCCATCTCCTCGGTTTTGGAAGGCAAGCCCTTGTAATAACTCGCGATTCCGATCAGCAGGTAGGCGTTATCGATCCACTTGTTGTGCTCGGTTTTCTTGATCTCCATGCTGTGCCGGTCGATCAGCGTACCGCACTTTTCGATCACGGCGTCCATCTGCGGAATCAGATTCTTCTGCATTTCTTCATCCGGCAGCACGTAGATCGGAAGCAGCTCTAGATAGTCGTCCTTTTTGTTCGCCCACAGCTGGTCTTCCGTCTGCCGCATGATTTCATTGGCGTTGAAATACCAGTTATACAGGGAAGTAGTGTTGTGGTACAGGCGGTGCGTGAAGCCCGATTTTTTGCGCGAACATCCGGCGATCACCAATGCGATGATGGTGAAAGTCAGTATTAAACGGGGTTTGATTAGGGTTTTCAATGGCCGGATTTGGTACCCGATTAACAGGAATGATGACGATTTATTGCCTTCGACCCGCCGAAGTACCGCCGGGCCGATGAGCGCAAATATAATAGGTTGCACCCGATTTCGGTACAGGTTTCCGCGAAGCTCCCTGTTGCTCGGGCATTTTCCGATTCGCCGGCCCGGCCATCGACTACGGATGTTCTCCCGGGGATGGGCGAAGGGGTTGTGGGTTTTTGTGGGTGGGTCGTCGAATCCGAAATCCCCCACAAAGGGTAGGCGGTTCTTTATCTATCCCAATCCACGGTGGTTTGTTCCCCGCACGGAGACTAATTCACTGTCGATGGGATGCATTCACGTCCCGACCTCGGCAGCGCAGGGCGGTCACAGCGGTTTTGACTTTCGATGAAGGCGGAAAAAGCCGCGTTTTTCGAACCGGTAAACCGGTGGCAGGGTGAGAATCGCGTTCCCGGAATCGCCGAAATTCACCTCCGCGTTCCACACCGGGGAAATGGTGAGGAGGGCAACTACACGTATTGGGTCATTTATTCCACACTTCGAGTTGGCCGGCATCGATTTCCACGTATGACCGCCGGCTTTTCGCAGGGGCATGCGGATGGAAAATCACCGCGGGGTTTTGCGGTTCGGAATATTTTCGACAAATTGCATATAGGCATTGTTTTCAGGCGAATCAGTGGATGCTCATGCGGGTCTTACTCCCTCTAAACCCCCCATCCTCTTCCCGGCTTTTCCAACGATTTCTTCGCCTTCGAAAACGGAATGACCATCGCTATGGCAGACTGATTGATAAGCTAACCATAACCTGAAACGGGATGAACGCACAACCAAAACGCGCTGAAAATATTCCGGAAATTCAACGCAATAGGTCGCGTGCCGCTTCGGGATTAAAAGGAATTAACGGGCGGGATTGTTCACGCCCACGGAAATTGTTGACCGAACCGGCTTTGCACGGGGTTCACCCACCGACAAAGCCACAAAAAAGATATCCTATGAGCACGTACGATTTTAACAGGGAACTCATCGCATTCCAACGACCACTCAAATCATTCGCATTCCGCTTTACCGGCAACGAAGAGGAAGCCAACGACCTCACCCAAGAAACTTTTCTGAAGGCCCTGGTGTACCGCGATAAGTTCCAAGCGAAAACCAACCTGAAGGCGTGGTTGTACACCATCATGAGAAACACCTTCATCAACAATTACCGCAAGGCCATGCGGTCGAATACGATCATCGATCAAACCGACGAACAATTTCTGATCAATACTTCCACGGCCAAAAGCGGCTTGCAAGACCCGTACGGGCGCATGGACCACAAGCAAATCACCTCGGTGATCGGCAGCCTCGCGGATGAATACCGAATTCCATTCCAGATGTACAACCGCGGGTTCAAATACAAAGAAATCGCCGCCAAACTCAACCTGCCCATCGGCACCATCAAAAGCCGCATCTTTTTGGCCAGAAAGAAACTGATGATCGCCTTGTCGGATTTTCGCAACTGAAACCGAAAGCTTTCGTCACGCGCCGAGGTGTTTCGTGCGCTCGTTTTGCCGCCCGTAAGGGAAACTTGAATAAGTTTGCAAAACGAGCGCACGTTTTAATTTTACCCCATTGGCCACGACAGTCTTCAGAAAAGCCCACTTCAATGCGGCGCACCGGCTCCACAACCCCGCGTGGAGCGACGAGAAGAACGCCGAAGTGTTCGGCAAATGCAGCAATCCCAAGTACCACGGCCACAATTACAACTTGATCGTCGGCGTGACCGGACCCAAAGACCCCGAAACCGGTTTCGTCGTGGACCTCTCCTTCCTGAACCGATTGATAAAAGAGCTCGTGGTGGTACGATTCGACCACAAAAACCTCAATGAGGAAACCGCCGAATTCGCCAACGTGAATCCCACCGCCGAAAATATCGCGGAGGCGATATGGCGCATTCTGCGCCCCGAACTCGACGACAGCCTCGCACTCAAAGTCATCCTCTACGAGACGGAAAGAAATTTCGTGGAGTATACCGGGCCGTAGTTCGGCTCCCCGATAAAAACCATTTCCCACGAGGCACAGGCCGCCGCATCTTCGGTGACCACTGACCTTAACCGTCCGCTTTCGAGCCTAACAGGCTGTGGATTAAATTTTTTTGTCGAAATTAGCCTCGATCCAGGCCCTTTTCGCCAATTTCACCCTTTAAACAACCACAGCATGAAAAAATTTGTACTCTCGGTCTTCGCGGTGGCCTTTTCCCTCGCCGTGAACGCACAGACCATCGGCCAGCTCGTAGAGAACAGCCCCAACCACAACATTCTTGAACAAGCGATCGCTGAATCGGGGTTGACCTCCCTGTACCAAGGCGACGGTCCACTGACGCTCTTCGGGCCCGAGGATGCCGCTTTTCAAGCATTTCCCCAAGACCTGCTCGCGGCTTATTTCACCGATCCCACCGGCGTGCTGAGCGATATTCTCAAGTACCACACAGTGCCCGCCAACGTCGGCTTGGGTGCCCTCAACGATGGAATGACCCTCAACACGACGTTACAAGGTCAAAGCCTTTCGGTCGCGGTAGACGGTGACGACGTAAACATCAACGACGCCTTGATCACCGTGGGAAATTATACCGCTTCCAACGGAAGGGCGCATTCCATTAACGGCGTGCTCGTGCCGGAGACGAAAACCCTGTACCACCTTCTGAATCAGAACGAAAGCGTCAGTATGTTCACCACTGCCCTCGACGCATCCGGCCTCGGTCAAATGCTGTCGGAGTTCGGCACATACACCCTGTTCGTTCCCACCAATGCCGTCATCGAGGCGCTGCCCGAGGGCCTGTGGCAAACGTGGATGGGCCAACCCAACGGGATACTGCACGACATCTTGCAAAGCCACATTCTTGACACGGTGCTCACGACGAACTTGATGGAATCGGGCCTTCAAGTGACGACTTTGCTCGGCGATACCTTGGAGGTGACCGTCGACAACGGAGTGATTACCGTGGGCGACGTTGCGCTCATGATGTCAAACGTAGTGGCCGTCAACGGCGTGGCCCACGTGATCGACGCCGTGAACCTGCCTGCGGAACGCACGGTGTACGACATGGTTGCCGGCCATCCCGACCTCGGACAGCTCCACGCGTCGATCAACTCGACGGAACTTCAAAACACCCTTTCCGGAACGGGCGCATTCACCATGTTCGCTCCCACCGACGCAGCCATCGACGCCTTGCCGGAAGGCATGTGGGAAGATATTCTGACCGATCCCGACGGAGAGCTGTCCGACTTGCTGGGAGGGCACGTGCTCGGTGAAATCGTACGGGCTTTCGAATTGTTGCAAGGAACGACGTGGACGGCGCTCAACGGTGAAGAACTAGAAGTGTCTACCGAGGGCACCGCGGTGTACGTGAACGGAGCCAAGATCGTCGTAAGCGACTTGATCGGCACGAACGGCGTGGTGCACGTGGTCGACGCCGTCATCATCGAGATTCCCCCATGCACGACGTACTCCGGCGGGCCGTGGGTGAATTTCAACTCCATCTTCGGCGGTGCTCCGGTCGCTGAAAACGGGGTGTGCCCGATTTTTCAGATTACTTCCTTCGAGGTGTACGCCAGCGAGAGCTATACCATCGACGGGTTTCAGGAAGGCGTGACGTATACATTCTCCATTTGCGACGGCCCCGGTGCCGGATCCTGGGAGCCGGAATTGGCGGTGTACGATCCCAACGGCGACTTGTTGGTCATGGTCGAGGATTGTCAGATTACCTGGACCGCACCGATGGACGGGACCTACCTCGTCGGTATTCAGGAGGCGGGATTCTGTGGGGAAGAGTCGCCGAATCTATCGACAGACAACGGCTATCCGACCTTGACTTGTGAATCGCTGAATACGGTGTTTACCTCCATCGCGCTCAGCGACGACCACGAAACGCTCGAAAGCGCCTTGATCGCCGCCGACCTCGTGGAGACTCTCAACGGGGAAGGGCCGTTTACGGTGTTCGCACCGACGGACGAGGCTTTTTCCCTTCTGCCGGACGGTTTGTGGGATTATTGGCTTTCCGATGCGGAAGGATTGCTCTCCGCAGTTTTGGGTTACCACCTCGTGGAAAATGAGTTTTTGTCCGAGCAACTCACCGACGGACTGATGATCGCGACGCAGTCGGGAGAACCCGTGCACATCACGGTAGAAAACGGCGACGTATTCGTGAATGACGCCATGATCGTCACCGCCGATGTGGTGACGGACAACGGGGTGGTGCACGTGGTGGATGCGGTTTTGGTGCCTCAGGAAGCTCCCACCGTTTACGACGTGATTTCCCAAAGCGGGCAGCACACCACATTCAAAACCCTCGTCGATTTGGCCGGCTTGGCCGACTTGATGAACGGCGCGGAACCACTCACGGTTTTCGCCCCGAGCGACGACGCCTTCGACGCGATGGAAGAGGGAGTCCTGGTCGAGCTGATGGATTCGCCGGTTGACACCATCGCGAAGTTTATCCAACACCACGTGTACAGTGGCATCGCCTTTTTGGCCGATATGACGGAAGGAACGATGCAAACCCTCGCCGGGGAAACGGTGACCGTATCCGTGGAGGGAGGCTCCGTGAGTATCGACGGCCACACCATCGCGGAGGCCGACCTTACGGCGATCAACGGATTGGTGCACGTGCTCGACGGTGTGCTGACCTACAACGGGTTCAGTATCGGAGTAGATGACATCGTGGGATTGTCGAGGCTGTCGATCTTTCCCAATCCCACCGAAGGAAAATTGAATTTGGACTTTACCGTGTTGGAGTCGTCGAAACTTGTGGTGCGCATCATCGACGCCGTGGGGCACACGGTAAAAGTGAGGGATTTTGGTTCGCAGCGCACCGGATCCGTGCGCCACACCATCGATTTGCACGGTCTGGCCGCAGGTATTTACTTGGTGGAACTGCAATTCGGCGATGAGAGGGTGGCTCGAAAAGTCCGCGTGGACCGGTGAGTGACATCGCGAACCGTGGAAAGTGGATTTTTGGCGGATTAGCCCGGCAGGCGCATTTTGCCCGGATGTAATTCCAAGCCAAATCAGTGCGAGGACGGAAGGCGGCATCCTCCTTCCGTTGGGCGGGTTGCGTTTTGTGGGGGCGGGACAGCGATGAAGAAGCTCGTCCCTCCCCCGTACAAACGCCCCGCCCGAAGGGGGAGATACAGCCTGTAGGCCGACCCCGACGATTAATTTCATGCCTTTGGTATTTGTGAAACCGCGAGTGGATTCGGGATCGTGTATCGGTCGGGGACGCACCCTCGACATCACTATTTCCGGAGAATCACCGCTGCTCGCCCTTTGCGGTACGGGAGGTTGCGGTTACCGCCGATTTCATACTTTTGTGTCCGATATGGAAGAAGCCCGAGTTTCGGA
This sequence comes from uncultured Cryomorphaceae bacterium, assembly GCA_964574635.1. GTDB lineage: Bacteria > Bacteroidota > Bacteroidia > Flavobacteriales_D > Cryomorphaceae > CAZNOG01. Next base: position 40,614 of record CAZNOG010000003.1, on the reverse strand, counting down.
AATCATTGCCAACTTGCGGAGAATGAGGGACGAAGGGAAGTCGATGTTTGTGACTTCTTCGTTTCAAACGCACTCCATCCCCCTGCTGCACCTCGTGTCGCGGAGCGGTTTGGACATTCCGATTTATTGTCTGAACACGGGATATCTCTTTCCCGAGACCTTGAAATTCAGGGATGAACTGGCCGAACGGTACGGGCTCGACATCCGCACGATCAAGTCGGAAGTGCCTATGAGCCAGCAGAAAGACGCGAATGGAAACATGCTGTTCGCCTCGGATCCGGACAGGTGTTGCCACATCAATAAAGTGGAACCGACCCAAAAGTTGCTGCGAGAGTACGACGTGTGGGTAAACGGGGTGCGCGCGGACCAAAATGCCAACCGAAAAACCTTGAAGACCTACGCTGAAGCGGGATTTGGGGCAATGCGCTACCACCCCATGCTGGAGTGGACGGGGAGGGAAGTGTACGCGTACATTTCCAAGCACGGGTTGCCCTCGCACCCATTGGACGACGCGGGATACATGAGCATTGGATGTGAGCCTTGCACGCGCAAAGTGGTGCCGGGAGATCCGCGACAAGCGCGGTGGTTCGGCATGAACAAAACCGAATGCGGCCTCCATACCGAGTTGGTGAAAAAATAGAAGCATGAAAATTTTGATCACCGGAGGAGCGGGGTACATCGGCACCGAGCTCTGCCTGCGCATAATGGATAACCCGGAAGTGGAATCCGTGACGGTGTACGACAACTTGGCGCGGAAGAACCACAATTTTTTTCTTGGACCTGAGAAGCTCAACGACAAGGTGTCGTTTATGGATGCCGATTTGCTGGACACGTATTCTCTCGGCAAGGCCATCCGAAACGCCGATTGCGTGGTTCACATGGCCGCGGTGGTGACCACGCCTTTCGCCGACCAGAGTCCCCATCTTTTCGATCAGGTGAACAATTGGGGTACCGCCGAGCTTTGCCACGCCTTCGAGGAGAGTGATTCGCGCCGATTGATCTACATGAGCAGCGCCGGAGTGTACGGCGCGGGCGAGGGAGACGCCGACTTGGACACCAAACCCAACCCCCGGACGTTTTACGGCATTTCCAAACTGAAGGGCGAACGCCACGTGGAGCGCCTCAGCCGAAAGAAGGAAACGGCAATCGTGCGCTGCGCCAACGTGTACGGCTATTCCAAAAGCATGCGATTCGACGCCGTGATCAATAAATTCGTCTTGCAAACCAGGCATATCGGACGCGTGAACATCATCGGAACCGGCGACCAGTACCGCGCCTTCGTGGAAGTGCAGCGCGTGGTGGATTTTTTGGAGCGGATGCTGTTGGACGAGCACGTGTTGCCGCTGTACAATTTGGTCGACGACAATTTTACGGTCAACGACATCGCGTATGCACTGAAAGAAGTCACCCCGTCATTGGAAATGATCTACGTGGATCAACAAGCCAATTTGCGGCAGATCAGGGTGAAGCGCGACGCCAACGTGCAGGCGCTTATCGGTCCGAAACAAACGGACATTCAAGCCGAACTGGAGGATTTTCTGAACAGGCTCGCCTGATCTACCAAAAAACCGACACTTTTCCGGTCGTAGCGCGCTCTTCCAACTTCGTGTGGGCCTCCGCGAGTCGATCGACGGAGTACCGCCCACCCACGCGGGGTTGGATGCGCCCTTCTTCGGCCATTTTTACGGCTTCGTTTAAGGCGTCGGCCACTTCTTGGGGCTTGCGATCGCCGAGTTTGAGCACGTTGACCCCGGCCACGGTTTTGGACCCCATGATGAGCATCAACGGGGTGAAAAATTTCGTTTGGAAGAGGAAGCGGACCGCCGACCACTTGCCGTTCCTCTTTCCCATGCGCGCCGCCGCTCCGTACAGCACCAGCACTCCGCCCGCACCGAGTAGGCGCAAGTCTTTCTTGAACGATTTTCCCGCAAGTGAATTGAAGGTGGCGTCCAAAGGGGTCGCACTCGAAATCTTTTTCACCGCTTCGAAGTAATCGGTTTTGCGGTAGTTGATGGGGTGGTGCACACCGAGCTCTCGCAGGAAATCGAGCTTGAACTCGGAGCCGGCCGTGGCGAAGACCGTGCATCCGCGGTCCAATGCCAATTGGCAGAGCGTGTTGCCCACGCCTCCGGCTCCGGCGTGAATCAATACCCGGTCGCCGGCTCGGAGGTTCGCGCGGTTGTTGAAACATATCCACGCCGTCGCTCCCGGGGTGCCCAAGGCGAGGGCCTTTTCCGCCGGGTAATCGTCGGGAATGGGCGACAAGGCGCGGTAATCGGTGACGGCTTTCGAGGCGTACCCCCCGAAACGCGTGAGCGCCACAACGCGTCGGCCGATCATCTCCGAGTTCACTTCCGCACCTACGCCCACGATGCGCCCCACCACTTCGTATCCCGGGGTAAAGGGCAAGGGCGGGGTTTCGGGGTACATCCCTTTTCGGGCCAACACGTCGGCAAAGTTCAAACCGAAGGCTTCCACGTCGATCAACACCTGGTGGTTGCCGGGAATCGGGTCGGGTGCCTCGCTTATTTCGAAAGCCTCTTCGGGGGGGCCGAATTTTTTGAGAACGACGCGCTTCATTTTTTGGGTTTTCCCCCCACCACCAAAACGATTTCGCCTTTTGGGGGGTGGGCGGTGTAGTGCTCGAGCAATTCAGACAGGTTTCCCCGCCGCGTTTCTTCGTGGATCTTCGTCAATTCACGGCTCAACGAAGCCGCCCTGTCGGATCCGAATGCTTCCTTCAAGTCGTTCAGCGTGCGGAGAATCCTGTGGGGCGATTCGTAGAAAATCATGGTGCGGCTTTCGTTTTTCAGTTCCTCGAGACGCTTGGTGCGGCCTTTTTTCACCGGCAGAAATCCTTCGAACACGAAGCGGTCGGCAGGCAATCCCGAATTTACCAGTGCGGGCACGAATGCCGTGGGGCCGGGCAATGTTTCCACTTCGATGCCCTCTTCGATGCAGGCGCGAACCAGCAGGAATCCCGGGTCGGAAACGGCGGGGGTGCCCGCGTCGGAGACCAAGGCCAAGGAGCGACCCGATTTGAGTTGGTCGATCACGCGCTGCAAAACGCGGTGCTCGTTGTGGGCGTGAAACGGAAAGGGCTTTTGATCGATGCCGAAATGGCGGAGCAATTTTCCGGTGGTTCGTGTGTCTTCGGTCAGAAGTCCATCAACCGATTTCAACACCTCCACCGCCCGGGAGGTCATATCTCCCAAGTTTCCAATGGGCGTGGGGATGAGGTACAATTTGCTCATTTCGGATCAGGGCGGGCTGTGGTGCGGTTCGCCATCCGCGAAACTACGGAAAAGTGCGGGAGTCGTTGGCCCGAAGAAAGCTTGCAAGCGAGTTTTCAACCGGTGCACGGTTCATCAATCACAACCCCTCGATCAGGGCCGTGATCAGTCGGAAAACGTAGGGATAATTGGCCCAGTCCACCACTTCGGGGGTGTCGTTCACGTCGTGGTACGCGGTGATGTTTCCCTCGGTGTAGATAAAAACGGCGGGAACCCCGACGTAGGTGAAGGGAAAGTGATCGCTGTTGGCGGCGTTGTCCCTTACTTTGATGTTCAGTTGTTTGTCGGCTGCTCGATTGGCCGCCCGTAAAATTTCCACGGCCTTGGGTTGGTTTTTTCCGTTGACCACGGCGATGCCTTTTTCGGCAGATCCCATCAAATCGAGGTTGACCACCATCTTCACTCGTTCGAGATCTGTGGGAGGGTTTTTTACGAAATGGATGCTCCCCAGCAGGCCGGCCTCCTCGGCTGCGAAGGCGATGAACCACGTGTCGAACACGGGCGGGTGTTGGGAGTAGTGCGCGGCGAGATCGAGCATCACGGCCGTACCGGTGGCGTTGTCGCTTGCGCCGGCAAACAGCGCTTCACCCATCATGCCGAGATGATCGTAATGCGCTGTAATGAATACCGCACTGTCCGATCTCGAACCTTTTATTTTTCCGATGACGTTGCTCACTTCCACGGTCTTCATTTCCCCGTCCACGGCCACGTCGATTCTTTGCGGAACGATCCAATCCACGGAGTTTCCGTCGACCTCGAGCAAAACGTTGGGAAATTGATTTCTCCCCACCGACCACGTGAGTTTGTCGGCTTTCAGCAGCACCACGGGCGCGGAATTCAACGCGTCTTGCACGTAGGCGTACAAGGCGTCCAAGGACTCTCCCCCGATGCCCCTCGTATCGATCACGGCCATATCGGCCGACGCGGGTTTGGATGGCGTTCGTCCCGCGAAATCCGCGCTGTCGAGAAAAGCCACACCAAACGCGCCCCGTGACGACCCCGAGCGGGGGTCCACCAAATACTGCACGCCGGCCGTCAGAGTGTCGCCGTCGAACACCAAAATCGTTCTCTCGGGAAAGGTGTTGACCTCCACGCCGAAATTTTGAAACCTGCCTTTGTCCACAGAGTCCAAGCCCAAGTCGTCGAAGCGCTCACCGAGATATCGGGCCGCTTTTTGGGATCCCGAAAGCACGTATCCGCGGCCCGCCATGTCGGGATGTGCGAGTACCTCCACTTCGGCCTTTACGAAGGCGACGTCCTGCGCCCCGGCCAAGGTGGCCCATATCACGGCGATGAAACACAGAAATCCGCGCGGCCTCACATGTATCGTCTTTCAACGAGGTCCAAAAGTTCCTCGGCCGCCGGTCGGTTTTCCTCCCAGTTGAAGCGCTTTTCCAGCGATTCGCGGATGTAGGTGCGCGCCTCGTCTATGGACGCGCAGGTATTCAGATTTTCGATGGCCCGGTCGAAAGCCTCTCGGTTGCTGTCGAACAGCACGTCGATGAATCGAAATTTCAGGTTGATGCCGATGGCCGCGCGCAAGTCGTGGATAGGTTGGCGTTGAAACTTTTGTCCCAAGGTGGAGGTGTTGTCGGCAAATCGCTCATTCAGGGATTTTTCCTCCCGACGTATTTCATCGATGGAGTCGATCAAAGTGATCTGTTTGGCCTCCATGTCGTAGCGTTTCACCGACTCTTTTCCACCCTGCTCGTGTTCCTGATTACCCGCAGATTCACGCGCCTTCATGGCGGTTGTCGAGACATCCACCTCTTCCGGCTGTTCCTTTTCTTCCGTCGGGGCAACAGGTTTTGCCGACTCGGGTTCCGACGATTCGCCCCCAAAATCATCATTCTCGTTTTCAGGCATATCCTGCTTTGAGGTCTCGGGTCGGGATGCCTCGACCGCGGTGGCATTTTCCGGCGAAGGCACGTATTTCGGGTTCTTTTCTTCCGCTTCCCGTCGCTTGAGCAGCACGAGACTTTCGTAAAGTTCCAGGGACAACCGGTTCATCGTCAGCAGCTCATCGTACGTGAGCCGCCCCGCATCCAGTTGCGCCGCCATTTGATTCAGTCGGGTTGTCAGTTCTGAAATAGTCATTTACCTCGGGGATTTACCGGATTCACACATTAAAACGCGTGGTTTTCCGCGAAATTACCAAAGAATTTTCTCGCGGGGGATTTTTTGGGGGCGCCCCCTACGCGAATCGGACGGGTGCCTCCATCAGGAGGTAACCCTCCAAATGGAAGGTCTTGCTTCGAATACAGAGGGGGCCGGGCTTTCCGCTGTATCCGCGCGGGGGCGGACCGGCGGGGGCGTGGTTTTCGACGGGCTTCTCGCGTCGCCGCCAAAAATCCTCGCCCCCGCAACGGTCCCCTCCCGCCCGGGATGCCGCTGCAATCCCTCGCCCATTCACAGCGAGGTCGAAGCGCCGTTCAATCCGGGTGATTAATTTTGTCATCTTTACAAATCGCCTTGCCGAAACAAGGACAGCGTAAATGGCATTATGTTTCTCGAAGATTTACCAAAGCAAAAAGGAAGGGGTGACGGATGGATAGAGGTTATCTGCGGCTCCATGTTTTCCGGCAAAACCGAAGAGTTGTTGCGTAGACTCAACAGAGCGCGCATCGCCAAGCAAAGCATCGAAGTGTTCAAACCCCGAATCGACACGCGCTACCACGACAGCGACGTGGTGAGCCACGACCGCAACATCCTTGCTGGCACGCCGGTGTCGTCTTCCGCAAATATTTTGTTGCTTTCCGGCGGGGCGGACGTCGTGGGAATCGACGAGGCGCAGTTTTTCGATTCCAGCTTGCCGGAAGTGTGCAACGAACTTGCAAATCAGGGCATCCGCGTAATCGTGGCGGGCTTGGACATGGATTTTCAAGGACGGCCTTTCGGGCCCATGCCCAACTTGCTCGCCATCGCCGAGTACGTCACCAAGGTGCACGCCATCTGCGTCCGCACCGGCCGACTGGCCCACTACTCCCACCGGATTACCGGCGGTTCCGACACCATAGAGCTGGGTGAAAGGGATCGCTACGAACCTTTGAGCCGAAAGGCCTTTCTCCACGCCATGGAAAAAGAGAAGGAAGAAGCCCAACGAAGACAAGGCGATGAATAACGCCGGCTATCCCATAACGCGATTTGCCGAATACTGCGGCGCCACCCACGCCGACATCAAGTTCCAAACGCAGATAAAACACCTGGTGACCGACACGCGCAATTACCGGCACACGGCAGAGTCGGTGTTTTTCGCCATCGTGGGCGATATCCACGACGGGCACGATTTCCTCGGCGATATTTACCGCGCGGGCATGCGCAATTTCGTCATCTCCGACCGATCCAAAGCCTCGCTCCTGCCCGAAGCCAACGTGCTGATCGTAGACGATGCGCGGGCCGCGCTGCAATCGCTGGCCGCCGAACACCGGCGCCGATTCCGGTACCCCGTAGTGGCCATCACCGGCAGCAACGGAAAAACGGTGGTCAAGGAATGGCTCTTCCAACTCCTGCAAGACGATTACCACATCGTAAGAAGTCCCAAGAGTTTTAATTCCCAATTGGGCGTACCCTTGGCCGTCTGGGCGATGAACGACATGCACGACTTGGCGATCTTCGAAGCGGGGATTTCACACCCGGGGGAAATGGAAAACCTGCAACGCATCCTCAACCCCGACATCGGTATTTTCACCAATATCGGCCCGCCCCACCAAGAGAACTTTCCCGACCTCGCAACGAAGGTGGCCGAGAAGATGAAACTCTTTCGAGACGCCTCCATTCTTGTCTACTGCCGGGACCATCTCCCCATCGCCGAGGAAGTGAACAAGTCCTTCCGCGGCAAACAACTCACGTGGTCTTTTCAAACCGATGCGGACCTGAGAATCACCTCCACTTCGCGATCGCCCGAGGGAATACACCTGAAGGGAAATTTCCGGGGTCAACCGGTGGAAACGGACATCCCTTTTACGGATGCGGCATCCCTTGAGAACGTGTGCCATTGCTGGGCGCTCATGCTCGAGCTGACGCCCCACCCACAAAACACCAACCGACGCATCGCCAACCTGGTGCCCGTGGCCATGCGCCTCGAACAGTTGGAGGGCCTCAACGGGTGCACCGTGATCAACGACACGTACAATTCCGATATCAACTCCTTGGAAATCGCATTGGATTTTCTTCGGCGGCAGGGAAAAAACAGCGACAAAGTGGCCATTGTCAGCGATATCGCGCAAAGCGGTGAAGACCCTCGGGCGCTTTATTCCAAGGTGGCGGACATGATTCGCATCAAGGGCATCGGCAGGTTTGTCGGCATCGGCCCGGATATTTCGAGTCACCGCGAGGTTTTCGAAGGCGTGTCGGCGATGTTTTACCCCAACACCGACTCATTTCTCGCCGACGAGCCCTTGTCCCGATTTTCCCGCGAAGACATTTTGGTGAAGGGCAGCCGGGTCTTCGCTTTCGAGCGCATCGTCGACGTGTTGCAGCGCAAGTCGCACGAAACCGTATTGGAGATCGACTTGGTGAAAGTCATCGACAACCTGAATCGCATCCGCGCCCTCCTGCCGCCGGGGGTGAAAATCATGGCGGTGGTCAAAGCTTTCGCCTACGGCAGCGGCACCCATGAACTCGCCCGGTTACTGGAATACAACCGGGTGGACTACCTCGCGGTGGCGTATATCGACGAGGGCGTGGCGCTTCGGGAGGCCGGTATTACCTTGCCCATCCTCGTGCTCAACCCCGAAAATTCGGGTTACGCGGTGATGATCTCCCACCGACTGGAACCGCTGATTTACGGTTTCCGGGTTTTGACTCTTTTTCGCCAAGCCCTGGCGCGCCGGAACGTCGAAGGGGCTTACCCGGTGCATCTCAAAATCGATTCGGGAATGCACCGCTTGGGTTTCGACCCCGACGAGATGGACGCCCTCGGTGAAGCGCTGGCGGGAGACGCCTCCTTGGAAGTAAAAACGGTGTTTTCGCATTTGGCGGGCAGCGAGCGTCCCGATTTCGACGACGTCACGAATGCGCAGTTGCGGACTTTCGAGAAAGCCACGGACGCATTGGCCAAGCACCTCGACGCCCCGTTCATGCGACACATCCTCAATTCGGCGGGAGTCATGCGCCATCCGGGGGGATTGTTCGAGATGGTAAGGGTGGGACTGGCTTTGCACGGTTTATCGGGAGGGCGCGCCCTGAGGGAACGTCTGGAACCCGCGGCAAGCCTTCGCACCGTGATCTCACAAATTCGCGCAGTGAAGGCCGGGGATCGGATCGGCTACGCGCCGGGTCAAGCCCCGGCTGTGGATTCGCGCATTGCCGTACTGCCCATAGGGTACGCCGACGGACTTCGACGGGCGCTGGGGTACGGAAAGGGCCGGGTGTACGTTGGGGGGAAATTCGCTCCCTTCATCGGCGGCATCTGCATGGATATGGCCATGGTGGATGTGACCGGGATCCCCTGCGAGGAGGGAGATCCGGTGGAAATTTTCGGAGAACACGTGACCGTATACGAATTGGCCGAAGCCATGGACACCATACCCTACGAGGTGCTCACCGGCATTTCCCCGAGGGTGAAAAGGGTCTTCCTTACGGAATAGAAAAGGGCGGTTTCCCGGTTCGGGATTATTCCACCGTCACCGATTTGGCCAAGTTTCTGGGTTGATCGACGTTGCACCCGCGCATTACCGCGATGTGGTAGCTCAGCAACTGCAAGGGGATGACCGTAAGCAGGGGCATGAGGCATTCGTCGACCATGGGCACCTCGATGGCGTGGTCCACCATGTCGCGGAGTTGGTCTTCGCCCTCGTTGATCACCGCGATGACTTGACCTTTCCTCGCTTTCACCTCTTGGATATTGCTGATGATCTTTTCGTAGGAACCCGTTCTCGGTGCGATGACGATCACCGGCATTTCCTCGTCGATCAGCGCGATGGGCCCGTGTTTCATCTCCGCCGCGGGATATCCTTCGGCGTGGATGTAAGAGATTTCCTTGAGTTTCAATGCGCCTTCCAACGCGACGGGGAAGAAGTAGCCCCTGCCGAGGTACAAGGCGTTGGGGGAGTCTTTGTAAATCTCGGCGATCTCACGGATGGAATCGTCGAGTTTCAGCACTTTTTCCACCAGTTTCGGAATGCTGTCGAGTTCGATCAACAGGCGGCGATACCTTCCGGCGGTGATGGAGCCCCTCTCGTGTGCCACGTGGAGGGCCATGAGCGTGAGAATCGTCACCTGTGCCGTAAAGGCCTTTGTGGAGGCCACACCGATTTCGGGTCCGGCGTGCATATACGATCCGGCGTGTGTGGCGCGTGGGATGGAAGAACCGATTACGTTGCAAATGCCGATGATGGTGGCACCTTTGGACTTGGCGAGTTCGATGGCCGCCAGCGTGTCGGCGGTTTCGCCGGATTGGGAAATGGCGATAACCACGTCGTCTTCGAAGATGATGGGGTTTCGGTAGCGGAATTCGGAGGCGTACTCCACTTCCACAGGGATGCGTGCCAAATCTTCGAAAAGGTACTCGCCAACGAGTCCCGCGTGCCAACTGGTGCCGCAGCCCAAAATGATGATGCGCTTTGCGTTGACGAAGCGGCGCATGTAGTCCCGGATTCCGCCGAGCTCCACCAGGCCGTCTTCTTTGCGCAATCTACCCCGCATGCTGTCGCGGATGGAACGGGGCTGTTCGTAGATTTCCTTCAGCATGAAGTGCTCGTACCCGCCTTTTTCCAACGCCTCCAGCTTCATTTCCAATTCTTGGACGTAGGGCGTTTTTTCTTGGTTGGCCACGTTTTTCAGGCTGAATCCCTCGTGTCGATCGATGATGGCGATTTCCTCGTCGTCGAGGTAGACCACGTTTTTGGTGTACTCGATGATGGGAGTGGCGTCGGATGCCACGAAGTATTCGCGGTTGGGACCGATGCCGATGACCATGGGGCTTCCCTTTTTCGCAGCGATGAGCTGGTCGGGATTTTCCTTGTCCAACACCACGATGGCATAGGCGCCGACCACCTCGTTGAGGGCCATGCGCACGGCTTCAAAGAGCGTGGTATTCTCGTTGTTGCGGATGTTTTCGATGAGGTGGATCAACACCTCCGTGTCCGTGTCGCTGGTAAATTCGTGACCCCTGTGGATGAGCTCTTCTCGCAGGGGGCCGTAGTTTTCGATGATGCCGTTGTGGATCATCACCATTTTTCCGTCGCCGGACTCGTGGGGGTGGGCATTGGCATCCGTGGGGGCTCCGTGGGTCGCCCATCTGGTGTGGCCAATTCCGATGGTGCCGGAAAGGGTTCCGAATTCCGTGACGTGGTCTTCCAGGACCACGACTTTTCCTTGTTTTTTGAACATGCGGAGTTCTCCGTCCGGTTCGATGGTGGCGATGCCCGCGCTGTCATATCCGCGGTATTCCAGTCGTTTCAACCCATTCATCAGTATGGGATAAGCCTTCCGTGGGCCTATGTATCCAACGATTCCACACATAGCTCAATAAGTCGTAAAAGTGAGTAATAACTTCATGGGCCGGTCGGGATGATCGGGCCCGTTTATGATCGTTCTTCGCGGTGAAAACGCCGCGCGTTCGGCTACGATTTCCAAGCCGTGGTGCTCGAGCTCGCCGCTGAGAACCTGTTGTACATAGCGTGGAATAATAAACCGGTATTCTTTGTTTTCGTGATCGTAGACCGCTCCGTTGAAGCCGCCGGTGACGGGTCGATCGGGCAGGAGGTAGGCTCTGCCCTCTTCGTCGAGACCGAACATGAAGAGCCCTCCGGGCGGGTAAAAATCGGATTCGTAGGCTTCTTCGTTTACCGGTAGCACCAATTCGGCTCTTGCGATGGACAGGTTCGACGAATCGCGGTACGCCTCGATATTCGGAAAATCCACTTCGATTTTCACTCCGTTCATGGCTTGGAGGTAGACCACTTCTCCGGAGGTGGTGTAATCCTGATTGATCACTTGTTGGTACAGTGGGTCCTGTGCGGAGGTGTAATCATGATCGAACTGGTTGTACTTTCCGGTGAGCGACCGCATCACGAAGCCGTATGCGAGGGTGTCGCCGGCGATGGTGTCACGGTAATACATGTTGAGCGTGCTCTGTGCCGACAAGGTTTCGAACGCGATGATGCCGGTGGTGGTAAGGTCCACACCCGGAGCGTTTTCATCGACCGTAATCTGAATTCCCTTCACCAGATCGCGGAACGCTTCGGCGGTAAGGCCTCCGTCCAAGCCGGCGGAAATGATTCTTTCGGCCAAGCTGTGCTTGAGCGGTATTCTCAAGCGGGCCGGAGCGGGTAAACCACCCAGTACGATACTGTCGGTGGGGTTGGGCGCGATGAGGTTGTGGCCTTCCAACACCAGGTCTTCGGGAATCACGGCCGCTTCGCGCGTGGCGTAGTAGGCCGAATCGAAGCTGAGGTATTCATCGAGTTCGAAGACTTGGAAGTGCTGAGGACCCAGCCCTCCGTACACCGGTGATACTTCGTCGCTCGATCCCGGTACGGCGGGCGGAGCGGCGTACCACAGGGACAGCACCACCGAATCGATCACCACTTGATCCATGGTACCCCCTTCTCTCACGAAAGAGGGGTTGTTGGAGGTCAGCCTCAACTCGGTGTTGTGCGTGGCTTTGGTAAGTCCGAAAACCGGGTCCATATACGCACCGATGAGTCCCGGGGTGATGTTGTCGGCCCGAAGGGAGTCTTCCTCGACGGTTTTCAGGGATATGGTCACCGTGTCGGTGTATCCGACGCCGAAGATATCCTCTTCCGGTTGGAGGTTGATCCCGACGGATTCCTCGGGTTTTTCGCAGGAAGTAAAAGCGATGGCGAGGGCCATCAAAAAGACAGCGGCCCCAGCGAAGGGCCGCGAACTATATGGTCTTATCAGTCTTGCAATTCGAAATTCGTTCTCAGTCTGCGAGGACGGAGTTCTCTTCGAGGATCTCATCATAGAAGTCGCTGTAGGCTTTAACGCAGTTGGCCGGTTCACAGTATGACAACAACGGTTTTTCGGATGCTTTGGCCGCTGCGACGATGTCTTCATTCAGTGTTTGGCTGCCTTCGACAATCGCGTCCGAGTATCGGAATGCGAGTTTGTTGAGGTTGGTGAAATCGGCTTTGTTGCCGATTTCCGAGAAATCGGCATCCTCAAACTCGTCGAGTTTCAATTTTTTTGGCAACGCGGGGTCCAGCGCACCTTCGAAACCTCGGTCATAAGCCGAATACACGACTTTGGACTCGGAGAAGTGGGGGTCGTCGTTGTAGAATTTCTTCACGTACAAGGGCAACATGGCGGTCATCCATCCGTGGCAGTGGATGATGTCGGGAGCCCAACCCAGTTTTTTCACGGTTTCCAGAACACCGCGGGAAAAGAAAATGGATCTTTCGTCGTTGTCGGGGAAAGGAACGCCGTTTTTGTCTTCCAATACGGCTTTGCGATGGAAGTAATCTTCGTTGTCGATGAAGTACACCTGCATACGCGCTGCGGGTATCGACGCAACTTTTATGATGAGGGGATGATCGGTATCGTTGACCACCAAGTTCATTCCGGACAAGCGGATCACTTCGTGGAGTTGATGACGACGCTCGTTGATGGAGCCGTACTTGGGCATGAACACGCGAATTTCCTTGCCTTTCTCGTGAATACCTTGGGGCAGGTTCCTCGATACTTCCGACAATTCATTTTTAGGCAGGAAGGGCGTGATCTCCTGCGACACATACAAAACTCTCGTCTTCTTCATAAATGAAAGGGAATTGAAATACTTTGCAAAAGTAACGAAATTTTCCCGAATTCTCACGTTAATCCTGTAAGTTTGCCCCTTTTCTCCAAGCCTTCCACAGCCTAATGCGCTGAATCACCGAACGAAGCATGCGAGTCCTGAAAACAGTGGCCGAGGTGCGCGATCACCTTCAGCACTTTAATCATATCGGTTTCGTGCCCACCATGGGTGCCTTGCACGACGGTCACCTCAGTCTGATCAAACGAGCCAAGGAGGAAGAAGACGTGGTGGTCTGCTCTATTTTCGTCAATCCCACGCAGTTCAACGACGCGGTGGATTTCGAAAAATACCCCCGCCACGAGGAGGAGGACCTGCGCCTCTTGGAGGCCGTGGGGTGCGACGTGGTGTTTCTGCCCTCCTTCGAAACGGTGTACCCGGAGCCGGACCGAAATCAATACGAGTTCGGGCCTCTGGCCGCAACCATGGAAGGTGAAAAGAGACCGGGGCATTTCAACGGAGTGGCCTCCGTCGTGAAGCGCCTCTTCGAGATCGTCCGCCCCGAAAAGGCGTATTTCGGACTGAAAGACTATCAGCAATACCTCATCGTGAAGCGCATGACGAAAGATTTCGGCCTGAATGTGGAAGTGGTGGGGTGTCCGACGGTGAGAGAGGCGTCCGGACTGGCCCGCAGTTCGAGAAACGAGCGCCTCGACGCCCGATCGACGAAACTCGCCGAGGAATTGTACCGAAGTTTGGACTTGGTGCGGAGGAACAGCGAAGGAAAATCTTCGGCGGAATTGGAAAGTTTGGGCAGGCGTTATTTGGACGGATTTCCTGAAATCGAGGTGGAGTATTTCAAAGTCGTGGACCCGACATCCTTGGACGTGCCCCGCATCGATGACGGATCGGTGCCACGACGCGCGTTGGTGGCGGCTTTCATCGGAGGTATCCGATTGATCGACAACATGGAAATCTGAATTTCGGCCGGTAATGGACGAGCTTAGACACACCCACGAAAACCCTAATGGAAAAGGGCGAATGGGTGATTGTGTATACATTTGACCGCCATTTTTCCCATGCTCAAGAAATACCTCATTCAATTTTTGAAGATCGCCGTGCCCATTTCGCTGGGGATCTATCTCGTGGTGCATATCTACGGGCAATTGGATGAAAGTCAGAGGAGTGATTTGTTTCTCGCGTTTTCACGAGCCAACTATTTCTGGGTCGGCATTTCCTTGCTCTTGGGCTTGTCGAGTCATTTTCTGCGGGGGTATAGGTGGTCGTTCCAACTCAACGCCATGGGCTACCACACCCGACAAGCCAATAATTTCATGTCGGTCATGGTGGGGTACATCGTCAACATGGCGCTGCCCCGGGTGGGCGAGGTGAGCCGGGCGGCGACCATTACCAAATTCGAAGGGGTTCCTTTCCAAAAGTCCTTCGGTTCCATTCTGTCCGAGCGCGCCATCGACTTGGTGGTGCTTCTGCTGATCACCGGTATCACCGTGATTTTCCAATACCACAACCTAACGGATTTCGTCTCGGCCCTGATGGAAAAAATTCGAGACGTGGCGGGGTCGGGGGTGGTTCAATTGATCCTTTTGGCGGTGGTGGTCTGCGTGCTTTTCGGGATTTACGCCTTGCGGACTTATAAGCACATTCCCGCCATCGCCAAGGTGCACACCCTGGTGCAAGGGCTGCTCGAAGGGCTGAGAAGCATTTTCCGCATGGAAAAGAGCGGGTTGTACATCTTGGCGACCGTGGGGATTTGGGGTCTGTATATCGGGATGTACTGGATCTGCTTTCTTTCTTTGGACGAAACCGCCCATTTGGGTCCGGATGCGGTTTTCACCGGTTTCGTTTTGGGGAGCTTCGCCATCGCGCTGATCCCCGGCGGCATCGGCGCTTTTCCCGTGGGCGTCATGCAAAGTTTGATTTTATTCGGCATCGCCAAGGAAACCGGCTTCGCTTTGGGATGGATCATTTGGTCGTCCCAAACCATTTTGGTGTTGGTTGTCGGCGGCGCGAGCATGCTGCTGTTACCCATTTACAACAAAAAGAGAAGTTATGTCAAGACTTGAAAACATCCAATCGAAGATCATGGCGCCCGAAGACCTCAAAAGGGTGGTGGCCGGATGGAAAGTGAAGAGCCAGCGCGTGGTTTTCACCAACGGCGTATTCGACATTTTGCACAGGGGCCACGTGAGTCTTCTCGCCGAGGCGGCGGGTTTCGGCCACAGGTTGATCGTCGGACTGAATTCCGACGTGTCGGTGAAAACACTGGGAAAAGGGGATAACCGCCCCGTGAACCCCACGGACGACAGGGCGCTGGTGCTGGCTTCTTTGCAGATGGTGGACGCCGTGGTGGTTTTCGACCAATCCACGCCGATCGAACTCGTGAAGATGTTCGAGCCCGACGTGTTGGTGAAGGGCGGCGACTACGACCCGGAAGAGAGCGATCCGAACAATCCCGCGTACATCGTGGGTTCCGATTTCCAAAAAGCCGCCGGCAAGAAAGTGGTCGCCATCCCTTTGGTGGAAGGGTATTCCACCACTTCCCTCATCGAGAAATTGCGCGATGGCCAAGGCTAAAACGGTCTTCTTTTGCACCAATTGCGGGTATGAATCGCCGCGGTGGTTGGGGCAGTGCCCCTCATGCCGGGAGTGGAACAGATTCTCGGAAGAGGTGGTCGCTCCCCGCGAACTCAAATCGCGGTCCGGCGTGGGGCGCATGGAAGGCGACGTTCCCGAAGCCATTTCCCAAATCAAGGGCGATTCCGCCAAACGGCTTTCCCTGGGCGATGTGGAAATGGAGAGAACCCTCGGCGGGGGACTGGTGCCCGGATCGGTGGTGCTGCTGGCCGGTGAGCCCGGCATAGGCAAGTCCACCTTGATGCTCCAAACCGCCCTGAGGTACACCAAGGGCAACGTGCTGTACGTATCGGGAGAGGAGAGCAAGGCCCAAATCGCGGGACGGGGTGAGCGCATCGGCGCATTGTCCGACAATTGTTTCCTTCTCGGCGAGACCGATCCCGCCACCATCGTTTCCCACGCGCGGAAACTCGAGCCCCATTTTCTGATCGTCGATTCGGTGCAAACCTTGGAATCGGGTGCGTTGGATTCCGCGGCGGGCTCCGTGAGTCAGATCCGCGAAAGCACGGCGCAGCTAATCCGCTACGCCAAAACCCACGACGTGGCGATATTCCTGATCGGGCACATTACCAAAGAAGGGCAGATCGCCGGGCCGAAAGTCCTCGAACACATGGTCGACACGGTTTTGGTTTTCGAAGGAGATCAGCAGCACATGTACAGGCTGTTGAGGTGCAGCAAAAACCGATTCGGCGGCACGAACGAACTGGGGATTTACGAAATGGAAGGCAAGGGGCTTCGACCCGTGGAAAACCCCTCCGAGCTGCTCCGTTCTCCCTTGTCGGAAGATTTGAGCGGTTCGGCTTCTGCGGCCATCATCGAAGGGGTACGGCCCTTGATCATCGAAGTGCAGGCCCTGGTGAGTTCGGCGGTGTACGGCACCCCGAGGCGTTCGGCCACGGGTTTTGACGTGAAGCGCCTGCAAATGCTGCTGGCCGTTTTGGAGAAGAGATGCGGATTCCAACTGGGGGCCAAAGACGTATTCCTGAACATCGCCGGAGGCCTGAAAGTCAACGATCCGTCCATCGATTTGGCCGTCACCGCGGCGGTGCTTTCATCCAGCGAGGACTTGAGTTTGCCCCGGCATACCTGCTTCGCGGGCGAAGTGGGACTTTCGGGGGAAATCCGCCCCGTGACGCACATCGACACGCGGATATCGGAAGCTTCGAAATTGGGGTTCCGTCGCATCCTCATCGCAAAAGCTCACAAGGAGGTGCACGTACCGAAGGATGGAGTGGAAGTCGTGCGCGTGGCCAAGGTGAACGACATGTTGCGCACCATGTTCGGCTGAGGCCGGGGAGCCGTCTTTCTCGAAATTACTCTTCGATCAGCTCCATCAACGCGTCCAATTTGGGCGAGAGGACGATCTCAATGCGTCGGTTTTTGGCTTTGTCGGAAGGATCCACGGGGTGGTATTGACTTCTGCCCGAGGCGGTCAAAATGGCGGGGTCGATATCCGAATTTTCCACCATGATATTTATCACGGAAGTGGCCCTCAGCACGCTGAGGTCCCAGTTGTTGCGCGGAAAAGTGGCGCGGTTGAATTCGTCGGTGTCGGTATGGCCTTCCACCACCACGTTCAGGTCTTGTTGGTTTTCTATGGCGCGGGACAGATCGATGATGGCCTTGCGTCCTTGGGGGTCCACTTTGGTATCGCCAGTGGCGAAGAGCAATTTGGCTTCCATGTTTACGTACACCCGGCCGTTTTTGTGTTCCACCGTCAAGCCTTTGCCCTCGAAGCCCAGCAGGGCATCGGCGACGCTCTGGCGTAGCGCCCGCATAACCGAATCTTTTTGGGCCAGGTTTTCTCGGAGTTCACGCAGGCTCGTTTCCCGCAGCATCAATTCCTCTTCCTTCTTGTTCAGCGCGGTTTCCAGTTCGTTGAGCGCGTCTTCCTTTTCCTGCAGCGCCGCACGCGTATTTTCCAGTTCCGCCATCAGGGTGCGTTTTTCCGCTTCGGTGCCCTCTTTCAACTGCGAAGATTTGCTCAGCAGCTCGTCGTTCAGCGCGTTGATTTTGTCGTATTGGTTTCTCAAAATCCGCAGGCTGCGCCCCAGCACGGTGGTATCCGATTTCAACGCGTCGATTTGCCTTTCCGCCACGGCGTATTTCGATTCGAACTCGTTGATCCGCGTGGAATAATTCTCATTCTGCTCTTTCAACCGCGCGTTTTCTTCTTCGCAAGCTTCTTGTTTGCGTGTTACGTCTTCGAGTTTGCGTTGGGGTACGCATGACATGAACAAGACCACACCCGCCAAGAACAGGGAAAATTTCAGGGTGCGTCGTATCGAAGGGGCCGAGGTCAAGGAAATTCGCTTCATCGTGGTTTGTCTTGGTAGGCTTTTAGCGTTTGGTTGAATAGAGAAGGGGTGTCTCTCGATGGCAATGTGTTCGTGGAAGCTCTCGTTCTTATATGCGCGGTGTTGGTTTTCCGGTTACCCATAAACCCATCCGTACCGCCCGGTGTTTTGCTTGAAAATCGATTTGCGTAACTTGGAGGTACATAACCCGCGCCTTGATCATTCGTAAACAATTACCGCAGGCAAAATTAAAATTAATCTACGGTATGTCACCATTGAGTAAAAATTGGATCGTCGAACCCGTTTTCGATTACGAGTACAAAACCTATCAGGTCTTGGGGTACATGCAGCAGGTTGAAGCGCATTTCGCCAGCCACAGGCTTTACCCGTATCTGACCGAACTCGCCGGGCACTTGGCACTGCTCGATGCCTACGAGTCCAAAAAGGAAGCCCTTCACGACGCCCTGCGCACCGAATTGCTCAAAATCGATTTAAAGAGATTGAAAATGATTCGCCGGGGTGTGGAAGACGAGTCCGGCGTGCTCGACCTCCTCGACGAGATATTGGCCTTCGCCAAAGAGCGCTTCGATCGCGTCATGAAGCAAGGCTTGGAGACAAAGGAAGAGGTGATGAAAGAAATAAACATTTCACCCGTTGGCATCATGGGTGCCGACAACAGCGGAGGCCTGCTGCTGTTCAAAAAGTCCGGCGCAGCCCGGGTGTACCAATACGCATTCCGCATGGTGCGTCGCCCCGGCACCACCGATACGCACAAAGACGTGGTCACCCGCTTCCTCGACGAAGTCACCGTAGGCGCATTTCCCGACTTCACCGCCATCAAAGGGCGTTACCTGAGGCGCAGCGACACGCCGAACCAACCCAACGCGTATTTGGTCGAAACCACCATGCCCCTGCCCCGATTCGAAACCGTACTTCCCGTGGTCAAAGAATACCTCCTCACCACGATCGTGTGATATTTTTGGGTGTGCCCCGGCGGGAAAATCCCGTCCGCACGTCGACCAACCTCATTCATTATGTGATCCTTCCGGAGGTTCAACCGCCTCGGCCGGGTCAGTCTTCCGCCTGTATCTCCGCGACGGCACAGGGCGGGATGCAAGCCCACCGGGCGCGCTTCTTCGTCGCGGCCCGTTCGGCGCATCCCGCATCCCGTGCCGACGCAGAGGATGCCGGCGTACGACTTCACACGAAATTCCCTCTAGCGACACGTCGCCCTTTCACACCCGCAATTCCGGCAAACCCGAAGATGATCGAATGCCGCGGTAATTCCACTTTGGAAGTCCACCCGGACCGTATGAAAAGCATCCGGGGAAGAATTTCGCCCCGGAGAATCTCCTTCCCGTACAAAACCGTATTTTCGCACACTATTTCCTGGCTCAATGAAACACATCCGTAATTTCTGCATCATCGCCCACATCGACCACGGCAAAAGCACGCTGGCCGACCGGTTGCTCCAAGCCACCGGCACCATCACCGAGCGTGAGATGCAGGAACAGACTTTGGACAACATGGACTTGGAGCGGGAGCGGGGCATCACCATCAAGAGCCACGCGATACAGATGGAGTACTCGCACGAGGGGGTGAATTACATCCTCAACCTCATCGACACTCCGGGCCACGTCGACTTCTCCTACGAAGTTTCCCGTTCCATCGCCGCCTGCGAAGGAGCCCTACTCATCGTCGACGCCACGCAGGGCATTCAGGCCCAAACCATTTCAAACCTGTACTTGGCGCTGGAGCACGACCTGGAAATCATTCCCATCCTCAACAAGATGGACCTCGACAGCGCCATGGCCGAAGAGGTCAGCGACCAAATCGTCGAACTCATCGGTTGCGATCCCGCCGACATCATTCCGGCGAGCGGTAAAACCGGGATGGGAGTAGACAAAATATTGGAAGCGGTCATCCACCGCATCCCCGCACCTGTCGGCGATCCCGATGCGCCTTTGCAGGCGATGATTTTCGATTCGGTGTACAATTCCTTCCGGGGCATAATCGCGTATTTTCGCATCCGCAATGGACAATTGCACAAGGGCGATCGCGTGAAATTCGCCCACACCGGCCACGAATACGAAGCCGACGAAATCGGTACTTTGAAACTAAAACCGGTTCCCAAAAAGGTGCTCAGCGCCGGAGACGTGGGCTACATCATTTCGGGAATTAAAGAGGCGAAGGAAGTGAAGGTGGGTGACACCATCACGCTCACATCCCGTCCGGCGCCCGCGATCAAAGGATTCGAAGACGTAAAGCCCATGGTTTTCGCCGGGATCTACCCCGTCGACACCGAAGACTTCGAAGAACTTCGCGCGTCTTTGGAAAAATTGCAGCTCAACGACGCCTCCCTGGTTTTCGAACCCGAGTCGTCCGCCGCGCTGGGATTCGGTTTTCGCTGCGGCTTCCTGGGCATGCTTCACATGGAAATCATCCAGGAACGCTTGGAGCGGGAGTTCGACATGACGGTCATCACCACCGTTCCCAACGTAAGCTACCGCGCCCGCACCACCCAAGGCGAAGAACTGGTGGTAAACAACCCCAGCGAATTTCCAGAACCCTCGGCGCTGGAGTACGTGGAAGAACCGTACATCAAAGCCAACATCATCACCAAATCGAACTACGTCGGTCCGGTAATGAATCTGGCCATCGACAAGCGGGGGGAGTTGAAAAACCAAGTGTACCTCACCTCCGACCGCGTGGAGCTCACTTTCGAGATGCCGCTTGGAGAGATCGTATTCGATTTTTACGACAAGCTCAAAACTATTTCCAGGGGATACGCCTCCTTCGACTACTTTCCCATCGGGTACAAGCAGAGTCACTTGGTGAAACTCGATATCCTGTTGAACGGCGACCAGGTAGACGCCCTTTCGGCGCTGATCCACCGCGACAACGCATACGATCTCGGCAAGCGCATTTGCGGAAAACTGAGGGAACTCATCCCGCGACAGCAATTCGAGATCGCCATCCAAGCGGCCATCGGTTCGAAAATCATTGCGCGTGAAACCGTTCGCGCACTTCGCAAAGACGTTACCGCAAAGTGTTACGGCGGAGACATCACCCGAAAGAGGAAGCTGCTCGAGAAGCAGAAGAAGGGCAAGAAACGCATGCGTCAAGTCGGCAACGTGGAAGTGCCGCAGAAGGCCTTCCTGGCGGTGCTGCAACTCGATTGACGAGGGATACGCCGAGCCTCCGCCGGGACACTGCCCGCCTTCGATCGCACCGCCTGTAACAAATCGACAACCTTGTCCGTCACAACCATGAACCCGACCGGATGAAGGCCGAAGACTACAACCGCTGCGTGGACCTCCACGCCGACAATCTCTACCGATTTATCCTCAAACACGTGCGCGACGCCGAGTTTGCGCGGGATATCGTGCAGGATTCGTTTGAGAAATTGTGGGTGAAACTCGAGGAGGTAAACGCCGACAAGGCCAAGAGCTATCTGTTTACGGTGGGTTATCACACCATGATCGATGCGCTGAGGCGGGACAAAAAGAAGGGGGAATTCAGCGAAGCGGATCCCCTGCAAATGTCTCACGACCGCCAGTACAGCGACCTTAATGAAATTCTCCACCAAGCACTGGACACCTTGCCCGAGATCCAGAAATCGGTGGTGCTGCTCCGCGATTACGAAGGGTATTCCTACGCCGAGATCGGCGAAATATGCCGTCTGACGGAATCGCAAGTCAAAGTTTACATTTTCCGCGCCCGAAAAGCGCTGCGCACCTATTTGGTCGCCCCCGAAACGCTGATGTGATGAATCGGAAGGAAGATATCGAAGCATTGTTGGCCGACTACCTCGAAGGTCGATTGGATCCTCGTCGAGCGAAGGAAGTGGAAGAATTCATCGCCTCGATGACGGACCTCCACGACGATCCCTTTGGCTCGGAAGCCGTGTTGCGACCCGATGGAGCGCATTCCGTCGATTTCAGCGCGTTGAAATTGCCCGTTGGACCTGAGGATGCCGAGACCCGTGAAAAGCTGTACAACCTCGCCGTTGACGGTGAACTCGACGAGGGGGAGTCGAAGTGTTTCGAAGCCCTGATGCACCGCGAGGAATTCCGGAAGGAATTCGAGGCCGTCAAAAAATCCGTTTTGCGTGCTCCGGTCGTGCACATGGACAAATCCTCCTTGTACCGGCATTCGGTTTCCCACTCGGGAATGTCCCCCTCGCATACACATTCCGTTCTCTCCTCGGATACGCCACGCCCATCTGCCGACGCGATTCGGACCGCCACGTGGGAAGACGTTCCTCGTTTGAAGCCCCCTTCGGGCGTGTTTTACCCCGACAAACGGGAGCTCCACCGCAAGGAAGCGAAGGTATTCGGATTGTGGTATCGGGTAGGCGCCGCCGCGGCCGTGATCCTGCTGTTGTGGATGGTTCCCTTCAAATGGGAAGACGATCGATCCCCGCGCCTCACCCTCGGACCGATTGAGACCAAACCACCCCACGTGGAAAGACCCCAAGAGCTGCCTGCGGAGTTACAGGCGGTTCCAATCCATCCGGTTGAGGTTTTAACGAGCACCGAAACACCTCACACCCAAGGGAATTTGGCGGTTGAAACCAAGACCGAAGGTCCAGAGGAAATCCTCATCGCGTCGGACGAGATCATCCCCGAAGACACCGAGTTGCCGGATCGGGTAGAGGTTGCCGAAGAGCGTATGGAAGTGGAGAATGTCCAACCCGTAGTCGACCCGGTTTTGAAGGAGTTGACGGCGGAGAGCAATTCCGAACCGGTCGCCGAGGAGGTTTCGACCTACGCACAAGAGTACATCAGCATTCCCCAATGGGTTGCGGACAAAACGCGGGAAATCCTCGCGGTGGAATCGGTGCCCGACCCAGCCACCATCACTGAGAACGCCAAGCGGAAAGCCGCCGAACTGCTCGACGCCGAAGTGAGCAAAAATACCGTGAGCACACGTGAAGGGCAACGACAGACCTTCGCGGTGCGAATTGGAGGAATAGGATTCGAGCGGTCTACTTCCCGGTAATGAGACCATTTGGGGAATTCGACAAAGACTTGATTCGCGCGAGGGATGGAAGCGGCATCACCCGCCGTGGTCGGCGGGTATATAGCGAACAGCCCGGCCTGCGGCTCGCAGATCTTGCCAGGGAATCCCGAATAGCCGAGGGAAGTGGGATGAAAATCGGGAAGCACCGCAGGCGCGCCCAAAAAATAAAGAGTGATCCTAGTCTTGAAAAGCGATAAAAACAAAAATTTTTTTCGGGGAGTAACAAATCGGTGGGGTAGACCGTCACACACAAAACGGAAAGATAAAAACGTAAAAACCAAAAAAATCATCCCATGAAAATCCTATCTACAGCCCTTTTCTTACTTGCGGCCGCGACACTTGCGGCGCAGGAACCCGCCACTACGGACACCCTGGCGCCCGAAGACGACGTGCAGATCGAAGTCGAAACGCCTACAGGGGAGGACACCACGAAAATTTCGGTGGGATCCACCAAAATCGTGATCACGCAAAATAAGGGCGGGGAAACCACAACCGACACCCTGACCGACGTTCGGAAGGAGAAACGGAAAAACAAGTACAAACTCACTTGGTGGAACGGCATCGATCTGGGTGTGAATACGCTGGCCGGCGAGGATTACGATTTTGACCTGGACGATGAATGGTCGGCGCTGGAACCCAACCTGGCACGCTCGAGATACATCGCCTTTAATTTCGCCCAGTTGAAAGGACGCGTCATAGGTGATTACGTTGGATTTACAACGGGGATGAGCGTTCAATTTTACAATTTCAAGTACGGAGGCGATCGGGAATTTTCCTTTGTCGGCGATTCCCTGTTCACCATGCCCACGGGCGACAAAAACGTGACCAAAAACAAGCTGCGCGTGAGCTATCTGGCGGTGCCTCTCCTGCTGGAAATCAACACTTCATCCAAGCAATCCCGCTCGTTTCACCTGTCGGCCGGGGTAGTGGGAAAGTTGAAGCTGGGGAACATGTACAAGCAGAAGTACGATCTGGACGGAAACTTCAACAAGGTGAGCGTGAAGGGCGATTTGGGATTGAACACCTGGGGTCTGGACGCCATGGCCCGCGTGGGGTACGGTTGGTTTACGCTGTACGGACAAGCCTCTTTGCTGCCGCTTTTCGACCACGATAACGCACCGGACTTGTACCCGGTTTCCGTGGGAATTTTCCTGAAAATATAGTGAAAAATTCGGCTATTGTCATTCAATACCCGGGTTGACGTCGTCGGAAAGGTAGAGAACCGGCGTCGCTCAATCCGGGTTGTGTTCCGAATCGCGCACCACGCGCGGCACCTTGAAATACATGGAATCGTGTTTGGGTGCGTTTTTGAGGGCCTCTTTGGGCGACAATTCCTCGGTCACCGCGTCCTCACGCCATACGTTCACCTCTTCTCCGATATGCACAAGAGGCTCAACACCTTCGGTATCAATGGCATCGAGGGCTTCGACAAACTCGAGGATTCTGTTGAGATCGGCCTTGATGGCCTCCTTCTCGTCGGGGTCAAAATCGAGCATGGCCAGTTGCGCCAGCTTTCCGATCAATTCGTCGGTCACCTTCATGGGGCAAAAATAACACAATCCGGCACAAGGAAGCGGTGGGAAACCGTGAATGAAATGGCGGGGGAATGAGTATCTTTGCCGCCCAAAAGCACAGCTATGCCCCGAGACAGATACGAAGGACACGACTACTACCTTATGGACGAACTTTTGACGGACGAGCACAAGCTCATCCGCGAAACGGCCCGGGCCTGGGTGAAGAAGGAAGTATCGCCCATCATCGAGGAATACTACGAAAAGGCCTCGTTTCCAAGGCAAGTGATTCCGGGGTTGGCCGAGATCGGCGCCTTCGGGCCGTACATTCCCGAGGAATACGGCGGTGCGGGCATGGACCAGATTTCTTACGGACTCTTGATGCAGGAGCTCGAGCGCTGCGACAGTGGGTTGCGTTCGACGGCATCCGTGCAGAGTTCCCTGGTGATGTTTCCCATTTGGAAGTACGGCACGGAAGCGCACAGGAAGAAGTATTTGCCCAAGTTGGCGGCCGGCGAAATGATCGGTTGTTTCGGATTGACCGAGCCCGACCACGGGTCCAACCCCGGCGGCATGGTGACGAACTTCAAAGACGCCGGCGACCACGTAGTGCTGAACGGCGCCAAGATGTGGATTTCCAACGCTCCTTTCGCCGATATCGCGGTGGTGTGGGCGAAAAACGAAGAGGGGCGTATCCACGGTTTGATCGTGGAGCGGGGCATGGAAGGTTTTACCACGCCGACCACGCACGGAAAGTGGAGTCTGCGCGCGAGCGACACGGGCGAGTTGGTGTTCGACAACGTGAAGGTGCCGAAGGAGAATATCCTGCCCGGCCGTTCGGGTTTGGGCGCGCCGCTGAGTTGTTTGGACAGTGCGCGGTACGGCATCGCGTGGGGAGCGATCGGCGCGGCGCTGGACTGCTACGATTCGGCTTTGCGCTATTCCAAAGAGCGGACGCAATTCGGCAAACCCATTGCGGCCTTCCAACTTCAGCAGAAGAAGCTCGCCGAGATGATCACCGAGATCACCAAGGCGCAGTTGCTGGCTTATCGCTTGGGTCAGCTCAAGAACGAGGACCGCGCCACGAGTGCACAGATTTCCATGGCCAAGCGCAACAACGTGGACATGGCGTTGAAAATAGCTCGGGAAGCGCGCCAAATCCACGGGGGTATGGGCATCACCAACGAATACCCGATGATGCGCCATATGATGAACTTGGAGTCGGTGATCACCTACGAGGGCACCCACGATATCCACCTGTTGATCACTGGATTGGACATTACGGGGGAGAGCGCCTTTAGTTGAGGCTTTTTCCGGACGAAACCCAAAAAGAGGGAAAACTCAAGTTTGACCGCGATGGCCACGCTTTTCCAGAGCGTTTTAAAAACGGGTGGGATCGGCAGAACCTGAACCGAATTGCCGATTTAGTTCGGAAGGCGACTGTGGTTAGACGTCGCCTTCGAGCAAGCTTTCTATTCTTTCAAACACTTGGGCGTTTTTGGCGCCCTCGGTGGCCATCCCGAATTTCTCACCTTTATAGTAGAGTGTTTCCATTAATTGTGCAGTCATATCGCTAAATTTTTAGTGGATATTTTGTTATACTTGCGTTCAACAATGTGAATTGTGGATGGGTATCTAAGATAAGGTAGAGACTCAAGGGGAAAAATTTTCACCTAAACCGGTTTCTCCAGGTTTCTTTTCGTTCGATGTTTTAATTCGTGGCGTCATTTTTCGATATCAATATCGTATTTGTCTAGAAGTCCTGAAACTTCCGGAACGGAGAATTTCGCTTTCTTAATTCGGTTGATTTCCGGGTCGAAGGAATAATTGTACGAAGTTCGAAAGTCGGCTTTTTCAAGTATTGTGTGGTCGAAAATGGCTTGTGTCAAATCGCAGTTGTCAAACACCGCACCCGTCAAGTCGGTTTCCGCAAAGTCGACTTCTTGTAACGAAGAATTTTTGAAGACCGTTTTTTTGATTTTGGTCTTGTAGAAAGAAGAATGGTTGAGTTGACAACCGTCGAATGAAAATTCGAGTCCAAACACGTTGCAAGAGTCGAACCGGAGACCCAACATTTTGCAGTCTTTGAACTTCACGTCTTGCAGAGCAGTCTTGTTGAGTTTAGCCAAGCTGAGATTACAGCCATTAAAAGTGCAGGCGATAAACTTAAATTCCGAAAGGTCGCCCTCTGCAAAGTTGCAATTATTGAAAACGCAGTTTTCGTATTCGTCTTTTGTCAGCGAATCATTTTTGTCGAAAGTTTTGTCCTGCATAAAATTTTCCTGCATTCGTCTGTTCTGTGTTTATGGGTGGGGTCTGGTGGCATTGATTCGTAACGGACAGACTCCCATTTTCCCGATCAATCGTGCTTTGTGCACGTCCGTGACTACTAAAACAGCTTTTTTCTCAACCACTCGCTTTCTGTTTTCAAGCGATCGATCTCTTTGCTGAGTTCGTCCTGCAGCCCATAATAAGAAAGTCCGACTGAAAACGAAGGGGTTGAATCGGACAGGTTGGTCTAAGATATTTAAGTAGGTAACTAACTTTCTTCTTCGTTTTAATTTCACTTCACGGTTGCTGTTTTACAGGGCGTTCAACTTCCTCGGACTTCGCGACCCGACGGGTTTAAGTGCGCAAAGTATCAATTTATTACTGAAGAATAAAAGGAGTTGGAACCAACGTCCCCACTGTTTCCAAAAGTCAACACAAATTGTAGACCCATACCGGTGGCAATCGACCGCTCCGAGCGCAATGTTCTGATTGTCACCGACCCTTGTTTTCCGGACTTGCATTTGATTCGCATTCCTCGGCAATGATGCAGCATTGCCCGGTAGGCGGTGCCGGGAAAAACTCCGCTTGCCTGCCGAGAATGGAAATTTCAGACCACACCCACAAAAACCCAAAATATTACGCCATGGCCAAACCGAAAACACTTCCGGAACAGGAGCAGCCCCGCCCGGGAAAGGAGCACAAAATGAAGCCGGAACCGGAAATCATCCGAAAAAATTACAAGGGCAGCGATAAACTCAAGGGAAAAGTCGCCCTCATCACAGGCGGCGACAGCGGCATCGGTCGCAGCGTGGCCGTGCACTTCGCCATAGAAGGCGCCGACGTGGCCATCATCTACGACAAATCCACCGACGACGCCAAAGTGACCAAGAAAATGGTGGAGGAACACGGCCGGAAAGCACTGCTCATCAAAGGGGACCTCAAAAAACCTGACTTTTGCAAGAAAGCCGTCAAAGAAACCGCCGATAAACTCGGCCGAATCAACGTGCTGGTCAACAACGCCGGCGTGCAATTCCCCCAAGATTCACTGGGCGAGATCGACGACGACCAGCTCCACCTCACCTTTGAAACCAACGTCTACCCGCTTTTCTACATCACCAAAGACGTGATCGGGCAAATGAAATCGGGCGACTGCATCATCAACACCACCTCCATCACCGCCTATCGCGGACACGATGAGCTGATCGATTATTCCGCCACCAAGGGTGCCGTGCTGAGCTTTACCCGCGCCCTGTCGGGAAACCTCGCCTCAAAAAACATCCGCGTCAACGCCGTCGCCCCCGGACCCATCTGGACCCCGCTCATCCCCAGCACTTTCGATTCGGTGTCCGATTTCGGAAAGGATTCTCCACTGGGTCGCGTCGGCCAACCCAGCGAGGTGGCGCCGGCTTTCGTATTCTTGGCTTGCGACGACAGTTCGTACGTCACCGGACAAGTCATTCACGTAAACGGTGGTTCCGTATTGGGCGGCTGACATGAACACGAAGCTCACCATCGCCTGCCTCGCGCTCCTGCTCGGATCCTGCGGAATTCCACGCGATCCCGAGCGCAGTTTTTCCAAGGCGCAAAGCGAGGGCCTCGTGGTGGGCGTGGTGCACAACCCGCCCTTCTGCATCGCCGACGAAGGGGAATTCTCCGGCGTGGAAGTGGAGCTCGTCGAAGAATTCGCCCGCACTCACGGCTTGAGCGCAAATTACGTGGAAGGCTGCGAATCCGACCTCGTCGAAGAGTTGAAATCCGGCGACATCCACGTGCTGGCGGGCGGATTCGAAAAATCGACCGTGTGGCTGGAAAAAGCCGGAGCCACCGCACCGTACGACGGCGAGCACGTGCTGCTGGTCGCAAAAGGCGAAAACCGACTCGTCTACGAACTCGAATCAGTCGTTCACAAAAATCGCCGACCGTGAAACAAATCGGACAACTTACGCTGCCGCCCGAGCTGCGGGAAACCGAACGCAAGGTGAAGAAAATGGAGGGGTTCACCTTGGTTTACCTCACCACCGTGGTGGTGCTCATGTACTTGGTCATGGGCAATTCCCAAGCCATGAAAACGGCGTGGCTGGAAGACATCCTCAGCATGGTTCCGGCCATCACCTACCTCGTGGCGGTGCGGCATTACAACCGCCCGCCCAACCAAAAATTCCCCTACGGGTACCAACGCAATTTCAGCATCGCCTTCCTGGCCGGTTCGGTGGCGCTCCTCGCCATGGGGCTCTACCTCTTCGCCGATTCGGCCGTGGGATTGTTCAAGGGCGATCGCCCCACCATCGGCACCGTCGTCCTCTTCGGAAACCAGGTGTGGATGGGCTGGATCATGATACTCGTGCTCGTGTACAGCTCCGTGCCGGCCATGGTGCCGGGACGAAAAAAATTGCCCCTCGCCAAAAAACTCCACAACAAAATCCTGTACACCGACGCCGACTCCCAAAAAGCCGATTACATGACCGGGATGGGTGCGGTTGCCGGGATTTTGGGGGTGGGTCTCGGTTGGTGGTGGGCCGACTCTGTCGCTGCCATTTTGATTTCCTTCTCGGTGATCAAAGACGGGTACACCGATCTTCGAAACGCCGTATCCGACCTCATGGATCGAAGACCGGAATACGTGGACGGCAGCGGACACGACACGGTGACGGAAGAACTCCGCGCACGGTTGTGCACCTTTCCGTGGATACGCGACGCCGCCGTACGATTCCGGGAGTGCGGCCAAGTGTACATCGGCGAGGCATACGTGATCGGGAAAGACGATTTGATCGATCCGACCGACATCGAAAACGCCCTGGCCGAACTCGAAACCTTCGACTGGCGCATCCGCGACCTCACCATCATGCCGGTCAAGGAATTGCCGGCCGAACTCGAACCCCACAAACCTAAAAAACACACGCCATGAGATCGATCTGGAACGGTTCCATATCCTTCGGGCTGGTTTCCATCCCCGTAAAACTCTACTCGGGCTCGGAACAGCGCAGCCTCGATCTCGATATGCTCGACCGACGCGACAGTGCCAACATCCGCTACAAGCGCGTAAACGAAGAAACCGGAGAGGAAGTCGCTTGGGAAGACATCGTAAAAGGATTCAAAAAGGACGACGGATACGTCATCCTCGAAGACGAGGATTTCGAGAAGGCGAACTTCAAAAAGAGCCGCACCATCGACATTGAGTCTTTCGTCGAAGCCGACGAGGTGGCCGACGTGCTTTTCAAAAAACCCTATTTCGTCGAGCCGCAAAAGGGCGCCGGAAAGTCCTACAACCTCCTGCGCGACGCACTCAAAAAAACCGGCAAGCTCGGCGTGGCCACCTTCGTCATGCGCCAAAAGGAAAATCTCTGTCTCGTGGGAGTGTACCGCGATGCGCTGGTGCTCCACATCATCCGGTTCTCCCACGAACTCCGCAACCCCAAAGACCTGAAGCTCCCCTCTACGAAAGTATCGAAAAAGGAGGTCGACATGGCCATCTCATTGATCGATCAATACACCGAAAAGTTTAATTACAAGAAGTACAAAGACGTGTATTCCAATCAATTGATGAAGGTGATCAACGACAAGGCGGCGGGCAAAAAGCCCAAAGTCAAAAAGTCGAAGTCCACGCCCACCGCGGCAAAAGACCTCATGGCGAAGCTGAAAGCCAGCTTGGACAAGAAGAAGAAAAAAGTGGCGTAACATGGGATTGGAAGCGTACAACAAAAAGCGGAAGTTCGACAAAACGACGGAGCCGAAAGGCAAACACGACGCGTCGAACAAGTCCCGCTTCGTGATCCAACGCCACCAAGCCAGCCGCCTGCACTACGATCTCCGCCTCGAAATGGGCGGCGTGCTCAAAAGCTGGGCGGTGCCCAAAGGCCCATCGCTCAACCCCGACGACAAACGCCTCGCCGTGGAAACGGAAGACCACCCGGTGAAATACCTCACCTTCGAAGGCGACATCCCCAAGGGAAATTACGGCGCGGGGCACATGGACATCTGGGATTCGGGCACCTACGCCGTCAAACCCTCCAAAAAGGCCAAAACCGCCGAAGAGCAATACGAAAAGGGCGACCTCAAACTGATCTTCAAAGGCGACAAGATCAAGGGAGATTTCGCCCTCGTCAAAACCAATTACGGCAAAGAGAAAAACAATTGGCTCCTCATCAAAAAGGACGATGATTTCGCCGTGGACGAGCCTTACGACGCGGAAGACTTCGCCGTACCCGCGGAAACTCCGCCCACCGCCGAGCAAGAGGGTGAAGACCCATGGCCGGAAAACGTCAAACCCATGCTCGCCACGACGGCCACCCGAATATTCGACGACAAGGATTGGATCTACGAAATGAAGTGGGACGGCTACCGCACCCTCGCTTTCGTCCGCGACGCCAATGTGGGGCTGAGGTCGAGAAACGGTCTTTCGCTGAACCGAAAGTTTCCTTCCCTCGCCCACGAGCTCGAAAATTTGGGGGAAAACGCCGTACTGGACGGAGAAGTGGTCTACCTCGACAAGCAGGGGTACCCGCGGTTCCAAAAGTTGCAGAACTATGAAGACGCGGATCGGGACAGGCTGTTCTACTACGTCTTCGATTTGCTTTACCTCAACGGATATTCCACCGTAGGCATGCCGCTGATCGAGCGAAAGGAATTGCTGCAAGCGCTGCTGTCCGACCTCGACACCGACACCATCCGCTACTGTGATCATGTCGAAACGCTGGGTACCGCCCTCTATCAAAAGGCCGTGAAATCCGGTTTCGAAGGAGTGATGGCCAAAAAAAGCCGAAGTTCTTATCGTCCCGGCGCGCGAAGCGACTCGTGGTTGAAGTTCAAAAACATCCACACCCGCGAAGCCATCATTTGCGGCTACACCGAATCCGAAGCGCAGGAATTCGGGTCCCTCATCCTCGGCGCTTACCAAGACGGGGAATTGACGTACATCGGGAATTGCGGCACGGGTTTTTTCGGCGAGGAACGCGTGCGACTGTTGAAAGAAATGAAGTCCCTCGCCCGCAAAACCACCCCTTTTTCGTCCGTGCCCAACCTGAAGGGCAGAAGACCCCAATGGGTGAGTCCCCGACTGATTTGCGAAGTGAAGTTCAGCGAAATCACCGATCAAGGCATGTTGAGGCACCCGGTCTACCTCCACCTCCGCGACGACAAACAGCCCGACGAAATCACCCCGCCGGAAAAGCAACCCGACCCCATGAAGAAGGCAGACGCAAAAGCAAAAGAATCCGTTCTGGAAATCGACGGACAAAAAGTGGAAATCACACACCCCGCCAAAGTGTACTTTCCCGGTGAGGGCATACGCAAGTTCGAGCTCATTGATTACTACATCCAAGTCGCCGACACCATCCTCCCTCACTTGATGGATCGGCCCCAGAACATGCACCGCCACCCCGACGGCATCGAGGAACCGGGATTCTATCAAAAAGACAACGACCATTTGCCCGACTGGGTGAAAACCAAATCCATCCATTCGAAATCCACCGGGAAGGACATCGACTACCTCCTTTGCCAAAACGAGGCGACCTTGGTTTACATGGCCAATCTGGGCTGCATCGAATTGAATCCTTGGATATCGACCGTCGACGACATCGACCACCCCACCTACGCCATCCTCGACATCGATCCCACCGACAAAACCCCCTTCAAGGAAGTGGTGGAAGTGGCTCTGGTTGCCAAGGAAATACTCGACCACGCCAAGGTGAAAGCTTACTGCAAAACCTCGGGAAGCACCGGGCTGCACGTATACATCCCCTTGGGCGGCGATTATGATTACGACGAAGCGCGCTCTTTCGTGAAGTTGATTTGCCACTTCGTGAATGAAAAGCTTCCCAAAACCACCAGCATGGAGAGATCCATCAAGGCGAGGAAGGGGAAGATTTACTTGGACTACATGCAGAACAAAATCGGGCAAACCCTCGCGGCGCCCTATTGCGTTAGGCCGAAACCCGGTGCCACTGTGTCGGCTCCCCTGCACTGGAAAGAAGTGGACGACCGGTTGAAAATCTCCGATTTCAACATCCACAACATGGTCGACCGCATCAAAAAAGAAGGCGACCTCTTCGCCCCGGTACTTTCGGAAAAAACCGACGTAGGCAAAGCCATCGAGCGGCTGGAAACTTTGGATTGATCGACGATTTTCCCACGCGAGCCACACCCACAAAAACCCAAAAACACCCCTACGTCTTCACCCCTTCGCCGGGTGTCCGAAATATTCCACAGGAGGTGGAAAAATCTTCGCCGTGCCAAGCACACTCCTAATCTCAATTCTCTTTCAATCAGTGTGTTGCCGGTGCGAAAGGTTTGGGTTGAAAATTGGGATACAGGTGGAAACCAAACAAACCAAACAAACCAAATAGAACGCAATACCATGAGCACAAAGAACAACGGCACCGCAAACGGTGTGAAAGCAAAATCCGATGCAGCGAAAGACTTGAAAGAACTTTTCCTTCACGGATTGAAGGACATGTACTGGGCGGAAAATGCCTTGACGAAAGCGCTTCCGAAACTCGCCGACAACGCGAGCTCGTCGAAGTTGCAAAAGGCGCTGGAGGATCACCTTTCGGAAACGGAAGAGCAGATCGAGCGGCTGAAAGAGGTCTTTGAAATGATCGGTGAGAAAGCGGAAGGAGAGGAGTGTGCCGCCATGAAGGGAATCATCGAAGAGGGTGAGGACATCATGAAGGAAACCGAGCCGGGAAGCGTGCGCGACGCCGGCATTATCGCGGCGGGCCAAAAAGCCGAGCACTACGAAATCGCTTCGTACGGCACCTTGGTGGCCTGGGCGGATGAGCTGGGTCTCGACGAGGCCGCAGATCTTTTCGAAGAAATCCTGGAAGAGGAAAAAGCGGCCGACGTGAAATTGTCGGAACTCGCCACGGACAGCCTCAACGAAAAAGCGAAATAATTGCCCTGAAAACCCGAAATAACGAGGAATTTGCCGCGCCGCCGTCCGGTGGCGCGGCAAAATTACAATAAAATTTTCCATAAATCAGTCGGGAAATAAAATTTTTTCTCGGGGATTTACAGGCCGTCGCATAAGCGGCCGCGAGAGAGGAATCAAACCGAAATAAAATGGAAAACCATACGAAAACATACCAGTGGTTCAAGGAGTGGATCGTCGACAAAGACCATCCGTGCATCATGGCGCAGACCGTGTTTCGCATGTACCACGTCGATTTTCACGAATACGGAGGCTTCGGCACGCGGGGCCCGGTGGAGGCTATGCTCGCCGACTTGCAGCGCTACGTCGACTCGTACGACGATACGCGGAACCACTTTTACACGTTCATCGCGGCATTTCCCGATTCTACCGAACCCATGGACGAAAGGGAATTCGAAACCAAACTGTGGCGCCAACTGCAGTATTTGCACGACGCCGACGACCGCCCATGGGACGAGGTGGTGGCCCCTGATCCCCGCGACGAAAACTTCAGTTTCAGCCTGAAAGGACGCGCGTTTTACGTGGTTGGCCTGCACAGCGGATCGTCGCGCTTGGCCCGCCAAACCCCCTTTCCGGCCCTGGCATTCAACCTCCACTGCCAATTCGAAAAACTCCGGGAAATGAAGCGCTACCGCATGGTGCAGAGCCGAATACGTAGAAGGGACAAAAAATTGCAGGGCAGCGTCAATCCGGAATTGGAAGATTTCGGCGTATATTCCGAGGCCCGCCAATACAGCGGCCGAAAAACGGAAGCCGACTGGAAGTGCCCCTTCCACCACCATTGAGCCACATGTACCAACCCCCGCGATACAAAAAGAACGACCCCTCTTTCGCCGAGGCGCTGATCCGCGAAAATCCATTCGCCGAATTCATCACCGCCGGTGACAGATTGCTCGCCACCCACATCCCCGTTCTGATCGACCCCGAGGCTTCGGACCTCCGCCTGTTCGGTCACATCGCAAACCACAATCCACAGCGGGAATTCCTGCGCGACGGTATGGAGGCCCTTCTCGTCTTCCGCGGCGACCACGACTACGTGTCCTCTTCTTGGTACCGCGAAAAAGAAATCAGCACTTGGGACTACTCCGCCGTGCACGTGCACTGCACGATTCGGCTGCAAGACGAAAAGGCCTTGGTGAAATCGCTGAAAAGGCTGGTTCACCATTTTGAAAAATACGTAGCCAACCCCTTGGAATACGACGACATTCCGGATCACATCGTGGAGGAAAACCTGAAGGGCATCACCGGATTCACCTGCCACCCCCTGTCGGTGGAGGGCATCGGAAAATGGCACCAAGGATTCGCCCGCGAAGACGTGGCCAACGTGGTGAAAAACCTGGACGACCCCGCCTGCCCGCACCAACGGCCCCTCGTCCGCGACATCAAGAGAGAGCATGGTCTATGAAATAAGCAAACAGAGCGGCGCGGCCTTTTCCCTCGCAAAAGGGCAGTGCCTGAAAATCATCGACAAGGAAGGGGAGCAGGTGAGCGACATGGTGTTGTTCAACGCCGAAGACACCAAAGAAAAACTCTCTTCGGGAAAAACTTTGGACTTCGAAGAGAGCCTCCTCATCACCAAAGGGAATTTTCTCTGGTCCAACCGCAGTGAAAAAATGGCCGAAATCGTCGAGGATACCAACGGCCGCAACGATTTCCTCCTCGCGCCCTGCAGCCCCGAAACCTTCCGGATCATGTACGGCCGGTCCGGCTACCACCCGAGCTGCCTGGAAAACTTGGCCATCCACCTCGAGAAATTCGGCATCGCCCGCGACGACATTCCCACAGCCTTCAACGTGTTCATGAACGTGCAGTGGACCCCCGAAGGCAAACTCACCGTTTTACCTCCCACCAGCAAAGCGGGCGACTATTTGGTGATCCGCGCCATGACCAACCTCATCGTGGGCTTAACGGCCTGCTCGGCCGAAGACAGCAACGGCGGGAGCTTCAAACCCATACTCTACGAAGTGCCGGACCGGTTTCCGGAATGAGCTCTACCGCCTTGGCGCCCTCGCCCTGCTTGGGTTCCGGACCACCGCCGCCGTGGAAAATCCGTGCTCGCCCCTTCGGTAATGGGTTGTTAATAGGTGTTTATTCGTGATGTGCGTTTATAGATCTATCCTTCACAGCTTACGCACTGCACCAAATTCTGCACCACCGTTTCTTTAGAAACACTTTGACTTCGCTGATAGTAGAGTGTTTTTACGCCTAATTTCCAAGCTTCGATCAATAATTTGTTTACATCTTTTACTGGTAAGTTTGCAGGAATATTGATGTTTAAACTCTGCGATTGATCAATATATTTTTGACGAACGGCCGCTTGTTGAATAATTTCCAACTGGCTGATTTCCTTAAAAGTTTTGAATACCATTTTCTCCTGTTCCGTCAATTCATCTAAATGCTGTACACTTCCCTGATTGAGCATAATGCTTCGCCAAGTTTCTTCATTATCTATCCCTTTTTCGCCTAACAGTGCTTTCAGGTATTTATTTTTTCGGATAAAATTTCCTTTGGATAAACCTGCTTTGAAATAATTGCTGCTAAACGGTTCAATTCCGGGTGAGGTTTGTCCTAAAATAGCAGAAGAGGAAGTTGTTGGTGCAATTGCCATTACTGTTGTGTTTCTAATGCCGTAACCTTGCAGTAATTCGGGCTCTCCGAATATATCCGCCAACCTTTTACTTGCAATATCGGCTTCGGAACGAATGTGCTTAAAAATTTTGTTGGTTAATTGTTTGGCTTCCAATCCCTCAAACGGAATCATATTCCTTTGCAAATACGAATGCCAGCCCATTACTCCCAAACCAATTGCTCTATGTCTTTTCGCAAAAGTGTTGGCGGATTTCAGATAGTAGTTGCCTTCGGTTTTATTGATAAATTCTTGCAACGGTTTGCGTGTATGAAATGTTGGGGATTGCGGGCTTCGTATGTATCCGCCGACACAAACGCCAATGCGGGGCAAAACGCTCGACTAACCACTTAAACGCCAGTGTTTTATACACGATGTTGGCAACCGTAAATCATTCATTCTTTGTTGTTTTAAATAAATATTCTATTCCTATTCTAAACCCAATAGATATTTTATCGTCAGGTATATTCCTATAATCAGGTCTTTGATTATCATGGTCAGAAACCAAATTATAATTCATGAAAGGAGACAAATTAAATAGACATTTATTTCCAATCGACTTTGAGAATGTAGTACCAAGCATAAAAGTTACGCCTAATTTCTTATTATCTAACAAATTATTTTCAGTTAAAGTCTCCCCATTCTGATAATATGTTTTAATATTGTAATCTACAATATGATTAAACGTAAAACCTGTAAGAATACTTGAACGGAATTTCCTATGAGAAAATAATTCAATATTTGCAATAATTGGAAAGTTTAAATATTCTAAATTATATTCGCGCTCTTGAATTGAATAAAATGGGTCGCCTTGAGAATTATAAGATTTAATTGAATAGCTAATTCCTGTACTAATTTTTAATTTTTGAATATATTTAGACACCAGCAACGAAAATCCATAATTCAAATTATTAGAATTATTGTCTCCAACAAAGTAATAATAATAATTTGCATCCAATTCTGTTGAAAAGTAGTCTTTGCTTTGACTGTATGTTTTTAATGCCCCAAAGAACAATAAGAGGCAGAATATTATTTTTCTCATGTTATTGAAGTATTATTTTGTGAGTTGTAACGCTTTTGTCTTGATTGTTTAACAAATACAGAACATAAACACCTTTGGTATTGCCTTCTCGGTTTCCCAAAAACACCTTTCCAGGTTAAATTGTGACCAAGGCAAGAAGCAACCGATTGACAATCTGCAATTATTTCAGACATTTTTTCAACAGAGAGTTCTGTAATATTAGTATTTATTACCGTCAATTGACTATTGTTCTTCCAACTGGCAGGCAAATTGAGAGTGGAACGCACTATTATTTTAACCTTCTGTCCAGATGCCAAGAGATGGTTCACCAAAAGTTTTCCTGTCGCTCCGCTTACTCCAACTACTAATATATTCATATTATTTTTCTGTTTTAATGGTTTTGTTACAATTGCCTACAACATCCCTATAAACCACACTCCACAGCGCCTAATGTGGTTTATATCCTTTATGTAAATACGTCTGGTTCAGGTTTTTCAAATGTATCTTTTTCAAATAAGATATCCAAAGGGCTTTTCAGCGTTTTATTATTAATCGATAAAATGTGCGTGTATATCTCCGTTGGTGTTGTTTCTGTGTGGTCGAGCCGGGCTTGGGTAATTCCCAAATTGTTGAGAATGGGATTTTCCATAATACTCGTTGATAAATAGAGCACATACCCGGAAAGCACGTTGCTTTCATTTACAATATTCCACTTTTAGTACGGCTTCATAAAAATAGCTGTGTTCTTTACCACATCTTTGTGAACAATGCCGTCTATCTTCATACTTTTTACAGGTGCTTTGAAAAAACAAACAGCATAATAATAGCCTGTACTTTGGTTTGAAGTCACCTTGTTCAGTATTCGTTATTCGTGATATTTTTATCATTGTTGTCCGGGGAAAGTCAGCCTTCATCCTCTTTGAGTTATAAGTGTCTGATATTCACTCTCTGTTTTTCTCATTGTGAAAAGCAGGGGGGGATCATGCAGAGCTAAAGAGATCAAATGTTCGTTGTGGTCTGTTTTTGCGGTAATAGCCCATGAGGTGTGCGATAGCGATATTTCCAACAAAAGCAATGCACGAATGACTTTCTCCACAAGGATTTTATCTGCATTGCGGTGTTGCTTTGGCACTTAGTCAAGCCATTTGTCAAATCGACACGACCACCAAAAAAAATCAACAAAACGAATATCCGTTACTTTTTAATTATTAATTTCACAGTTGCTTCTGTCTCGTTATTTCTTATTCGAATGATGTACATCCCGCTTGTCAGGCCTGTGGTTTCAATCACTTCTTGATCGTTTAAAACCACATGTTGATATACTTCCCTTCCTGTCATATCCATAAGAGAAAGAAAGGAACCTGTCGGGACATTGGATAGCGTAAACAAGTCGGAAGCGGGATTGGGATAGACCCCAAAGGATAAACGGTCATATTCAATCATGTCCATGGTAGCGTCTGTCAGCACATACACTTCCCAGCCCAAGTCACCATCATATTGGGCAGGAAAAAGCAGTTTGTTGTTTACTTTCCTGAAAAGATTGTAGTGGGGGATCATCGCGTCAGCACTATGAGCGTCGAAGTCGTGGGCAATTTTAAAAGTACCCGCTTCCGTACCATCGGTCACCCACAATTCGTATCCATTAGTCCCTTCATTGGCAGAAAAATATAATTTATCATTGTATTCCGTGAAATTCCCGGGATTGCTGCCATAAATCGAGGCAACATTCTCAATATCCTTAACCATATAGGAGCCTGATGGGGTGCCGTCAGTTGCCCATAATTGGGTCCCGTGAATGCCGTCATTTGCTCCAAAATAAAGTAAGCCGTTGAACTCGGTAAGGTCATAAGGAAACATCAACCCATTAGTTCCGGAGACCATCTGTGTCCCTTGCTCGGTGCCATCGGTTTCCCAGAGATAATAAACAGGTGTTCCCGTCAGACCCCCGAAATACAGTTTGCCATTGTAAACAGTGAGAGTCGGTGGAGAAGTAAAATTGGCAGAAAGGAGACCACCCTCTCCGGGGTTGACATCTTTGAGCATATAGGTGCCGGTTTCGGTGCCATCGGTCGCCCATAATTCATATCCATGGGTGCCGTCATTGGCCAGAAAATATAACTTGCCATCATAAACGGCAAAATTTGTGGGGCCATCGGATGAACTGTTTGAGGGGTTGATGTCTTTCACCATATAAGTGCCTGCTTCTGTGCCATCAGTCACCCATAATTCCTCTCCGTGAATGCCGTCATAAGCCACAAAATACAACTTGTTATTGTAAAGAGTGAATCGTGAGGGGCTGCTACTGCTACTTGATCCTCCGGAACGAATGTCTTTCACCATATAAGTACCGGCATCGGTACCATCGGTTACCCACAGTTCCCGCCCGTGAGCGCCGTCATTGGCCGAAAAGTACAGTTTGTCGTCATAAACCCTAAACCAGGTGGGATGGCTATGCCCAGACCCGGGGTTGATGTCTTTAAACAATGTTGTACCGGCATCGGTGCCATCAGTTACCCACAGTTCCCGTCCGTGAGTGCCGTCATCGGCCAAAAAGTACAGTTTGCCTCCATAAACCGTAAACCCTTCAATAAACGCATGTCCGGTGTCGGGGTTAATATCTTTGAGCATATAGGTGTCCGCTTCCGTACCATCGGTCGTCCATAAGGCATCTCCGTTTATACCGTCATTAGCCTTGAAATATAACTTCCCGTTATACAATTGACTATAAGAAAAGGAGAACATATCAAATGCATCTCCACTACCTTGATTGATGTCTTTTACAAGCTCTATGGAGAGCTGCGCATGGGCATCAAAAAAAGTGATGGCAACGAGCATACTTAGTAAAATTTTTTTCATTTTTTTATGAATTTTAGTGAATGATTACGTATAAAAATTAAAGAGAACTTCTATAGAAAGAGGCTTCTTGTAATGGGACATAAAAAAATGACCTACTTGCAGTTCTTATGGTATGCAGAATAGGTACTGTTGGCACAAAGATACAATTTTGAAAATGTTTCTTTTAGTGTCATTTCGGCTTTGTATTTTTTGGTGCTGTTGCGGCAAAAGCAAATGTGGCGCAAAAGCGTTGGCTTGATGCTGTTGGTTGCACCTTTTTTGATTTTGCCGAAGCGTAGGCTTGTCCGTTCATTTGTCTGTCCGTTTAATATTTGCACGGTCGTTCATAGGGTGACCGCTAACGGGCCGCGGCTTGGCGATAGTGGCGGATTAGAAAGCCAATACTTTCAATCTTTCACTAACTTGAGCAACAGCTTTTTATTATTTACTAAATTAAC
>CAZNOG010000002.1:225305-258061 GCA_964574635.1 uncultured Cryomorphaceae bacterium | reverse complement strand
GGTAATCGAGACACCCCGCGCGTCATTCCGAACTTGTTTCGGAATCTCTTTGTAGAGGAGGGATCGGGGATCGGGGACTGGGGATCGGGGATCGGGGTTCGGTAATCGAGACACCCCGCGCGTCATTCCGAACTTGTTTCGGAATCTCTTTGTAGCGGAGGGATCGGGGATCGGGGACTGGGGATCGGGGACGTGGACGAGCAGAATGAACGACCATACGCCGTTTTAACCACATAGGCACATAGGAGGGAAGGTGTGCTGCTTTGCGAGGATGAGACTTGGAGGAGACTCAAATCGGATTTAGATTCAAGTGAGCGGCGTGTAGGCGCCAGGCGGCATAGCGCGTCTGCGACGCGGCACAGAGGGATTGTGCTGTTTTTCGGATAGGTGATCCCTCACGTCTACTCCACCCCGCGCGTCATTCCGAACTTGTTTCGGAATCTCTTTGTAGCGGAGGGATCGGGGACCGGGGATCGGGGATCGGTAATCGAGATTTTTTGTTTTTTGGATGAGTGACTTTGAAACGACTCCAATCGGATTTAGAATCACATGATCGCTTCACATCAATCTATAACCAAAAGCCCGGTCATTCCGAACTTGTTTCGGAATCTCTCTTTCGTAAGAGAGCCAATCTAAATGGATGACATCGTTTGAAGCGCAGCGCCAAACCTATGTGAACCTCTGAAACCTCCGTATGATTCAACCCCCTTGCGTAAAAAACCTATGTGCCTATGTGGTTAAAACGGCGCCCTACACGTCCTTACCACACCATCTTATATAGTAAAACGGCGCCCTACACGTCCGAATGAATCCACACCCTACGCAAACCCAATGTGGTAAAACTTCGCGAGGACCCGAGACCGGGGATCGAAACCTAAAAGCTGTTTCCCGAACGATTGACCTCCACGCGATTCCGTGAAGCCACACCCACAAAAACCTAAAAAAACCTGCACGCACCTCAATTTCCGGCCTCGGCGCCAGAGCTATGCAATCTCTCGATGATTTCGGCCACTTGTTCCACGCCGATGTCTTTGGCGCGGATGACGCGGTTTTTGTCCAAAATGAAAATCTTCGGGGTGGAAAACACGTCGAAAATCTCGTGGTATCGCAGGCTGTTGTAATTGGTTTTTCCGCTTGTAATCAGCGAAGTGGCGTAATCGGCATCTTCGAACGCGCGCTGAGGAATGGACACGTTGTAGAAATCGCCGGTGCCGTATTGGCGGATGAATTTATTCCACTTGTCACTCGGGTTTGAACTTACGGCGTAGATGGCCAGGTCGTCGCCGGGGTAATTGGCGTAGTAATCGACCAATTTGGGGGTTTCTTTCTTGCAGTGACCGCAGTCGGGATCGTAGAAAAACAACACCACGTAGTCTTTTTTGATGTCCCTGTGGGTGCTGATCCAGTGGCCGGCGGTGTCGCTGAGAATAAGTTCCGGGGCTCTCTTGCCGATCAGAGTATGGCGTTTTTCGTCGGCTTTTTCGGTGATGCGTTTTACCTGCTCGTCGTCAAGCCAGTAGGCCATTCCGGGTTTGTAGTATTTGTCGGCCAGGTGCACGAACACCGCGTCCATGCCCATGATTTTGGATGTTTCGAAATTGTAGGTCGAGTAATGGAGCACGTATTTGAACAATTCTCCGCCGGGGTCCAACCCACCGATCACCCTGTCCAATGTGGCGATGACCGTGTCGGGGTTCTGCAGCAGCACGTTGTTCAGGTAATTCACGAGGCGTTGGTGAAACAGGGGCAAGCGCACCAAGCGGTCGTCGGTAAGGTCCATGTGGTCGAAGTAGTGCCGCTTGTAGTACAGGTACGCCGCTTGGCGATCTTCATGCAGTTCGGCCGGCGGCTGCACGTCCATCGACATGTGGATTTCCATGGCGATGAGTTTGTCCGGGTGCTCTTCCACGATCTTCGTTTGATAGGCCACCACCTCGTCGTTCAGTGCGTTGTACCGTTCTTTGAGCCGGGCCGTCACTTCGGGATTGCCCTCGTTTTCTTGAATTTCCCCCGCCAGCGTTTCCCGTACCTGCCTCTTCTCCGCCAAAAACTTCACGTAATCGTACATGATGGTGTTGTTATCCGATTCCAGCACTTGCATGTGCCCAACGGGGTCGGCCGTGTCGGTTTTCATGTGAATGTCCTCCCCGTCGGCGATCATGATCTCGAAATACCGCGGGCCGGGCAGCACCACGGCGTACTTCCCTTCCGATTCGGCGTCCACGCGGTCGAAGGCGAACCGGCCGTTGGCGTCGGCCACGGCAGTATCGGCGTAGTAGAGTTTTTCGCCGTAGTAATTGGCCAGGTAGATGGTCGAGTCGGCCACGCCCCGAATTTCGAATACGTAGGGTTGGTTCTGCGCTCCGGCCGTGCACGCGAAAATCATCAAAAACGCCCCCAACAAGAGCTTGCCTTGAAAATTCCTTTTGGCGTAGGCGTACGGACGTGCGTGCGTTTTGGGTTTTTGTGGGTGTGTCTGTGGCGTCATACCGTGGTCTCGTGTTTGAATTCGCTCGTAAAATGAAATTCCAGTTCCGGGTAGTTCTTGCGCTCCAAGTTCAAAATCCACTCACTGGGCGCGAGGTATACGGGGTTGCCGTCTTTGTCTTCCACCATGTCGTTGGCCTTTATCCGCAAGAACTCTTCCAATTTTTCCTTGTCGGTGCTCGTGATCCAACACGCCTTGTGGTATTGCAGCGGCTTGAAGGCGGCTTTCGCCCCGTACTCGTGTTCCAGGCGGTATTGAATCACGTCGAACTGAAGTTCTCCGACGGTGCCGATGATTTTTCGTTGCCCGAGTTCCCGGATGAACAACTGGGCCACTCCCTCTTCGGTCAGCTGCCTGATGCCTTTGTCGAGTTGCTTCGACTTCATCGGGTCGCGATTTTCCAACTCCCGGAAAATTTCCGGCGAGAAGCTGGGTATGCCTTTGAAGTTCAACACTTCCCCTTCTGTGAGCGTATCGCCGATTTTGAAGTTGCCCGAATCGTACAGTCCGATGACGTCGCCCGGGTAGGCCTCGTCGATGGTGGCTTTTTCGCTGGCCATAAAGCTCGACGGGTTGGAAAACCTCAGTTTCTTATCCAACCGCACGTGGTGGTAAAATTTGTTGCGCTCGAACCTTCCGGAACAGATGCGCAAAAACGCGATGCGGTCCCGGTGCTTGGGGTCGAGGTTGGCGTGAATCTTAAAAACGAATCCGGTGAAATTCTTTTCCGTCGGATGCACCGGCCTCACGTCCGTTTCTCTGGGCTGGGGGATGGGGGCCACTTCGATAAACGTATCGAGCAGTTCCCTCACGCCGAAGTTGTTCAACGCAGATCCGAAAAACACCGGCGCCAGGGTCGCGGATTCGTACGCCGATTGTTCGAAAGGGTCGTACACGCCTTCCACCATTTCCACCTCTTCCCGTAAACGGTCCGCGGCTTCTTGGCCGATGACGCCGTTCACCGCCTCGTCGTCGAGGTCTTCGATCTCCATCGTCTCCTCTGAAATCTTGGTTTTGTTGGGCGAAAAAAGCCGGAGGTTTTGGTCGTGGAGGTTGTACACGCCTTGAAACGTCGCCCCGATGCCGATGGGCCAGGTGAGGGGCCGCGTTTTGATTTCCAACTTGTCTTCCAGTTCGTCGAGCAGCTCGAAGGGATCCCGCCCTTCCCGGTCCAACTTGTTGATGAAGATGATCACCGGCGTATTGCGCATGCGGCACACCTCCATGAGCTTTTCGGTCTGGGCCTCCACACCTCGCTGGCAGTCGATCACGAGGATGACGCTGTCAACGGCGGTGAGCGTGCGGTAGGTATCTTCCGCAAAATCGCGGTGACCGGGGGTGTCGAGGATGTTCACCTGAGTGTCGCGGTATCGGAAGCCCATGACGGAGGTGGCCACGGAAATGCCCCGTTGCCTTTCGATCTCCATGAAGTCACTCGTCGCGGTTTTTTTGATCTTGTTCGATTTTACCGCGCCCGCCGTTTGGATGGCTCCCCCGAAGAGCAGGAATTTTTCCGTCAGCGTGGTTTTCCCCGCGTCGGGGTGGCTGATGATGGCAAAGGTTTTTCTCGACTTTATGGCTTCTTCCAGCTTCATGTACTCCTGTTTATGGCATCGGCCGGCGAGGCGGCTATTTCCTGCGGAACGGGTGCAAAATTACGGTTTTTTCGACGGTGACCGAGGCCGGTCCTCACACCATGTGGGCTTCCAATTCGGTC
This sequence comes from uncultured Cryomorphaceae bacterium, assembly GCA_964574635.1. GTDB lineage: Bacteria > Bacteroidota > Bacteroidia > Flavobacteriales_D > Cryomorphaceae > CAZNOG01. Next base: position 253,856 of record CAZNOG010000002.1, on the reverse strand, counting down.
AGTGAACCGAGCACCCGGTCGGCGGCGCCCCAAGCGGGATGGGAGCGAATACCCGGTTCGGGCACTGCGATGACGCGCATTTTCGCCGCCAAACCGGCCACCATGCCGTGGATGCTGTCTTCCAACACCGTGCAGTTCACGGGATCCACGTCGAGGGTGCGGGCCGCCGAGAGAAACACGGCCGGGTGCGGTTTTCCGTAGGGTTCGTTTTCCGCGGAACAGAGAGCGTCGAAGACTTCGGTCAAACCGAGTTTTTCCACCACGGCGCGGATCAGCGTTAACGGCGACGAAGACGCCACGGCGATTTTCCGACCACGAGCGACACACAGGGCGACGGCGTCGTGCACTCCCGGCAGGGGTTCGCCTTCCCGGCGGATAAGGTCGACGACGCGGTCGAGAATGTCGTTTTCCACTTCGCTTTTGGAGGGGCCGGTCCACGGTTGGCGCCGGTACCACAGGTCCACGACTTCGTCGAGCCGGAAGCCCATGGTTTCCCGGCAGTCGTCGTCGGTCAATTTCAATCCCACTTTCGCGAATCCGGCGATTTCCGCTTTCCTCCACAAAGGCTCGGAGTCGATCAACAGCCCGTCCATATCGAAAATCACCGCTTTTTTCATACCGATCTCCAGAAATAACCCGTGAACAATATCAGCACCGTAAACAGTTCCAAACGGCCCACGACCATAAGCGCGCCCAAAATCCACTTGGTGAGATCGCCGAGGTGGGCGTACGTTTCCACCGGCCCGGTGTGGTGCAATCCCGGACCGACGTTCCCCAGCGCGGAAGCCACCGATCCGATGGCGGTATACACGTCCATGCCGAGCAGCGCCAATGCCACCGACGCCGCGCCGAATATGGTGATGTAGATGATAATGAAGGCCATGATGTTGCGTGTCACGGCGATGTCGACCGCTTTGTCGTTGAAGCGCACCGGGATGATGGCCGACGGGTGCAACTGCCTTTTGAATTCGCTGAAGGTGTTTCTGGCGATGATCACGTGGCGGATGACCTTCACACCCCCGGATGTGGATCCGGCGCACCCTCCGATGAACATCAGCAGAAAGAAGAGCAAGACCAGCCCGCTGCCCCAAGCGGTGTAATCGGCTGCGATGAAACCCGTGGTGGTGAGGATGGACACCGTTTGGAAGAGGGAAGTGCGGAAGGCGTCTTCCATGGGCTGGCCGCTGTGGATGGTGAGGGATACGGTGGTGATGAAGGCGGCGACGAAAATAATCAGCAGGTAGGTTCTGAACTCTTCGTTTCGCCACAGCGCCAAAAAGCGGCCTTTGAAAAAACCGTACAACAGCACGAAGCTGGTGCCGCCCAAAAACATGAAGGCCGTGGTGACGTACTCGATGAAGGGGGAATTGAAGTGCGCGATGCTGTCGGAATGCGTGGAAAATCCACCAGTGGCCATGGTGGTGAGGCTGTGGTTGATGGCGTCGAAAAAGTGCATTCCGCCGAAGCGCAGCAGCAGGGTTTGCGCCAAAGTAAGTCCGATGTACAGCAGCCACAGCCGTATGGCGGTGTCTTGGATGCGGGGTTGCAATTTGGTGGTGGTCACTCCGGGCATTTCGGCAAGGAAGAGCTGCATCCCGCCGATGCCGAGGTAGGGGAGGACGGAGATCACCAGCACGATAAATCCCAAACCGCCCACCCACTGGGTGAGGCTGCGCCAGAACAGAATGCTCGGCGGGATGTGTTCCGGCTCGGCGATGATGGAGGCGCCGGTGGTGGTGAATCCGGAAATGCTCTCGAAAAAGGCGTCCGTGAATTCGGGGATGGTGCCCGAAAGGATGTACGGCAGGGAGCCGCTCAATGCCATGACGATCCAACTCATGGTTACGATCACGTAGCCGTCGCGCTTGCGGATGTTCGGTCGCTTTCCCTTGCGGGTGGTGGAGAGCCACAGCGCGGCGCCGACCCCCACGCTGGCCCCCGAAGAGGCCAACCACTGCGTAAGCGTGCCGTCGGAGTAATACAGCGCGAAGGGGATGCACAGCAGCATCAGCCCCGCGTTGATGAAGAGGAGCACGCCCAGGATGTTCAAGATGCCGACGAGGTTGATCCTCACTTGAAGAAAGATTCCACTTTGTGAATACTGCTCATTTTCGATAACACCACCACGTGGTCTTTTTCCTTGAATACGGTGTTTTCGTTGTGTATGAAGCCCCGGTCGTCGCGGATGATCCCGCCCAAAACGGCGCCCTTGGGAAAGGGCAGTTGACTCACCGTTCGCCCCACGGCCTTGGATCCTTCGGTCACCTCAAACTCCAGCGCTTCCACGTCCGCACCGTGGAGGCTCGTCAGTGAAAGTACCTCGCCTTTACGAATGTATTTGAATATGAGGTTGGCCGCGATCAGTTTCTTGTTGATCAGCGTGTCGACCCCGATGCTCTGCGACAGGTGGATGAAGTCGACGTTTTCCACCAAGGCGATGGTTTTCTTCACGCCGTGGTTTTTGGCCACCAAACTGGTGATGATGTTGGTTTCGCTGTTTTCGGTAAGTGATATGAAGGCGTCCATCTCCGAGAGGTTTTCCTCTTCCAGCACGTCCACGTCCCGTCCGTCGGCGTTGATGATCAGCGTGTCGGGCAGGGAGTCGGTGAGTTGCATGCACAGCTCTTTGTCCGGTTCGATCAGCTTTACCCGATACTCCCGGCTCAGGGCGCGCGAGGCGTGGTAGCCTATCTGCGTACCGCCGATGATCATGATGTTTTTTATTTGCACGCGCTCTTTCTTGAACACGTTGAGCACTTGGGTCAGCCCTTCTTTATTGGCCGTGAAATAGGCGTGGTCGTTGATTAGGTACCGCGTATTCTCATCGGGAATGATGGTGTTGTTGTTGCGCAGGATCGCCACGGGGATGAAGTTGTTCTCGTTGTTGAGAAAATCCATGTCCGCGATGGTCTTTCCCGCGATCAGGCTGTCGTGTTCCACCTTCAATCCCACGAGGCTCAACTTCCCCTCGTCGAAGTCGATGAAATCGGTCAGCGCCGATTCCTTGCACAGCCGTTTGATTTCGCTCGCCGCCAGCACCGCCGGAGAGATCAGCTCGTCGATGCCCAACTCGCGGAGGTCTTCCTTTTCGTTTTTCCGCAGGTATTCCACGTTGGTAATGCGCGCGATGGTTTTTTCGGCACCGAGGTGTTTGGCGAGAATGCAGGTGGTGAGGTTCACCTCTTCGGTACTGGTCACGGCAATCACCAAATCGGCGCGCGCCACGCCGGCGTCGAGCAGGGTGGGGATGGAGGTGGAATTCCCGTTTTGCACCCCGAGGTCCAGTTGGTTGGAAATGGCCGTCAGCTTGTCGTTGTCCAAATCGATGACCACGATGGTGTGCCCTTCCATGCTCAGAAGTTTGGCGAGGTGGAAACCCACTTCTCCTGCTCCTGCGATGATGATCCTCATGGGGTTGTTTTAAAATGAACCGGCAAAGGTAAAAAAGGGAGGCCACATCGGGGCGTAATCGCCGAAGAATGACCGTCCGTGGCCCCGAACGGGATGGACGCGCAGGGTGTTTTGGGTTTTTGTGGGTGGGAGAGCATAGATGAGATCTTACTTTATTTTTTGTCGCCGAGCCGTTTTCCGCAGATTCCTCAAGTACTTTCGGTGATCCGGTCTCTCGAGCGTTGCTCCGCCCTCGGCCGGGATTTTTCCCCCCACAGCCACACCCACAAAATCCAAAACGAATCCCGAATTACCATTCCCCGGATGCGCGGTTCAGCTCGTCCACTTCCTCCGCCGATAATTTTATGGAGGCAGCTTCGCGGAAGGCCGCGATGTGCGCGGGTTTGGTGGCGCTCGCGATGGGTGCGGTCACGCCCGGTTGCTGCATAATCCACGCCAGGGAAATGGCCGCGGGAGTGGTGTCGTGCACTTCCGTCACGCGGTCGAGGACCTCGAGGATCCGCATGCCTTGGGAAGTCATGTACTTCTTCACCGCCTCGGCGCGGTCGCCGCGGAGGTCGTCCTCGCTGCGGTACTTTCCGGTCAAAAATCCCGAAGCCAAGGAGTAATAGGTGATGACGCCCAAGCCGTGCTCCTGCGCCAGGGGCAGGTAGTCCGTCTCGAATTTTTGGCGCTCGACCAGATTGTACTGGGGCTGCAGAACCTCGTACGCCGGAAAACCCTCGGAAGCCGAGGTTTCGAGCGACTCGCGGATGCGCGCCGGCGATACGTTGGAAGCGCCGATGTACCTAACTTTGCCGGATTTTACCAGCCGGTGGTAGGCTTCGAGGGTCTCGTCTACGGGCACGTCTTCGTTGTCCCAGTGAGTCATGTACAAATCGATCACGTCGGTGTGGAGGCGGCGCAGCGACTCTTCGGCGGCGCGGATGATGTACTCCTTGTGCACGTTGCGCTCTTGCTTGCCCGGCACGGAACCCACCTTGGTGATCAGCAGCACGCGGTCGCGGTTTTGTCTCTGCTTGAACCATTTTCCGAGGATGGTTTCGGATTCACCGCCACTGTTCCCTTCCACCCAATGCGAATAACTGTCGGCCGTATCGATGGCGTTGAAACCCGCATCGAGAAATTGGTCGAGGACATCCATGGATTGTTTTTCGTCCAGTGTCCAGCCGAATACGTTTCCGCCGAATACCACGGGTTTCGTCCTGAGGTCCGTATTGCCGAGTTTTCTCGTTTCCATAAATAAGATTTTTTGCCGCGCCGACACGCCTTCGCGGTGATGAGTTGAATTATGCAACAGGAAATGCGGTGCAATGTTTGGCCTCGGACTCAGCCCTTTCTGAGCTTGGCCATTTTCACCGCGGCCACGGCGGCTTCCACGCCTTTGTTGCCGTGCTCCCCGCCGGAGCGCGCACGCGCCTGTTCGATCGTGTCGTCCGTCAGCACACAAAAGATCACGGGCACCCCGGTTTGCAGCGCCACGTCTTTGACGCCATGGGCCACGGCCGAACACACGAATTCGAAATGCCGGGTTTCGCCTTGGATCACCGATCCGATGGCGATAGCCGCGTCGTAGTGATTGCGTTCGAGCATGAGTTTGGCGCCGGAGGGAAGCTCGAAGCTCCCCGGTACGAATTGCAGGTCGATGCGATCAGGTGCCGCACCGAGGGAAATCAAAGTGTCCAGAGCGCCTTGCGCCAGCTTGTCGGTGATTTCTCGATTCCATTCGGAAACCACCACCGCGAAAGAATACGGCGCCGCTGAGGGAACCGCGTCGCGATCGAATTCCGAGAGGTTTTTTCCTGCCGTGGCCATGGATCAACCGCCTACCCGGGCGATGTATGAGTCGATGTCTTGAGCCTGGGGACTCTTGGGGTAATTGTCTTTGATGCTCTGGTACTTGGCACGGGCATCGGCGAATTTTTCCATTTCTTCCAACACCAAGCCGGCCTTCTTGAGATACACCGGAGCGGTGAGGGGATTGTCCGAATGTTTCACCGCGCGGTCGAAATAGGTGAGGGCTTGGTTGAAGTTCCCAAGTTCCACGTACGCGTCGCCTATTCCGCCCAGAGCCACCGCACCGGCGAGCTTGTCGTCCAGATCGGCGTTTTTGAGGTAGGCGATGGCCCGGGGGTAATCGCCTTGTTTCAGGTGGATAACGCCCGCGTAGTAAGCTGCGAGGGCCCCGGCTTTCGTGGAGCTGTAGCTGTCGGCGATGTATTCGAAACCGTAGTACGATTCGTTGCCGTGCAGTGCCTTGTCCAAAGAGTCGATTTCAAACCAGTATTCGGCTTTCCAAAGCATCTCCATGCCTTCCTGGCTTTTCGGGAAAAGGTACAGACGCGTATACCCGAAGTAACCGGCGAAGAGTACGACCATAATCCCCGCAATGATCAAAATGGGGTTCCGGTTTTTTTCCACGTATTGTTCGGTCTTGGAGTACGCACTTTGTACATCCACCAAAGTGTCTTTGCTTTTGGAATCTTTTTTGGACATGTTGAGCGATTTCTTTGAAGGGGCAAAAATAGGTTTTTTTCATTGCCCGTGCCGGTTCGCTCAAAAGGAATTGGTAATTTTGCCGGAAGCCTTATGAACATTGCGAGTTTAAGCCTCATCAACTTCAAAAACCACAGGGAAGCCACGTTGGAGTTCGATCCGGGAGTCAACGTTTTTGCCGGACACAACGGCCAGGGGAAAACCAATCTCCTGGATGCCATCCACTACCTGTCCTTCTGTAAAAGCTATTTCAATCCTTTCGATGCGCAGAACATTCTGCACGGGGAAGAATTTTTCCTGATCGAAGGGGAATTCGTCGCCGACGGCGACACCGCCAAGCTGCAATGCAGCGTACAGCGGGGGAAGAAAAAGATCTTCAGGAAAAACAAGGAGGAGTACGAAAGGCTTGCCGAACACATCGGCAAGTATCCCTCCGTGGTGATTTCGCCATACGACAAGGATTTGATTTCGGAAGGCAGCGAGATACGCAGGCGCTTCGTCGACAGCATCATTTCCCAATACGACAGGGTGTACCTCGACCATCTCATCTCGTACAACAAGATTCTTCGCCAACGCAACGCCCTGCTCAAGGAATTTTGGGATCGACGCCACTTCGACCCCGAAGCGCTGGAAATATGGGACGTGCAGTTGGTCGATCACGCCGAGGTCATCCACCGGAAGAGAAAGGAATTCGTGGCCAAGTTCACGCCCATCTTTGAATCCCACTACCGCGACATCAGCGGTGGGGCGGAAGAAATCGGCTTGACGTACCGCTCGCAGCTGGCCGAAGGCGACTTCGCCGAAGTGCTGCTGGCTCACCGCGCCAAAGACCAACGCTCCCAATTCACCAACGCCGGCGTGCACAAAGACGACCTTCGGTTTTCCATCGGGGGGCACCCTTTGAAGCGGTACGGTTCCCAAGGCCAACAAAAAACGTATCTGATCGCGCTCAAACTCGCCCAATTCGATCTGGTGGCCGATGCGGTGGGCAAAATCCCCATCCTCCTCCTCGACGATATCTTCGACAAGATCGACGACCGAAGGGTGCGCCACCTCATGACGCTGGTCGGCGACGGTCGCTTCGGGCAGATCTTCATCACCGATACGAACGCCGATCGCGTGCAAGCGATTTTTTCCGAAATTAGCAAGCCCGTGAGGATGTTTCACATTCACCAAGGTCAGGTCCATGAAGCGCAGAGACAATGAAGAACCCCTGGCCGGCGTCATCAAGCGCCTGCTCAAGGCGTACCGCCTCGAAGAGGGGTATTACGCCGCCGCCGTCACCACCTATTGGGAGCAACTCATGGGTACCGCCGTGGCGCGCCGCACCGGCAAGATGGAATTGAAAAAAGGGACCTTGTACATCGAGATCACTTCGGCTCCCCTGCGCCAGGAACTCAGCTTCGGAAAAGATAAAATCGTGGCCAAACTCAACCGAAAGCTGGGAGCCACGGTCATCGATGAATTGAAAATCGTGGGATAATCCCGAACCCCACGCGGCATCCACTTTCGGGAATTCAGAGGTTTCGAAATCAAGACCTTCGCGATCACCTCACTGCGATCACCTCACTGCGATCACCTCACTGGGATCACCTCACTGGGATCACCTCACTGCGATCACGCCCTTCCGCTCACGCCCCGCCGCTCACGCTCCTCCGATCACCGCTTTTTGCCCACTTCCTTGGCCGCCTTCACTTCTTCGGCTTCGTTGGAAGATGTCGATTTTCGGGCGTCGCGCACCGCTTTGGGCTCTTTGATGTCGCGATTGGCCGATTTGGTTTCGCCGTTGCCGCCGGCCGGTGAGGATGAGTCCGAATTCCCGCCTTCCCCATCCCCGTCGGGGTCGTAGCCGAACAGCCGGTTTTCCTTGATCATGACGTCCACGTAGTTGGGCACCATTTTTTCCCATCCCGATCGCCCCTCACGGATCATCTTCAGCGCCTCCCGACTTTGGATCCACAGCACGTCCGGATCGAAGTCGTCGAGGTCCACGATGCGGCCGTTGTTCGCCAAATAGTCGTACAGCGGTTTCAGGCGCGGGTGCACCTTCAGGGCCGTGCTTTTTTCTATCTCGCCGTTCTCGCCCAAAGAAGGGTAGAGGTACACCTTGAGGTCGCGGGTAAACAGGATTCCGAAGGCTTCCAAAATTCCTCCGTCCAAGTGGCGGTAGTACTGTTCTTCAAACAGGGCTTCCAGGTTGTTCATGCCCATGATCAGACCCATGCGCATCTTCGTCATGGTCGAGAAGTAGCGGATGAGGTTGTAGTACTCTTGGTAGTTGGATATCAGCACCGTCTGCCCCAAAGAGCAGAGGATGTCGGCCCGGTCCAAAAAGTCCTGCTCGTCGATGTCGCCTTCAGATTTCAGGTTGCTCAGCGTGATTTCGAAAAGCACTTGCAAGTTGTCGGGATCCACGCGGTTTTCTTTCACGAACGCGTTGTACCCGTTGATGATCATGTCGATGTTCACCTTCGTCACCGGTCGGAAGCTTCCGCGAATGGTGAGGATGTTCTTTTTGTACAGCAGGTCGGAGGGCTGCAGGTTTTTCCCGTCGGGGCTGAAAATCACCGCGTCGGTAAATCCGTTTTTCACCAGCTGCAGACTCAGCAATCGGTTGTCGAGGTCTTCGAAATCGGGACCGGTCATGGAGATCATGTCGATCTCGATCTGGTCCCGCGTCAGGTTGTCGTACAGGGATTTCAGGAATTCCCGGGGGTTTTGGTAGTAGAAATACGCGCCGTAAATCATGTTCACCCCGAGCACACCGCAAGTTTCCTGCTGCAGCGATGCCTCGTTTTCGTGGAGCTTCACGTGAATAATCACCTCGTTCGGGTCCTTTTCCGGGCTGGTTTGGAATTTGATGCCCATCCAGCCGTGGCCTTTGAACCGCTTGTTGAAGTCGATCGTGGCCACTGTATTCGAATACGCGAAAAACCGCTTCGACGGGTGCTTTTCCCGGCTCAGCCGCTCCTCGATCAGCCCGTACTCGTGCTCCAGCATCTTGCGGAGCCGCGGTTCGCAGACGTATCGGTTGTTTTCTTCGCGCCCGTAAATGGCGTCGCTGAAGTCCTTGTCGTAGGCCGACATCGCCTTGGCGATGGTTCCCGATGCGCCTCCCGCACGAAAAAAGTGGCGGACAACTTCCTGTCCCGCACCGATTTCCGCGAAAGTTCCGTAAATGTGGGGGTCGAGGTTGACCCTCAGCGCTTTTTGTTTGGAGGTGAGTATGACGCGTTCCAAATCCCTGTGCTTTCTGTTGGTTTCTTCCCTAATTTTCAGTGCAAAGTTAACCCTTTAAATCGAAGGATGTAATACCGCGGGCCAAGGTTTTCGTCCCCGCATTTTTCCTTCCCCCACATCCCTGTCCTGCGCGTGAAATGGGCTGTAGATGATCTCTTGGCCATGTCCCCGGTTCGTCCTTTTCCGCATCTGCCTACCTTGTTCAAATCACTTTTTCCTCTCGGATTTTCCCCATTGCTTTCGCCGGGGCCGGTCTGCGGCCTTTATCTTTCTTTTCCCCCCGGAGGGTGGCGGGGCGAGCGGTGAGCTTCCAAGGTCGCTACCGCCCGCCTCCGCCCCCCAGTCCGGGCCGAAAAGAAAGGATGCCGGCCTTCGCCCTCATGGAAGGCACTTCGCACTTTGCCGGCCTATATTTCTCCACGCTTTTCCATATGCGATTTTCCCGGTACCAAGTGCGATTTCCAATGGAAAGTGTACTTTTAACACGGAGTAATGCCCACAAAAACCCACCTTTCATGATTCGTACGCTGCTTACATTTCTTCCGGCCCTGTGCCTTTCCGTATCCGCATTGGCGCAAATCGTCACCGTCCAACCGCCCTTTCCAACCCAAACCGACGACGTCACCATCACCTATTACGCCGATCGCGGCAACGGAGAACTCACGGGAGTGGTTCCCGTCTTCGCCCACACCGGGGTGATCCTCCAAGGACAATCGGGGTGGCAGCACGTGCAAGGCAACTGGGGACAAGCCGACGGCAACGTGCTCATGGATTTTGTGGCGCCCAACACCTTCACCATCTCCTACAACATCACCGATTATTACGGAGTGCCACCGGGAGAAGTGGTGGAGCAACTGGCCTTCGTATTTCGCAACGCCAACGGCTCACTGGTGGGGCGCACCGAATCCGGCGGCGACATTTTCACCCCCGTCTACCCCGAAGGGGTCTTCGCCGCGGAAATCCGATCTCCCTTCACGCCCCAAACCCTGACCGAAGCCCCGTCGGCCTTCGACTTTATCGTGTTGGCCAACGAATCGGCCGATATCGCCATGTACTTGGGGGCCGAGTTGTTGTCCTCCGCAGAGGAGGTCGACTCCCTCCACCATTCCGTCGATTTTACCTCCTTGCCACCGGGCAAGCACTGGTTGTGGATGGAAGCCACCGCAGAAGGGGAAACCATCGTAGACTCCACCTACGTCATCATCCAGGGAGAGCCCGAAGTGGCGAGTCCTCCCGCCGGCGTGATCGACGGCATCAACTACGTGGACGACCAAACGGTGATTTTGCAGCTCTTCGCCCCGTACAAAGAGTTCGTTTACGTGCTCGGCGATTTCAACGAATGGGAATTTTCCCCGGAGTACTTCATGAAGAAAACCCCGGAAGGCGATCGATTTTGGCTGGAAATAGAGGGCTTGGAACCGGGAATCGAATACGGCTTTCAGTATTCCATCGATCAGGAAGACCTCCGCGTGGCCGACATTTACGTCGACAAAGTGCTCGACCCGTGGAACGACCCTTACATCTCCGCCGATACCTATCCGGGCTTGAAGCCATACCCTGCGGAATACACGCACGAGATCGTAGGCGTTTTGGAAACGGGACAGGTGGAATACCAGTGGCAAGACGAAGATTTCCAACGCCCGCCGGCCGATAACTTGGTGGTCTATGAACTGCTGCTCCGCGACTTTCTGGAAGACCATTCCTTTGCTTCCCTCACCGACACGCTCACGTATTTGGAACGCCTTGGCGTAAACGCCATCGAACTCATGCCCATCGCCGAATTCGAAGGAAACATCTCCTGGGGGTACAACCCCATGTTTTTCTTCGCACCCGACAAGTACTACGGACCCAAAGACGATCTCAAAGCCTTCGTCGACGCGTGCCACCAGCGCGGTATCGCCGTTATCCTCGACGTGGTGTACAACCATTCCTTCGGGCAAAACCCCCAGGTGAGAATGTACTCCGAAAATGGCGCCGCCGGGCCGGTGACGTCGGATAATCCCTGGTTCAACGTCGTGGCCAAGCACCCGTTCAACGTGGGGTACGACTACAACCACGAATCACCGGCCACGCAAGCCTTCGTCGACAGGAACATCCGGTACTGGGCGGAAGAATACCACATCGACGGTTTCCGGTTCGACCTGAGCAAGGGCTTTACCCAAAACCACACCAACGACGTGGGGGCGTGGAATCAATACGACCAATCCCGGGTAGACAACTTGCTCCGCATCCGCGATGAGATTTACACGTACGATCCCGACTTGTACCTCATTCTCGAGCACTTGGGCAACAACGACGAGGAGGAAGTCCTCGCCGAAGCGGGCTTCATGTTGTGGGGAATCATGAACTACGCGTACAATCAAACGTCGATGGGATACGGCGACGGTACCGACCTTTCCTGGGGCGATTACCAGCAAAGAGGGTGGGGCACTCCCGCTTTGGTCACCTACGCCGAAAGCCACGATGAAGAGCGGCTGATGTTCAGGAACTTGGCCTACGGCAATTCTTCCGGCGAGTACAACGTCCAGGATTTGGAAACTGCCCTGGCGCGGCAGGAGGCCATATCCGCCTTTTTGATTCCGCTGCGTGGTCCCAAAATGATGTGGCAATTCGGCGAGCTGGGCTACGAGTATTCCATCAATACCTGCGAAGACGGATCGGTGAACGACAATTGCCGTCTGTCGCCCAAACCCATTCGCTGGGATTACCTCGACGTACCTGCACGGAAGCGGCTGTACAAGGTGACTGCGGCTTTGAACCATCTGAAGACGACCCACGAAGCGTTTCGTTCGGATACCTACACTTGGGATGCAGGTGGAATGGGCAAGCGCCTCATCATCCAGCACGAGTCTATGGATGTGGTGATCGTGGCCAATTTTGAAGTCGACCCGATCACCATGGTTCCGGGATTTACGCAAACCGGTACGTGGTACGATTACTTCGCCGGCACCTCCATGGAAGTGAGCGACTTGGAAAGCGCCCTGACCTTTCAACCCGGCGAGTACCGGGTGTTCACGACGGTGGAACTGGAAACCCCCGATATTTCGGTCGGACTCGAAGAGCGCCGATTTGACGGTGGTGAACTGCGTGGGGCGTGGCCCAATCCTTTCGACGACGAAACGCGCATCGCTTTTCGCCTCGAAGAATCTTCCCGAGCCACCCTTCGGATTCACGACGTGCGGGGCGGCTTGGTCGCCACTTTGGTGGATGCCCGACTGCCCACCGGAGAGCACGAGGTGCGATGGTCGGGGAAAGACGACGCCGGGCGCACCGTACCGGCCGGCATCTACCTCGCTCAACTCGTCACCGACCGGGGCCACGGCACGGTGAAAATCGCATTCACACCCTGAGGGCCGACCCCAAGGCACAAGTTGCACTTCGAACCGGCTTGGCGGAGCGTACTTTGGTTTATTCTTTTGGATTTAAATTGTGTGTAAAAATCAGGTGAAAACACTTTTTTTGTGGGAATGTATTGTCGGAAAAAACCATGGCCCCTCGCGAGTTGGGCCGGGGTTAATCTCGGGTGATTTCGGGAAGTCCGGTTTTTTTCGGGTTGGACAATGGGGTTAATCTCAGGGGATTGGTAGAGTTCGAATTCCCGATTTTCCCGATGGGATATTTTTTGTAATTTCGGTGATTCGCATTTGCCGAACCGGTTTGTTCGGGACTGTGAGAAGGCCGATCTCGGTGACGGAATAGGTATATTAATGAGAATTAATACGTGAACTAATCGGTAAAAAATGACTGAATTCCTCGAAAATTTCCTCCACGAATTTGAACTGCCCCTCTCGAATCCCGTATTGATATTTTCGTTGATCCTGTTGATCATTCTCCTTTCGCCCATCCTGTTGAAAAGGCTGAACATCCCGGGCATCATCGGTTTGATTATTTCGGGGGTGATCATCGGTCCCCACGGCCTCAATATTTTGGCCGACGATTCGGCGGTGGAATTGTTCTCCACCATCGGTTTGCTGTACATCATGTTCATCGCGGGGCTGGAACTGGATTTGAACGAGTTCTTCTCCAACCGCAACAAAAGCTTGGTATTCGGGTTTTTCACCTTCATTTTCCCACTGGCACTGGGTTTTCCCGTGTGCTTTTACCTGCTCGGATACGATTTCAACGCGTCGTTTTTGACCGCGAGCATGTTCGCCACGCATACCCTCGTGGCGTATCCCATCGTGAGCAAATTGGGGGTGTCGAAAAACCAAGCCGTGGCGATCACCGTGGGGGGAACCATCCTCACCGACACGGCCGTTCTGATCATTCTGGCGGTCATCATCGGCAACCACGAAGGAAATTTGAACCAGGAATTCTGGCTGAGACTGGGCATTTCCCTGGCCATTTTCTCCGCCATCATGTTCCTCTTGATTCCCCGCGTTGCCAAGTGGTTTTTCAGCAAGTTGGAAAGCGAAAAGCACTCCCATTACATCTTCGTTTTGGCCGTGGTGTTTTTCGCGGCATTCCTCGCGGAGGTGGCCGGCGTGGAGCCCATCATCGGGGCGTTTATGGCGGGATTGGCACTCAACAAGCTCATCCCGCACTCCTCGGCGCTGATGAACCGCATCGAGTTCATAGGGAACTCCCTGTTTATTCCCTTCTTCTTGATTTCCGTGGGTATGCTGGTCGACGTACGCGTTGTTTTCAGCGGCTACGAAGCGTGGCTGGTGGCGGGAACCCTCACGGTGGTGGCGCTGGCGGGCAAGTGGATCGCCGCGTTTTTCACCCGGGTGACTTTCCGGTATTCCGTGGCGCAGCGGCAGATTATTTTCGGACTCAGCGGAGCGCACGCCGCGGCGACCCTCGCCATCATCTTGGTGGGGTATGAGAACGGTATCCTCGACGAAAACATCCTCAACGGTACGATTATCCTCATTCTGGTGACCTGCATCGTGGCGACCATCACCACGGAGAAAGCCGCCAAAGTACTGGTGGTCGACGCCGAAGAAGAGGCGGGAACGGAAACCAAAACCGCGGGCACCTCTCAAGGGGAACACATCCTCCTGCCCATCGCCAATGTCGACAACATCGCCAAACTGCTCGAGTTTGCCATCTTCATCAAAGACAAAAAATCCACCCACCCCATTTCCATTCTGTCGGTGGTTTCCAACAACAGCGAGGCGGAGGTCAACATCCGGAAAGCGCGGAACAAACTCGAAGATTTCGTGAAAGAGGCGTCGGGTTCGGAAACCGACGTGAACATCATCACCACCATCGACCACAACGCGGCGGGGGGGATTGCCCGCATTTCCAAGGAGGTCATGGCCGATATCATCGTGTTGGGCTGGCCGCGACGCACGGGGATTTTCGACAAACTGCTGGGTGAAAAACTCGAAGGCATCCTGGGCAACACCGACAAAACCGCCTTCGTATGCCACTTGGAGAAGCCGCTGGTGACGCACAAGAGAATATTCGTCGCGGCGCCGCCCTTGTCGGAATACGAAAACGGTTTCAGGCACTGGGTGTTGAAAGTGGGCAAGCTGGCACAGGAGCTCAGCATTCCGATTCAGGTTTACGCCAACGAGTCCACCCTTGCCGCATTCGACAAAATCATGAAGGCGAACAAGGTCTCTTCGCCCATCACCACCAACGTGTTTACCGATTGGGAAGACTTCTTGATCTTGGCGCGACACATTCGAAAAGAGGATTTGTTCGTGCTCGTGTCGGCGAGAAAAGGCGACGCCTCATACATGTCGGTATTGGAAAACCTGCCTGCCAAGTTGGAGAAGCACTTCGCCGGAAACAGCCGGATACTGGTCTATCCGCAGCAATTCAGCAGACACATCGTTCCCGAGAGGTACGAAGACATCACCACCGGTCCGCTTACCCGCGGAATTCGCACGCTGCGCCGTATCGGAAAAGGTCTCGGAGGTATCTTCAAAAAGGATGAGGACGACCACGACGACGATTTCCCGACCGAACAGGAAGAGGTGCAAACCGAAACAGTGGAAGACACGCCCGAAGGGGATAAGTCGAAGTGATCCTCCCCGGACGGGTCGAGGAATCCGACTCTCCTTGCCGCACGTGATGTCGACCAAGGCAAAATCGGGTGAGGGTGGACGCCGGCATCCTTTTTTTCCGTCGGCTTGGGTGGTGCGGATACGGGGAAGCGATTTTATGAGCTCTCACCGAACCGCGTACTACCCGCCGAAGGGAAAAAAGATACAGGCGGTAAACCGACCCGGAAGCCACACGGAATAAGAACTCCGAACGCAATCAACCACGCATACGGCCGGATTGAGCCCGACGGGGCACCTCCAAAAAACCGATACGCATAGACCTTTCGAGGCCTGCCGGTAAGGGAGAAGTTTCGGAGTGTACAAAAGACACACTGAAATTTTTTACATTTACCCCCGGCTGCAAATTATGCGGCCACCCTGACCGATCATAAACCGATTGAGCATGACAAAACCATTGATGAAATGGAGGCTGCTGTGCCTTCTTATTTTGGTCGTGACCGGCGCGACGGTGCACGGACAATCCGTTATGGGAACGGTTGTTGACGAGGCGGGGCGGACGATGCCCGGGGTGACGGTGAGGATAGAAGGCACCACGAAGGGCGCCGCTACGGATGTGGATGGACGGTACACCATCAGCGATATTGCGCCGGGTGAACACACGCTGATTTTCTCCTTTGTGGGTTATGAGTCCCGCACGGAATCGGTGTCTTTGAGCGCCGGTGAAACGCAGAACTTGGACGTGGCCATGAAGCCGACCGTGGAAAGCTTGGCCGAATTGGTGGTGGTGGGCTACGGCGTGCAGCGCGAACGGGAGGTGACGGGATCCATATCGAAAATCGAATCGAAAGACATCACCGACATTCCCACACCGAGTTTTGAGAGCGCGCTGCAAGGAAAAGCCGCCGGCGTGCAGGTGACGCAGGGCAGCGGACTGGCCGGATCGGGGTCCGTGGTGCGCATTCGCGGCATCGCATCCATTTCGGCCGCGGGCGATCCACTCTACGTGGTGGACGGTATACCCATTACACAGGATTATTTTATGAACGACAACCGGGGCGCGATGAACAACAACCCCCTGGCCACCATCAACCCCAACGACATCGAAAGCATCGAAATACTGAAGGACGCCGCGGCGACGGGGATTTACGGTTCGAGGGGAGCCAACGGGGTGATCTTGATCACGACCAAAACCGGCAAAGGAAAGGGTTGGAGCTTTGGGTTGAACACGCGACACGGCATCGCATTTCCGACTGCACGACCCAACATGCTCGATTCCGACGCCTACCTGCAGCTCTATCAAGAGGCGTGGGAAAACGACGGTAACGTGGGACGTGCGCCCTTGCCGGGCTCCATCTCTTGGGAAGACGCCCTCAACACCAATACCGACTGGGTGGATGAGGTCATTCACGTGGGTTTGAAACAATCGTACAACTTTTCGGCGGGCTACGGAACGGATAAGCTGAACCTCTTTTCGTCCATAGGCTACGACGACAACGGCAGCTACCTCAAGGGCAATTCCTACGAGAGGACTTCTTTCCGCACGAACGTGAGCTACGAACTCCACCCGAAATTGACCTTGAGCGGGGGAGTATCGGTAAACCGAGGGGTGAACCACCGCGTGGACGCCGGGTGGAGCGGGGGACTCGGCGCGGCCATGTCGACGGCCTTGCCCATATATCCTATATTTTTCACCGACACGGTTTTTTCGTCGGGCGGTGATGTGCTCCACCTGCCGGGCGACTACTGGAGCCAGGGTTCCAACCCCGTGCGCCTACGTGAATTGCAGGATTGGCGCACCACCGAGTGGCGGTCCATCAACCACCTGTCTTTGGAATACCGACCGCTGGAAAACCTGTTCATCAAAGGCTACGGCGGATACGACTACCTCGACTTGAAAGACGACAAGTTCACCGACGCCATGTTGCGGATGTCCGATCGCATGGACCACAGGAACCATTTGATCGAACGGTGGTCGACCTTTACGAACAACTTCAATTTCAACGCCACGGCCACGTACTTGCATTCCATCGACGACGACAATAAACTGACGTACATGATCGGTGGGGAATACCAAGAATCGCGCACCCTGTCCAAGGCGAGAATGTACCGTGAAGACAGCGAAGTGACGGGACCCTACCGCGACGACAACGACGTATTCGACGAGGCCCTAATGGCGGTGGGAGACAGCATCATCCGGCAGGGTTATTTGAGCGACGGCCGCAACCGTCGGGAAGTCTACAATTTCGTCAGCGGGTTTGCGCGTGTGAATTACGCTCGGCAAAACAAATACTTCGCGCAAGTGACTTTCCGTGCCGACGGTTCATCCCGTTTCGGCGAGAACAACCGTTTCGGGTTCTTCCCGTCGGCATCTTTGGGATGGATCGTAAGCGAGGAGGCGTTTCTGGCAAACAGCAAAGTGATTTCCTTCTTGAAACTCCGCGCCGGATGGGGAATTACGGGCAACGCCGCCATTCCCAATTACCAACAATACGGCGAATACCTCACCGTCGACAACGGATACAACGACGAAACGTATCGGTTCTTGAGCGTCTCGCCCAACCCGAATTTGCAGTGGGAAACTTCCAACGTCGTGGACGTGGCGGTTGAGATGGGATTCTTCGAAGACCGGATCACCTCTACGCTTTCGTTTTACCACAAACACACCACCGACGTGTTGTTGAATCTCCATCCACAGCCGAGCACGGGATTTTCCACTTTCTGGGACAACGTCGGAGCCATCGTCAACAGCGGGGTTGAACTGGAAATTTCTTCCGTTAACGTGGAGGCCGGAAAATTCTCGTGGACCACCGATTTTAACGTGGCGTACAACTACAACGAGATCAAAAGTATAGGTGATTACACGGCCGATGCCATCGGCGGTGGAACCAACGACACCAGGGTGGTGGTGGGCAAACCCGTGGGCACCAACTATCTGGTGGTGTTCTCACACATCGACCCGGTGACCGGCCGCAACGTGTATCTCGACCGGAACGGCGAGGAGACCTACGAATGGAACGCCGACTTTCGCCAAGCGGTGGGCCGGGTGTTGCCCAAGGCCGTCGGCGGGATGACAAATACCTTTTCTTACGGCCGTTGGGACTTGGGCTTGGTATTCGTGTTTTCCGTCGGAAGCAACATCTACGATTCTTCTTCCAAGCGCCAGCTGGGGGTGGTGACCGATTGGAACATGCGCACCGACATTTACGACCGTTGGCGTCAACCCGGCGACGATGCCGAATACGCCCAACTTTCCCGATTGGCGGAGAATTACGGTTTGGACCAGGCCTTCAACAACAACACCACGCAGTGGCTCAAAGACGGTGACTACCTGCGCGTGCGCCGCTTGAGTCTCACGTATAACTTGCCGCGGTTCAACGTGGGAAAAGCCGAGTTCCGCGCGGCTTCCATCACTTTTTCGGCGGTGAATTTCCTCACCTTCACGAATTTCGACGGGCTGGACCCGGAAATTGCGCGTGATTTCGAAAACGCCACCGACCGAAACATGAGTTCCAATATCACTTACCTCACGCCACCCCAGGAAAAGTCCTTCAACCTGGCCATAAATCTGAACTTCTGATGAAAACCCGAATTGTTCATACCGCCTTTTCCTTCCATTGGTCCTTGGTTCTGCTCTTGGCCCTGGGATTGGTGGCCTGCGACGACCTTTTGGAGCAAAAGCCCCCATTGCACGGTTCCAACGTGTCGCCCGATGAGGCGATACAAAGCGCAAACGACCTTCAGGAATTGCTGAATTCGGCGTACGATGTGTTGGGAAACACGTACAACGGTTCGGTGCAGAATTTAATGACCCTGCTCACCGACAATGCGGCGCGACCCAACAATCACGACGACTATACTTCGATTTGGCTGCGGTCCACCACGGTGTTCAACGGCACGTTGGGAGGCACCTTCCACAATTTGTATATCGCGGTGCTGCGCGGCAACACGGTGATCGAGAACTTGCACCGGGTACCGGACCTCTCACCCGAAGACCGCAGGAGAATGGAGGCGGAGGCACGGTTCATCCGCGCCCTTTGCCACTTCGACGCCGTGAGGGGTTGGGCGCAACCGTACGGATATACGCCCGGAAACACGCACCCCGGCGTGGCAATCAGGACCAATACGCTGATCGAGACCGTAGAGAGATCTTCCGTGGCGGCGGTATACAATTTGATTTTGAGCGACTTGAGCTTCGCTTCAGAGAACCTCCCCGAATTCAACGACGTGTACGCCACAAAATGGTCGGCCATGGCCTTGGAGGCCGAGGTGAGGTTTCAAATGCACGACTACCCCCGCGCCTATGAATTGGCCGATGCGGTGCTTACCACGGGTCCGTTTTCTTTCGATACGCAGACCTACAATAAATACGTTCACCCTCAGCCGGGCACCGAATCGATTTTCTACATCTTCTCCGCAATCCGTTCCGACGCCAACGTCGACAGCCGCAACGGAGGTTTCAGAGGGAATTACTACGCGGGCAGCAGCCGACCTACCTTGGGCCCGAGCGAAGAACTCTACGAACTTTCGCAGACCGGCGCCACACCTTCGTCGCTGCGGGCGGGTTATTTCCACGAAAACTCCATCGACGGAAATACCTATTTCACCACCACGATGTTCGATTCTTCTTATTTCAACGTGCCGGTGCTCACCGTGACGCAGATGAAACTCATCCGAGCCGAGTCGGCCGCGGAAATGAATCAGAACCTCGACGTAGCCATAGCGGACGTAAACGACATCCGCGAACGAGCATTCGGAAACAACTTGAACAACCTCGTGGGCGGCGTGTCTCCCCAAACGATCATCGAAGCCGCCAGGAGGGAAAGACGATTGGAATTCCCCTTCAACGGCCAGAGACTCCATGACGTGAAGCGCATCGGATCACAAGGGGAACACATAGAAATGCGCGGTGCGCCGTGGGATTGCCCGGGCATGTTGCTTCAGTTTCCCTCTTCGGAACAAACCGCCAACTTCCCGATGAACCCCCGTGGAGGGTGCTGACGCGATACGAACCTCAATTACTCGAGAACACCATGAACGCCACCATAAAACAACTGTTCCACAAAACCGCTTTCCTCTTGGCGGCCGCTGCGGTTTTCACCGCTTGCAAACCGGAACCCGAGGGAGAGCTCGGCGCGCCCTTTTCCAAAATCGAAGGACTCACCTCCACCATGTGGGAAATCGAACAAGTGGTTATCATCGACGGTGCCGACCCTGCGCGGCGCGAGAGCGATTTCAGCGAATTTTACCTCCAAGGAGAAGACCGGCTTTCGCTGAAATTCAACAGCGATGGGTCTTTTGAAATCTTCCCCGGCGAAGGGGTCAACTTCCTTCCCGACTCGGGAGAATGGCGATTCGACGACGACCGCTTCCCCACGCAAATCGTCCTGAATCCGGAAGGCGATACCCGCGTGCTGCATCTGGAATCGCCCACCAGACGCATCGACAAGGAACTGAGAGTGCGCTTCGACAAGCACCACTGCCAACTCGACGGCTCTTGGGAGGCGGTTTATAGTTACGCGTTGATTTTCAAAAGGGTGGAGGGATAAATTAAGGAATTATGAAAGCGACTATCAGATTGTTTCAAATCGGCTGCATCGCGGTTCTCGCGGCCATGGCGTCGGTTGCAAACGCGCAATCCATCTACCTCGTGCCTTCACCGACCAATGTATCGGAACCGGCCAGATTGTACGTCGACATCACCTCTGCCGAATGCAGTTGCCCGGAATTGCAAGACGCCGATCCGGTGAGCAATCCCCTGTACATCTGGACCTGGGTGCCGCTGGAGGCGCGACCGGCCATCACCGTAAACGGCGAAACGATCAACATTACCAACGGCGAGTGGAATGCGTCGAACGAAAACATGCGGATGAAGCAAGACCCTTCCAACCCAAACCTCTGGTACTACGATTTTTTCGAAGTGCCGCTGACCACGTTTTACAATTCACCGGCCGCCGATTTTTACGGCGAGGGCATCCATTTTTT
The DNA here is from genome assembly GCA_964574635.1 of uncultured Cryomorphaceae bacterium. Classification (GTDB taxonomy): domain Bacteria; phylum Bacteroidota; class Bacteroidia; order Flavobacteriales_D; family Cryomorphaceae; genus CAZNOG01. The sequence continues at coordinate 232,767 of CAZNOG010000002.1, read as the reverse complement.
GCTGAAGGAGAAAAACGGCACGCCACCCGATCTTCCCGAGCAAAAATCGCCTGATTTGTCCGTGGTTCCCGAATCCCCAGGGTGCGTGAGTATTTTTTGCACTTTCCCCACCATTTGGTTTCCATCCGATTATTTGAGAATCACCTACAACAACAACATCGAAACGGTCACTTCCTTGCAAAACCTCGACCCCTCCGAGGCGTTCGTGTACTTCGCTTACCGCGTGGACGGCGGGCCGGTGCAGTACAAAGGCAATGCGCCCGGCACGGAAATTCTTCTCGACGATCGGGGCGACGGCACTTTCACCTTCACCATGGTTCCCGACCAATTCTTCGGGATCCCCGAAGGCAGCGAACTCACTTCCTTGACCGTGTTCGTTTCCAAGCCACCCGTAGCGGCGCCGCCATTCTCACAAGCCACGCTCACCGTGGGGTGCCCGGAGTAAAGCGGCGGGATTTTCCGTTGTGTAATCCGCATTGGATTTTGGATTTTTTGGGCGCGTCCCCGGCGTTTTCGCTATGGCTTAATTTTAGTTCCCGCTCACGAGGGGCGCAATCCACGTCAAAACACTTTGCCGGGGTCGGCCTATGGTCTTTATCTTTCTCCGCAATAAACTCCTGCGGAGAAAGGATGCCGACCTTCGTCCTCGCGCGGGATGGGCTTCCCGTATTCAATTAAATACTCGATGAAGGTCGTACAATTGCCCCCGGGAATTACTACGAAATAGCCATTTTGCAACCGCAGGGTCGCGCATATTTTTGACGGTGGACAATCAAAACCGTACAAAATGAAATGGCAACGCATCCTTCCGATCCTATTGCTTTCAACCGCCACGGCCTTTGGCCAAGGCGATTCGTGGAAAGCCAATTTCGATAACAAACCCGATTTTCTCCTCTACGAAACCGAAGGGGGAAGACACCTCGTAGGCACGACCAAACGCGACATCTGCGTGCTGGACGGCAAAACGGGGGAGAAAGTTTGGAGCGCCACGTTCAACGATCTGGCCGGCGCCAGAACGGTGGACAGCCAACACATCATGGAGGAGGCCGGTGTGATTTTCCTTTCGGACAAGCGCATGGGAAAAGACAACATCTTCTGCGTGGATCTTGAAAACGGGAAGTTGCTGTGGCAAACCAGGGATTTCCAAAACGTTTCCATCAGCAATACCGTGTATTTCCCCGACTTGTCGTCCTTCGCCATCATCACCAAAGATGGGTTGGTGACCCTCGACGCACAAACCGGAAAGCAACTCTGGGCTCAACCGCGCTTCAAAGGCGCCATCGCACATAATGTATATATACCGGGCAGCAACGAATTGGTGTTGGTGAACTTCAAAACCGGCCTCGGCGCTTTGTTTTCGGGATTCAAAAATCAATTGATGAGAATCAACGCCTCCACGGGCGAACTCGTCTGGGAATCCGAATACCGCGGGATGGTTCCGACGACATACTACGGAGGTTCGCCGCTTACCGACCTCTCTATTAACGGCAACCGCATCTTCTGCCTCATCTCGGGAATGCAGGTGTTTGATTTCGAGACCGGTATGAAAGTATGGGACGCCGACTTCGAATTATACGATTACAAAGTCGGTTTGGGCAGCGAGACCTATGTCTACGGCGGCATCCCCCGACCCTTGATGGTGGGCGACGACATTTACATCGTGAGAGTAAAACACGCATCGCCGAAGGTGTTCATCGAAAAGAGAAATGTGATCGATGGCCAAGTGTATTGGTCCACTCAAATGGAGTCCAAACCCGACGCCATCCCGCAAATCGAGTTGGTGGACGGAAAACTGGTTTTTCAACTCGGTGGTGAGGTAGTCGTGGATCGGAAGACCAGTTCTGAATTCGTGAGAAAGCGCGAATGGATGTCGCCCTTCCGTGTGGAAACCTACGACGCCGCCACCGGCAAATTCCTGTGGAAGACCTCCAAACTCAAGAAGAGAATAACCAATCCGGTGGTGGTGGACAACGTGGTGTATGTCGCCGACGCCAATTCATTTTACGCTTTGGACTTGGCCACGGGAGCAACCATCAACGAGAAGAAACTCAAGGAATTCAAAGTGGGCGAGGCCAAGGAATTCCATCTCCACGGCGACAAAATCGGTATTTTGGGTGAGAAAGGTTTCGCCATGATCAACAAGGATTTTAAAACCGAATATTTCGTGAAAATGAAGGAACCCTACAGCGAGTGCCGCGTGAAGGGTGGAAACATTCTCATGATGAATAAGAAGGAAATGCAGGTGATCGATCTGGATACCGGCAAAGAACTCATGTCGTCCAAAAGAGAAAAAAACACCCGTTTCTCTTTCTCACCCGACGGCAGCTACATCGTGACCATGGGTGCGAAAGGGGTGCAGCGATATTCCCTCTGAAAGCCGACGTTCCCTAACCGTCGCCGTGATAAGGAGAGTGGGGTTGGACACGTGTGCCACCCCGCTTTCCTTTATCGCTTTTTTCCCATGCACGACCCGATCAGCCTATCTGTTTGTCCTAAAGCGAAATTGACTTAAATTGGCGTGGTTCAATTTCAGTTGATGTGATCGGGGGTGCTTTCAAATGGATACTTGCGCTTGGTGTGTCCTGTGCGGCCGTTTCGGTGGTTTCGGCACAGGGCCTTTGCCATTATCCCGCGTCCATGTACACCACCGGCGAGGGCTTGTCGCAGTCGTCCGTGTACCACATCCGAAAAGATCGTGACGGCTACGTGTGGGTAGGCACCGGCGACGGACTCAACAAGCTCACCACCCGATCCATAGAGGTTTTCAAGCAGGACTTGGACCACAGCTCCGTGCCCAGTGCCAATGCCGTACGCTCACTGTTTTGCGACGACGCGGGCAACACGTGGGTGGGAAGCGACGACGGGTTGAAAGTCTTTCCTTTCGGCGCCGACGAACCCATGGACCGCATTGGTGATGTGCCCCTGCCCAAGGTGTTTTGCATTCCGGTGGGCGAGTACCGCGACAGGCTCATCGGATGGCACGCCCGGCACGGGGTTTTTGCCATGAATCCCCATAACGGACACATTACCGAGACGTATCCCGTGCAAGCGGAATTGGCGCATTACGACGGCAAAATGCTCGCCCTTTCGGGTCGGGAACTGTGGTTGGCGAAGGGGATGAGCCGATTGGTCGAGATCGATCTCGAAACGGCCGAACAACGCGAACTCGCGGTGCCGACCTATGGAAGAAGAGGCATTCCCAAGGTGAATCAAGTCGAGGTAATTTCGGAACACGTGTACGTGGCCGCGGATTCCACGCTTTGGCTCTACCGAAAAGCATCGGGTGGATGGACGGCGTTGAACTCCTTCGGTGGGCGGGTGCTGTCCTTCGCCATCGTAAACGGCGTGGAAATATGGGTGGGGATTTTGGGCGTGGGTTTACAGCGGTTGGATATGGAAGGAAATCCTTTGGAACCCGTGCGGCCCCGGCTGTCCGTTCACGGTCGCGGCGACCTCGACTTGCACACCGTGTCGGAAATTTACTCCGCCGACGACGGCCTCGTTTGGCTGGGCGTGGAGGGAGCCGGCGCGGTAAGCGTCCACGTCGGCACGGGCTTTCGAAAGATTACGAAAGACGATCCCTACGTGCCGGGATTGACGCATTCTTTCATACGGTCGCTGGCTGTGCAGGACGAAAACTCCCTGCTGGTGGGCACGTATTTAGGGGGTGCCTTCCTCCTCGAATTGGACAAAGGGAAATTCACCCCGCTTCGATTTCCGGCCACCGTCGGTAGTGACGTGTACGCCTTGTTTCCCCATTCCCGGGATATGTTGCTCGCCGCCACGGAAACCGGGTTGTGGATGCTGCGTCGTAGTGGAGAGGCGCGGTACGAACCGTTGACCCACTTGCTGAACCACCGATGCCGCCAAGCGGTGAGGTGGAATGGTGGCGTGGTAGTGGCCACCGAAAGAGGGCTTTACCGATTTTCTCCCGAAAAGGGAGGACCGCCGGAGCTCGTGATGGATGGAGACGTGTTCCACCTTTTCGCCGGTGATGGCGAGCTGTGGTGCACCACTTCCATGGGCGTTTTCGTGTTCGACGAAGAGGGGAATCCCCTCCGCTCGGATAGTGGCTACGCCGCATACGGGATGCGGAGCACGCACATTTCCGAGTCGGGAGAGGTGTGGGCATCATCGAAAAACGGGCTTCTCGAGTTACACCCACAAAACCTCAAAATACTCCGCCGCTACGGAAAGAAAGAAGGACTGCCCGACGATTACGTATACGGAGTGGTGGAAAGCGGGGGACTGCTTTGGGGCAGCACACACCGCGGGCTCTTTGCACTGGATCCCCGCACCGACTATGTGCGCACGTACCACCACCGCGACGGACTTCAATCCAATGAATTCAACGGGCGGTGCTTTCTGCGCATGCCCGACGGCCGTTTGGTGTTCGGCGGGGTAGGTGGACTGAACATTTTCCGCGGCGAGGAAACCGCACCACCCCCCGTCCACGCCACGATCCATTTGTCGCGGCTGTGGATCAACGACGCCGAAAGCGACCTCTCGCGTTTGCAAGGACACCTGAAGAGCATGGAAAGGAATTTCGTTTTCGAATGGGATGTGCTGGAATGGGCCAATCCCGACAAAGTGCAATTGCAGGTGAAGCTCGCGGGTGTCGACAGCGGATGGACAACCCTTGGCGAGGACAACCGCATTCGGTACACCGCACTGCCGCCGGGACAGTACGCCTTGTACACCCGATCCAAAGGCGCCAACGGGTACGTACAAGAAGAAGCCCTGGCTTCGGAATTCCGGATTTCGCCGCCCTTTTACAGGGAGTGGTGGTTTTCTTCATCGGCCGTGCTGTTGGGCATTTCGCTGTTTACTTTGGTCATACAACGCATTTCCACCGCCAAATACCGACGGAAATTGTTGGTTTTCGAGCGTCAGAAGCAGATGGACCAGTTGAGGAGGAGAATTGCACGGGATATCCACGACGACGTGGGTTCCGACCTTTCGAAGATCAAAATGCTGCTGAGCAAAAGTGCGTCCGAAACCGGCGAGGGGCACTACGAACGCATTGCGGAGCTGTCGGAACGGGCGCTCAACGGGTTGTCGGAAGTGGTGTGGACCGTCAATTCGGAATACGATCGGCTGCCCAGGATGGTCGCCTGGTTCCGCGCCTATGCGTACGGATTTTTAGAAGAGGGCGACATGCAAGTGCGCTTCACCGCTCCCGATCGCATCCCGGAGTTTTTGATCGAACCGGATTTGCGCCGAAATCTTCTGATGATTTACAAGGAATCGCTGAACAACATCCTGAAGCACTCCGGCGCCTCGGTTGTCACCGTGCGTTTCTCCTGCAGTGAACAGGGCGGTTTTCGACTCGAAATCACCGACGACGGCGTGGGTTTCGACCGGGAGGGCCACCACAGCGGGGCGGGGTTGAAAAACTTGGAAAGACGGGCGGACGAATCGGGATTGACCGCCGAAATCCGCTCTGAACCAGGCCGTGGAACCACCGTGGTGATCGTGGGAGAGCTCGCGGGCAATTACCACGAAAAGGGGAAGACGGAAAGCACCGCGTAATTTTAAACCGTGAATCCAATGGAAACAATACGTGTCAGTCTGGTGGAAGACGACCTCGATTACCAAAAACTGTTGGCCGACTGCCTGCGCACCGGCGACGGGTTGGAATTGGTGGGCGTGTACGGCAGCGCGGAGGAGTTCATGGAGCGATTCGAGGACTCGCCCTGCGACGTGGTGGTCATGGACATCCAACTTCCCGGGCTGTCGGGCATCGAGTGCGTACGCCGCATGAAGGAGCGCCATCCCGGGTTGCATTTCAGCATGTGCACCGTTTTCGAAGACGACGACCGTTTGTTCGAAAGCATCAAAGCCGGCGCCGTGGGCTACGTATTGAAGCACCGTGCCATCGAGGGCATCGTCGATTCGGTGAAGGAGGTGTACCGAGGGGGCTCGCCGATTTCCCCGTCGATCGCGCGCAAATTGGTGGAAAACTTCCGCCGAGTCGAGGCACCCGCCGATGAATTGGAAAAACTCACGGCCCGCCAGCGGGAAATCCTCGAATTGCTGAGCCGCGGCGATCGGTACAAGGAGATCGCCGCCCAACTGTTCATCAGTGAAGAAACCGTGCGCACGCATGTACGAAACCTGTATGAAAAACTTCAGGTGCAGTCGCGAATGGAGGCGGTGAACAAAGTCTACGGCAAGGGCCGCAAACTTTGGGAATGACCGGATTGCCCTATTTTTGACGCATGGTAATCCAACTTTTGTTCAGTCGCGTTACGCGCTACGCTATGCGTTCCGCATGGATGTGCGCAGTTGTTTTGGTGTTTTGTGGGTGTGGCTCGGACCCGGTCACAACCCGATCTGAAACGGAAGGGTACTCGCCTGTGGAAATCGGCTATGCCAAGGGATTCAAACTGTGGTCGGATACCGCGGCGAACGCGTTTTTGCTGGAGGTTTCCGATCCACGAGACAGCAGCGGCGAGGTACTGCATAGGTACAATTTCGGTTCGCATCCCGAAGAGAGATCGGGCGTGGAATTGCCCGTACGCCGCCTCGCACTCGGCTCCACCACCTTTCCACCGTATTTACAGCGCATCGGGGCATCGTCACTCATCGCGGCCATCGGCCACGGCGATCGCGTGATGGACGAAGAATTGTCGGCCCGCATCCGCAGGGGCGAAATCCGTGAAATCGTATCCGGCGAGCGCGTGGATACCGAGAAGCTCCTTTCGGTGAATCCCGACGTGTTTTTGTCCAACGACTACGGGGAAGCCGATTTGGACCGCATCGCCTCCCTTGGCGTCTCCACGGTGATCTTGACCGAGTACTTGGAACCCCATCCTTTGGGTCGGGCGGAATGGCTGTTGGTTTTCGGCGCCCTGACCGATCGGTTGGAAGAGGCGCAGGCGGCCTTTCGTGAAATCGAGCGAGCCTACCTCGATGCCGCCGAGAAGGTGGATACCTCGACGGGCAGACCCAGGGTTTTCGCCGGCAGCCGGTACGGCGACTTTTGGTACGCCCCCGGCGGCAATTCGTACTTGGCGACGTTTTTCCGCGATGCCGGCGCCGATTACGTTTTTTCCGACAGGCAGTGGGAAGGCAATGCGCAATTGGATTTCGAAGCCGCATTGGCCGCGGTTTCCGACGCCGATTACTGGGGTTTGATCCTCGCTTCGGAAGATGATTTTACGTTGGATCAGTTGAAGGCCATGGACGAGCGGTACGCTTCCTTGCGCGCCTTCCGCGAGGGCAAGGTTTTCGTCTGCAATTCCATGAAAGTCGATTATTTCGGTCGCGCCGTGGTAGAGCCTCACGTCATCCTCACCGACCTCATTCGGATTTTCCACGGCACCGGCGAGGGAGAGTTCCACTACTTCCGGCCGGTGGAGTAGATGGGGGTGGAACAGCGGTCACCCTGAACTTGTTTCAGGATCTCTTCACCCTGAGGTTCATTCAACGCCTAAGGTCACCCTGAACTTGTTTCAGG
>CAZNOG010000002.1:0-225205 GCA_964574635.1 uncultured Cryomorphaceae bacterium | reverse complement strand
GAAACAAGTTCAGCATGACCCACAGTGGAGAAGCGTTTAAAAGAGATGCTGAAACGAGTTCAGCATGACCCACAGCCGAATGTGGAAACGAGTTCAGGTCGGTCGTCAACAGCCCTTCGTCCATGACACCGCGTTGTAGACTCGTTTAAGGGTCTCTTCACCCTGATCCTGGAAAGGGCCGACACGGGCCGTCACCCTACGCCTGTTTCACCGTCAATTCCGCTTCCCGCTGCTCCAATCGGTTGAGCAAGTCCAGCGGCTTGTCGTCCATTCTGCCGCCGAGACTCTTCTTTACCCTGTTCCACGTCACCCGCACCGCATCGGTCGAGATGCCCAATGCCACGGCCATCTCTTTATGCGTGAATCCGATCTTGGTCATCATCAAGTAGCGCATTTGTGAAGGGGTGATCCCCGGGTGCTGGGACTTGACGTCCATGGCGAAGTCCGGATAGATCTTGTTGAACCCCCTTCGAAACACCTTCCAATCTTCGTCCGTCAGGATGCGCGAGGCGCGCAATTCCGCGACGGCACCACCCAAAACTTTACCCCGGTCGCCGTGACCGTTCTTCAATTTCTTCAATTGAGAAGAAAACCGGTGGACGAGGCGGTTCTTCTCTTCAATTCGACGGATGAATTCGTGCACGTCCCGTTTGGCCTGCTCCAACTCCATGGCCAACCGCTCTTTTTCCAGCTTGGAAATCCGCTCGTCCGCCGCCATGATCTGTCGTTCTTTCTTTTTCTTCAGCCTCGTGATGTACAGCAAGGCAAACAAAATCAAGGCGCAGACCAACAAGGACATCGAAAGCAAACCGCTTCGCAACTTCACCGTGGCCAAATGCTTCTCTTGTTCCGCGCGGGCCTCCGCCGCTTTGACGTCGAACTCGTGCTGAAGTTCCGAAAGCAACATCTTCCCGGTGTTGGTCTTGTTGAAAATGCTGTCCCTGTGGGCGATGTACATTTTGTGGTAGGCGAGGGCCGACCAAGGATCGCCCAATACGCTGTCTGCCTTCGCCAACTCGCCGAGCGCGTTGCGGATGACGACCTCCGTTTCCGTTTTCTTCGCGATTTCCAGCGCCTCGAGCAGGATTTCGTGCGCTTCGGCAGCTCTACCCAGCTTCAAATGCATTTTGCCAATGCAGTATTTCGCCCAGGCGATGCCGGTTTCGTGTCCCACGCTTTGGTACAGTTCGTGCGAAGCGGAAAACTCTTCCAAGGCCGCTTCGAAATTCCCCTGCGCTTCATACACGTAACCGATGTTGTTGCGGGCATAGGCGATTCCGTCCGCCACATCCCCGGCATTCTTGCGCAGTTCCACTGCCAAGCGGTGTTCCCTCAACGCCTTGTCGTAATCGCCCATGTTGCGGTAGGCGATTCCCATGCTGGTGCGCGCGTAAGAAGCGCCGAGGAAGTTGTTCAATTTCTCCTGAAGGGCCAGCGCTTCCGTGAATTTGCCCAAGGCCTCCTCCGATTCTCCCATGGCGTCTAACGATCTCCCCATACACACGAGGCAGTCCGCCATGCTCCGGTAGTTTCCGATTTCCTCCATGATCTCCTTCGCGGTACCGTAGTATTTCAATCCCTTGGCGTGCTCGTCGTAGCTCCCGTACAATCCCGCGATACCGAGGTAGGCCTGGGCAAGGTCTTCCCGGGAGCCGAGTTCCCGTTGTATCTCAACGGCCTCGAGAAAATTCCGCAACGCCTCGGGGTAAAGTCCTTGCCGTCGAAGGACTTGCCCAATGGCGTAATGCGATTTTCCCGTGCGGTACTTGTCGCCCAGCTCCCGACTCAAGTCCAAAGACTTCTTGTGGTTTTTCAACGACTCGGAAAAATTTCCCTTGTGGTACCAACTCAGCGCCAAGTAATAATACCCCAACGCTTCTCCCTTGGGATTTTCCGTTGCGCGGGATATTTCCACCGCCGATTCTGCGGTGGTGATGGCCTTGTCGTAAAGACCATCCCTTATCAAATTCAGACTGGCTTCGTTGAATTTTGTGATCAGCGCCGTGTCCGTAGGAGCTAACTCATACCCGCGCTCAGTACCCACGCCGAACGACTGCACGTCCTGCGCATACACCCCGGCAGCCCCGAATGGGAAGAGCACCGCCACGAACCACAAGATCCTTAAATACCCCGATCGTTTCACGGCCACAAAGTAATTCCCAATCGCGAGAAATCCAAGGAATCAACGACATAAGGCGATTTGATTTATACAGATCACTTCGTCTTCCCAACCCTTTCCTGCCGCATCGTTTCCATGCAATCGCCGGGGAAGTTGAATCCAATGCGTCGAATTTCCGACCGAAAAATTCGGGCCGTCCGTCCACTTTCTTTCCCTTCCCGATTTATCGGCGACCATTCGCCTTACCTTTTATCTTTGTCGAATGCGAGGAACCGACAAGTGGAAGTTTTGGGCCGTGGCGGGTCTGTTGCCCCCATTGTTTTTGCTTTCGGTGGTACTGGGTTCCGTATCGATCCCCATAGATTCTATATGGTCCGGCGCATTGACCGATACCGAGCGCGTCATCGTTCTCGATTCCCGATTGCCCCGGACGTTCACCGCCTTGCTCGGAGGGGCGGCCTTGGCACTGAGCGGATTGTTTATGCAAACGCTGTTTCGAAATCCCCTCGCCGGGCCTTCCGTCCTTGGATTGACCTCGGGCGCTTCATTGGCCGTGGCCGCAGTGACCCTCGCCGGAGGCACCGCCGCAGTGGCGCAGTGGTCGGTAGTCACGGCCGCGGTGGTGGGGGCGGGTGTCGTTCTGGTGTTTATCCTCTTTGCGGCGCAGCGTTTCTCCGACGTCACCGCCGTACTCATCGTGGGGTTGATGCTGGGCTTTTTCGCCTCCGCCTTGGTGAGTTTGCTCCAGTCGTTTTCCGACAGAGTGTCTTTGCAAGCCTACGTTTTCTGGGGTTTCGGCACCTTCGCAAACGTTACGCGGGCATCCATGCCGGTGTACGCCGTGCCCTTGTTGGCTGTCATGGCCATCTCTCCCGTATGGATCAAAGCCCTCAACAGTCTGTTGCCCGGTGAGGTACACGCCAAAACCATGGGCGTGAACATCCTCGGATTGCGGTTTGCCCTCATGGGCGCGACCGGTGTCATGGTGGGCGTGGTCACCGCTTTTTGCGGTCCGGTGGCTTTCATCGGCTTGGCGGCGCCGCACTTGGCGCGCTTCATTTTCCGCACGGTCAATCACCGCGTCATCCTTCCGTTTTCCATGATCATGGGCGGCGTCATGGCCTTGGGTTGCGACATCATCGCCCGATTGCCGGGCCTGGATTCGGCTTTGCCCTTGAATACCGTGACCGCTTTCATGGGCGCCCCCGTGGTGATCTACCTCATCCTCTCGGGACGCGCCAGAACGATTTCCGTATGAAGGCACTCGAAGCGGAAAATATCCGGATCGCCTACCACCGAAAGGAGGTGGAAAGGGTATTGCTGAAGGAATTCCGCATCGGCATGGCGCCGGGATCCACCCTGGCCATCATGGGCAGAAACGGCGCGGGAAAGTCGAGCTTGCTCCGCGTATTGTCGGGCATACAATCGCCCGGTGAAGGCGTGGTGCGGTGGAAGGGCAAGGCCCTCGAAGAGATATCGCGGAGGGAAAGACCCCGCATCGCGGCGGCCCTGTTCAGCGATTTCTCACGCGTGCCGGGATTGACGGTCGAAGAACTCGTCGCCTTGGGGCGCCAACCCTACGCCGGCCTCTTCGGCAGGTTGTCCAAAGTCGATCGCGACGCCGTGACGCACGCCATGGAAGTCACCGGCATCCGACGCTTCGCAAAAGAACAGGTGGTCTACCTCAGCGACGGCGAGTTCAAAAAATCCCTACTGGCAAAATTGCTGGCGCAAGACACGCCCATCCTCATGCTCGACGAGCCGGCAGCACACCTCGACGTGCCGGCCACCTTGGAGCTCATGATCCTTTTGCGGTCCCTCGCCAAAGACCACGGCAAAACCGTGCTGCTCACCTCCCACGATCTGACCTTGGCTTTCCGCTTCGTAGACCGCGTTTTGCTCTTGGGCGGCAAAGGCGGTTACGCTCTCGGCACCCCCGACGAAGTCGCGAAGCACTCCATGATGTCGGATTTTCTGGCTTCCGACAAGGTGAAGTTCGAAGACGGGCAGTTGCTGGTAAACCTGAAGGGGTGGGGCGATGACCGCAAGGAAAAATGAAAAAAGCCATGCGGAATGCATGGCTTTTATCTTGGTTTTCAAGGGTGGAAGATGGGATTCGAACCCACGACTTCCTGAACCACAATCAGGCGCTCTAACCAGCTGAGCTACAACCACCGTATATTTTCGCTGCAAAAGTAACGAATCCTTCCGTTATGCGGAAGCACTTTACTCAAATTTGCAGGGTTATTTACAAGGTACATGGCGGGAATGAAACCCGTCAGTCCTCACCCACAAAAACTCAACCGCCCTTCAACACCAGTATGGGCAGATCGGCCGAGTTGATCACTTGCCGCGTCACGGAGCTGTGGAACAGATTCTTGAAGAATCCGTAATCGCGTCGAACCACCACGAGCAGGTCGGGTTTTTCGTCTTCCACGGCGTCTTCGATGCCGTCTTCGATGTCGTCGTCGTGCACGAAAACGAATTCGGGTTTGCGCACCGGAAACCGCTCGTCGGCCCATTCCTTGCACGCTTTCTCTTCGGGTTTTTCCGAATCGTCTTGGCGCACGTGCAGGAACTTCACTTCCGAGTGGAATTTATTGGCCAGTTGCCGCACGTATTCCAAGGGCACCTCGTCGCGAAACATCTTCAAGTCCGTGGCGCAGAGGATCTTTCGCGGCATGCGAAAGTCTTTGTCGGCCGGGATGACCCACAGGGGAACATCCGCGTTTTTCGCCGCCGAACTGGCGTTTGTGCCGAGCCACTTTTCCGTGATTCCGCTGGCGCCCTGCGTACCCATCACCACGGCATCCACGCCCTTGTGTTTCACGTGGTACGCGATGGTTTGCTCCACCGAGCCGTAATGGGTTTCAAAGCGCATGTCCACTTCGCCGTGCATGGGCGAGGATTCCACCTTGGCGCGGAGTTTCGCCATGGCTTCATCGGCGCTTTTCTTGAGCACGTCGGTGATGTCTACCAGAATGGTGGAGCCTGATGGGGGCATGTAAAACGCGTTCACCACGTCGATGGACGCCCCGTATTCCTTGGCGAGTTCCACGGCGTATTGCAGCGCGTGGTAGGCACCTTCGGAAAAGTCTGTGGGTACAAGGATTTTTTTCATGAATTTACCTGATAGGGATGGGTGGGTATTGCCGTAGCAAAGATAAGATTTGTCTACAATGGTCTACACCGTCCGCGCGGATTTAAAAAAGGAAGACGCCCGGGGTTTTTTGGGTTTTTGTGGGTGTGACTCGCGAGCGCATTCACGCCAAAGATGTGCAATTTCGCTTTACGGTCATCGCACTGCGTAAAAACAAAACGCCGGACCGCAGTGGGCGATCCGGCGTGGAAGATCAGCGTTTGTCCACCGGGACGAAATCGCGTTCGGTTTCTCCGTCGTAGATCTGTCTCGGCCGTCCGATCGGCTCTTTGTTTTCCACCATTTCGCGGTACTGGGCAATCCATCCGGGCAGTCGACCCATGGCGAAGAGCACCGTAAACATTTCGGTGGGTATGCCTATGGCTCGGTAGATGATTCCCGAGTAGAAATCCACGTTGGGGTACAGACCTCTCTCGATGAAGTATTCGTCTTTCAAGGCGATTTCTTCCAATTCTTTTGCGATTTCCAGCGCCTTGTCGTGGATGCCCATTTTCTCGAGCACTTCGTCGCTGGCTTTTTTGATGATGGTCGCGCGGGGGTCGAAGTTCTTGTACACGCGGTGGCCGAATCCCATCAGGCGGAAGGGGTCGTCCTTGTCTTTGGCCTTGTCCACCCACTTTTGCATGTTGCCTCCGTCTTCGATGATCCTTTCGAGCATTTCGATGACGGCTTGGTTCGCCCCTCCGTGCAGAGGTCCCCACAGCGCCGATACACCGGCCGAAATGGCGGAGTACATGTTGGACATCGACGACCCTACGATGCGCACCGTGCTGGTGGAGCAGTTTTGTTCGTGGTCGGCGTGGAGGATCAACAGTTGGTCGAGTGCCTTCACCACCACCGGGTCCAGCCTGTATTCCTCGCTAGGTACTGCGAACATCATGTAGAGGAAGTTCTCGACGTAGCTCAGGCTGTTGTCGGGATACATGTAGGGCTGTCCTTTGCTCGACTTGTACGACAGCGCCGCGAGGGTGGGGATTTTCGCGATCAACCGGCGCGTGGTCAGGTCGATGTCCTCGCGGGTGCGGTTGGTCTTCTGCGATTCGGGGTAGAATGTACTGAGCGACGAGAGCATGGACGACAGGATTCCCATCGGATGCGCGTTGGAGGGGAAGGCCTCGTAAAAGCGCTTCATGTCTTCGTGGATCAACGTGTGGTTCGTGATCTTGTACGTGAAGTCGTCCATTTCTTCTTTGGTGGGCAGCTCGCCGTAGATGAGCAGGTAGGCCACTTCCAGAAAATTGGATTGTTCCGCCAACTGTTGGATGGGATAGCCTCGGTAGCGCAAGATTCCCTTTTCCCCGTCGAGAAAAGTGACTTTGGAAATGGTCGCTCCCGTGTTCTTGTATCCGGGATCCAAGGTGATGATGCCCGATGAGGCCCTCAGCTTGGAAATGTCTATCGCGATTTCGTTTTCCGTTCCAACGTACAAGGGCAACTCTATGGTTTTGTCCCCAACGATCAATTTGGCGGTTTCACTCATTGTTCAGTGGTATTTTAGAGGTGGTGAATTCGACCGCAAATGTACAAATTAATGGTGGATGCGCGCCAAATTCATATGCTTTAAACACCACGTTTGCAGCGGTGTTTACAACCTTCCCCAAACCAGCTTTCTCGGGGTCGGATTATTTGGATTTTTGGTACTCTTCCCAGGTCTGGGTTTTGTACGCGTCTTCGGCAAAAAAGGAAAGGATGGGCAGGATTTGCTCGGGTCGTTGCAGCCCTTGTACGGGCGTCAACAAATTGAACGATTCGTCCATGTACACGATCGTGGGGTAGGCGATGCGTCCGTTTACCGGCGCGATGGCCCGGGTGAGATCGTGGGTGGCGTTGCGCCCGCGCCGCGCGGGGTCGTAGTCGTCGTTTTTAAATACGTGTCCGCGAAACTCCACCTGTTCGGGTCCTTCGGCGTTGAACTTGATGGCGTAGTAATGTTCGTTGATGTATTCCACCACTTTCGGATCCTTGAACGTGGTGTTGTTCATGATCCTGCACGGGCCGCACCAGTCGGTGTACACGTCGATGAGGACTTTCTTGGGGGCTTTTTCCATGCGCTTTTCCGCCTCGTTCAGTGAGATCCAGTCGATCTCATTCGTTTGGGCGAAAGTCAATAATGGCCCGAAAATCATGGCGATCAGGACGTATTTCATAGCGAATTTAAATTTGAACATGTTCGATGTCGTTTTTTCGGGTGTGGGAGAAAGCAAAGATAATGCCTTAATCCGAACCTTGCACGACGCAATCCACTCGAAACATCCGAATCCCAACAGCGCGCCGGAAAGAAATTCCGTGCGGTAATCAACGCACCCCGTGCATCATGCGCTTCAAGAAGGGGTTCAAAAGAAAGGCGATCACACCGACGCCGATCGGAATGACGGCGAAGATGCCGAAGAATATGCCCAGGGAATATTCCGACGAAATCTTGTCGATCAAACCGCCGCTGGCGCCGGCCGCCTTTTGCCCCACCGCGATGGCGAGGTACCATACCCCGAACATGAAGCCGATCATTCGAGCCGGAATCAACTTGCTGAGATACGATAAGCCTACGGGCGACAAGCAAAGCTCACCCATGGTGTGAAACAGGTAGGTGACGATCAAGAAGACGATGCTCACCTTGGCCGTTTGAGCACCGGGCGGAATTTCCGAAGCTCCGTACGACAGCACGGCAAATCCCAATCCCAGCAATACCAAGCCGATGCCGTATTTCACCGCCGCACTGGGGTTGTATTTGCTTTCCCACCACTTGGAAAACAGCGGTGCCAAGGTGATGATGAAGAAGGAGTTCAAGATGGCGAACCACGTGGCGTCGATTTCCGTGACTTCTTCGGAAAATTTATCGACCAAGCGATAGATCACCAAGAACCAAATTCCGGCGAAGGCCAGAAAGAGCACCAAGTTGGAGAGGGCGATCCTCGAGAAGGTCTTCTTGCCCAGCAGATAAAGCACCCAAGTGATGATGATCAACGGCACCGTGGTAAGCAGGGCGTCCACTATGGAAAACACCACGGCGACGCTGCCGTCCAAAACCCGGTTGGTGTAATCCCGGGCAAACAGGGCCATGGTACCGAGCGACTGTTCGAAGAAGGTGAAGAAAAAGATGGTGAACACCGCAAACACCGCCACGGCGATCAATCGGTCGCGAACCACGGGAATGTACCGGGATATCCGCATAATCAGCAGCGCGATGAAAAACACCAAGGCCAGCAAGACCACGAAATTCGTCCCGCTGAGACCCATGACTTCAAAGGGCAACAAATTGATGTCTTCGATCTTTTCCAGTGGATCGTTGAATACGTACAAGAGTCCCCCCACGGATGAGAGCAAAATCAGGATTTTGTCGAGGGTGGTGAAGGGGTTGAGTCTTCCGCCTTCGGCTTCCGATTCGGGGTCCACCCAATCTTCGCGCTTGGATAATTCTTCGATTTCCGCGGTGCTTTCGGGTTTGGCGCCGATCTTGCCGAAAAGGCTTTTGGCCAAGACGAACTGCAGCATGCCCAAGAGCATGAAGAATCCCGCCAGACCGAAGCCCCACGACCATCCGAAATTTTCGGCCAGATATCCGCAAAGCATCATGCCGAAGAACGCCCCGGCGTTTACGCCCATGTAAAAGATGGTGTAGGCTCCGTCTTTTTTGGATTCCTTCCCCTTGTACATTTCGGAGATGATGGAGGTGATGTTGGGTTTGAAGAAGCCGGTTCCGATCACCAGTAGGGCGAGTCCGATGTAAAACGAAGTCACGGTTTCGAACACCATGGCGGCGTGGCCCATGGTCATGATCAAACACCCGATGACCACCGCCACGCGGTAGCCCGTAATCTTGTCGGCGATCCATCCGCCCACGATGGGGGTGAGGTAGAGCAGAAACCCGTAGGTGCCGATCAGGGCGAGCGCATTTTCCCGCGGCCATTCCCATCCGGGGTTGTCGCTAAGCAGCGGCGCCGTCAAAAACAACACGAGTAGAATTCGCATACCGTAGAAGGAAAAGCGTTCCCACATCTCCGTGAAAAAAAGCACGAAGAGACCGGCGGGGTGTCCCAAAACCGTGTCTTTGAAGAGGTTTTCGATGTCAGAGGTCTTCGTCATGTCGGCATCTGTTTATGCGGAAAAAATGAGGTGATCGTGAAGAAGATTAATCGTGGAGATCTTCGCTCGCCATGATCGGGCCTTCTTGTTGTTCGAGGGCCTCGTCCGGGGTGTCGGCGTCTTCGGCACCGTGTACCAACCGTTTCAAAGGTTTGAGCATCAAGATGACGATCAGTCCGAAAATGGTACAGAAAATGGCGATTCCGGTAAAAATCGCGAATTCACCCACATCAGATGCCGATTCTCCGATCATTCCGGCCACTTTGTTGCCCAAACCCGATGCGGCGAAGTACGCCCCCATCATAAAGGCCATCCACCGCTCGGGCGCCAATTTTGTGAGGAATGACAGCGCGACGGGGGAGAGGCACAGCTCACCCAAGGTGTGAAAGAGGTAAGCCAGAACCAACCAGTGCATCCCCGACTTTTTGATGATCTCGCCCACTTCGTTGTACTGAACTTCTTGGCTGGCGGCGCTCATGAACAGGAATCCCCATCCCATGATGATGATCCCGATGGCCATTTTGAACAGTGCGGAAGATTCCCGCTTTCGGTTTTTCCACCACACCCAAAAGCTACCTACGATGGTGGCGAAGGTGAGGATGAAGATGGCGTTGACGGATTGGAACCAACTCGCCGGCACTTCGAATCCGGCCAGCCTCAGATCGGTCTTTTGAGATGCGTAGATGTTCAACAGACCACCGGCCTGCTCGAAAGCCCCCCAGAAAATGATGATAAGCAGGAAAGAAAGGTAGACCACCAATATTCGGTCTTTTTCCACTTTGTTCCCGTCGTTGTACACGGTAATTGCGAATCCGACGGCAAACGCCAAACCGATGACCAGCAGGCCGTACGACCAGGAATCGTGAAAAACCCAGATGTAAATACCCAGTAACGCGGTGAGGATGAAGCCTATCAGGGAGTTCTTCTCCTCGAAAATCTTGGCGAACAAGCTTCCCTGTGCCTTTTTCTCTTCCGGGGTTTGTTCGACTTTCACCAAGTTGCCGACGTGTCGGATGTGCTTTTGACCCAGAAGGTAGGTGATTTGCCCGATGGCCATACCGATGCCCGCGAGACCGAAGCCGTAGTGCCAACCGTGGTTTTCACCGATGTAGCCCACCAGCAAAGCGGCGGCGGCTGCACCCAAGTTGATGCCCATGTAAAAGATGTAGAAACCCATGTCGCGCTTGTTCTGCTCGCTTTTGGGGTAGAGTCCGCCGACCATGGTCGAAATGTTGGGCTTCAACATTCCCACCCCCATGACGATCAAAACCAATCCCGAGTAGAACGCCCACATCTCTTCGACGGCCAGAATACCGTGCCCGGCGCAGAGGAGCAAACCGCCCACCAAGACGGATTTTCTTTGGCCCAGCAGTTTGTCGGCGATGATTCCGCCCGGGATGGAAGCCACGTAGACGAACATGGTATACCATCCGTACAGCGCTATGGCGTTGTCGTTTGCCCAGCCCAATCCGGGGTTGTCCGAAGCGGTTTCGGCGACGAGGTAAAGCACCAGGATGGCCCGCATCCCATAAAAGGAAAAACGCTCCCACATCTCGGTGAGAAACAGAATGAACAAGCCAACGGGGTGGCCGAAAAGTCTTTTTTGATCTTCGAGTCTAAGTGTGGTCATTGCGTTACAGGTTTGCTTTGATGAAATCGGTCATCTTGGTATATAAATGATACCGCGTATTTCCCCCGTAAATTCCGTGGTTTTTATCGGGGTAGATGAAGAGGTCGAATTGTTTGTCGGCTTCCACCAAAGCCGTGATCATTTCCATGGTGTTTTGAAGGTGCACGTTGTCGTCGGCCGATCCGTGCACCAGCAGGTACGCTCCTTCGAGTTTTTCGACGAAGTGGATGGGAGAATTGTCGTCGTATCCGGAAGCGTTCTCTTGTGGAGTGCGCATGAAACGCTCGGTATAAATGGTGTCGTAAAAACGCCAGTTGGTCACCGGCGCCACCGCGATACCCAGGGAGTATTGTTCCGCACCCTTCGTCATGCACAGCGAGCTCATGTACCCTCCGTAGCTCCAGCCCATCATGCCGATGCGGTCGGGGTCTACGTAATCGAGAGAACCGAAGTACTCGGCGGCGTAAATGAAATCCTCGGTTTCGAATTTGCCGAGTTGCAGGTAGGTGGAGTGCTTGAAATCACGGCCCCGCAATCCCGTTCCACGGGGATCGACGGATACGATGATGAATCCTTGTTGTGCGAGCATCTGGTGCCACATGTAATTCGCTCCGCCCCAGCTGTTGACCACGGTATTGCTGCCGGGGCCGCCGTAAATCATGAACATGACGGGGTAAGACTCCGCGGGGTCGAAATCGCGGGGTTTGATCATCCAGTAATTCAGCGTGTCGCCCTCGGGGGTGACGAAGTTGCTGAACACCTTTTCACCCAAGCCGTAATCCTTCAATCGATCTCGAAGGGCTTCGTTGGTTTCCAAGTCGCGAATTTTCTTCCCTTCCGAGTCGTACAGCGCGATGAAGGGCGGCACTCCGTCGGCGGAACCGGTGTTGATGAAATAGCGGAATGTATTGGAAAATACGGCGGAATTCGAAGGCAGGGCGGGGGCGAGGTTTACGGGCGGTTTCGGGTTTTTCTCGCCCGATTTCATCAAAGCCGAAAAATCCTGAACGTATACCCCTCGGGTGGTGGGGCCGTCCACCGCGGCGGAGAAGTAGGCTTTGCCTTCCTGTTCGTCGACGCCGTAAACGTCCACGATATCCCAGCGCCCGGCGGTGATCGGGCCCACTTCACGGCCTTTCATGTCAAAGAGGTAGAGGTGGTTGAAACCCGACTTCTCGGAATTCCAAACGAAATGCTTTCCGTCCTTCAGAAATTGCAAATTGTCGTTGATCTCTATATAGGTGTCGCTGGTTTCGGTGTACATGACCGTGGTGGGAATGACCTGCGCCTTGCCTTTGGAGGCGTCGGCCAGCAGGAATTCCAATTTGCTTTGGTGCCGGTTCATGCGCATGACGGCCAGCACTGCGGGATCGGCGGTCCACTTGATGCGCGGCACGTACTGTTCGGGATCGGGGTTGAGGTCCACTTCCTTTTTGGAGCGGTCGGCGAGGTCGTACACGAAGATGCGCACCGTGGAATTCCGCTCTCCGGCTTTGGGGTACTTGAAGCGGTATTCCCCGGGGTAAAGGCCGGTGTACATGGTCATGTCGAATTCCTTCACTTCCGATTCGTCGAAGCGGTAATAGGCGATGCGTTTTCCGTCGGGCGACCAGTGAAATCCTCGGTCGAAGGCGAATTCTTCCTCGTACACCCAATCCACCGCGCCGTTGATGATTTTTCCCCATTCCCCGTCGTTCGTCACACGCGTTTCCGTGCCTTCGGTGATGTCGGAAATGTACAAATCGTTGTCGCGTACGAATGCCACGTGGGCGGTGGTGGGGGAGAAGGCGGCGAGCTGTTGTTTTCCCAAACCGAAATCGGTGATGGGGAGCAGCTTCGCGCTTTCCATGTCGTACACGTAGTAATTGCTTTTGCTCGAGTACCGGTAAATCGACTCCCGGGAAGTGGAGAGCAGCAGGCGGGATTCGGTCCGGTCGAAGGAGTAATCGTCGACCAGGATGGACCGGCCATCGGGGGTGGAAACGCGTCCGCTTGTAAACAAGGTGTCCACGGCCGATCCGGTTTCGTACGCGTATTTAACGATGGACCTGCCCTCCGGGGTCGAGACCATGCGCGTGTAGTGGATGCCGTCGGACATGCTGCGCAATCCTCGAATGTATTTGGGGCTGAAAGTCCCTGATTTCCATATCTCGCCCAAGGTGATTTCCTTGGTTTGCCCTGTGGATTCCAGACTCCCGACCAGTACGAAGAGGGACGCAACCACAAACCACAACAATCGTCGCATAAATTTACTTTCGAAGTACGGGCGGTGAATATAGAAAATCAATCGCGGACAATCTTTACTAGACGCCGTGCAAGTATTTTGGTCGCACCTATTTATTCGAGTGTAAGTTGTTGTTAGTTAGTACTGTGCGCTCATGCTGAAATTGTTCATAACAAATACACAAAAAATTCAAATCCCGGGTTGACCGGGGGTTCGCCGCGTTTCGGCATGTGCGATAATGCCGTATGTGCTCATTGTGAATTGGTCACGACTCATTTCAATGTGTTTAGGACGGTAGCGCGGGGAAGTTCGAGTGAGGGATTTGGAACCCTAAAAGAGGAGGCATGGTCTTATTGAAATATGACGCCGAGTGGCGCCGGAAGATCGTATCGACGTCTTCACCACCCGACATCGATTTTCATGGGGATTGCATTTTTAAGCTCCGTCACGCAACCCATTCCCGTGAATATTTCCCATATTTTTCCAATAAATCGCTTTCTAACTAAAAATTTCATATTCTTAATTTACTTTCAATCAGCCGAATGTGCGATTGTTTAAAAAATGATTGCGAAATTCTTTGGTAATTGCAATTCTACCTGCTATATTTGAGGCCTTGGTTCAACTCACGCGAGAGCTTGCCTCCTTATCATTATCATCGTCTCACTCTAGATCCAAGCTTTTGCAAAGCGAACCGAGATAGTTTTTCTGTTTCATAGCCTCGAAGACCCTTCATACGCGAAGGGTCTTCGAGTTTTCGGACCCTTCGTCCCCCTATTTCACCCCGAACTTTTCATTGTCGAGTTCCGCAACGGGCCCCCGCACCCGACGAGATTTTTTCCCGAAAGAAATTTCCGATTAGTATAACGCGGATTCAATCGCGGCTTCCGGTATCGCAGGAGAATGTCATTCAAAAATCCCCGTATTTCCCGTATAAAATTAACAAATATTTATCTCAAGTTGGTACTCGGAAATAGTCCGTAAAGGAGGTGTAAAGTAGGTTTTTGTGGGTGGGTCGTCGGGATGGGAGTAGAGAGCGGTAACGCAAAAATGCGTTAAGACATGAGATTTTTCGCCGGAAAGTTTTGCGGATGTTCATTTTTACATACCTTTGTTGTACTTGGTTGAATTCAGTGCGGGAACCCACACTCATTCTTTCATCGTCTCACTCAAAGTCAAGTTCTCGCATTAATCAAGTATGTTTTCATAACCTCGAAGGCCTTTCCAACGCGAAGGGCCTTCGTAGTTTATGACTGTTCGTCAATGACTTATCGGTTTTCCGGTCCACGTGAATCGGCTGCCCCGAAATGGGCGGTGCTGCCGGGATTTCTATCGGTGAATGTACCGCGCAAGGGATGGGAACGGCAGCCCGAAACCCGGACGCCGCGAGGGCGTGGTGCGGGCAGAGCGACCACCGGAAGCTCCTGCGCGAACCTACGGCCACGAGGCGTGCGGGTTGAGGCTATAGTGGACACCCCGACCCCGGAATGGCGATAGGGAAGTATTGTGAGACGAAAGTCAGGCACCCGCGATAAGTAAATCGCAATGCCATAGGCGAGGGGATGCGCCCAAAAACACTCGGAATAAAAGCGACTTTACGGCGACCACGTGCGGCTCCATTCTGTGGAGTTGCCGGCTCCGTCTTTGAGGACGAGGCGCAAATGCAGGGCTTCGCCGGCGGGGATGCGGTCGGGGATGACGGTGATGGTGGCGGTTTTCGGATCGTATTCGGCGAGGACCCACCGGTCGTTGAGATAGGCGTTGAATTCGGCGATTCCGGTGCGGTCGTCGCTCGCGCGGAATGAGATGCGTGACCCGGGACCGGGTTTTGCCGTCGAGGCCGGTGCGATGGTAGGTGGCACCGTGTCGGCCATGACGGTGAATTTCCCGAATACCCGCGAGGTGGCTTCGAAGGTGTCGCCGATGATTTTGCCGGTGGAATAGGAGGCGTGCCCTCTGGCGTTGAATCGCGCCATGACGAGTTTGGACCGAAGCCGCGCCGGAACGTGTGTGACGTTGAAGGTGAGGATGGCCGACTCTTGCAAGGGCGTGAGTTCGTTGTGGGCCGTGTAATACGGGGTGAAGGTGTTTTTGTCGCCCCGCTGCCAATTGAAGGTGAAGCGCAGGTCTTCGTACAATCCGCCGGCGGGGATGTGAAGGGTGAACTTTCTTTCGTAGGAAAAATCGTTGTCTTGATTCCACGTGAAATACGCCTCGTACGGCTCGGGTGTGGGCAATGGTCCGTTGGGCGTGGCGTGGCTGCGGATGTCGAAAGTGAGGGTGGAAGTATTGCCGTAAGCGTCTGTGGCCGTGTACACCACGGGGTGAATCCCGTCGTCGGTGAAGTGGATGACGCCGCCGTCTGCCGGCCGGGGGCGGTACACGTCGAGTTTGTTGCCGGGAAGAACGAAGGATTTGTGGTAGTGCCAGCGGTTGGTCACGTGGACGTCGTGGGCGCGGTAAGCGTTGATGTGCCTTTGGGTTGAAAAGTCGAGTTCATCGAATACTTGCCTGCAAACGGTTTGGGAATCCACTTGCAAATCGAGGGTGTAAATGCCGCAGGGGTTGGGATACCCGTTGAGGAAATCGAGGGTGTGGAGGGAGAGGCCGAACGCTCCGTACACTTCGATGCGGCTGCCGGCCTTGAGGTGGTACGAGCCGGCGCTGCCCAAGACCACGAAGCTTTTCGGTTCGGCGCTGCCGTTGATCAACGTGGTGTCGCTGAGAGGATGCACCCTCACGCCCCGGATGCGCGGGGGGATGTTGTCGGTGATGTCGAACCCGAAGAGCAAGGGGTTCAGGGGCCGTTGCGTTTTGGTGTCGCGGATTTCGAAGTGGAGGTGGGGTCCGCCAGAGCTGCCGGTATTTCCCGAAAGTCCGATGATCTCGCCCTTTTGAACCTTTATTTGCTGCGCCGGTGCGAAATCGACGGAAAAGGAAGCCTCTTCGTACTGCTTTTGACGCAGCACCTTTTCGATGCGCGGCGAAAGGGCTTTGAGGTGGCCGTATACGGTCGTGTATCCGTTTGGATGTTCGATGTAGAGCGCGTGACCGTACCCCCACGGCGAGATGTTGATGCGCGCGATGAATCCCTCCTCGGCGGCCAGTACGTTTTTTCCTTCCACCCCTTGGGTTTTCAAATCGATGCCCGCGTGGAAATGGTTGTTTCTGAGTTCGGCGAAATTGCCCGACAAATACAGGGGAATATCCAATGGCGGTCCGAAAGAGGCCGCGGGATACCCGGGAAGTTGTGCCGGCAACGGGGCGGCGAGAAGTGCGAAGAATACGACGCCCCACAAGGCGATGCCCATGCGAAGCGATTCGGCCGAGAACCGCACGCCGCCGAAGGACTTGGTTGCGCCGGGGACGTGGCGGTTTCTATCGGTTTGATTCATAGCGCGAACCGGCCCGCGTTCAAAAATGAAGGGATAAACGGTCGCCGTTCGGGTCAATTTGGTTAATCTTGCATACGATACTATTTTTGTGCACCGTTTAAGTTTTTTGAAAGTACGTACATGAGCAAGGAATCGCAACGGGTTCATCACATTACCGGTAAGTTGGTCAAGCTGAAAAAAGAGTTTGAACGGCTTCAAAAAGAGAATGATGACTTAAGATTGCGCGTATCCGGTTTGGAGACCAGACTGGGTGATACCCTGCAAAGGTACGAGAAGCTCACCGAAGAATACGAACGGGTGAAATTGGCCAAAGCCCTGGTGTCGACCGGTGGCGACAAGGCCGAAATGAAATTGAGGGTTAACGAATTGGTGCGGGAGATAGATAAGTGCATAGCTCTACTGAACAGATAGATGAATTGCCATGGGCAAGATATCGATAAAGGTGAATCTGGCCGGCCGCATATACCCCGTTACGGTGAACGCCGACGAGGAAGAACAAGTGCGTGAAGCCGCCGCCAAGGTTGAAGACAGCATCAAGCGGATGCAGGAAAGTTTCGCGGTCAAAGACAAGCAGGACTTGCTCGCCATGACCGCCCTGCAAATGAGCAAAGGCTGGATGGATGCCGAGCGATCGCAGAAAAGCGGCGTGGCGGAAGAAGACCTCGACGACATGGAAAAGCTCATCGATTCGATGCTGAACGGGTAGGGCGTTTAGACTTCTCTTCTCCCATATCACACAAAATTGCCCGGGGGGCAAAGGAAGATATGGACATAACAACTTTACTCATCGGTCTATTGGCCGGAATCATCGTGGGGGGCGGCATCGTCTGGGTGGCGCTGAACTCCATCTTTACGAGGAAAAAGAAGCTCATCCTCGAGAGCGCCGAACAGGAGGCGGAAGCCTTGAAAAAGGACAAAATCCTTCAGGCCAAGGAAAAATTCTACCAGCTCAAGGAAGAACACGAAAAAGTGATCACCGATCGCAATCGGAAATTGCAGAGCGCCGAGGACAAAATGAAGGCGCGGGAAAGCAACCTCAGCAAAAAAATCGAGGAAAACAAAAAGGACCGGCAGAGACTCGACTCGGCCCGGGCCGACCTCGAGCGGCAAGTGGAAGCGATCGAGACCCGGCGCAAGGAATTGGAAAAGGAGTACCGCAAAATCGTGGAAAGACTCGAAAAAGTGTCCAATCTCTCCGCCGACGACGCCAAGAAGGAATTGATGGCCACCCTCCGCGACGAAGCGCGTACGGAGGCCATGGAGCACATCAAGAGCGTCCTCGACGAAGCCAAACTCACCGCCAATTCCGAAGCGCGGAAGGTGGTGATCCAGAGCATTCAACGCGTAGCCACCGAGCACGTGATCGAGAACGCCGTGTCGGTGTTCAACATCGAAAGCGACGAAATCAAGGGGCGCATCATCGGGCGGGAAGGCCGGAACATCCGCGCCATCGAAGCTTCCACCGGCGTGGAAATCATCGTGGACGATACGCCCGAAGCGATCATCCTCAGCTGTTTCGACCCGGTGCGCAGGGAAATCGCGCGCTTGGCCCTCCACCAATTGGTGACCGACGGACGCATTCACCCCGCCCGCATCGAAGAGGTGGTCAACAAAGTGACCAAGCAGCTCGAAGACGAAATCGTGGAAACCGGAAAGCGCACTTGCATCGACTTGGGCATCCACGGACTGCACCCCAATTTGGTGCGCATGGTGGGGCGCATGAAGTACCGCTCTTCCTACGGTCAGAACCTCCTCCAACACAGCCGCGAAGTGGCCAACCTCAGCGCCACCATGGCCGCCGAACTGGGCCTGAATCCCAAACTCGCCAAGAGGGCCGGCCTCCTCCACGACATCGGGAAGGTGCCGGAAGACGAGCCCGAGCTGCCGCACGCCTTGCTGGGAATGAAGTTGGCCGAGAAATTCGGCGAGAAACCGGAGGTCTGCAACGCCATCGGTGCCCACCACGACGAAATAGAAATGAACAACTTGATCTCGCCCATCGTGCAGGTCTGCGACGCCATTTCAGGCGCGCGACCGGGAGCGCGAAGGGAGATCGTAGAGGCCTACATCAAGCGATTGAAAGATCTGGAAAACCTGGCGCTGAGCTACCCGGGTGTGACCAAATCGTACGCCATCCAAGCTGGGCGCGAATTGCGCGTCATCGTGGAAAGCGAGAAAGTGAGCGACGAGCAGGCCGATACGCTGAGCTTCGACATTTCACGGCGAATCCAAGACGAAATGACGTACCCCGGGCAAGTGAAAATCACCGTGATACGGGAAAAACGCGCGGTGAGCTACGCGAAGTAAATGAAAGGGGGGGACAAAACGTTTCTGATCACCGGCGGAGCCGGCTTTATCGGTTCGAATCTTTGTGAGGCCTTTCTGGCCGAGGGCCGTGAGGTGGTTTGTCTGGACAATCTCGCCACGGGCCTGGAATCGAACTTGGCTGATTTTATCGACCATCCCCGCTTCCGGTTTATCCGCGGCGACATCCGCGATTTGGACACCTGCAAAAAGGCCATGGAAGGCGTGGACGTGGTGTTGCACCAAGCGGCCCTGGGAAGCGTACCCCGAAGCATCGACGATCCGCTCACCACCAACGACGTCAATATTTCGGGGTTTTTGAACGTATTAGAAGCCGCCCGAAAGAGCGAGGTGCGCCGCGTCATCTACGCCGCGAGTTCGAGCACCTACGGCGACAGCCGGGAATTGCCCAAAGTGGAGGCACGCATCGGCAATCCCCTGTCGCCCTACGCCGTGACCAAGCTCGTCAACGAGCTCTACGCCAAAGTGTACGGCGATTTGTACGGCATGGAGCTCATCGGCTTGCGGTACTTCAACGTGTTCGGCAGGCGGCAGCGACCGGATGGAGCTTACGCCGCGGCGATTCCTCGGTTCATCCAAGCCTTTATCGCCGGAGAGTCGCCCGTGATTCACGGCGATGGAGGGCAGACCCGGGATTTCACCTATATCGAGAATGTCATCCAGGCCAATCGACTGGCGGTGGAAGTCGAAAACCCACAAGCACTCAACCAAGTGTATAATGTGGCGTATGGAGCAGGCACTTCGGTGGTGGATTTGGTGGAGATGATTCGCGCCGCCCTGAAACCCCGGTTGGATTACGTGGGGGAAATTCCCCTTCAATTCGATCCACCCCGTGTGGGCGATGTGCGCGATTCCTTGGCAGATGTGTCCAAGGCCCGCAGACTGCTGGGCTACGAACCGAAATACTCCATCGAATCGGGTTTGGAAAAAGCCATCGGGTGGTACCTGGAAAACGTATAATCCCGGTCTTCCTCATCGGCAGGGAAGGATCCGCCGCCTTGTCCACCTCGGGTGTAAACCACATCTTTGCCTGAACCGGATTCAGCCGTGATAAATCAGTGAGTATGGGTCGTCGGACCGGACGTTTGTGGAAAGCGTTGTTTGGGAACGCCTTGGCCCGAAACACGGCCGTGATTTTTTCGGGAAACGGATTGGCGATGGCCATCCCTTTCATCGCCGCTCCCATATTGACCCGCCTCTACACACCGGCCGATTTCGCGGGGTTCGAGTTGTTCGTCAAAATTCTTTCCATCTTCGCCGTGATCGCTTCCCTGCGCTTCGAATTGGCCATCGTGTTGCCCAAAACCGAATCGGAAGCCAAGTCTTTGAGCCGACTCTGCCTGCGCATCGTATTCTTCGCCACCCTCGTCAGTGCATTGATCGTTCCCTTCCGACACCCCGTGGGCGGGCTGTTCAACAACGCCGATTTGGCCGCTTTGCTCCCTTGGCTTCCGGTGGGAGTTCTTCTCACGGGTTTGTATTCCATCGCACTGCAATCGGCTACGCGTGAAGAGCGGTTCCGACTGATTTCCTCAAACAAAGTCGCGAATGCCGTGGCCAACCAAGGTGGAAAATTGGGCATGGGCTGGATATCGCCGGGAGCGTTCGGCTTGGTCGCCGGACACTTACTCGGCATGGGCGCCTCCCTGGCCGGACTCCTCCGCAACAAATCGGTCAGATCGTATTTCCGCCGCGTTCCCCTGTCGTTGCAACAAACCAAGAATCTGGCGCGGAAGTATCGGGAATTCCCCCTCTACAACGCGCCACACGCACTCTTCGACGAAGGTTCCCGCACCTTCTTGTTTTTTGTGATATCCGTGGGATACGGAGAACTGATCCTGGGATTGTTCGCCTTTACCTTCCGTTACCTGCGCATGCCATTGGTACTGCTGGGCACGGCCCTGAGCAGCGTGATCTATCCCCGCTTATCCCGCATGCTCAACGACGGTGAAGTGCCCAGACCGCTGATCGCGAAAACCATGGCCGTGTTCGCCGTGCTGGGAATCTTCCCCTTTCTCGTCGTATTTCTTTTCGGCCCCGAACTCTTCGGATTTATCTTCGGCGACGCTTGGGCGGATTCCGGAAGGTACGCCCGCATCATGACCCCGTGGTTGTACCTGAATTTCATCACCTCCCCTGTATCAATCCTACCCACGGTACTCGGCAAGCAAAAGCATTTTTTCCTGATCAATCTCGTGGGAGTTTCCCTCGCCTTGGTGGCGGTGTTCCTGCTCATGACCGCGAATTTCGATTTCCTTCCCCTCCTCGTGGTCCTTTCCTCCGCGTATTCGGCGATTCACCTGTTTTTGATCGTTTGGTTTCTGAGAATATCCAAATTCAAGCACACCGACATTTCCCAAAAGCCATGAAAGTGATTTTCCACCACCCCAACAAATTGTTTTACGGCGATTCGGGCAGCACCATCCGTCCGATCAAGGTCGTGGAGAGCCTGAGGGAGAAGGGGAGGGAAGTGTTCGAGATCACCGGCACACGGAGGGAAAGGGAACAGCGGTTCCGGACGTTGCGCGGGATGATCGAAGGGGGTGCAACCTTCGGGTACATGTACTCCGAAGGACTTTCCCGGCCCATCAACCTCGCGATCCGCAACACCTACGGCATAAAATCCCTGCGCAAAGAGAAACTCGATTTGGAAATCATCGATTTCGCCCTCTCCGCGGGGATTCCGGTCGGGTATTACCTCCGCGATTTGCATTGGGATTTTTTCGATCAGGCTTACGGCCACCAAAACGCCCTGAAATACCGCTACCTCAAGTACCGCATGCAAAAATTCGGGGAGCGGGAAATCGAATTTTTGAAGAACCGGAACCTCACCGTCTTTTGTCCCTCAAGCCGATTTGCTCGCCACCTCATGGAGAGAAAAAACCTTTCCGCCATTCCACTTCCGCCCGGCGCCACCGAAGGCATCGACAAGGTGAGAACACCCGATTTCTCCCATTTGAAATTGGTGTACGTAGGGGGTGTCAAAGGCGTCTACGATTTGAGTCATTTTTTGAACGACCTTCGACGCACCACCGGAGCCTCTTTGACCCTCTGTACCAGATCCTCCGAATGGGATAAGGAAGACAACTCCATCCCGAACCTCACGGTGGTTCACTGCTCCGGCAGTGAATTGACGCCCTTGTACCGCGATGCCGACCTCGCCGTGTACCCCGCGCGCAGCACCGGGTACATCAATCTGGCGTTCAGCCTCAAGATTCCTGAATACATCGCCAACGGATTGCCCATTTTGGCCTATGCCGGTTCCGAGATTTCCGACTTCATCGAGAGCCGCGACATCGGGTGGATCATGGACGAATCCCGCACATTGCCTAAAGTGCTCGAACACATCCGCAACCACCCCGAGGAGTACGCGCGCAAACAGGCCAACGTGCTCAAACTTCGGCCCACCGTCACCTGGCGCGCGTTGGTAGACAACATGGAGCGACATATATTGCCCAAATGAAGATCCTGATCCTTTCCGACGTCAATTCGGCACACACCGTAAAATGGGTGGACGGACTCTTGGAAGCGGGTCTCGAGGTGTTTCTGTTTTCGCTCACACCCGACCGCGGCGGCGATTACACCGCGCGATCGCAAGCGGGTGAAATGCATCTGCAGTGCATGGATTACGGCACCCGCCAAAACACCAATCTCAAAGCGCTCTACCTTTCCGCCGTGCCCAGGGTGCGCCGGGCCATACGCCGGTTCCGACCCGATATCGTGCACGCCCACTACGCGTCGAGCTACGGCTTGATCGGCGCCCTGGCCGTCCGCGGCAAAAAGGTGCCCTACGTCGTTTCCGTATGGGGCAGCGACGTCTACGAATTTCCCTTCCGGGGTCGCATCGCCGAAAAGGTGCTCACCTCCTCACTAAATCGCGCAGACGCCGTGTGTTCCACCAGCCGCGCCATGACCGATCACACGCGGCAATTTACCCGCACACCCATTCACACAATCCCGTTCGGCATCGATCTTCTGGGGTATTCCTCGGCGGCACCGCGCCCACTCGACGTCCTCCGATTCGCCACGGCAAAATCGCTCGCACCCGTGTACAACCTCGCCACCGTCGTCGAGGCGTTTATCCGGCTGCGGCGCACCCATCCCCAAAGGCAAATGGAGTTGCACATCGCCGGCGACGGCCCCCTGCGCGAAGAGCTCGGGCGAATGGCCGAATCCTGCGACTCCATTCATTTTCACGGCCGTATTCCTCCCGATCGAATGCCCGATTTCTACGCCGACAAGCACGTCTTGCTCAACCCTTCCCTGAGGGAGAGTTTCGGCGTGAGCGTGCTCGAAGCCTCCGCGGCCGGCATGGCGGTCGTGGTCACCGATGTCGGCGGCCTGCCCGAAGTGGTCGACCCCGGGTCGTCCGGGTTTCTTCTTCGTCAACCCACTACCGATGAGGTGTTTAAGGCCATGTCCCACTTTGCCGAAGACCCCTCTCGCGCCATCGTCATGGGCGATAACGGACGCGAATTCGTGTCCCGCCATTACGATTTTCAAAAAAACCTCGAAAACCAAATTGCCCTCTACCGTTCGCTTTTGCGCTGATTGAGGAAAGAGATTTTTTGGGCGTGCCCTCGGCTTGATCCGCTCCCTTTCATCCTCCCGGTTATTCAACAATGTCCTTTGCATTCAAAATAATCCTTCACACCCCGGGCCGGGTTCTTCGCTGTAGCCGCCTCGTCCGCCGGCGGTCGGCGCAGGCGAGGGCAGGAGCTTCCAAGGTCGCTCTGCCTTCACCGCGCCGCCTGCCGCCGGTCTTCGTCGGGCTGCCGCTACGACCCCTCACGCATTTCCCGCGTTGAATCGATAGCGGAATCCCTATTTTCGCGTCTCGATCACACGTACCAAACGATCCAACCTTTGAACAAGCTCCTCGACTCCTTTCCCGATCGCAATTGGAAAAACGCCGTGTTTCCCATCGCCGTTGGGCTTCTGGCATTCGCCATACCCATCGTCAATCACGGTTTGCAATTCGTGGTCGCTATCGTGATCGCGGCGTGGATCCTTTACCCCAAAAGGTCTTTGAAGCCCCTGTGGAAACCGTTCGTCGTCTTCTCCGGGATCTTCGTTTTTTATCTCGCCGGCGTGTTTTATTCATCCAACGTGTCCAACGGAGTGGACGATGTGGTGCAAAAATTGTCCCTTGTTATTTTCCCTTTGATGTTCGCCACGGCCAAGCCTCTCGATTCCAGATACGTGCGCATGGTGAAGCGCATTTTCGTTCTGGGCACTATCGCCGCACTCATGATCGCTTACGGAACCTCCGTGTTCGACTTCATAGCCACCGGCGATATCCGCGAGATGTACATGTCCAATTTTTCGCCCGTTCTGCACCCTTCTTACCTGGCCCTGTTCATCAATCTCAGCATCGCCATTCTGTTGTTGGAGATCGATCGTGAATCCCGCTATCGGCATTCGGAGCTGAAACTATGGGCCGTGGTGCTTTTGTTGGCTCTTTCGCTGATCTTCCCCGCCGCAAAAATGGGGGTCATCAATTTCGGATTGTTGATGGTTTTCTTCCTGGTTCTTCGCGGGGTGCAGGGAAATTTCTTCCATGTGCGCACCGCTCTGCTGGTCGCAGTGGGTGTGCTGTTTCTGGTTTTCTTCAAGATGGATCCCTTGGCTTCGGGCAGGTTGTCGACCATGGTGGAAGTTTTGGAAGGCAGCGAAGAAGGCTTGAGCCAACCCGCCGTGGAGAGCACCACCGCTCGACTTCATATTTGGAAAACACTTTGGTCCGAATTGCCCGCTCATCCGTTTGGCGTAGGGGGCGGCGACACCAAAAGCACCCTCAGGGAGTGGTACGCCAAAAACGATCTGGATGTGCTCGCCGACGGAGGACACGACGCCCACAACCAATACCTGCACACGGCCGTGGCCGTGGGCATTCCGGCTGCGTTGTGGTTCATCTTCTCCCTTGTTTACCCGTTGCGCCGCATTTGGAAAAAATCCATGTGGATTTACGCTTTTTTCCTGATGTCCATTGCGATAAATTTCGCCGTGGAATCCATGTTGGAAAAGCAGAGCGGCATCGTGTTTTTCACGTTTTTCAATGCCCTTTTTTATTTTTTCGGCCTGCGCGGCACGGATGAAAACGTTCCCGTCAATCCCGCTCCGTGATGCGCATACTCATCCTCACCCAATACTACCCTCCCGAATCGGGCGCCCCGCAGAACCGCCTTCACGAACTCGCCGTTCGCATGCGCCGCGCGGGCACTGATGTGGAAGTGCTCACGGCCATGCCCAATTACCCGCGCATGGAAATTCACGAAGGGTACAAAGGGAAAATTTTTCACAAGGAGACGATAGACGGGGTACCGGTATTTCGATCGTGGATTTACACCCACAAGAACCCATCTATCCTGCCCCGTCTTCTCAATTATTTCTCCTTCGTTTTTTCGTCTTTCTTCGTGGGAATCACAAAGTTGCCCAAATACGATTACCTGATTTTCGAATCCCCGCCTCTGTTTTTGGGCATGTCGGCGCGTGTTCTGGCCCGTGCGAAGGGTGCACATTTGATAATGAACGTCAGTGATTTGTGGCCTGAAAGCGCGGAGAAACTCGGTTTGGTGACCAACCGCACCGCGCTGAACCTCGCAAAACGGTTGGAAGAACGCCTGTACCGCAAGAGCGTGATCATCACGGGGCAGACTCAGGGCATCGTCGCCGATATTTCTTCTCGATTTCCCGACAAACAGGTCGAATGGATTCCAAATGGGGTGGATACTTCATTTTACCGGCGGGAGGATATTGCACCGGGCATGCGCGCCACCCTCGGATTCGAGCCGGATGATTTTCTGGTGGTATACGCCGGCATCGTGGGCCACGCCCAAGGTTTGGATGTAGCCGTGCGCGCCGCTGAACTGCTGCGCAACGAGCCGTCCGTTCATTTTCTGATCGTCGGTGCGGGTCCGGAAAAAGCGAAACTGGAAGATCTAAAACAGCGATCCGCATTGAACAATCTGCATTTTTTCGACCCCGTTCCGAAGTCGGAAATGCCTGGATTGTGGCGGGATGCAGACGCCGCACTGGTGCCTCTGCGCGACCTCCCCCTCTTTGAAGGAGCCATTCCTTCCAAAATTTTCGAGGCCCAAGCCATGGAAGTGCCCTTGCTTTTGGGCGTGCAAGGCGAAGCGCATGAACTTTTCATCGAAAGGGGCGGCGGGGGATTGGCGTTCTATCCCGAAGACGCCGAAGGATTGGCCCGACAAACGCGTAAGTTGGCCCACGATCCCGCGTTGTGCGCCCGACTGGGTCGGGCCGGAAAGGCTTTTGTTTCGGAGCATTTCGACCGTGACCGCATCGCGGAGAAGTTGTTGGGTATTTTGAAAAATCATCACCTCGGCAAGAGGAAATTCGATTAGCATGAAGATCATGAGCATCGTGGGGGCGCGTCCCCAATTCATCAAAGCCGCCGCATTCAGTCGCGTATCCGCGAAGCGGAGGGGAATCAGGGAAATACTCGTGCATACCGGGCAGCATTTCGATACTTCCATGAGCGACGTGTTTTTCGATACCATGGATATCCCGCGACCTGCTTACAACTTGGCCGTGAATAGCTTGTCGCACGGCGCCATGACCGGCCGTATGCTCGAAAAGATCGAGGCCCTGGTGATGAAGGAAAAACCCGACGTCGTGCTGGTGTACGGAGATACGAACTCGACCTTGGCGGGCGCACTGGCCGCGAGAAAACTGCACGTGAAGGTGGGTCACGTGGAAGCGGGTTTGCGGAGCTTCAACATGGAAATGCCGGAAGAGGTGAACCGCATCCTTACCGATCGGATATCGGATTATTTGTACTGCCCTACGCCCACGGCCGTAGAAAATCTGCACCGCGAAGGGTTCGACCGGTTTGACGCGGAGATCGTGCGTACCGGCGACATAATGCTGGACGCGGCCTTGTACTACGCGGCCCAATCGTCGCGCAAGGCGGATTTGCCTCCGTTGCCGCCGGGCAAATTCGCGCTGTGTACCGTCCACCGCGCAGAAAACACCGATTCACCCGAGCGGATGGACGCCATATTGGAGGGGCTGCGCAAAGTGCACGGAGACCTCCCGGTTGTCATGCCTTTGCACCCTCGTACGCGTCGCGTGTTGAGCGATCGGGGCGTGGACCCCCGCCTGTGGATGCTCCCCCCCGTCGGTTATTTCGAGATGTTGGAGTTGTTGAAAAATTGTTCTTTGGTACTGACCGACAGCGGCGGACTGCAAAAAGAGGCTTATTTCTTCCACAAACACTGCGTGACTCTACGCGACCAAACCGAATGGACGGAGTTGGTGGAAGGCGGGTTCAACGTGTTGGCCCGAGCCGATGCGGAGGATATCTACCTCAAAGCCGGCGAGATGCTGGAAAAGGAATCGGATTTCACACGGGGTTTGTACGGTACGGGACGCGCGGCTGAAGAGATTTTAGACCATTTGGAAGGGGTGGGATGAACTATCCGTACCATTCCCGTTTGCGATTTGGAGATTGAACTTCGGGTGGAGGAACGCAGCTTCCAAATTTGGTCATGGAGGAGTACAATTCCCGGCGGCATCCTTCCGAAAAGATTATTTTTGACTCTATGAATCGCGATTACAAAACGGTGTTGCAGCACGTGGAAGGCGTGTTGGACGGGGAGACCGACCTGACGGCTAACTTGGCCAACGTGGCGGCCATCCTCAAGGAGATGCCCGGGTATTTTTGGGTGGGATTTTATTTGGTGAAAGGCGACGAGTTGGTGCTGGGGCCGTTTCAAGGTCCCGTGGCCTGCACGCGAATCGGATACGGCAAAGGGGTTTGCGGCACCGCTTGGAAGGATGGGAAATCCGTCTTGGTTCCCGACGTCGACCGATTTCCCGGTCACATCGCCTGCAATTCGAATTCCAAATCGGAATTGGTGGTTCCGATCTTCGACGGCACCGGGAAGGTCGCGATGGTACTCGATGCCGATAGCGATACGCTGGATTCTTTTCACGAAGAGGATCGGCAAGCCTTGGAAAAGGTGGCTTCGCTGATTTCCGGTACTTTGGTGAGTGAATGAAAAGGAGGAATTTTCATTCCATCCCACGTTCGATTTTGTGAATGGAAGTCGGTCTTCCGAAGCACCTGTTCTTCGATTAAACCCATGAAAACCGCTCTATCTTGGTCATCCGGAAAAGATTCCGCTCTCGCGTTGGACGCTCTCCTGAACGCGGGAAACACGGTGGAACTTTTCTCCACCGTGCACGGTGATTCTCAAGTGGTGGCCATGCACGGTACGCGAGTTCAACTGCTCCGTGCGCAAGCCCGGGCCCTGGATCTCGACATCGACATCATTTCCCTGCCTGATGCCGCCGACAACGAAACGTACGGTCGCCTCATGGATACCGCCATGAGAAACCTCAAGAACCGAGGATTCGACGCGGTGGCATTCGGTGACATCGCCCTCGAGGACGTCAAAAAGTACCGTGAGGACCATATGGCTCACGGCCTTCGGGCGGTTTTTCCATTGTGGGGGCTGGATACACGGGACTTGGCGCTGGACATTGTGGACCGGGGATTCAAAGCCGTCGTCGTGGCGGTGGATGGTTCCGTATTGGATCCGGACTTCCTGGGCCGGGAATACGATTTGGATTTCCTGAGAAATCTTCCCCCGGACATCGATCCGGCCGGGGAAAACGGAGAGTTTCACACGTTTTGTTACGACGGCCCCTGCTTCCGCCACGCCGTTGGGTGGTCGGCCGGTGAGCGCACCTTTCGGGATTTTCCCATGGCGGCAGGCAATTCATCGGATGAGGAAGCCGAGGTAAAGAGGGTGTGGTACCTTTCCTTGCAGCCGCGGTGAGCTTCCGGGGCGGCCCATTGCAAATAAGGATTATCTTTGTTTCATGAACGCAATTTCAAGTGTCTGCCCCAACTGCAAGTCACCGTACGGCTATCCTCTGGCCGGTGGCGAAAACACCATGATGGCCTGCCCGGAGTGTGGCCACGAATGGAATCCCGAAGAAACCGTCGCGGATGAAAGCACCGGCCCCCGGGTGGTCGATGCCCACGGTACGCCCTTGCAGGATGGCGACGACGTTGTGGTGATCAAAGACCTGCCCGTCAAAGGCGCTCCCCGTCCGGTGAAAGCCGGTACCAAGGTCAAAAACATCCGCCTCACCGACGGCGACCACAACATCGACTGCAAAATTCCGGGATTCGGCCCCATGGCCCTGAAGTCGGAATTCGTCCGCAAAGCTTGATCGGGCGGAAAACCCTTATCCCAATTCGGAATTACAATTCGGCGGTGAGAGCTTTCGAGTCGATCACCGTCGCACCATTGGATTGCAGTTCTTCCAGTTGTTTCTCGAAGCGCACTTTGTCGAGTGGGCGGCACCCGTCGCGGATCACCGTGGTTTCAAATCCTTCTTTGAGCGCGTCCAAGGCGCTGTAATACACGCAAATATCACCGGCCAGTCCGGTCAAAAACACGCGCTCAATCCCTTTGCCTTTCAGGTAAGCGCTCAATCCGGTGGATTTGCGGTGACCATTGTCGTAAAATCCGCTGTAGCTGTCGATACTGCTGTCGGTGCCTTTGCGGAAGATGACCTCCACGGGGGCGGAATTCAACTTTTCGGAAAACTCTGCGCCGGGGGTGTCCTGCACGCAGTGGTCCGGCCACAGTGTTTGGGGCAGTCCGTGCAATTCGATTTCTTCGAAGGCCTTCTTGCCTGGATGATTGGATGCAAAACTGAGGTGGTTGGCAGGGTGCCAATCCTGTGTGGCGACCACCAAATCGAATCTTTCGACGATGCCGTTGAGCACCGGGATGATTTGGTCGCCTTCGGGAACGGCGAGTGCTCCGCCCGGCAAAAAATCGTTTTGAACGTCGACCAAAAGCAATGCCTTCATCTCAATCTTTATTTGTGCGCAAAGCGTTCTCGAAGAGCGTTGCGCAGTTTGTGCAATTCTTCACTGATTCCCACTTTGTAGAGGTGGGGGTATTCAAATCGTTTGTATTCCGGAGGCAGCAGTTCCATGCGCGATTCCCGGTAGTCGGCGATGTCGGCGAGGGAAAGCGCACTCCCCGTTCGGCGACCGTTTTTCATGACGGGTCGGAGTAGGGGCTCTGCGCGGAGTCCGTCCAATTCCAATGATTTGTGTTCCTCGAAAGGGTGGATGATTTTCGTCGGAGCGGACTCCTCCAACATGGATACGGCGTCCACACCGTAAAAACCCGTGTCGCCGTTGAAGTAGCGGTGGACTTGCTTTTCGCCCGGCAGCGTCACCTTTTGGAGGTTTTCCGACACTTTGATTCGGGGATCTCCGTGGGAGTGGGCGAGTTTGTACACGCCGTCGAGCGCCCCGTCGGGATGACCCGTCACCAAGCTGGTACCCACGCCGAAAATATCGATGGGGGCTTTTTGATGCTGAAGGCTGCGGATGACGTACTCGTTCAATTGGTTGGAAGCCGCGATGCGCACGTAATGGAGCCCTGCCTCGTCGAGCATGGCCCTGGCTTTGCGCGAGAAGAAGGCGAGGTCACCGCTGTCGAGCCGGATGGCCCTCAACCGGTGTCCGCGTTGTTCCATCTCCTTCGCCACCGTTATGGCATTCGGCACGCCGCTTTTCAAGGTGTTGTAGGTGTCCACCAGCAAGACCGTGTCTTCCGGCCGGGTTTCGGCGTATTTCCGGAATGCGGTTAATTCGTCGGTGTGCCATTGGATAAAAGAGTGAGCCATGGTGCCTTCCGATGGAATGCCGTATTTCTGTGCTGCGCTGACGTTGCTGGTGGATGTGAATCCTCCGACGACCGCCGCCCGAGCCGCGGCGATTGCGCCGGTGCCTTGG
The DNA here is from genome assembly GCA_964574635.1 of uncultured Cryomorphaceae bacterium. Lineage (GTDB taxonomy): Bacteria > Bacteroidota > Bacteroidia > Flavobacteriales_D > Cryomorphaceae > CAZNOG01. The sequence goes on along the minus strand of CAZNOG010000002.1, from coordinate 194,475 downwards.
GCGCGTCGCATCCCGAAATCGCTCAGGATCTTGCCTTCCGCCGCGTGGTGAATGCGCGAGGCTTTGGTGGCGATGAGTGATTGGAAATTCAGCGTGTTCAAAATCATCGTCTCCACCAGTTGGGTTTCGAGAATCGTGCCCGAAACGTGGAGAATGGGGGCCGTGGGAAAAACGATTTCGCCTTCCCGAACGGAATACACGTCGCCCCGGAAACGGAATTCCCGCAAAACTTTCAGAAAGTCCCTGTCTATGCCACGGCTTTCCAAATAGTCGATGTCATCGCCGCTGAAGTGCAGGTTTTCGAGAATGTCCAGCACGTCTTCGAGACCCGCGAACACCACGTACCCACCTTCGAAGGGCAGTTTTCGGAAGAAATAATCGAAGCCCGCACGGCGGTCGAGGGAGCCTTCATTGAAATAGGCTTGACCCATGGTGATTTGGTACAAATCGGTGTAATTGCCGGTGGTGTCTATCCGCATGTCCGCTTTCTTTGGTTTATTCCCGGGGCGGCTTTCCACCGCGAGGGCGAGGAAGTACCAAAGGTAGAAAGTAGACGGGGAATACCTTGTTTTCCGGTTGGAAAATGCCCGATGGCGGTACGTCCCGCCGCGCACGGATGAATGGCCCGATCACGATCGGCGCTTAATCCGGATGTGGGTCACCGGGACAGAAGATAGATGCCGGCTACGACCAGGGCGATGCCCGCGAGATGGCCGAAATTCATCTGCTCCTTCAGGAAGAAATACCCGATGATGCCGCCGAAAGCGACGGAACCGCCAATAATGACCGCGATGCCCGTCGAGGCGGGAACGCCTTTTGAAAACACGAAGAACGAAGCGATCTCCGCGAGGCCCACGAACACGCCGGCCAAGACGGCCCATTTTATTCCTTCGGTGGTGACTTGAAGGGAATCGCCTTTCCACCAGCGCCCCAACAGCAGTACCGAGCCCAGCAGCACGGCGACGATCTGGAGAATGACGGCACCGACCAAGCCGTTGATGTGGCCGGAGGCGATCTTGATGAATACATTGTACAATGCGTAAAACGACGCGGTGAGAAGTGCGAGCAATATCCAATGCATGGCTGTGGTGTTTGATTCTACGAAAATCGGGCGTGTGAAGGCGAATAATCCAATGGGCGAAGATAAGGTAAGGTCGGTATACAAGAATTTCGCATTCGTCGTAAATCGGACTGAGACTCCACGGTTTGAGCCGGGCTGTCGCTTGAGAGCCGTATCTTTGCGGCGAATTTGGCAAAATGAAACGTATGCTGAAAAAACTGAAACAAACGTCGCGACAAGGCAATGTAAGTCTCGGCTTGCTTGTGCTTCGCGTTGGCGCTTCATTGTCCATGATCGCCTTGCACGGATACCCCAAAATCATGGGGTGGTCCGAATCATCAACAAAATTTTTCGATCCTCTGGGCGTGGGGCCGGCGGCGAGTCTGGCGCTGGTCATCTTCGCCGAGATCATCTGTTCCCTGCTCATCACCTTCGGGTGGTTTACCCGGTTGGCGGCCATCCCCCTGATCATCGCCATGTCCGTGGCCACCTTCGGATATCACGCGGCCGACCCCTTGACGGTGCAGGAAAAAGGCTACATGTATATCGTGATTTACCTCACGCTGCTTCTCGCCGGTGCGGGCAAGTACTCGGTGGACGGAAAGTCGTCGAGGTAAATTTTTCGGGACAAGTCGAATTCTCGCCCCTGGACGGCGGTGTCACCTCGAGACCGGTTCCGTGAGGGATGCAGGCGGCATCCTCGCCCGGCGGCGACGTCGTTTTTCGTTGCGGGGGCAGAGCGACCTTGGAAGCTCCTGCCCCCGCTACGAAAACGCGATCGGCGACGGGAGAGATAGAGCCGGAAGCCCGACCCGAAGGGGCACGGCATCTCACCCGAAACGGATTCACACTCCGAGGAAATGGGCATTTTTCCGTTGAGCCTTAACAAGTTTTGGGCTTTGAATTAGACGGATTAGGCGACCTTTGTATCTTTATTAAACCCTTGTTTTACGGACTTATGAGACTGAATTTTTTGAAACGACTCCTGCCCGTGGTGCTGCTTTCGGCGCCGCTGATGGCTGGAGCGCAGTTGAAAACCGATTGGTTCAACAACGATTTTTCGACGGAATCGACGATTGGCGCGGAGGTCAATGCCGCGTACATACTTTTGGAAGGGAAAACCCTTCAACCTGTGATTGTTGCGGTGATAGACGACGGTGTGGACATTTCGCACCCCGATTTTGCCGGCCGCATCTGGACCAATGAGGGTGAAATACCCGACAACGGGGTGGACGACGACGGAAACGGATACGTGGACGACGTAAACGGATGGAATTACCTCGGAAATCCCGACGGAGAGAACGTGAAAGGGGAGACTATGGAAATCACCCGATTGTACCGAAAGTACGCCGAGAGATTCGAGGGTGTGGACGCCGCGCAGCTGAGCGGGAATGAACGGGCGGAATACGAGAAGTACCTGACCTACAAGACTGCGTATGAGGAGGAAGCCGAAGAGGTGAAAAACGAGTTTGCCGAGTTTTCGCAAATCGTGGGGATGTACGCCGGCGCGGAAGCGTTTATGCGGGAGAAATTGGGCCGGGACACGCTGACCATCGAAATGCTCACCGAGTACGAGCCCGCTGATGAGGAAGAAGCCCAAGTGCGCGACCTGTTGGTGTATTTCAAAACCCAGGGCGTGTCGGATTATTTGGAAAGGGCGGAAGAATACTTCGACAGCCGGTTGAACCACCACTTCAATTTGGATTTTGACCCGAGGGGAATCGTGAATGAAAAAGAAGCGGCGGAGAAGGGCATCGCCTACGGCAACCACATGGTGTGGGCGGAAGACCCCGGCCACGGCACGCATGTGGCGGGAATTATCGGCGCGGTGAGAGACAACGGAATAGGGGTGAACGGAGTGGCTTCAAACGCCATTATCATGCCCATCCGCGCTGTGCCCGACGGAGACGAGTACGACCAAGATATCGCCAACGGCATACGCTACGCGGTGGACAACGGCGCCAAGGTGATCAACATGAGTTTCGGGAAGTCTTTTTCGCCCGACAACCACTTGGTGGAAGACGCCATTCGCTACGCCGGTGATCACGACGTGCTGGTCGTGCACGCCGCCGGAAACGACGCATCCAACAACGACGTGCACCAGAACTACCCCGACGGAACGCTGGGGAAAAAGAAAACCGCAAAGCACGTGATCACCGTGGCTGCGGCGGGAACCTACGCCGACTCAACCGTTTTGGCCAGCTTCTCGAACTACGGCCGAAAATCGGTGGACATCATGGCTCCCGGCGTCGACATCCTGAGTTTGGTGCCCGAGGGAGAGGTGAATTCCTTTTCCGGTACCAGTATGGCGGCGCCCGTGGTATCGGGTGTGGCGACTCTCTTGCGCGGGCTTCGCCCCGAATGGTCGGCCAAAAAAGTAAAGAAAGTCATCCTGAAATCGGGCAATGACCTGAAAAACCTGAAAGTGCGCGTGGGCGGCGAAAAGGTGCCCTTGAAAAAAGTGCTTGCCAACCCCAGAATGGTTTCGGCGGCCAATGCGGTGGAAAAAGCCCTTTGACCGGCACGCGCCGCGCACGAACTTATACGAATCCAACCCCATCCGCACGCGGATGGGGTTTTTTTGTGCGCATTCGGCGTGCCGAACGGGACGCGGAATTTTGCCGGGCGAGAACGCCCCAACCCACACGTGCAAATTCTCTTTTTGCACTTCTTTGATTCCTTTCCGCTTGTTTTCCCGACGATCAATGACTACTTTTAGAGTGCAAAATTCCTTTTCCCGTGCCCCGGAAAATCAATATCGTCCTATTCGTCTTCGCCATGGCTCTGACGGGCAATGCATTGGCGCAATCGGGCGAGCGCGGAGCGCCTTTCGGGTGGAATTACCTCAACGAGTACGGATTGCGAACCCTGAAGCCGGATCCGCTCCGTGGATCGTACGTATTGGATTCTTCTTACATTTTCAATAAAGCGGTCGACTCCCAAGTTTGGCTTCCCACCGGCCGGCACGTGTACAGGTACTGTCCCAACGGCATGCGCACACAAATGACCACCTCCAAGTGGGAGAAATTCGCCGGGTGGGAAGAGGAGTCGCGCACCTTGTACGAGTACGACGCCAACGATCGCTTGTCGGCCAAGATGTTCGAATCGTGGCATCGCGATCAAGGTGAATATTTCCGGAACGGGCGGGAGCTGTACGACTACAATTCCCAGGGCTTACTCGAAACCATCACCGGACAAAATTGGGAGAGCGAGGCATGGAACGCCATCGATTTGAGCGTGTTTGAGTACAACGCCGCCCGAGTGCTGCTCTCCGAAACCAATTACCTTTCAGACTCGGGCTCCACCGAATTGGTTTGGGTGCCCACCACGCGCCGCTTGCTCACCTACAACGAAAACGCCGATTTGGAATCGGAGCTCCTTCAGGTGTGGGAGCCCGCTACCGAAACGTGGGTGAACAAACTCCACGAGAAGTACATCTACGACGATGCGCACAATCTCGTGGACAAAGTTTTGGCCACGTGGGACGGAAACAACTCCGTGTGGAAAGAAATCGAAACGACCGAACCGGGCATGCACGACAACCGCAACATGCAGTTCGAACCCTTGCCGATTCGCGCCAATGTCGGTAACGAGGTGAACCTCAGGGGAATTACGGTGAACGATATCGGCAACCCGGATTCGACCACCACGAGCGTGTGGAACAACAACCAATGGGTGCCGGTGGAAAAACAAGTGAATTATTGGTCCAAGAAGGACTTGGCCGAATTTTACGACTCGCGCATCCGCTGCTATTACGCAAATCCCTACACCGTCGGATCCATCTGGAAGTGCGACGGCCTCAAAGAAAACGTGCATTACGTCATGGACGTCTACGACCTACAGGGCCGCGTGCGCCTGAACGTGCCCATCCCCGAAGACGGCACCTTCCGCATCATGGGCCGCCTGGATGAGGGCATGCACCTGATGACCATCCGCGGCGGTCTCGACATCCACACGGAAAAAGTATTGATCGCGCATTGATCGCCGCGATCACAAGCAGTACGAAATTCGCCTCATCGCGACGAGAGCCGAGTGCCACGTGGGATGCCCGGCAATTTTTCACACCGTTCAAACATCACCCCGTGCGAACCGGTTATCACTTTCGGAACACCGCAGAGAGCGGTGACGTTCGGAGTGATTTGGGTTTTTGTGGGTGAAACGTCACGTCCCTTTATGTGCTCCAGGCCTTCCACAATCGACACTCGCATAGATTATCCATGAAACAACAGTGAGACTTATGATCGAAACCAAACACCGCGTCGATCCCCGTGCGGAAGACGTGCACATCCGATACAAGCAGGTTCGCCGCCGCAGCGAGGAGATCGCTCGACCGCTGAACCCCGAAGACCAGGTGGTCCAGCCGGCCCTTCACGTGTCCCCACCCAAGTGGCACTTGGCTCATACATCGTGGTTTTTCGAAACGTTTCTGCTCAAAGTGCATTTGCCCGGTTACCGTGAATTCGATTCCCGTTACGGCTTTTTGTTCAACAGCTATTACGAATCCGTCGGCGAACGGGTGAACCGTCCCCGGCGCGGATTGATGACCCGACCCCCCGTGTCGGAAATCCTGTCTTACCGCGCCCACGTCGACGAAGCCATGGAAGCTTTGCTCACCACCGTGCCATTTTCTGACGATATCCACCGCGTGGTGGAGGTGGGGCTGCAGCACGAAATGCAACACGCGGAGCTCATGCTCACCGACATCAAATACATCTTGGGCCACCAACCCTTCTCGCCGGTGTACCGCCAAAGCGAAACCATCGACCGCGTGGAGCCGCCCGACCCCGCGCTGCGCTGGATCTCGGTAGGCGAGGGCGTGTACGAAATCGGCGCCACGGATGACGCCACGTTCAAGTTCGACAACGAATTCGCCCGGCACAAACAGTATCTCCAAGAATTCGAAATCGCTTCCAGGCCGGTGCTGTTCGGCGAGTACTTGGAATTCATCGAAGACGGCGGGTACCGGCATCACGGGCATTGGCACTCCGACGCCTGGGATTGGATTCGCAACAACGGCATCGAGATGCCGTTGTATATGCACGAGAAAGACGGCCGGTACCTGCGTTACACCCTCGGCGGGGAGCGGGAAGTCAATCCCGACGAAGTGCTTCTCCACATCAGTTTTTACGAAGCCGCGGCCTTCGCCTCTTGGAAGGGTATGCGCCTGCCCACGGAGTTCGAGTGGGAAGCCGCTTCACGGTTTTTCGACTACGGGCAATGTTGGGAGTGGACCGGTTCGGCGTACTTGCCCTATCCCGGTTATCGAAAGGCACCCGGAGCCTTGGGAGAATACAATGGAAAATTCATGGTGAACCAGATGGTTCTCCGCGGTGCATCGCGGGCCACGGCGCCCGAACAAGTGAGATCGACCTACCGCAATTTTTTCCATCCGCCTTATCGATGGCAACTTACCGGCATCCGGCTCGTAAGGTAAAGCTCATAGACCTGAAAATGAATTTCCTCGAAGACTTTGTAAAGGGACTCCAATCCCAACCGAAAACTGTATCGTCCAAATACTTTTATGATTTCAAGGGAGACGCTATCTTCCAAGAGATTATGAAAATGCCCGAGTACTATCTCACCGACAGCGAATACGAGATTTTTTCCACCCGTGCGGGCGACATCCTCAAAGCGCTGTCCATGGATCACCGAAAATTCGAATTGGTGGAGTTCGGCGCGGGCGACGGCTTCAAAACAAAGAGACTCATCGAGAGGCTGCTCGAAGCCGGTTCTACCTTCAGATACGTGCCCATCGACATTTCCGACAACGTGCTCAACATCCTCGAAGAAGACATCCATAACCGTTTCCCCGAGTTGGAGGTGTTGCCCATGCACTCCGACTACTTCGCGGCCATCGAGAACATCAACCACAGTTCCAAAAACCCGAAGCTGGTCTTGTTCATCGGTTCGAGCATCGGAAATTTCCGAAACGGGCAAACCGAAGTGTTTTTGAATAGTTTGCACCAATCCCTCCGCGATGGAGATCAGGTGTTGATCGGGTTTGATTTGCGCAAGAACCCCAAGACCATCCTCCGCGCCTACGACGACCCCGCCGGAATCACCAAATCTTTCAACCTGAATTTACTCACGCGCGCCAACAGGGAGTTGGACGCCAACTTCCAAATCGAAGCCTTCGATCACTATGCCCTCTACGATCCCGACGACGGCACGGCGCGGAGCTACCTCGTGAGCCTTAAAGAGCAAACCGTGCACATCGGCGCGGGAAATGTGGACATCCACTTTGAGAACGGAGAGACCATCCACACGGAAGTGAGCCGGAAATTCAGCATCCCCCAAATCGAGAAATTGACCGGTGATGCGGGCTTTACCGTGGTGGAACATTTTTTCGATTGTCGACGGTACTACGTCAACACGCTTTTGAAAAAGGGGAATTGATCCCCCGACGGGTCAATGCCCGTTGCCCTTGGTTTCGTCGATCTCCTTCGATTGCCCGTGTTGCACGGGTTGCAAACCCAGTTCTTTTCCCTTCCGGATCATGAATGCGAAGGCCTCCTCGTGGTCGTTGGCAATGTCGCCGTCAAGGATGGCGTTTTTGATGGCGGTTTTTATTTCACCCACCGGTTTGGAAGGGGGCAGTCCGAAGGTTTCCATGATTTCCTCTCCCGATATGGGCGGCTGCCAATTGCGGATGCGGTCTTTTTCCTCGACTTCCGCGAGTTTCACCAGCACCTTTTCGTAGTTTTCCAAATACCGTTTTACCCTCGCCTCGTTTTTGGAGGTGATGTCGCACTTGCACAACAACATGAGGTCGTCTATGTCGTCGCCCGCGTCGAAGAGCAACCTCCGTATCGCCGAGTCGGTGGCTTCTTCCTTGGTCAGCGCGATGGGACGCAGGTGCAAGGCCACGAGCTTTTGCACGTACTTCATTTTAGCGTCGAGGGGCAGCTTCAGTTTTTTGAAGATTTTGGGCACCATGCGCGCTCCCTTGTCTTCGTGTCCGTGGAAGGTCCATCCCTGTCCCGGAATGAATTTTTTCGTCGCCGGTTTGGCGATGTCGTGGAGGATGGCCGCCCAGCGCAACCACAAATTGTCGGAGTGTCGCGCCACGTTGTCGAGCACTTCGAGGGTGTGGTAGAAATTGTCTTTGTGGCGGATTCCGCGGCAGCTATCCACCCCTTGCAGTGCAGCCATTTCGGGAAAAAACACGTGCAGCAGCCCGGTATTGAACATGATTTTGAAACCCACGCTCGGCTTGGGCGACATGATGATTTTATTCAGCTCCACGCTGATGCGTTCGGCCGAGACGATTTTCAGGCGGGGCGCCATTTCCTTCATGGCTTTCAGCGCCCGGGGTTCGATTGTCAGGTCGAGTTCCGTCGCGAATCGCACCGCGCGCATCATGCGCAACGGATCGTCGTCGAAGGTGATGCGCGGATCTGTTGGGGTGCGCAAGATTTTGTTTTTCAAATCGTTCACACCGTCGAACGGGTCGACCAGCTCGCCGAATCCATCGGGCGTGAGGTTGATGGCCAAGGCATTGATTGTAAAATCCCGGCGGAGTTGGTCGTCGCGCAGGGTACCGCTCTCCACGGCGGGCTTTCTCGATTCCCGGGAATAGCTCTCTTTCCGCGCTCCGACGAATTCCACTTCGAGGTCGTCGATACGCAGCATGGCGGTTCCGAAATTCTTGAAAACTTTCACCGGGGGGCCACCCACGTGTCGGGCCACGGCGTGTGCCAACGCGATGCCGTCGCCCACGGTGACGATATCCAGATCTTTGCCGTATTTACCGAGAATCAGATCCCGAACGTATCCGCCTATCACATAGGCTTCCGCGCCTTCTTTGGCTACGACTTCTTTCAGCGTTTGGAATATGGGAAGCTCCAGGGCTTTTCCGAGGTGTTTGTCGATCATCTGGCTACTCATTCCCGCACGATCTCCACTTGATTGTCCATTTTCAGTTTGATGATGGGAGGCTTGTTCGGGGAGGCGGTGTTTCCGGCGGACGGCAAAATTAAAAGATAATTGATGTGCTTCAAAACTTCGGGATTCCCGTCTTCGGGGTGGCGCACGGGTCGATTTTCAGTGTCGGTGAGCGTGGTGCACGCCACCGGTCCGTTGATGGCTCTGACCAAGGAGCGCCCCACGTCGGTGTGCATCATCCGAACGGCGATGCTGCCGTCGGAAGCGAGGGCTTCGGGTGGAAGCCGCCTTCCTTTTTCCAGCACCAAAATGAGGGGGTGGTCGGCGGTGTCGAGGATGTCCCAGGCCAAGGCCGGCACTTCTTCCACGTAGCGGTTCAGGCGCGCGTCGCTGTCGATCAGAATGGTGAATCCTTTCTCGGGGCCGCGGGACTTCAATTTCCGCAACAAGTTCATATTGTCCGTATTCCGCGCGTCGCAGAGAATGGACCAAATCCCTCCCGGGTTGGCGAGCAACAAGCCGCCTTCGGCCAGTCGCAGGGGTGCGCTCTTCAAATCGATTTCTTCCATGTCGGGGGATTTTGTGGGTTTACTTCAAAGGTATTTTGTCGACGTCGATATCCCACGCGCATTTAAAGTGCCCTTTCGGACAGGCTTTTTTGCCGTGCAGACCACAGGGGCGGCAGGAGAGGGGGTAATCGATTTGTACGATGTGCGATTGGTCGCTGAGAGGACCGAATCCGAATTCGGGGATGGTGCTGCAGTATATCGCCGTTACGGGGGCGTTCATCGCGGAGGCCAAGTGCATGGGGGCCGAGTCGTTGACGTAGTTCATGCGCGCATCCCGCATCAGCGCCGCCGATTGCAAGAGGCTCAATTCCCCGGCCAAAATGTGGACGTTGCCCTGGATATTGGCTTTTTGGATGGAGGCGCACAGGGGCAAATCGTCGGGTGAACCGAGCAAATAAACGCGGTGATCGGGGTTCATGCGGTTGATGAGTTCCACCCACTTTTCCTCGGGAAACTGCTTGGTGAACCACACCGACGCCGGGGCCATGCAGTAATAGATGCCGTTCTTGTATTTCTCGGTGAGCTCGAAATCCTTTTCCGAAGGGTAGAGCACCGGGCGCTGGAAACTCTTGTCGGTGAGCGACTCTATCAATGCCAGGTTTCTCTCTACTTCGTGGGTTTCACGGTCGATGACGTGAGGCACTTTTTTGGTGAACAAGGCAGAGAAGGGGTTTTTGGAAAAACCGATTCTTTCCTTGGCCCCCGACGAGGTGGTGAGTAACCCCGAGGAGGCGAATCGCTGGAGGTTTATCAGCACGTCGTATTTGGTCTTGCGGATGGTGCGACCGAGGGAGGCGAGGTTGCCGTACTTGGCGTGCGACTTGTCCCAGACCAACACGTTGTGCAGTTTCGGGTGACCCTTGAGCAAACCTTCGTTTCCCTTGCGCACGAGAAAATCGATTTCGGCGTCCGGATAGAAGCGCTTCAGCTTTTCTATCAGAGGCGTGGCCAATACCACGTCACCGATGAAAGCGGTCTGGATGATGAGGAATTTTTTCATTACCGGTGTCGGTTACACGGCGACGTCGTACTCGCGCAGGGCGCGGTTCAGCGATGTTTTCAAATCCGTGCCGGCGCTTCGTTGACCGATGATCAGCGCACAAGGTACATGGTAGGTGCCGGCGGGAAATTCTTTTGCGTAGGTGCCCGGAATAACCACCGATCGCGGGGGCACCTCTCCGCGGTAGGTCTTGGGTTCTTTTTGAGTCACGTCGATGATCCGCGTGGATTTGGTCAAAACCACGTTGGCGCCCAGGACTGCTTCCGCGCCGATGCGCACTCCTTCCACCACGATGCACCTCGACCCGATGAAGGCCCCGTCTTCCACGATGACGGGAGAGGCCTGAAGGGGTTCCAATACTCCGCCGATGCCTACGCCACCGCTTAAGTGGACGTTCTTTCCGATCTGAGCACAACTCCCCACGGTGGCCCACGTGTCGACCATTGAGTTCTCACCCACAAAAGCCCCGATATTTACGTAGGAGGGCATCATGACCACGCCTCGGGCGATGTGCGCACCGTACCGCGCCAAAGCGTGGGGTACTACCCGCACTCCGCGTTCCGCGTAGCCGGATTTCAGGCGCATTTTGTCGTGAAATTCGAAGGGGCCGACTTCGATGGTTTCCATGTTCCGCATCGGAAAATAGAGCACCACGGCCTTTTTTACCCATTCGTTGACTTTCCAACCGTCGTCGGTGGGTTCGGCGCACCTCAATTCACCTCGGTCCAAGCCCTCGATTACGCGGTCGATGGCCTGTTGATATTTCTCTTCCTTGAGCAGGGCACGATCTTCCCAAGCGGCGTTTACGGCGGTTTCAAGTTCCATTCACCTGATTTTTGCACCGCAAAGATAGCATTACCCCGCGGCCCATTTCCCGAATTGAATATAAGTTCAGGCGCCGGCCGGGAGAGTATGCCCGTGGAATTGTGCCGTAGCCTCAGCGTGCGATGACCACCAAATCGCGATGCAACCTCCCGGAAATCTCCAGTTCGGCCACGTAGGTGCCCGCGCGAAGATGACCCACATCCACCCGATTGCCGGCGGGAGTGATTTCTTTGCTCAGGACCCTTTCTCCCTTCGTCGTGTACAGTCTGAAAACGCCCTTGTCCGCAATGAAGTTGACGGCAATCGTGACCGTGGCGGGGTTGGGGTACATGCGGAAGGGTGCGGGGCTCTCGAAGTCAGCCACACCGGTGATGAAGCCGCAACCCACCGAGAGGCTGTCGAAAAAGGAGTACGCGGCCGACACCGCCGGCGAGACGCACGTGCTGTGCGTGCCGTTGTTGTTTACGTTTACCGCCAGCACGTCGAGTGCACCGTTGGCGTTCATGACGCTGTCGGCGGAGACGCTGTTGGCCGCCGGCACTTGTTCGTCCTGACCGCAGTAGTACATGCGCAAGGGAATTTCCGGCACCCAATCGAAATTGTCGTTGTCGCGGAGGCTGGCCCATAGGGGGTGGTCCGGATTGTCGTGTAGGTTGGTCAACACGGTGTCGACGAACAGCTCATCGATGACGGTGGGGAGCAAGGCGTCGACGTCGGACATGTCGTGGGAGTTTTGCACGCCGTCGAAAAAGGGCGGTACCAGCGTGTCGTACGGCGATTGGATGACGTCGCCCAAGTCCTCAAACAGGTTGCCATACACCATTTGATAGCTGTACAACAGGTAGATGATGTAGCCGGGGTTGGAGTAGGGTTCTCCGCTGAGGATGGTTTCCGCTTGGGAGCCCGACAGGTTGTAGGGCCCGCTCATCGGCGCGGCTCCCACGAGGTGCAGGTCGTCGATCAGATCGTTTTCCTGGATGTATTTCGCGGTTTCCATGGCCGCTTGGCCACCTTGGGAATAGCCGGTTACGAAGAGTTCGTCCACCGGGGTCACTTCAAGTTGAAGGAGCAAATCCTGCCCCGCGCGGATGGCGTCGATGGTGGCTGTGGCTTCCGAAGCGGCGTGAACGTACGGGTGCAAACCGGGGTTGTCGCCCAGCCCGAGGTAATCCGGCGCCACCACGATGTACCCCGAAGAGGCGAAGGCGAGCATGAGGGTACTTTCGTAATTGCCTTCCGAAGGCACGTCGTATTTCCTCAATACGGTTCCGTGGCAGTAGGCGATCACCGGAAATGAATTGCAGGAAGAAGATGCGACAGGCACCGCAACCGCCCCCGTGGCGACGGTGGGTTCGCCGTGCACGTCTACGGTGTGGTAGGTGATCTTGTACAAACGCACGTTGTGTTGCGCGGGCAGGGGGGACACGAAAGAGATCAAAACGCTGCTCGTCTGGCCCAAGAATTCATGGGAAATCAGGTGGCTTTCTTGCTGGCCGTGAATGGAGTTGGAGTAAAACGTGAGAACGACGCCCAAAGCGGACATCAACAGAAAATGAGGGAATTTTTTCATTTGACGCGGTGTGTTGAGGTTTTGGGGGTGGAACGGCTTATTGCATTGCCGAGCACGGTTTTCCCATCGCGAATGTGCGAAAATTTTACGTTGTCCGCTCGTTATTTTTCGATTCGCACCTATGGGGTGTCCGAATTCGCCGCGAATCGCCATCCGCCGACTTGGGCGCAGTTCGGCCCCGGGCTGCACGGCGGCAAAGTGTTAACTTTGAAAACTCATCCATTTTAATTTGTCATGAAGCTTTTTCGATTGAATTTCGCGTTGGCGCTGTGTGTCATCGCGTTGTTTTCCGTGTCGGCGACGGCTCAGCACTCCCTCCCCGAGGATTTCGACGATTGGTTGGAAAAAGGCCGTCTCGAATGGAAGATCCCGGGCATGGCCGTGGGAATCGTCAAAGACGGGCAGGTGATTTACGAAAAGGGATTTGGTGAGAAAGCCTTGGGCGGCGGCGATCCCGTCGATGCCCAAACCTTATTCAGCATCGCCTCCGTGAGCAAGAACATGACGGCCGCGGCCCTCGCCATTTTGGTCGACGAGGGAAAGATATCCTGGGACGACAAAGTCGTCGATCACATTCCGTGGTTCCGATTGAAAGACCCTTGGGTCACGCGTGAGGTCACCATCCGCGACTTGCTGACGCACCGCGTGGGCCTCGGACGCATTCTCGGAAATCGATTGCAATTCATGACCAAGGAATCGCGTGACGAAGTGCTGCGCCGCGTGCGGTACATGGAGTTCGAAAAACCCTTCCGCTCGGAGTTTGTGTACAACAACGTCATGTACTCCCTCGCCGGACAAATCATCGAGTACGTGGAAGGGGTTACGTGGGATGAGTTTTTGCGTACTCGGCTTTTCGAACCCCTGGGTATGCACGGCGCGAGTACGACCATCGCCGACATGGAAGCCGGCGACAACAAGGCCTATCCCCATCAGGAGATCGACGGAGAAGTGGTGAGGATACCCCGAAGGGATTGGCACAACGCCGGTCCGGCCGGTGGAGTCAACGCTTCGGTGCAGGACCTGAACAAATGGATGCGGATGCAATTGGGTACTTCCGGAACGTTTGAAAACCAAGTGTTGGTCAGTGAAAAGCAAATGGACGAAATTCACCGGCCCCAGATCGCGCACGCGATCAATGACCCGCTCCGCTCTCAAATGTCCTACGGTTTTGGTTGGAACATATTCGATTACGAAGGCAAGCGCGTGTGGACCCACGGCGGGGCCACCGACGGATTCAACACGTTCATGTACCTCATGCCCGAACTGGAACTCGGAGTGGTGGTCGTCACCAACGTCTTCAACCGGTTCGGTGTGGCTGTGGCTTACCAAGTGATGGACGCCTTTCTGGGCGACGAGGCGTACGACTGGAACGAGCACTATCTCAAAAGTTACCGCAAGCGCTACGAGGAGGTCAAAGCCGAAAGGGAAGAATTGCACCGATCCCGGATTGAAAACACCGAACCCCGGGTCGGGATGGAGGAATTCGTGGGTGTGTATCTCTCGGACGCGTACGGTAAAGCCGAAGTGTATCTCGACGGGGATGGTCCCGTCATCCGTTTCTGGGACGATACGGACATGGAAGCCGAGTTGGAGCACTGGCACTACGAGACCTTCCGTGCGGTATGGAAAAACCGGGCGCTGCGCGAAGAATTCATGTCCTTCGAATTTGACCGTGACGGAAATGTGGAGGCGCTGGAATTTGAATTCGTACTGCGTCCCCTCCTCCTCCAAGTAGGTGCGTACCCGTCGAACTACACGCACACCGAGCGATTTGATAAGCAAAAACCATAATCCACGGAAACGGGTGAGGGGAGGAGTGCGGATGGATGCCCGCGTGTGAGGGCCTGTTCAAAACGCTACCTTTGCGTATGCCAAAATACCTCGGTATAGATTTCGGAAAGAAGAGAACGGGAATCGCCGAAACCGATGACATTCCCCTGATCGCCTCGGCGCTGGAGACGGTGGCGACGAAAGAATTGATCCCGTGGTTGACCGCGTATCTCGACACGCACGTCGTGGCGGGATTGGTGGTGGGACAGCCCATTCAGTACGACGGGTCGACGGCCCCGGTGGAGGAGGACATCCTGAAGTTTATCGACGACGTGAAAAAGCGATTCCCCGATCTGGAGATCCACCGCATCGACGAGTCGTTTTCATCCCGCGATGCGGTGCGTTCGATGGTGACCGCCGGGGTAGGCAAAAAGAAAAGACGCACAAAGGGAAACGTCGATAAAATCGCGGCAACACTTATCTTGCGGGAATTTTTGGAACAGATTGGTACAAGAACCTCTTGAAGACATGAAATACGAAGAAAAAAACGACAAAGAAGAAAAAGGCAAGGAAAAAGGCATCGGTTTCAAGATCGAAAATCAATTCCTCAAGGACAGAAAGGTGTTTCTCTGGGGACCGGTGGATGACGAATCGGCCGAAAAGGTGGTCAACAGGATGCTGTTGCTCGACGCCCTCGACCCGGGAAAGGAAATTACCTTCGTCATCAACAGCCCCGGCGGGTACGTGACCTCGGGATTTGCGATTTACGACGTGATGCAATCGCTGAAAAGTCCTGTGAGTACGGTGTGCCTGGGTTTGGCCGCCTCGATGGGCAGCATTCTCCTCTCGGGGGGAACCAAAGGAAAACGCTTTATCTATCCCCACGCCAAGGTCATGATTCACCAGCCCAGCGGCGGTGCGCGAGGTCCCTCTGCCGACATCGAAATCCAAGCGCAGGAAATATTGAAAACCAAAGAGCTCGGCGCCAAAATCCTGGCTGAAAATTGCGGCCAAACGGTTGAGAAGGTCATGAAGGATTTCAACCGGGATTATTGGATGGATGCCAAAGAAAGCGTGGAGTATGGCATCGTCGACAAGATTCTTTGATACTTCTATTCGCTTCCGCGCGGAGTGCAATTTCACTTGGAATGCGGAACATCCGATTTCAAGCACAACCGCGTGAGGGCGAAGGCGGCATCCCCGCCGTGGGTTTGACTTGGAAGCCGTGGCGCGGCACAGCGACCACCGGAAGCTCGTGTCGCCGCCTTACGGATTCCCGGCAAACCCGCGGCGGGATAGAGCCGCAGACCGACCCCCGCCACAGGGGATGACCGGAATAAAAATCTTTTTGAACCCTTGAGCAGACCTCGATCGGGATGAATGGCGGGGGGCACGCCCAAAGCACTTCAACCACCACGATGGAGGCGGCGAATCAGAACGGGTAGCCGATGGCGATGTTGAGCACGAGTTTGTCGCCGACCCACGGCAGGCTCATGCGATCGAAGGACCAGCGCTCGCCTTTGGGGAAATATGGCTCGCGCAGGGGGATGGCGAAATCGAACCGGATGATGACGAACTGCGCGTCGATGCGCAGGCCCACGCCGCCGGCCATGGCCATTTCGCCGATGAAATCCTTCCAACGAAATACGCCCCCGGGTCGGTTTTGGGCGGCGTTTTGCAACCAGACGTTTCCGGCATCGACGAAAATGGCGCCTTTGAGGTATTTGCCCATGTCGGCGCGGTGTTCTACGTTGTATTCGATCAAGATATCGCCTGTGCGATCGAAGAAGGTGTCGAAATCGGAGTCGGGGTTGGTGTAGGACCCGGGGCCCAAAGCGCGTGGTGCGAAACCGCGCAGGGACGATGTTCCACCCACGAAAAATTGTTTTGCGAAGGGCAATGCCGACGAGTTGAGGTAGGGCACGCCCAAGCCGATGTGTTGGCGCAGCACGATGCGGTTGTACTTGTCGATGCGGTAGTAGGCGCGGAAATCGTTTTGCAATCGCACGTACTGGGCGAAGGGCACGCCCGCCACGTTGTACTTTCCGTCTTCGTCGCCTTTGGCGTCGGTGAGTTTCATGGCTCCGTAGAGGAGGTTTCCGGAAATGTCTATGCCGCCGCCCACGTAGAATTGCCAGCGCTTGTCGGGTCTTTCGGCCGGGGCATACGTGAAGTCGTAAGTGGGGCCGAGGATGAGTTGGTCGTCGAAACTCTCGCGAAACAAGATTCCGGTGGTGAAAAGCCGCTCGAGATGGTCGGAGGTTCTCAGCAACCTGACGTAGTCCAAGCCCATTAAGGTGAGGTTGTGGTGCAGGGCTTCACCGTCGAGCCATTCGTAGCCGAATCCCGCTCCGAAATTGCTTTGTGAGTAGTATTCCGGCTGGTGGTATAGGCGGTAGTTCAGGTAGTACTTGGTGCTGGGCACGTTGCCGTCTTTTGATTGACGCACGAAGGGCAGACCCACCCGGGGGACGTGCACCGTGGCCATGAGGTTGATGTCGATGCTGTTTTGGCCTTTGCGCTCGCCCGACAGCTGGGTTTCGTACCGACCCGTGGCGGTGAATCGGAACTTCTCGGCACCGCGAAAGAGGTTGCGGTTGTAGTATTCGAGCTGCAATCCGGGTCCGGTGTAATTGGTGGACGTGGTCGATACGTTGGCCTCGGCGCGCACGGAGTGTTTTTTTCGCGGTGATGCCAACAATTCGGCGTGGAGGATGCGCTTGCCCTCCGCGGTGTCGGGGTTGTACCGAATGTTCACGTAATCGAACACTTCCAAGCGGTTGAGCTGTTTGATGGTGATCTCTTCGTCTCGTCGGTTGTAGATTTCACCGGGTTTGTAGGCGATGAAGGGGAGGATTTTCTCCGGCTTGATGTGAATGCGGTCGGCGCCTTGAACGATCTTGATGCTGTCGCCCACGGTTTCCGTATCTGTCGACTGCGCCGAAAAATCCAGCGTGACGTCGCCCAAGGTGTACACGGAAGTCACCATGTCGGGCAGGTTGTCCCGCACGTTCCACCGCAGGTCGACCATGCGGGAGGCGTCGTTGCTGTCGGCTTCGAAGAAGGTGAATTCCGGCCTGAAATAGTAATATCCTCGGCGGTTGAAGTAGTGCGCCGCCGAGGAGCGGGCTTCTTCCAGGGTGCGACTCTGAAACAACTGCTCGTACTCGATGATCGGATCGAACCTGTGCGCGGCGAGAAGGGTGTCGCACAAGGGCATGAGATCCCGGCAAATGAAGAGCGTGTCGAAACGGTAGGGTTCTTTGGGGTCGATGAGGTACAGGGCTTTGGCGGCATTGGCGGTGGTGTCGAATTCGGCCTTAACTTCGGCGCGGAAAAAGCCCGCCGCGCGCAGCTTGTACTCCAGATAGTCGCGGTTTCGATCGAGATTCACCGCGTCGGTGTACGTGGGTTTTTTGCCCAATTTGTACTTCAGAAAGTGGCGGAGACCTTTTTCCTTTTCCACCTCGCCCATGACTCCGTATAGCCAAGCCCCGGGCCTGCTGATGCCGATCCTCCGCGTGGCTTCGGGCTTGAGGTCGGAAAGCAGTGCCGCATCCACTGCGTAGGGTACCGATTGGTCGCCCACGTATTTGCGTTCGTGCCCTTCGAAATACTTTTGCCCTTCGGGCAGAAATTTATTGGCCGTGCAGGAGGACAGTGCCACCCCGAGCAGCAGTATGGTTGAAAAGCGCCTCATTCTTCCGTAGTCGTTTCCCCTTCCGGGTTTTCGTTTTGGTCTTCTCCTTCCGAGCTTTCGTCGCCCTCGTCGGGTGGGGAGTCTCCTTCCTCCTCCTCGGGCACGTCCACTTCGGGGTCTTTGCGAAACATCCTGTCGAGACGATCGAAATCCCTTTGAAACAACACCCCGGCGCCGGTGCGGGTCACGCGGCCCACCACGATGTCTTCCAAGTTGTTTTCGCGGAATACCTTGAACCGATAGCGACCGTCGGGAGTGATTTTGTATTCGACCACCAAATTGGTCATGACTTCCTGACTTTGTTGAGCGCCTTGCGTGTTGTCTTCCAGTGCGATGGTGCTTCCCACGCGCACGATCACACGGTCGTCGGCGAAGGTTTTGGCGAGTTCCACGCTGAGGTCGGTATTGCCTTCTCCCGCGGCTCCGCCGTAAGATTGCAGGTCGAAGTTGAGGTCCACGCCGGTGATCCACTGATCGCTCAAGCGGTTGAGCTGCTGGGAGAGGATTTGACTCGCGCTGTTCCGCGCCTGCCCCGCGATGAAGTTGTCGTTGCTCCCCGCGTCGCCCAAAAACGAATTGAGCACGAGCAGGGCGAAAACTTGCTTGTTCATATCGCTTTCGTTGCGTCGGAGTCTGGCGAGTTGGCCTTCCACCGCGCCTCCCAACGCACCTTTGGCTTCGTCGGCGAGTTGAATGTCGAAGGTGAGTTCCGGGTCCATGAGCTGTCCGGCGATGTTCATGTGCACCTCGAAGGGGAGTTTGGCGTTTATCGCCGAACTCTCCTGCATCCCGCCGCCGGCGGCGAGCAAATTGGACACCGTGGCCCGGGTTTCGTAAATGGCCGTGATGTCGATGTCCGCATCGGTGGGAAGACCGTTCCAAGTAAGCCGGCTGCCCTCCATGAAGCTGAACTTTCGTTTCACCAAATTGTAGAACGTCATCTGGTAAAATCCTTCGGAGACTTCGTAGGTGCCGTTCATGCGGATGTATCCACGTCGGTCGTACGACATGGCCAAGTCGCCTGATCCGCGGATCATCAGGTAATCGCCCGCCAGCGTATCGATCACCACCTTGAATTCGGCGGCGGGATCGAGCTTCAAATTGCCGTTCACGCGCACGGTATTCGCGAAAAAATCGACGGTTTCCGTGGTTTCGGATTTGTCGCGCGTCAGGATGGTCGCCGCCGAATCGGGTTGTCGGAAATCCGTCCACTGAACCAAAGATTCGTCGAAGCTCTGGTCGTAATCGCTTTCCGGCACGATGAAGGTCAGGTTGGTGCCCGGCGAAATGCGGATGCCGGCGTCCACGTCGGGCCCACTCACCGAACCGGTCACGCGGATGTCGAGATCGGTCAGTAAGCTGCCGTATATCAGGTCGTTCACGCCTTTTTCCAGATCGATCAATTCAAAGTCCTTCCCGGAAATGCGCAAATCGGCTCGCATGTCGTCGAAATTTTCGTGCGTGATGCCGCCGCTCAGCACCAAGGATTGTCCCGCGGAATCGCGAAGTGTGAATCCGTTCAGGTTAATCTCATTCGGGTCTATGGTGATGCGTTCATCGCCGATGCGGTAGGTGGATCCGTTGCCCCTCAAAGTGAGTTCGGAATCCTCTAAGCGGATGTGGCCCTGAAGAGCCGGCGCCTTGGTCGTGCCGCCGATGTCGAATGCTCCCACCATGCGGCCCTTGCCCGTTTCCACCAGAGAGGGTAGGAGCCCCGGCAAGGCGCCGAGCTCGAGCTTGTCGAGGGAGAAGTTCAGCCGCAGTTCCGATGCCTCGTCGGACAGGGGAATGACGTCGCCGGACAAGCCGAATTCCAAATCCTTTCCGCTCGTTTGGACATCCACGCGGTAGAGGGATTCCAATTTTTCCGCTTTCCACGAAAGTTCGCCGAAATCGGCGCGGGAGAGTCCGAGGTCTTCGATTCGTCCCGACCCGTTGAAGGTGCCGTTGCGGTTCACCACGAACTCGCCGAAGAGTTCGCCGGTCAGCAATTCTTCCTCGGTTCCGATGAGGCCGCTGATGGCCTTCAGGGGAAACCTCTCGGCAATCACGCGGAGGGAGGTTTCTTCCCTGACTTTGTCGAATTGCATCGAGCGGTTGTTGCGGTGTATGGCGAAATGCTTGAGTTCGATGCCGTTTTCGTCCATGCGAAAGGCGTTTTCGGGGTCTACGTCCCACTTTTTGCCGTTCAACACGATGGTGTCGGCCATCACGATGTCGAATCCTCGTTCCAGCCCCCGTTGGCTTTTCATGGAGGCTTGCACGTGGTAGTGCCGGGCCGATTCTTCCTCTCCGACCTCGAACAGCATCCGCGTACTGTCGGCCACGTTGAACGTTTTAAAGGTCAGGTTCTCGAGAGAAAGGCTGTCCATTGCCGCCCGTTTGAGGCGCAGTTCGGATTCGACCCCACCATCCCGCACCTGCGTTTCGAGCACCAAGCTGTCAATTTCGAAAGCGGAGTACTTCACTCGGGGAAAATTAAGCCGGGCGTCCAGGCGCTCTTTTCCCGAGTGAAAACGCACCTTGGCGGTGGTGGGCTCGAACGTTTCCAGTTCGGGCAAAAACAGGTCCCGCAGCGTTTCGGCGTCTTTGGAAATGAAATCCGCGCGCCACCACACCGCCGTATCCCCGGCGAAGGATTTTTCGGACCCCAGCACGTTTCCGATGGCCAAAGTCAGGTCTTCCACGCTGCGGTTTGAGGTGGAGCTGAAATCGGCGAAAGGACTGGTGATCGAAATGTAAGTGGAATCGTCGTCGAGGACCACGTAGCCCGAGAGGGGCGTGAGGTCGAAACGGTCTTCGCCGCGCACGAACAAGATGTCGTCCACCAGCAGCCTCACGCTCTGCGCCCGATCCGATTGGCGGTAATCCACGGAAATGCCGAAGCGTCCGCGCAAATCGTTCCCCGCCAAGCCCAAACCCTCAAAATCCATCCCCTCCACGCGTCCATCCACTTGGGCGATCAGCGTATCGGCCAGCAAAGCGCTGACGTTGATGTCGGCAACCATAAAAGTGTCCTGTACTGAAAGAACGGCATTTAGACTGTCCGATTTGTACCGTCCCTTTAGGTGTATCCCCGACAATTCGTCGCTGCCCATCACGAGCTTTTCGGTGCGCAGGTCGAAGTCGGCCCCGAGATGAATCGTGTCGCGCAGGTCTTCCACTTCCACCGCGATGAGGAAGTCGGCGGCGAGGCTATCGGTGCCACCCGAAAGTCGGTGAAAAGCGAAAATCGGACTCGCGATTTCGACTGAAAGGGGTAGGGTTTGGGTTTTTGTGGGTGTGCCTTTGGCGGTTAGTGTGATGTCGCCGTAAGTGGTGCGTATGTCCCCGTCCAGATCCGTTCCGGCGAGTCCCGCGTACCCCGACAGTTTTATGCTCGCGCGAGGGGGCACCATGGCGGTATCTACCCCGGCCAACGCCAGAAAGGGCAATAAATCACCGCGTTCGATCTCGGCGTGAAATCGGTCCAAGCGGTAGTTTTCCGGCGCAGCGCTCCCGCCACTCGCTTCACCCGCGGCGCGGAGGCGGGTGTTTCCCAACTCAAACTCCAGGTTTTGCAGATTTCTCAAGTCGCCCGTGGACGTGAGTTCGGCTCGGAGGTGCATGGGCGAGCCGGGCACCGGAAGGATGGAGTCCGGCAGCGCGAGCACCGTTTTCAGGTGCCTCACGTCGCCCGGATGGAGCGTCAGGTCTTTGAGATCGATTCGTATTTCGCCCTCTAAATTTCCGCTCATCACCGCGTCGATTTCAGGGTAAGCCCAGCCGGCGTCGAGGTCGAGGGCGGCTTCACCGTACCGCAATTTGAGGTCCTTGATTTCGGCATCGTCCCGATCGAGTTTCATCTCGGCTTCGAATGAGCGCAAACGATCGAAATCCCCGTACGATGCGCGCAGGGCGTCGATCCGCAAGGCGTAGCCGTCGGGGTTTGCCGCCAAATTGCGGATGCGCAGTTCGGCCACCCCCAGGTCCATTTCGGGTTCCTCTTTCCCGGGCGTGCTCATTTTCATCGACACGTTGCTGAAGTCCAGTGCGTCTAGGCCGACGGTCATGGGGAGGAAAATATCCGTTTCGGTGGCCGTCGTGTCTTCGGGGCTTTCTTCCATGGTGAGTTCGATGCCCACATCCGCCAATTCGAGACGGTCGATGTCGAAGTTCATGGCGGCGAGGTCCACTTCGTCGGTTTCGAGCTCCAAGCGGCCCAAGGTGGCAAAGTAACGGTTGGCGGTTCCCTCTTCTTCGTAGGTGAAACGGTTGTTTTCCAGCAGCAATCTGCCCAAGCCGAGTGTGAGCGGCAATTCCGCCGTCGACGTATCCACGGCGGTTTCGGTGTCGGCGTCTGTACTCGAGGCGAGACGAAGGAACCCACGCGTGTTTTTCAAGGCGATTTCGTCGGCGAGGAAGGTTTGGTGGGTGAGCGACATTTCGTCCATGCGCACCACGAGGCTTCCCAATTCCAAGTCGATGGAGTCCCGGGTCCCGCTGTCGACGTACCGTGCGCGAATGTCGTGGAGCTCCACTTTTCCCACGGACACATCCCACGACCCGGCCGACGTATCGGCAGGGGTGGATGTGCTGTCCGAAGATGCGAAGGCATCCAGTACGAATTGGTAGTTGGGGGTGCCTTCCTCGTCCACGTGGACGTTGCCGTACAATCCCTCGAGGGAAATTTTATCGGCCCTAATCGTTTTGGTCAGGGCGTACCGCCAACCGATGTGGACGTCCAACGACGTCAGGGATAAGATTTCCACACCGCCGGGGTCTTTCAAAGACACGTCGCGCAATCCCACGTGAAAGGGCAGGTTCATCGTCAACCTGCCTACCTGCAATTCTCCCTCGCTTTTGCTGTTGAAGTAATTGATTCCATGACCTAGGATATAATTCTGAACCGCAGGAACTTTTGCGATCACAAATACCAATACGATCAAAAAAATAAGCGCGATGAGCGCCCATTTCAAAATCTTCCACAACAGGTTGGCGATGGTTCGCATTGGGTTTTGTCCGGTCAGGCTGTAAAAGTATGCACTTCTTCGGGCAGGATTCGTGCCATATCGGCGCGCGCTCCGCATGGGCGCGGCGCATTTGAATCCCGGAAGGCGCCCCTTTGCATTGCAAACACCAAAGTGGGGAAAGTGTTGTGGCTTTCGGGTGTTATTGGTTCTGTCTATGAGGTTTTTCTGGAGCTTTATGTTGTTGTTGATCCGTGGTTAGTGGTGCGTTGATTGATGTAAAGGTTGAATGTATTGAAACTGAAATATAACGGCGGTCCCGAGGGTTATGGGGCTTTGGCTTACCTTTGCAATGGTGTGGTTTTACATCATCCCACCGGCGGATTTCCGTTGAGGGCATTTCAAATGCAAATGATTTCCATGAAGAGTCTCTCGGTATTTTGCGCTTCTTCCGTGGGGCGCGACCCCGAATACGTTAGCGTCGCTTCGGAAGTGGGTCGCGTTTTGGCTCAAAAGGGCATGCGGGTCGTGTACGGAGGGTCCAAAATCGGATTGATGGGAGCCTTGGCCGACGGAGCGCTGGAAGCCGGTGGAGAGGTGGTGGGCGTCTTGCCGCGATTCATGCAGGATAGGGAGATCGCCCACGAAAACCTCGACGAGTTGATTTTGGTCGATTCAATGCAGGAGCGAAAGCTGAAGATGCACGAACTGAGCGACGGTGTCTTGACCCTGCCCGGAGGCTTCGGCACCATGGAGGAGCTCTTCGAGATGCTCACGTGGTCGCAATTGGGTCTTCACCGCAAGCCAATCGGCATTTTGAACGTCAAAGGGTATTACGATCACTTCGGCAGGATGATCGAGCACATGACCGCAGAAGGGTTACTCGCGGAGAAAAACGCCGCCCTCATCCTGATGCACCATGAGGTGAACGCCCTCCTCGACATGATGGCCTCCTTCGATTTCAACGACCGCCCCAAGCGCATGTCGAAACATCAGACCTGAAATTCCGCCCGTCGCGCATCCTCGTCGGCGTTTCGGGTGCAACCCCGCATTTGGGCTGTCCGGAAGGCTCCCCCTGTGTTAAACCACGGATTTCCGCTACATTTGTGCCCGATTTATGAGGAAGAATCAAGAGAGTATCGTGCGAGAAGAAGATAAGGAACTTTATCCCTATCAGGAAGAAGCAATAACCCAGATTTTCGAAAAATTGGAAGCCACCCCGGAAAAGGTCAACATCCTTTTCCAATTGCCGACGGGAGGTGGAAAAACCGTGATCTTTTCGGAAATCGCTAAGCGGTTTATCGCTCGGAGAAATAAGAAAGTGCTGATCCTGACGCACCGCGTGGAGCTGTGCGAACAGACTTCCCGTGCCCTGGACGAAATCGGGGTGGACAACAAGATCATCAACCGCGACGTCAAAAAACTGCACGACCGCGATGAGTACCACTGCTACGTGGCCATGGTCGAGACGTTGAACAACCGACTGACCGACGATCAGAATTACCTCCGCGACATCGGACTGGTGATCGTCGACGAAGCCCATTACAATTCCTTCCGCAAGCTCTTCCGGTTTTTCGAAAAAGCCTGCATGCTGGGCGTCACCGCCACGCCGCTTTCCTCCAACAAAAACCTCCCCCTCAACGAGAACTACGATTCCCTCATCGTGGGCCACAGCATTTCCGACCTTATTGAACGCGGGTACCTGAGCGATGCCAGCACGTATTCCTTCAATGTGAACCTGCGCACCCTCAAAGTCGGCCCCGACGGAGATTACACCATCAGCTCCTTGGACAGGCTCTACAGCACGTTCTCCATGCAAGACCGGCTGTTGGCGTCGTACCGCGAAAGGGCGGAGGGCAAGAAAACCTTGATTTTCAACAGTGGTATCGCTACGTCGGTTCGGGTTTACGAGCAGTTCCGCAGCGCCGGATTGCCGGTGAAGCACCTCGACAGCACCTTTTCGGCCAAAGACCGCCGTGACACCTTGGACTGGTTCCGCAACACCCCCGACGCCATTTTGACCTCCGTGGGCATTCTCACCACCGGGTTCGACGAGCCGTCGGTCGAAGCGATCATCATCAACCGAGCCACACGTTCCCTCACCCTTTACCACCAGATGATCGGAAGGGGATCGCGCATCACGCCGACCAAAAACCATTTCATCATCATCGATTTGGGAAACAACGTGCAGCGGCTGGGGTTGTGGCAGGATTTCATCAATTGGGAAGACATCTTCAAGTACCCCGGAAAGTATTTCGAGCGCATCAACGAAAAGGACAAGAACCTCCTTCTCGATTACCACTACGAGAGGCCCCTCCACCTCCAGCAGCGCTTTCCCAACCGTTTGCCCGAAGACGAATTCGACATGAAAGCCGTGTATAACGACCTCGTAGCTTCCGGCGAGAAACCCAAAAAAGCGGTTGAACTCAGCATCGAAAACCACGGGCGGCAGATCATCCGAAACTCCGACGACTTTTACGACGCCCTGGAATTGGTCGATCTGCTCAAAGAGGAAGTGGAGTACAGGTGCCGCGTGTACGGAAACTGCCTGCACAACGCCACCGACAGCTACTGCGAATGGCTGATGCAGACCTACATGCGCAAATTGAAAAACTACCTCCGCCTCGAAATGATGTAAGGAAATGCGCGATCTGGAGAAACGGATTCCGGCGGGGTGGAGGCCGGTGGTGGAAGAAGAGTTGTGCAGTCCCTATTTCGGCCGGCTCGATGAATTCATCGCCGAAGAGTACCGAACGAATACCGTCTTTCCGGCTCGGCCGGACGTGTTTCGCGCCATGGAGCTGACGCCCTTCGACGAGGTCAAAGTGGTCGTTGTGGGTCAAGATCCCTACCACGGTCCCGGTCAGGCGGATGGCCTGAGCTTTTCGGTTCGGGCGGGCACGGTGATTCCACCTTCCCTTAGAAACATCCTCGAAGAGGTGAAAAGAGACCTCGGTGAAACGGCGATCGGAGACGGAGATTTGACTCCTTGGTCCAAACAGGGCGTGCTCTTGCTTAACGCCGTCCTGACGGTGCGTGAAGGCCAAGCCGGATCACACCGGTCGAAAGGCTGGGAGCGCTTCACCGACGCGATTTTGAAAAAGCTGGGGTCGGATCGGTCGGATCTGGTTTTTATGCTTTGGGGAAATTCGGCGCTGAGTAAAAAGAATTTGATCGACGCGAACAATCACTTGATTCTCACCTCCACTCACCCTTCACCGCTCTCCGTTTATCGAGGGTTCAGGGGCAACGGGCACTTCGGGAAGGCGAACGAATTCCTTCGGGATCGAGGGAAGTCGCCTATTCGGTGGTAGGGGAAATCATTCGGATGCAGCGCGCACCGGGCGATCAGCGGGATGCCATCCAAATCAGAAGGACCACCACGGCCAGGAGAAACAGCGCAAATACAACGGGTCCGGCGATTTCCGGTTCCAATTCCTTGTTTTTCTTCTCAAGCATATCCTTAGGATTTCTGCTGCGAATATACGAATTCCCCTCATGGATGCACCGCTTCTCGGCCTTTCAAAGCGCAAGTGGGTACTCCGGGATGCGGGTAGGTTCCCTAGGAGACTCATTTGGAATTTTTTTAGGATTTTTGTGGGTTGGATACCACCACCGAAAATCGGCTTTCGAAGTTTCTTCGTGACTCGGGTGATTAGAATCCCCGGCGACGTTTCGGAAATGCGAATGTCCATACCGGCATCGGTATCGACCGCCGGGTGGTGGAAAGGTTGAATGTTTTACTATCTTTCTGGTTACTTGTGTCGAAGACGGGCAAAATATGTTTGGAATGCGGGCAGTCGTTTCACGGCCGTGCGGATGCGAAGTTCTGCTCGGGAGCGTGCCGAAGTGCCTACAACAATAGGCGGAACGCCATTGCCTCGGAGGAGATCCGAAGAGTGAATTCCATCTTGAGAAAAAACAGGAAAATCCTCCGTGAATTGAATGTGAACGGCATCGAGCGCGTGCGCAGGGAAGAATTGCAGCGCGCGGGATTCGATTTCACCTACCACACCAACACGTATCAAACGGTGAGAGGTCGGATGTACAAGTTTTGCTACGATCAGGGCTACCTCGACATGGAAGGGGCTTACATCACCCTGGTCGAAAAAAAGGATTACGTGGGCTGATCCACCGGCCGAAAATCCGATCCCTCAATGTTTGGCGACCTTGGTCGCCAAGGAATCCGACGCTTGAAAGGCATAAGCGAGTACGAGGCCGGCCCCGATATGCCAGATTCCCCACCACGCGGCGATGATGGCCATTCCTCCGTTCCCGCCGAAAAAATTGAAAATGATGATCAGCGCCAAACCGGAATTTTGAATTCCCGTTTCGATGGTGAGCGTTCGCCTTACGGCCACGCTGAGCTTCATGGCCCGCCCGGTGAAATATCCCGTGGCGAAGGCGGCGGCGTTGTGCACCAATACCAAGAAAAAAGCCACGTAGAGGTATTCGTAAAAAGCCTCGAGGTTGTTCATCAGCGCCACCACGATAAATCCTATCAAGATGAGGATGCTCAAGTAGCGGATGTGCTTTTCCATGCGCTTGGCCGTATTCGGACGTTTCTTTTTGAACCACATGCCGAGGGCGAGGGGCAACAGCAGGAGCAACAACACGGTGCGGAGCATGTCGGTAAAACTCAACTCAAATTGCTGCCGAAAGGCCTGCAATTCGGGAAAGAGTCCCGACCAAAATTCGAAATTCAATGGGGTGATCAGTGGACTGACGACCGTGGAAATGGCCGTGAGGCTGACGGACAACGCCACGTCGGCCCGCGCCAAGGAAGAGATGAAATTGGAAATGTTGCCGCCGGGGCACGCCGCGACCAATATCATTCCCAACGCGATGGCCGGATGAGGGCGCGCAATGAAAACGATGGCGGCCGTAATGGCCGGAAGCAAAAGAAATTGCGACAACGCTCCTGCTGTCACCGCCCGTGGTGCTTTGCCCACGGCTGCAAAATCGGAGGTGTCTATGCCCAGCGCCACGCCGAACATAATGAAGCCCAAACACAGGTTGAGAACCAATAGGCTGCCGTCGGAAAAAACGATGGATATGTCGTCGATGTGTGTTGGCGCCAAAAGAGTGGTTTATGCGCCCCAAAGATGGAAATAAAAAAACCGCAAGCGAGTCCTCGATGAAAACGATTCAAAGAATCGATAACCAATCAATCTAAAACAACCATTAAAGATCGGACTCTGCTTGCGGTCGCCGGTCACCTCGCGGTAACCGGCAGGCTAACCAAAACCTCGCTGTACTTCCACTGGGGAAATACGATACAAATTTACGGCCTTCGAAAAGGGGGCGCAAGTGAAAACCCCCTCTCTCGCGATTACAATATTCCCACTATTGCAATCGCAACAAGGATAGTTTTGTCCTGTTTATCGACTAAACTCGGATTTCCACAAAGTAATGCGATGAAATCGCCGATGGATAAACACGTTTCGGGAATTTCCATTGACTTCCAATTGGGATTCCTAACGGTGATTTTTTCGTGTAAAATAGATTTCGCCAAGCGGGAACGCGTTTTTTCGGCCGGTTGGGATTTCAATGAAGCACCGTGGCCGAGGCGGTTCTCACAGGGCCGCCGACAAGACGATGGGAAATGGAGAGTCACACCCACGAAAACCCAAAAACCCTGCGCGTTTTCGGTGGGAGCGGTGCACGTAAAGGGTCGGATGAACCCCGGATTTCGAAGAGGATCCGGCCTTACTTCGCGGCGTTGGCGTACTTCTTTCTCTCGTGTTCTTTGAGGTGGATTTTGCGCAGGCGGAGGCTTTTTGGAGTGACTTCCACGTACTCGTCTTCTTGGATGTACTCCAGGGCTTCTTCCAGGGAAAACTTGATGGGGGGCGCGATCCGCATCTTTTCGTCGGCGCCGGCGCTGCGCATGTTCGACAGCTTTTTCGTTTTCGTCACGTTTACGGTGAGGTCCGAGGGACGGGAGTTTTCACCGATTACTTGGCCCTCGTACACGTCTTCGTTGGCTTCGACGAAGAATTTTCCCCGGTCTTGAAGGTTGTTCAGCGAGTAGGGGATGGCCTTGCCGTTTTCCATGCTGATCAGCGAACCGTTTACGCGGCCGGGGATTTCACCCTTGAAAGGCTCGAACCCGATGAAGCGGTGTGAAACCACGGCTTCGCCCGCCGATACGGTCATCATGTGGTTTCTCAAACCGATGATGCCCCGGGAAGGCACTTTGAATTCGAGCAAGGCGCGGTCGCCTTTGGTGGTCATACCAAGCAATTCCCCTTTGCGAAGCGTGACGGTTTCTATGGCCTTGCCGGAAAAGTTTTCCGGTATGTCGATGCGCAATTCTTCCACGGGCTCGTGCTTCACCCCGTCGATGGTTTTGCTGATGACTTTGGGCTGACCGATTTGCAACTCATACCCCTCACGGCGCATGGTTTCGACCAACACCGCAAGGTGGAGCACACCCCGGCCGAACACGTTGAACGAATCTCCGCTGCCGGTGGGCTCTACCCTTAAAGCGAGATTTTTCTCCAACTCCGCCTCCAAGCGCTCTTTCAAATGGCGGGAGGTGACGAATTTTCCCTCTTTTCCGAAGAAGGGGGAGTCGTTGATGGTGAAGACCATGCTCATCGTGGGCTCGTCGATGGAGATGGGAGGCAGCGCCTCGGGATTGTCCGCGTCGGCGATGGTGTCGCCGATTTCGAAATCGTCCAATCCGACCACGGCGCAGATGTCGCCCGCTTCAGTCCTTTCCGCTTTGGTCTTCTGCAGCCCGTCGAAAACGTAGAGTTCTTTGATTTTCGATTTGGTCACCCTTCCGTCGCGCTTGACCAGCGCCACGCGATCGCCCGATGCGATGCCGCCCCGCGTTATCCTCCCGATGGCGATGCGACCCACGTACGGAGAGTACTCCAAGCTCGTGATCAGCATCTGCAAGCTGCCGGTGCGGATTTCGGGCGGGGGAATGTGGGTGATGATGGCTTCCATCAGGGGAGTGATGGATTCGGTGGGTTTGCGCCAATCGTCGCTCATCCAGCCCTGCTTCGCCGAGCCGTACAACACCGGGAAGTCGAGCTGGTCTTCCGACGCGCCCAAGTTGAACATGAGCTCGAAAACGGCCTCGTGCACTTCCTCCGGCGCGCAGTTCTTTTTGTCCACCTTGTTGATTACCACGATGGGTTTGAGGTTGAGGGCGATGGCCTTCTCGAGTACGAAACGCGTTTGGGGCATGGGGCCTTCGAAGGCATCTACGAGCAACAACACGCCGTCGGCCATGTTGAGCACGCGCTCCACTTCTCCCCCGAAATCG
This sequence comes from uncultured Cryomorphaceae bacterium, assembly GCA_964574635.1. Classification (GTDB taxonomy): domain Bacteria; phylum Bacteroidota; class Bacteroidia; order Flavobacteriales_D; family Cryomorphaceae; genus CAZNOG01. The sequence continues at coordinate 163,866 of CAZNOG010000002.1, read as the reverse complement.
CTGTGGCCGGGAGTGTCGATGATGTTGATCTTGTGATCTCCGTAGCGCACGGCCACGTTTTTCGATACGATGGTGATGCCCCGCTCGCGCTCCAAGGCGTTGTTGTCCATGATAAGTTCACCCGGCTTTTCGTGTTCGCCGAATACCCGGCCTTCGTGGATCAGGGCGTCTACCATTGTGGTTTTGCCATGGTCGACGTGTGCGATGATGGCGATGTTGCGGATGTGGTTGTTGGACTGGGTTTGGGGCATCTTTTGGGGGTCAAAAAAACAGGGGTGCAAAAGTACGCATTTCCGAAGGTTCATGCGCCGATGATCTCGGCGCGGGTGAATATTTTTTTTTTCACCCCCGTCCAAGGGGCGAATTACTTTCGGTTTCCTGCGGTCACACGACCTATTCCGACAGCATTTTCGACCGCCTTCGACGGCGGGACTAAAACGGGAAAGCCCCGCTCGTGGCGGGGCTTTCCATGGGTAAATTAAAACGTGGAATTACCTCACTACGAATTTTTCCACGATCACACCGTCGGGGGTGGTGAGTTTGTACACGTACACGCCCGAGGGCAAGTCGTGCGCATCGAAGGGCACGCGGTATTCTTGTCCGCCAAGCGCCACTTCGCTGAAGAGAGTGCCGATGTTGCGTCCGCTCATGTCGAATACTTCGAGGGTGGAGCGTACGTCGTCGAGCACGTCGAAGGTGATTAAGATGTCGCCTTCGGTAGGATTGGGGTAAGCGCTCAAATTGGCGACGGCCAATACGGGGTTATTTGAGCCGAAAGGAACGCTGTCGCCATCGATTTCCGGGCAATTGTGCAGAGCCACTACACCGTCCACGTCGAAGCCGTCGGGAGTGGTGCTGAGGTCATCGTTGTTCACCAGTTTCACGTACATCACGAAGGAATAATCACCCGCGTCGGAGATGTCGACGAAGTTGTCTTCCTTGCACACGGTCTTGGCGAAGTCCCAGGTGATTCCGTCGAGGGACACGTACACGTCGGCGAATTCCGGATAGTCGTTGCATCCGTCGGGTTGGTTGAAAGTGGTTTCGACGATTTCCAGGTCGTCACCGGGTCCGTTGTACACGTAGCCGTCGAAACCGAGGATCAAGCTTCCGCCGTAGCCCAATGAGGTGAAGACGTTGCCGTCGGTACGTTCGGGGTCACCCAGTGCTTGGTTGGGATCCGTGCGGTTCGCCGCGATCGGGCTGCCGCTGAGTTGGGTGCCTTGGGTGTACGAAACGATTTCCGTCGCGTAGCAGTCGCCACCTCCGATCAGCGGAATGGGTCCACAGCCGTTGAGCGCTTCCACGCCGTCTACGTCGTACCCGTCGGGGGTTGAGGTGGCCGCTGAATTGCTGATGCGCACGTAGAGAATGTAATTCAATCCGGTGGTCGAGATGTCCACTTCCCCGTCGCGGCAAATGGAGCCAGCCAGGTAATAGTTGATTCCGTCCTGCGATACTTCCACGTCCGCGTATTCGTCGTCGCCGTTTCCGCAATCGTCACCCGAGTAGGAGGTTTCCCACACTTTGATGTCGTTGCCCGGCCCGTCGAAAACGGCTCCGTTGAACGCGAGCGTGATGTGTCCTCCCACACCGAGGGATACGAATCCGCCGGTGGCGTTGGAACGGTCGGGTTCTCCCAGTGCGGTATTGGGGTCGGATCGTTCGGCCGCAACGGGGCTTCCGTTGGTTTGGGTGCCTTGCACGAATTCAACCACCTCGGCGGCGTAGCAGCCTTCAAAGGATTGTGAAGTGAGGCATCCCGTCGCGATGTCGCCGTTGCCGATGGTCAATCCGATTTCCAGCTCTTCGCCGGTCAAGGTGCCGGTGGCGGGATCGACGAATTGGAGGAAGGTGTCGTTGCTGTTGGCGACGATGATGGTTCCGTCGGGCATCCATCCCGCTCCGTTCACGTTGGCCAAACCGGGGTTGAAGCTCTCGCCCGTGTTGAGGTTGAGGAATTCATCATTGTATCGGTTTACGGTCCACAAGTCCCCATCCGCGTCGAAAAACAAGTCGCCGCCGCTCAATTCCACATCGGTATAATGAGTGGCCGCGCCGGTGGCGGGATCCACCACGTACACCGCGTTGTTATCCGCGGATCCTACGTAGAGTTCGCCCGTCGCCGGATTCACGGCCGCTTGGGGCGTATTCTGCACCACGGCTCCTTCGTGGTGAATCCACAGGTAGTCGCTTATGGTTCCCGTGGAGGGGTTGTACACGGCCACCTTGCCGGTCACCGTAACTACGTACACCGAACCGTCGGGCGACAAGGCGATGTGCGCAGGGCGTCCGATCAGAAATTCGGATTGTATGGTCGGGTCGTTTTCGAGGTCTATGCGGTACAGGGTAGTATTCGCGGGGTCATCCGTGGGAATGTTCACGAAATATGCCGCGAAATCTCCGCACGGCTCTTGTGCCGTCGCCGGCAGGAGCAGCAGAGCCGCCGCAATCGTAGCCAAGAAATGAAGGGTAAATCGTTTTTTCATAGCAATAAATGGTTTTTTGGTTATTGGTATATCCATTACAAAGACACAAAATCGGCGGGTTTTGTTCACCGTTTCATCGGATTTTTTTACGTTCAATGGCGGCATTGGGCGCATTGGTCTATGGATTTCCGAGGTGGGCGACGGGAGGATTGGGAGGGTTTTTGTGGGTGAGGACTCGCCGATTTCGAAACCGACACGAGGCGGACGCCTTATCTCTTTGCCATCGATGGCCGATGCGCAGGTGGGTGCGGTCGGATTTCCCGATCCCATCGACGGGAGATTCGGACTTTTTGACGCCGATTCATTAATTTTGCCATGTGATTAGACGACACACCCATTACGCCCTTTCGCGGATAAAAGCCGCCGGCATCCATCGCAACCTGAAGCGCAGGGACAGATTCCCTTTCCTCTGATTTCCCCCTTTCCTTTTTGTTTGAATGCCCTGCGGAGGCCTTTCCGCGGTGCGTTTCATACCTCTTAATTCCTTCAGGCAATGATACACCACACCATTATAGAACCGTTCCGCATCAAATCCGTGGAACCCATCCGATTGAGCACTTTCGAAGAAAGGCGCGATTTGCTGAAAGTCGCTCATTACAATCCCTTTTTACTGAAGTCCCACGACGTCATCATCGATTTGCTCACCGACAGTGGCACCTCCGCCATGAGCGCGGACCAATGGAGCGGCGTGATGCGGGGCGACGAATCGTACGCGGGCTCCGAGTCTTGGATTCGCATGGAAGAAGCCATCCGTGAAATGACGGGCATGGAGCACGTACTGCCCACGCATCAAGGCCGTGCCGCGGAGCGCATCATCTACGGCCATCTCGGCGGTCCGGGAAAGACGTTTCTCAGCAACACCCACTTCGACACCACCCGGGCGAACATCGAGTTTTCCGGTGCGCAAGCCCTGGACCTTCCGACTCCTCTCGCTAGCGATCCTTCCGATCCCCATCCTTTCAAGGGAAATATGGACGTGGAAGAATTGGAAAACACCATCGGCGGGAAAGGAGCGGAGAACATCGCCGCGGTAATCATGACGGTGACCAACAACAGCGGCGGCGGGCAGCCCGCGAGCATGCAAAACGTGCGCGAAGTGTCCGGCATTTGCAAGAAGTACGGCATCATCTTTTTGCTCGACTGCTGCCGAATAGCCGAAAACTCTTACTTCGTGAAACACCACGAAGAAGGCTACGCAGACAAGACCTACGCCGAAATTGCGAGGGAAATGTTCGACCTCGCCGACGGAGCCGTCATGAGCGCCAAGAAAGACGCATTGGTGAACATGGGCGGGTTTTTGTCACTTCGAGACCGGGAGTTGGCCGATGCGTGCACGAATCTTCTGATCATCACCGAAGGGTTCACTACCTACGGCGGATTGTCGGGCCGCGACATGGAAGCCATCGCCATCGGGTTGAAGGAGGTTTTCGATCCCCACTATCTGGAATACCGCATAAAGAGCACCGCTTTCCTCGGCGACCGCCTGCACGAAATGGGAATACCCGTGGTGAGACCTACGGGCGGTCATGCCGTGTATGTGGACGCCAAGAGGTTATACCCACAAATTCCCCCTCACCAATACCCCGGGCAAACTTTGGTGGGCGAACTCTATACTTTGGGCGGAGTGCGTACCGTGGAAATCGGCTCAGTGATGTTCGGAACTTACGACGCCGATGGTGAATTGGTGCCGGCACCTCGGGAATTGGTGCGGCTCGCCATTCCCCGCCGAGTGTACACGCAGAGCCACATCGAGTACGTGGCCGAAACTTTCGGGGGAGTGTTGGAGAACAAAGACCGGGTGAAAGGGTACCGCATCGTGAAGGAAGCCAAATTCCTCAGACACTTCACCGCGCATTTCAAACCGCTCGACTGAGTGTCGCGAATTAAAAAAAAATCCCCGCAAGGCTTTCCTGCGGGGATTTTTATTGGGATTGTGAATTCGGGTCAAAGTTCTTCTTGAACCACGCCGCACTTCAGCATTTTGTCACCGAAGTAGGGGTTGCGGATCTCTTTTTCTGCGCTCAACCAGAACGCTCCCGAGTTTTGGAATGCCATGGGGCAGTATTGCTTGTACACCGTGGCTTCCGCGGGATTATCGGTTTTGATGATGCCGTACATGACATCCGACAATTTGTGGAAAAGCTCCCGCTGCGAGTTGATATCTCCCTCTTGTGCAATGTGGTGCGCCAATTCGGCGGCCGTGCCGTGCGTGGATTCCGGCACTTTTTTCAGGTTTGTGACCATCGTTTCGGCCAGCGTGCGCGTCGCTTCGGCGTCGCCTTTGACCAACGCGTCTTTCATATCCAAATAATCGATGAGGATTTGTTGGTCGAGGGTGGGTTTCATGCCCTCTTTCACGATGGAATTCTTCTTTTCTTCGCTCGTCGAAGCGCTCTGCCCTTCTTCATTTCCATTTCCGGAAGAGCACCCCGCAACCGCAAGGGCCAGGGCCGCAAAACCTAAGATTGCAAACTTGGGGAATCGCCTTTTCTTCATTTTCATCGGTACATTAAAATTTAATCAACGGTTTGTGTTCTGTCGCATCCTCGCGCCGCAGTGTGAACATGCGTTCAGGCGGAGAATGCACGGACAAAGATGGGTAAAATTTGAAGGATAACAACGGTTCCTCCAACGGCGGGATTCGGGGGTGTCGAGGTCCGCGAAAACCACGTTTCTTGATTTATTGAATGGGCAAACCGCGCAGCGCCACGGGATTTCCGAGGAGTTCTATTTCCCATTCAAAATTTCCCCCTGCCGTGAAATCGGCTCCCGGAAATTGTCCTACATTTGTTTTGTCAAATATTGGCGAAGTAGTAAGACGACTTAAAGCCTCGTACGAATTTTTAACAACAATGAGCTCGATCTCAATGAAATGAAAACACTGTTTATCGGTGTTTTCTTTTTACGACAATCCTCGGAATGCGTCTCTTCGAACTTATATCCGGACGGAGAGGCGTGTTGGGGGGTGCAAGTTGGGGAAATTTAAAAACGGCTCTGCCGTCGAACACATGAAAAGAGTAGTGATTACCGGTATGGGCGCCGTGACGCCCATCGGCAATTCGGTAGCGGAATATTGGAAGAATGCCCTCGAAGGAAAAAGCGGAGCGGCGCGGATCACCAATTTCGATCCTTCGGAGTTTCGCACGCAGTTCGGATGCGAGGTAAAGGATTTTCAACCGGAGACGTATTTGTCGAGAGAGGAAATACGCAAAACCGACGCCTTCACGCAATTTGCGTTGTACGCCGCGACGGAAGCCATGCGGGATTCGGGCTTGGATATGGAGAAGATTTCCCCTTTTGACGTCGGTGTCATTTGGGGGTCAGGGCAAGGCGGAATGGCATCCTACGAGGCCGCGATAAAGGAGTACGTCCAAGATTCGGTTCCGAGGTTCAACCCCTATTTCATTTCGAAAATGATAGCCAACTTGGCGGGGGGCATGATCTCCATCAAATTCGGTTTGCAAGGCATCGGGTACACGACGGTGTCGGCGTGCGCCACGTCAACCACTTCCATGATGGACGCGTTCAATTACATCCGCTGGGGAAAGGCCGTCGCTTTCATCACGGGCGGTTCGGAAGCGGCAATCACCGAAGCCGGAGTAGGGGGATTCAACGCCATGAAGGCCATGTCGACTTCCAATGAAGACCCTTCCGGCGCTTCTCGTCCCTTCGACGTGGGTCGCAACGGCTTCGTGATCGGCGAAGGAGCGGGAGCCTTGGTACTTGAGGAATACGAACACGCAAAGGCCCGGGGCGCGCACATCTACGCCGAAATCGTCGGCGCCGCCATGACGTCGGATGCGCACCACATTTCGGCCCCTCACCCGGAAGGTCTCGCTTCGGCCCGAGCCATGCAACTCGCTCTGCAAGATGCGGAGATAAATCCGGATGACGTGGACCACATCAACGCTCACGCAACGTCCACCCCTCTGGGCGACCTCAGTGAAATCCACGCCATACGCACGGTTTTCGGCGATGATCCCAAACAACTGCACGTCACGGCCACCAAGTCCATGACGGGACACCTCTTGGGCGCCGCCGGTGCCATCGAAAGCATCCTCACGGTAAAAGCACTGGAGACGGGAATCGTCGCGCCGACCATCAACACCACGGAGGTCGACCCGGAAATACAGCGTACGATCCAAATCGTTCTCGGCGAAGCGCGGCAAACCAACCCGAAGATTGCGCTGAACAACAACTTCGGTTTCGGCGGCCACAACGCCATCGTGGCGTTGAAGAAGTTCTAAGGAAGAATCTCGCGTCGTCGTACCTTCGCGTCATGAAGTTCAGACCCCTCTTTTTGTTCGTTCCGGCGCTGGCGGTGCTTTTCGCCGCCTGTTCAGGTTTACGCGGAGGAAGTGGTTTCGACTCCGACAAAGTCAGTCCGCACGTGCTCGATATGGCGGATGACATCGCGAAAGAGGGGTTCGTGGGCACGCAATCCATCGGGCGGAATCCGGCGGTTTCCCCGACGCACGTATTGCGCATGGAGTTTATTCGCACCGCCACTGTGGAGGAGTTGCTCGAATTCTTGAACCACCCTTCCGGTGTGGTGAAAGCCACGGCATTCGAGGGTTTGCACGCCAAAGGGTATACCGACTTGAAGCAATCCCTTCTCGATTTGAGCGAGGGGGATGACGTCATTCGTTACATCCACGGTGACGTGGAATACTTCCTTCCTCTGGTGGAATACGCGTATACGGTCGTTCTGGGAATGACCTTGGAACGTGAATCCCCCGCCTATGCCCCGGTGGAAACGGTGCCGATCGGGCTTTCGGCGACGGAAAAAGCCTTTGTCGAGAACCGAATTCTGGCGGTCCGCAGTAGGATTCCTTCGTGAGGACGTTTTTGGGTGTGTGGCGAAGAACCGCCTTCCGGCATTCCGGGCAGAAGTCCCTATTTTTGGCCCTCATTCAAAATTTTTCCACCGTGCGAATTTTTCCCGTTTTACCGATTCTACTTTTTTGTTTTTCCTTTCTTAATTACAGTGCCTTCGGGCAATCCCAATTGTGGTCCGAGCGGTCACCGGGCGAAATCTCGTCGATCACCGAGCCGGATATCCAAGCGAAAACCGCGCGGTATTACGAAGTGGAATTCCAAACTATTTTGGAAGCGTTGACTTCGGCGGAAGGGGAGAATCTCACCATCGAGCTCCCCATGCCCAATGGAAAAAGGGTGGAATTCGACTTGAAAGCGAACACCGCCATGCAACCGGGATTGCAATCAAAATACCCCTTGATCCGCGCATTCGACGGAGTGGGGCGGGACGAGTTTCGCACCAAGGCCAAGATCGATGTGTCACCGTCGGGTCTCCGCGCCGCGATATTGCATCCCGAAGGTTCCGTATTCCTCGATCCGGTATCGGTAGGGCAAAACGAATTGTACATGGTGTACTTGAAGTCGGAGTTTGTGTCCGACAAACAATTCGAATGCTTGGTGGAAGAGGTGAGCGAGCCGGAAGGAAGTCCCAAATCGGGATCGGAATACGCCTCTTGCGAGTTGAATGTGTATCGCCTTGCCATGGCCGCCACCGGTGAATACACGCAGTTTCACGGAGGGACGGTCGAATCCGCGATGGCGGCCATCGTGACGACCGTCAACCGCGTCAACCAAGTGTACGAGCGGGATGTGAACGTGTCGCTATCGTTAATCGACGACAACGATTTGTTGGTATTCACCAACCCGAATACGGATCCGTACAGCAATGAGAGCGCCTTCATGATGTTGGGGCAGAATCAAGCGACCATCAACGGCGTCATCGGTTCTGAAAACTACGACATCGGGCATGTGGTGGGTACCGGTGCCGGCGGAGTGGCCGGTCTCGGAGTAACTTGCGGTCCGCAGAAGGCGAGAGGAGTGACGGGCACCAACGCACCCGTTGGCGACCCCTTCGATATCGATTACGTGGCGCATGAAATGGGCCATCAATTCGGTGCCAATCATACCTTCAACAATTCTTGCCAAGGAAACCGCAGCAATGCAACCGCCGTGGAACCGGGCAGCGGATCGACCATCATGGGTTACGCCGGCATCTGCAATCCCAATGTGCAATTCAACAGTGACGCTCATTTCCACGGAATCAGCATTTTCGAAATCGGCCAGCAGGTGACCCAGAACAGCTGCCAAACGGTGGTGGCTCTCGAGAATACGGCCCCGGTCATCCACGACGCGACGACGGACGTCTATCTCCCCGTATTGACCCCGTTCATTCTCACGGCCGAGGTGACGGACGCGGACGAAGACGACGTGCTCACCTACACTTGGGATCAAATGAACGCCGAGATTTCCCAGCAGCCGCCGGTGCCATCGGCTACAGACGGCCCGAGCTTCCGATCTTGGTTGCCTTCGGAAAATCCGACGCGTTATTTTCCCCGAATGTCGTCCATAGCTTCTCCGAGCACACCTACCTGGGAGGTGTTGCCCGCCGTGAGCAGGAGCATGGATTTCAGATTTACGGTGAGAGACAACGCCGTGGGCGGTGGCTGCACCAAGTACCAAGACGTGACCGTCCATTTCGTGTCCTCGGCCGGGCCGCTGGCCGTGACCGAGCCCAACCTGCCTTCGGTATTTTGGGTCGCGTATGAAACGGAGACCGTAACGTGGAACGTGGCGGGAACCAACGAAGCGCCGATCAATGCCCAAGAGGTGGACATTCTGCTCTCCGTCGACGGAGGGCTCACTTATCCTTACACCCTGGCGGAGGATGTGCCCAACCACGGAAGCGCCACCGTCGAAGTGCCCGATGTGTCTACGAACCAGGCGCGCGTCATGGTGGTCAATTCCGACGAAACCTTTTTCGATATATCGAATTTCAACTTCACCATAGAAGGTTTGGAGTCGGGTTTCGTGCTCACGACTTCCCCCGGGGATACTTCGATGTGCGTGGGCGATGAACTCGTTATCGAAGTCGAAGTGATCGGAAGCGAAGGATTCGAAGAGCCGGTTTCACTGTTGTTGTTGGACGTGCCCGTCGATTTCGAAGCCACTCTCGACGTCGACGTTGCTCTTCCGGGCCAAACGGCTTTCGTGACGATCACCAATACCGGGGGAACCGAACCGGGGTGGTACAGTTTCGAGGTTTACGGCGAAACCGATGAATTTTCATACTCGAAAGAAATAGCGTTTACGGTCAATGAAGCGGACCTCTCACCTCCCACCGATCTCTCGCCGCCCATCGGGCAGTTGGGAATGCCGCTGAACCCGGTTCTTTCCTGGGCGACGTCGGGATCCCCGGACGCGGTTTACCGCGTGCAGTTCGGCACGAACACGTCGACTCCCGTCGTGCTCATCGATACGGTGGTCGTACAACCATTTTTGGAACTGAGCGGGCTGGAGCCCAACAGCCAGTATTATTGGAGGGTTCGCGCGCAGAGCATTTGCGACACTTCCGCCTTCGGCGTTTTGCACAATTTCACCACGGTGGGATGCGAATCTTTTGATGCAACGGACGTACCGGTGGGATTGCCCCCGGTGCAAACCACCACCACGTCGACCATTGACATTCCCTATTCCGGCACCGTGTCGAATGTGCGCGTGTGGAATGTACACGGCACCCATTCCAGGATTTCGGACATGGCGTTTTTCTTGGTAAGTCCTACCGGCACCGAGGTGGAATTGTTGTCGAACGTGTGCCCCGGCGATCAAGACTTCGATTTTTCTTTCAGTGAAACGGGATCGGTTTCGGTGGAGTGTCCACCGACGGAGGGGCAGGTGATCCTTCCCGCCGGTTCCTTGGCCGATTTCTCGGGTGAGTCCATCTTCGGGGAATGGACTTTGAAACTCGTGGATTCGCAAACCGGCGCCGGAGGACAACTGCTGGGGTGGTCTTTGGAAATCTGTACCGCCGACGATCAAGGGTTTGATATTTCCTTGAGTTCCGACAGTTTACAAGCTTGTGTGAATGATTCGTTAATCGTGGATGTTCAGGTCATTGGCGGCATGTCCTTCGATTTGCCGGTGGAACTCGTGGTATGGAATGTTCCCGCGGGAATCAACGCATTCCTTTCCACCGAATCCGCCATGCCCGGCGAGGTCGTGGAACTCACCATCGCCGTTACACCCGAAGCTTCGGCAGGCGGGTTCTACCTCGGTGTAGACGCTTATTCCGCCGATTTTCAGCAAGTTCAGGATTCCATCTATATCGCGGTGGATACCGAAGCGCCCTCTCCGGCGACCTTGGTGTACCCCACGACCCAATCCGGTGACGTGCCGATCTTCAACGTATTCCAGTGGGAAAGCTCCATCACGCCGTCCACCACCTTCGATTTCGAACTGTCGGACGAGCCCGAATTCGACGTGCTCATCCACCAGGCGACCGGATTGGATACGGCTGCGTATGCCTACGGGGAATTGCTGCCCGACCATATGTATTACTGGCGTATCCGCACCCACAACAATTGCGGTGAGACGCTTTCGGATGCGGTTTCCTTCACCACTCAAACCTGCGTGCTTCACGCGTACGAGGGCGGAGCGCTGGATTTGACCTCGGAAGGGGAAGCCACTTTCGTATCGACCGTGGAAGTCGAGGCGACGTTGACGCCGCAAACCATGCGCGTGTCCGGATTGCAAGGTTCGTTTTCGCACATGGAGAATCTCACAATCCGCTTGGTGGGACCAACGGGAACGGAGGTCACCTTGTACGACGGAGCGTGTGAGGGTGGCGATGCGTTCTTCCTGTCCTTCGAAGACGGCGGACAAATAGTGGAGTGCCCAATGGAGATGAACACGACGTATGCTCCCGCGGAACCGCTTTCGGTTTTTTCCGGACAGAGTCAGGAAGGTGTTTGGACCCTCGAAATCGAAGTGTCGGGCGAGGGTGGAACGGGTGAACTGACGGGTTGGAACCTCGAGTTTTGCGACAATACCATCGGCACGACCGACCAAAGCGAAACGGATTTTCACGTGTACCCCAACCCGACGAGCGGTATTTTCACCATCGTGCAAGAGGCGAACGCTTCGATAGAAAGGGTGGAAGTACGAGACATCACGGGACGACTGTTGCTGGTTCACCACAGCGGTGGAAGTCCTCGAATCCAACTCGATCTCAGTTCATACGCAGACGGGGTTTACTTGATCCGGGCCGTGGATGATCGGGGTTCGTTCACCAGAAGACTCGTCAAGACGCGCTGATTGCGCGGAAGGGAAATCGTTTTTTCGACGGGAGATTTTTCTTTTTCTCTTTTGATGGAAACTCCCGGGTCATGAAGCGAAAGGGGTGGAAGCGGCATCCTTTTGTTTCATCACCCTTGGTACGGCGGCTACGGCTTGGCGACAGCGAAGCCCAACGCCGCGGCCTGACCGTACCGGGTGATGAAACAAAAGATACAGCGGACGACCCGGCACCGAATTTTTCATTCGGTATTCGCCCCAAAAAAATAAAAGACGAAAGGGTCGGTGAATAAATAATTGTGGTTACATTTGCCGCAATTTGGAACGGGTCTTAATAATGCCCCGCTGCAACAGCCGCTTGAGTGTGCTGTACCGTGAACAAAGTGTGCGGTTATGCGCTTATGTGTTTATACGACATCGAATCGCGGCATTTTTGAAAAGCAGCATCATAGGATCCGCAAAGAATGCACGAATTTGAAACCTTTTAATCAACAAAAACCGAAGCAAAAATGAAAAAAGCTGTTTTGATTTTGGCGTCTGCGGCGTTTATGATGAGTTGTGGATCTGACGGTACCACCACAACCACCGAAGATACCGCCACCGAGCAAACCGAGACGAGACCCGAAAACATTCCCGATGAGGTAACCATCACCATTTCAGGGGATGACCAAATGAAGTATGACAAAACGGAACTTACCGTGTACGAGGGTCAGAAAGTGACTCTGGTTTTGAAGCACACGGGTTCTTTGCCGAAAGCGGCTATGGGACACAACTGGACGCTGCTGAAGGAAGGTGTGGATTGGGCAGGTTTCGACCGTGAAGCGCTCAACTACCCGGACAACGACTACATTCCCACCGACACGAAAGACATCATCGTGCACACCGACATGATCGGCGGCGGTGAAGAAACTTCCGTGACTTTCGAAGCTCCCGCGAAAGGAACTTACTACTACCTGTGTACGTTCCCCGGCCACGCTTCTCAAATGCACGGAACGTTGACCGTAAAATAATCTCGCTTTTCCCTTTCACGGGAAGCGCAAAAACTAAAACCGACCCAATCGTGGGTCGGTTTTTTTTTGCTCCCTTCTTTCGTCGTGGGGGAATTAACTTTTCAGCTCTTGTTCTATTTTTTTTACCGCGTGGTGGTAGCTCGCTTTCAATGCACCCGTGGTGGTGTGGGTGAGGGCGGCGATCTCCGCGTAAGGCATTTCCGTGAAGTAGCGCATTTCGAATATCAACCGTTGTTTTTCGGGTAGATTTTCCACTGCGCGTCTGAGTTTTTCGGAAATCTCGTCGGCCGTCGGCCCGTCGGTGATTCCCTTGTCTATCGGGGGATCGTGAAGGTCGGCGTCGGGGTGTCTCTTTTCCCGCCTCAGGATCATCAACGCCTCATTCGTGGCGATGCGGTACACCCAGGTAAATAACGTGGAAGTCCCTCTGAATGAGTCGATATTGCTCCAGATTTTCAGAAAGGTGTTTTGCAGCGCGTCGTCGGCGTCGGCGTGGGAATGCACCATGGATCGGATGCGCGCGTACAAGGGACGTTTGTACCGTTCCACCAGCAATTCGAATCCCTTTTCCCTGGTTTCGATCCGCGATAAGAGCGCCGCGATATGTGTGTCGGCGTTCTTCAAAACGCGTGGGTCAGTGCATCATTTCTTACGGTCCATCACTCTTTTTACCGCCGCGATGACGTCGGGCGTGTCGATACCGTATTTGGCCATCAATTGATCGGGAGTTCCGCTTTCGCCGAAAGAATCGTTTACCGCTACGTACTCCATGGGCGAGGGAAGGTGTCGGGCCAACGTTTGGGCCACGGCGTCGCCGAGACCGCCGTTTCTCTGGTGCTCTTCGGCGGTGACCACGCGGCCGGTTCTACCAACTGATTCGAGGATGGCCTCTTCATCCAGAGGTTTGATCGTGTGAATATTGATCAGATCTACGGATATGCCTTCCTCCGCAAGCGATCGCGCGGCTTCGATGGACTTCCAAACGAGGTGTCCCGTGGCGATGACGGTCACATCCGAACCGGTGTTCAGCCGGATGGCTTTGCCGATCTCGAAGGGTTGGTCTTCGGGGGTGAAGTTGGGCACTTTCGGTCGGCCGAATCTCAGATACACCGGTCCTTCCCGCTCGGAGATGGCCAGCGTAGCCGCTTTGGTTTGATTGAAGTCGCAGGTGTTGATCACCGTCATGTGGGGGAGCATTTTCATCAGCCCGATGTCTTCGAGAATCTGGTGGGTGGCTCCGTCTTCCCCGAGGGTGAGTCCGGCGTGCGACGCGCATATTTTCACGTTCTTGCCGGAGTAGGCGATGGATTGCCGGATTTGGTCGTACACGCGCCCGGTGGCGAAGTTGGCGAAGGTCGCCGCGAAGGGTATTTTTCCTCCGATGGTTAATCCCGCTGCGACGCCCATCATATTGGCTTCACCGATTCCCATCTGAAAGAATCTCTCGGGAAACTCATCACGGAAAGCATCCATTTTCAAAGATCCCGTCAAATCGGCGCACAATCCCACCACGTTGGGGTTCGACTTGCCCAATTCGAGCAATCCCGCACCAAAACCGCTGCGGGTGTCTTTGTGATTCTGAACGGTAATGTCTTTCATCTCGGAGGTTATAATTTTAGGTTGGTGGCCGATCCCGATTCGATGGTGAATTCGCGATCGATCGTGTAAATGACTTGCTTGCTGTTTTTCGACCGGTAGGTGAGCTTGTATTTTCCCGGTTGGAGCCGGAAGTGTTGCCTCAGGTTGAAATCGTCGAGGTTGACCACCCATTCGAGGTTCGACCCGCGCATGGCGGAAATGCTTCCGTAACCCGGCGATACGAAGTTGATGTTCAGCATACCCGGCTCGGGAATGTTCACCGTCGTGGTCTTGTTTTGGGCAATGTCCACGTCGCGGACGATGGTTCTGGGCAAGGTGAGGACTTCCAAATCGTACACGTCGGTGAGGACGCGTTCTTTGGAGTTGGTCCACATGACGTGCAGGGTTTCGGGTTTTCCCGATTTCCGCACGGTCACCGGCATGCGGTCGCCCAATTGTCCTTCGATCTTCACCACGAGGTCGCCCTGTCCGGCATCGAGGGCGATGACGTTGTGCCGTCCCGGCGTAATGGTCACGTCGCGCTTTACGATGGTTGGAATGGTGTGAGCCTCCACGCGGTACGTGATGATGGGGTCGAGGCTGATGGTATCGGGGTTTCCGCGGTGGTTGAGGGTATGCACGAAGCCGTAGGCGAGTTGCTCCGTATTTTGATCGAAGAGGTTTACCGTCACGTTGGTTTCGCTCGGTTTTCCGAAGTCGTCCAAAAGACTTACCTGAGCGGTGGTATTGTTCAGCGCCTGTGTGATGACGATGTTGAGAATGTGTTCGAAAGACTCCTCGCTGGTGGCGTCGTAATAATTGCCCACGCAGTTGAAGGTGTCCTTGAATTCGTCGTCGAGACCCACCCCGATGACGAAGGGTTTTAGGATGACACCTTTTTTCTGCAATGCACGGGAAACGGCGCAGGGATCGCCGTCGCACGCTTCGATTCCGTCGGTAATCAGGATGATGATGTTTCGGCAATCGGAACACTCGGGAAAGTCGCCGGCGGCCTTTTCCAAAGATCGCGCGATGGGTGTGGTGCCCTGGCATTTGATTCGGTTCAGCGTGCGTTCGATCAAACTGCCGTTGTTGGGGCGGAAAGAAACCTCCAGCCTTGTGTCGTCGCAATCCTGTTTTCCCGGCGCGATGGCCACTTGGTGTCCGTACACCCTCAAGGCCATTTCCACGTTGGGTTTGTCGTTGAGTTCGTGAACCGCATCGGCGAGCAATTTTCGCGCAACGGTGATTTTGCGGTCTCTCTGCCAAGTGGCGTTCATGCTGTTGCTGGCGTCGAATACGAAGAGGATGCGGGTGAGTGGCTCGCCGTCGTTTTGCGCACGCAGGGTCCCGCCGTCCAAAAAGCACGGCAACAAGGTGAGCATGGCGACGATGAGAAACCTCATGGCGGGAGGGTTAATAATCCCCCAATTCGGTGAGGGGGAGCTGGGCCAAGGCCTTTTCGAGTTGTTCGTCATTGGGTGCCACGCCGTGCCACTCGTGCGTGCCCGTCATGAAGTCCACGCCTTGCCCCATTTCGGTGGTCATGAGAATAACGACCGGTTTTCCCTTTCCGGTATGCGTTTGCGCGTCCTTCAAGGTTTGGATGATTTCCTTCAGGTCGTTGCCGTCGGCTTCCAAAACGGTCCACCCGAAGGCTTCCCATTTGGCGCGCAAGTCGCCCAAATCGAGCACGTCGCGCACGTCGCCGTCTATTTGGCGCCCGTTGTAATCCACCGTCGAGATGAGGTTGTCCACACCTGCCGCGGCTGCGTACATGGCGGCTTCCCAAATCTGGCCTTCCTGCAATTCACCGTCGCCGTGAAGGCTGTACACCAGTCGGTCGTCGCCGTTGAGTTTTTTCGCTTGGGCCGCGCCGATGGCTACCGACAGCCCTTGTCCGAGGGATCCCGAAGCGACGCGGATTCCGGGCAAGCCCTCTTCCGTGGCCGGGTGACCTTGGAGTCGGCTGTTGATCTTTCTGAAGGTGGCGAGTTCGGCCACGTCGAAAAATCCGTGGCGCGCCAGCACGCTGTACCACACCGGCGAGATGTGGCCGTTGGACAGAAAAAACAAATCCTCGCCCTTGCCGTCGAGGTCGAAGTTTTTGGCGTCGTAGTGCATGATGGCGCCGTAAAGGGCCACGAAATACTCCGTACAGCCCAGGCTGCCTCCGGGGTGACCCGAATTTACGGCGTGTACCATGCGCAGTATGTCCCGCCTCACTTGCGTGGCGAGGGTGCTCAGTTCTTGTATGTCCGGCATCGGAATGTGGTAATGGGGTTAGGTGAACGAATTGCCGCAAAAGTAAGAAAAGTATACCGGTGAAGGGCGCCGACGGGAGGCGCGCAGGGGAGGGGCGTGGATGAGGGTTTTTGTGGGTGTGTCGTCGCCTCGACATTTCCGGCAGGCATGGTGTCTACCTAAGATTTCATCGACCGGATGGCGCTGGGGCGGGAGGTGGGAAACTGCACCGCGAATCGCCGCGATTTGCTATATTTACACGGAGTTAGGCGAGGTGTTACGAATTTGATTGTTCATGGAAGCCAATGAGTTACTGAAACATTTCCTGCCCTTCATGTTGCGGTTCATCGCGGGGGCTTTGTTCTTTTTCCAAGCGTACGACAAATTGTTCCGCATCGGTTTGGTGGGAACCGCCGATACCGTGACCGAATTGTATCGGGAAATCGGCGTTCCCCGTTGGTTCGTGCGCTTTTCGGTGGGAGTGTCCACCTACATCGAACTGATCGGGGGCGTTTTGCTCCTTCTGGGCCTGTTCAAAACGGTGGCGATCGTGATTTTGGGCATCAACCTGATGATGGTGACGGTGGCCTTCGGAATGCGCCAGGGCATGTGGGATACCCAACACGTTTTCGTGCGATTGGTCCTGCTGGTGGCCATCGGCGTGATGCCGGAAAGCTGGGATGCGTGGACCTTGCAAAATTGGTTCGATTCAGCCGGATAAAACCGGTAAAACTCGACTTCCCGGATGAGTCACACCTACAAAAACCCTTATCACCCTTCGCCTTAAGCGTTTGCCCGATCAGCGAATCACCGTGATGAACCCGCGCTCCATCTGCACTTCCAAGCTTTCGTTTCTGTCTTCGCCCCAGCGGTAGGTCAACTTGTAGAGGTATACTCCCGGATTGCCGTAGTAGTCGTCCATGCCGCCGTTCCAAGGCATGTCGTGGTCGAAGGTCTCGAAGATCATTTCGCCCCATCGGTTGAATATCTGCAAATGGTACTGCGTGAAGGGGCAGTTGAACACGGGTTTGAACACGTCGTTGAGCCCGTCGCCGTCGGGAGTCATGGCAGACGGGACAAACGCGTTGCAGGGGCAGCCCTCGCCGATGGTGGCGTACGAAACGTCGATTCTATACGAGCGCTCGAGTTTGCAACCACGGGCATCGCGCACATTCAATTTGTACCGGCCCGTTCCGAGTTGGTCGTAAAGCCCGTTGGCCTGGGGCCGGCCATCGTCGAGGGTGTACACGAAGGGTTCCTCGCCATTGGTGAGGTACACGTCGATCAACCCGTTGTCCGACAGAGGGCAATCCACCGGTTTTATGCGCCTATCCACGAGGTTGAGGTCGCTGTCGTCGCCGACGATCACTATTTCCCGCGCCGTGCAATTGGCGCTGTTGCGTCCCACCACTTCGTATGCGCCCGGACTCAAGCCACCGAAATACGTGGTGTCTTGCCAAGAAGACTCGTTGGTGAGGCTGTACTGGAAACTGCCCGGATAATCCACCTCGGCGGTGATGGAGCCGCCGTTGTCGCCGCAAAACGCGTTTTCCACGCTCAGTATGTTCATCGTCGGTTCCTCTCTTTTCAGAACGACGCTGTCGATGGCCGTGCATCCGGCGTCGTCTTCCACGAGGATGTAGTATTTGTCGGCTTTCAACCCTCCGAAAACGCCGTCGGCCTGAGTAGTGAGCCCATTATTGATGCTGAAGGATACCGGTTCGTTGGCGTTCAAGGCCTGTATGGTGATGGACCCGTCGTTTCCGTTGAGGCAGGATTCGACGGAGGTGGTGATGTTGATGTCGAAATTCATGCACGCCAGGTCTTGGCACGTGGAGGTGGCTTTCTCGGCGAAGTTTTGGAGGTTGGCCGTGTAGTGGGCTTCCATGACGTCGACTTGGTCGGAGGTAAACATGTACAGGCAGGCGTCATCGCAGTATTCCATGAAGGTGGGAAACACGATGGGGTCGACGCAGGTGATGACTTCCGAACCCGGGTCGGGGCATCCATAGGTGGCCTCGCCGGTGATGGGGGTGTCGCCCACGAGGGGTGCGTCGTTGTCGTTGTCGCAGCCGTTACCGAATGGGTGTTCCAGACCCATGTAGTGGCCTATTTCGTGGGTGGCGGTGCGCCCTCGGTTGTAGGGGGCGTTGACGTTGGAACCATCGCAATTCACGCTGCTCCATGCCGTAAGTGCGACCAGTGGACCGTCACCGATTCCCATGCCGCCGAGGGGCGATTGGCCGAGGATTCCCCCGAGGTCGTGCCCGCTGACGAAGATGTTGAGGTATCCGGCCCATTCCGGGACGACATTCGTATTTTGAGGGTATTCGTTGATGGTCACGGCGAAATTGCCCTCGGGGATCCCGGACCCTTGGGGGTGGTTCAACGTCGCCAGACAGAATTCGAGACAGGAACCTTTGTTTTGCGTGGCCGGCCATACGGTAGGTTGGTGATCCAGCCAATTCGATACGTCGCCGTTGGTTCCCGCAAAATCTTCGTTGAGAATGGACATCTGGTCCAGTGCTTTGTCGATGGCGCATTCCATCCCGATGCTGACCCCGATGTAGTGCACTACCACGGGAACGTACAGCACGTTGTCGCAATCCGCTTTGGGCCGTTCCCGCCTGAATTTCACTTCCGCCGCCGTGCGGGCGCGGGCTTCGTTCCACGCTTGGGCATAATCCGGATCCTGCATTTGCGTCGCGTGCAATTCATCGGTACCGCATCGTACGACCTCTTCGCCCGATTGTCCGAAAGTGGTCGAGAAACTCAGCAGGAAAAGGAGGGAAATCAGAAAATGGAGCTTCATTTAGGCAAAGTGGTTTCAATTAATCGGTGCAGGGATCGGTGGCCGGCAATCGAAAGAGCGTTCGCGCGTATACGCCGGTCGCCTCTCCGGTGCACTTCGGTACAAAAGACGCAAGAATATTCGCCTGGAAAAGGGAAGTTTCGGATTTTTTTCAACGCCTTCATCTCGATTGGCTTCGGTTGCAGGATGCGGGATCGCGGCGCACCGTCGGCAAAAATACACAAAAGCCCCGCTTTTGTCACGTAAAAGCTACATCAATTGTGTATGACAGTGGGGTTTCGGATGCGGTGTTCACAGCAGGCGGCATTCCAAGAATCGCAGGGGGGTGGGAGGTTTTTGTGGGTGTGGCTAAGATGCGTACACTTAACTACTTGCTCAAAGTCAGAACGAATTCCCGAAGCACCACGGCTTGGTTGTGCGTTTCATCTTTGGCCCCATAAAGGAACGTGACCTTCTTCCGCTTGTCGATGCCTTCGAGAAGTTCGGCCGCTTCGCTTCGATGGTCTTGGAGTTCTTTCCGGTACCTCTTTCGGAATTCCGACCATTTGTCGGGGTCGTGGCCGAACCACTTCCGCAGTTCGTCCGAGGGCGCCAAGGATTTCCACCATCCGTCCAAGGATGCCTCTTCCTTTTTCACGCCCCTCGGCCATAGCCTATCCACCAAAATGCGGGTGCCGTCTTCTTCCTCCGCCCTGTCGTATATCCTTTTCAGCGCGATGTGCATCGGTTTTTGCTTTCGACTATTCACCTTGTATAACCGTTTCGGACCGGCATTGTTGGTTTTACCCCAGCACTTTGCGGATCCATTTCAATTTTCTCTTGGTGTAGGGAGGATACTTCAAGGCGAGGTCGGGCATCGTTTGGGTGTGCACCATGCTTTTGAAGTGTGAAAAGGTGTCGAAACCGAACTTTCCGTGGTAGTGACCTTGACCGCTGTATTGGATACCTCCGAAAGGCAAGCCCGCATCGCCGGTGTGCACGAGGGTGTTGTTGATGCACCCCCCGCCGAATTGCAAATGATCGGTCACCCATTTCTTCATGGATTTGTCTTTGCCGAAGTAGTAGAGCGCCAACGGATACGGGTTGCGCGCGACGATTTCTTCCGCGTGGCCTTTGTCGCGGTACGTCAGGATGGGCAAAACCGGGCCGAAAATTTCGTTTGTCATCACCGGACTGTCCGGGTCCGCCCCGTCGATTATTGTGGGAGAGATGTACAGGTCACTCGCGTCGGTATCGCCGCCGTACACCACGTTTTCGTTTTGGAGATAAGCCCGTACCGCTTCGAATCTCTTGGCGTTGACCATGCGGGCATAGTGTCCGCTTTCCTTGGGGTTTTCGCCGTAAAATTCCGCCACCGCCTCTTTGATTTCTTCGATCAGTGCTTGTTTTATTTCTTCTTTCACCAACAGATAGTCGGGGCTGATGCACGTTTGACCGGCGTTGGTAAATTTCCCCCAAGCGATGCGTTTTCCGGCGGTTTTCAGGTGGGCGGTGGCGTCGACGATGGCGGGACTTTTTCCACCGAGTTCCAATGTGACGGGCGAGAGATGAACCGCCGCCATTTTGGCGATTTCCCTACCCACGGCGGTGCTGCCGGTAAAAAACACGTGGTTGAAGGCGTGGCCCTCGATGAGTGGGGGCACAACTTGGCTGCCGATTCCCTGAACGACTTTCACCAATTCAGGCGGGAAGACGGAAGTCAGAAGTTCTTCCAGCAATTGAGCCGTTGCGGGGGCGTCTTCCGAGGGTTTTAACACCACGGTGTTTCCCGCCGCAATGGCGCTGATCAGCGGCACGATGCTCAGATTGAAAGGGTAGTTCCACGGTGAAATGATCAACACCACGCCTTTGGGTTGGGGGTGGATGTAACTCCGCGACGGAAAAAGTGCGAGAGGGGAGCCGTGGGACGAGGGTTTCATCCACGATTTCAATTGGCGCCGCGTTTCTTTCAATTCCTGCAGGCAGATTCCGATTTCGGTGGTGAGCGCCTCGCCTTTCGACTTGCCCAAATCCGCGCGCAAGGCATCGATTATACGTCCTTCCCATTCGCGGATGGCCTCATCCAAAAGTTTCAATTGGTTCCGCCTGAATTCGTAAGGGCGGGTTTTTCCGCTGTCGAAGAAATCTTTCTGGGCGTTGAAGATTCGGGTGTAGTCGTTTTCCATGTCGCTGAAGGGTAAGGTGTGCCGTCCGTTTCCGTGCCGATCCCGGATGCGCAAAATCACGCTGCACCAAGGTAATCTTAAAAACCGAAATCGGTGAGGCACACGGCCTCGCACTGGCAACCGTCCTTCGCGCGCTCAACTTACCGGCCCACTTCTTCTTTGAGCAGCCTGGGAAACATTTCTTCCAACTTGTCCACTTTCGGACGGGATACTTGGCGAATGTAAGGGTTGTTGGGGTTCAGGGCGTCGTAATCCTGATGGTATTCCTCGGCGGGGTAAAACGCCTCGAATGCGACGACTTCCGTGGCCAAGGGTTTTCCCCATTCCCGTTTCCACTCCGCCATTTTTTCTTCGATGATGCGCTTCTCGGCGTCGCTTCGGTAAAATGCGATGGAGCGGTAGTGTCGGCCGATGTCCGGCCCTTGGCGGTTCACTTGTGTGGGGTCGTGCGCGCTGCCGAAAAATACGTCGAGCAACTCGGCGTAACTCACCACCTCGGGGTCGTAGTACACCTGTATCGATTCGGCGTGATTCGTTTTGCCGCTCGTCACCATTTCGTAAGTGGGGTAGGGCCGCTCGCCGCCGGCGTATCCCGAGATGACCATTTCCACGCCTTTGACTTTCTCGAATACGGCTTCAGTGCACCAGAAACAGCCGCCTGCCAAGGTGGCGATCTCCAGACCTTCGATTTCCGACTCATCGGGGAGTTCCGCAAAACCTTCGCGTTTCTTTACCTCTTGAAAAGCGGTGTCTATCTCCGTGTCACGCGTGGAGGCGTCGCATCCGAAAAGGCCGAACGAGCACACGGCCAAACAAAATCCGAAGGTGTATTTCCACATGGTTTTCCCCTTTATCGCGGTAAAATGGAAACCGAAAAAACGCCGGATTGTTGTTTGGAATTTCCCGCGGTGGGGAGCAGGATTTCGACCCGATCCCCACCGCGAAAATCCCCTGCCTTATCGTTTGATCAGTTTTCCGGTGACGGGTGCCCCGGCCGTGCCGACCAAGCGGTAGAAATACACCCCGGCCGGCCATTGTGCCATGTCGACTTCGACTTGGTTCAATCCTACGGCATACCGTTCTTTCACGGTGTGCATGGTTCTTCCGTTTACGTCGTAAATTTCCAACGTACCGTCGAATCCTTCCATTCCGGTAAACATCCACGTCACGCGATCGACGGTGGGATTCGGAAACACCTTCAAATCGGCTATCGCCGGGTGATCCTCCAAACCGGTGATGACCACGTCGATGCCTTGGGCGTACGCGCGGTTGCCCTCGCCTTTGTCCTCGACGAACACCGCCACTGCGGGAGCCGCGTTGAGAGGTGTCATGGTGATGCGGCTTTTGTGCGCTTCGAAAGTCGCCACGGGAATGTTTTCCTCATCGCTGAAACTTCCGTCGGGGTTGAGTACGACGGCTTCCAACCGGACGGGGTTGACGCCCAGGTCTTCACCGATTTTCAATAGAAAGAAGGGATGGTCTTCCACGATGTAGAGCGGCGAAACGTGCACGTGGTAGTCGTATTGCGGTTCGTACAAGGCCAAGGCCTGGTCGCCGTACAATCGCTCTCCGGTCGTTTTGTCGAATTTTTGGACGTACTCGCCGTACTTGTCGAAACTGCTGTTGTTGTAGCTTGAAATGGCGTAGATGTATTCCGAGCCTTCTTCCATGGCTATTTCCACGTGGCCTTCGTAGAAGCCTTCGTCGGTATCGAAATCCGATCCGTTAAGGCCCCAAGGCAACGTACCGTCGGGATTGATGCGCTGCAAAAACGCGTCGAAGCGCAAGTTGGTGGCCGCGGAATACCCGATGTACACCACATCGCCCTCTTGAAAGGAGCTGTATTCATTCACGAAGGAGGTGGCTTTGTCGCTCAATTGCAAGGGCTCTTCCCAAACTCCCTCCCCGTCGGAATCGAATCGTTGTGCGTACAATGTAGAGTTCACACCGAAACCGTACTCGTGGTAAATCATCACGAAACCGCCCTCGGACTCGGAGAGTTCGAACATGTTTTCCGGCGATGCATTCACCCCGGAATCGGAAAACGCTTTGGGCGATGGCCACACGGGCTGTCCCGCCGCGTCGTAGAGTTGCATCTTGCCGGCGCCGTCTTCATTCCATGCCACGACGGCTCCACCCGAAACGAGGGGCAAGATGGTAATCCTGAAAGCACCCGGAATGATGACCCCCGTCGAGGGCCACAAATGATTCCCTTGGGTGTCCATTTTGAATACGTAGCCGTTGTAGTCGCCGCTCCCGGTCACGCCGACGAACAATTTCCCGTCGTCGCTCGTGGTGATTCTGGAAACGGTCGTAAAGCTGCTCATGGAGATGAAAGGGCTGAGGACGATTCCGTCCTCGCCGAGCACCTGTTGGCCTTCGGCGCCCAAAATTTGCAAGCGGAGGTTGTAGTAATCCGGTTCGGGAACTTCTTCCCAAAACACGACATAGGTGTGTCCGTCACCGGCCGTCGCCGCGTATATGTCCGAAGTTTGCCCGATGGCCACCAAAGTGTTCTCATCGGTGTTTTGGTTCCACTGCGCATGCAGGGAGCCATAGGCGATCAGTGCCAAGCAAAGTAGAAGTTTTCTCATGTCGAAGGTTGTGGTTGTAGGTGAGTAATTGCCGGCTAACGGCCAAAGTCCGTACAAACCGGTTTTCAAATATAGTGCTCCGACCAAGAAAACCCGAGGAAAACCCCGATTATATCACAAAACCGCCGCTTCGCTGTTTCGGCTCGACTTGATGGCGTCGAGGGCGCCGGAAACATCGGCGATGAGGTCGTCGATGTGCTCGATGCCCACCGACAGGCGAATGAGTTTTTCCGTGATGTTCATTTGCTTGCGCGTTTCGGGCGAAACATCCACGTGGGTCATCGTGGCGGGGTGCTGCGCCAACGATTCGGTGCTTCCCAAGCTCACGGCGAGTTTGATCAGCTTCAGGTTGTCGAGGAAGGCGAAGGCTTCTTCTTCGCCGCCCACCACGTCGAAAGAAATCATGGCGCCGTTGCTCAGACACTGCCGCCTCATGATGTCGTCGATTCTCGGGTCCGTTTTGCGCAGTATGCCGGGGTAGTACACCGTTTCCACCATGGGGTGTGATTCGAGGAAAGCGGCGAGTTTTTCGGCGTTTTCCCCCTGTTGGGTCATGCGCACTTTCAGGGTTTCCAAGCTGCGCATCAGCAACCAACCGGTCCAGGGGCCGGCTGTGTTTCCCAAAAAGGTGCGCAGCACCTTCACGCGCCCGATGAGTTCGCTAGACCCGGATACGGCGCCGGCGATCAGGTCGCTGTGCCCGCCGATGTACTTCGTGGCCGAATAGATCACCAAATCCGAACCGTGCTTGAGAGGGTGCTGCCACAGCGGACCCATATACGTATTGTCCACGGCCACGATCACGCGCTTTTCGTCGGTGTTGTACGAATGTGCGAAGGCGCTGATCTCTTCCAAATCGATCATGGCGTTGGTGGGGTTGGCCGGCGTTTCCACGTACACCATGGCCAAACGGTCGGCTTTGCCCGTAGATTCCACGCGGGCGCGGATGTCTTCCACGCTGTCGTGTGCGGAAAATTCGATCAAGTCCACACCGAATTTGTCGAGCACGTGTTTGGTGAAGTGATCCGTACCACCGTACACCGGTGAGCTGCACAGCAGCAAATCTCCCGGTTTCAAGAATTCCAGCATCACGGTGGTGATGGCCGACATTCCGCTTTCGAACACCGCCGAATCTTCGGCGTCGTCCCAGAGGCGCAGGCGACTTTCCAAAATTTCGATGTCCGGATTGTTGATCCGGCTGTATATCAAACCCATCTTTTCCGTCGGGTCCAACGCGCGGTGGCCATAAGCCACTTCAAAAAAGCGCTTTCCTTCGGCCGCCGAGGAAAATTGAAATGTACTTGTTTGGAATATAGGAGATTTGATGGCACCTTCCGACCACTCGGGGTGGTAACCGTACGACATCATCAAACTCTCCGGATGGAATTTTTTCATGGCGCAAATATCTTTTGCCAAAGATACGGAATTCGCCACGGTAGACAGCGGGCCCGAGACGTGCGGACGTAGGGTGAAAAGCGGATTTTTATCGCCCTTCGTCCACGTCCAACGGTTTCACCTCGGTGGCGAAAAACTTCGTCTCCCCACGCCATGGAAACGCCACGTATTTCTCTTCGAATCTGAGCTGCACGTTCTCTCCCTGAATACTCGCGTTTTCCAGTTGCCGAATCAGCAGGGTGTCGCCCTTGCGCACGCTGAAATTGAAATGGGTGTCTTCCGGCAGCCCGTTGCCCATGCGGGGGTTCATCACCTTCATGCGGCCTTCGTAGGTTTTAAAAAGGGCGCCGCGTTTGTTGATTTCCAGAATGGATCCCGCGCGTTGTCCCGTACTGTAGGTGCCTACGTGCAAAAAGATCAACGCGCCCACACCCACGATCAAAATGATCAGAAAGAGGTTGCGTATAAATCGCTTGAAGGCCGATTTCACCTTGCCGGTACGGGAAGGTTTTTCTTCGCCCAATGGCGGACGGGCGTCGGTATTTTCATCCGTGGTGTGGGTAGGTGTGCTCATGGGTTACATCCAATTTTCCTTCCGTGTGACGATATCATAAAAGTTGGGCGATGCACTTGATTCACTTTCCCAAAACAGCGCTCCACCCGAAACTGTTCCGCCGGGGCGCCCATAAGTGGCCTCCCCGCATTGCCGCACACTCAGTCTTCGTCGTCATCCGCGTCGTCATCGTCCGCTTCCGAGTCGGGCATGTAGTCGAGATCCGCGTACCGATCTTCGTAGTCTTCCTTCACCTCGGGACGCAATACGCCGTCGTCGTCGTAGTCCTCGTCTTCCTCGATCAATTGCTCCGCTTTGGTTCGCGTCATTTTGATCAGGTAAATCTTCTCGTCGGTTTCAAAACGCAGAGCACTCACCAATTCTCCGTCCTTGTTGGCAAATTGTATGAGCTCGTCGCTGAACCCAAACGGGTAGGTCAGCTTGATCTGTTCCTGCAGCTCTTGCGATATCTTGTCAAAGCTCGTTACGGTCCGGGGTTTATTGTCTTTGTTCATGGGCTTGAGTAATGGTGTCGGCAAAATTTAACCGGGCAAATCAACGAATTTCACCCGAAATATAGAACATGAAAAGCGATTCGCCCAATTTTATCGAATTCAATGCATTCACCGCGGAAATCGGCGGTTGTACGAAGGCGTTGGGCGTGCCCCCTCGGGGTATTTCCGCCTCGTCCATCCGTTTTCATCCCGACCTCGTTCTTTGCCTCTCGTCGGTCTCTCGCGCCCGGGGTCGGCCTACCACCTGTATCTTTCGGTTTCTTTTCCCGACAACCCATGTCATCCCCATGCGATGGATGGAATTTTGTCCCGGCGGTTGATCCCACGCGATAGGAGAAACCGAAAGGATGCCGGTGTCCGTCCTCACGCAGGGCAGTGCGAAACCGAGTCGTTCACGAACTTCATCCCCGGTGGTTTCGAACTCGATCGTGCGAGGGCGTTTGCGACATCCTCACCGTTTCTTCGCGATGCGGAGTGCCGGGGCTGCACAGCGACAGCGAGAGCTCGTGCAGACTATTGCACCCCGCCGCGAAGAGGCGGTGAGATAGAGCAAAAAGACCGACCCGCCCCACATACGATATTCTGATTTTCCATCATGGGCTATGCATGTACGAGGCCTCGCGATTTGTCCCTAAGCGGAGGCGGGACGCACCCTGAAAACGATACCTACCGTAAAATGTGAATATATCGTGGGGAAATCGGGTTGGGGCGGCGTTCGTCTATCGGCAAGTCGTACTATCTTTGCGCCCATGCACGACACCATTATCATTCTGGATTTCGGCTCCCAGTACACCCAACTTATCGCTCGTCGGGTTAGGGAGTTGAACGTTTATTGCGAAATCCATCCGTATCATCGGTTTCCGGAAGACGTCAAGGGCATCAAAGGGGTGATCCTTTCGGGGAGTCCATTTTCGGTTCACGACCCCGAGGCGCCGACTTTCGATTTGGAAGGTCTTCGCAAGCGCTGGCCCGTGCTGGGCATTTGCTACGGGGCGCAATACATGGCGGGTTCGAACGGACAAGGACAAGTGATGCCCGGAGATCGCCGCGAGTACGGCCGCGCCATCCTCAAGGAAGTGGATGAATCCAGTCCGTTGTTCAAAGGCATCATGGCCGGATCGCAAGTGTGGATGTCGCACGGCGATACCATCCACCGGATACCCGGCGATGCGCGAGTGGTGGCGTCTACCCACGACGTGGAGGTGGCCGCTTTCGAATACGGCGACGGACGCACCTTCGGCATTCAATTTCACCCCGAAGTCTACCACAGCACCGACGGGTCGAAGGTTTTGGAAAACTTCGTGGTGGGCGTGTGCGGCGTAAAACCCGAATGGACGCCCCTGCACTTCGTGGAATCGACCGTAGCGAATCTGAAGGAGCAACTGGGCGACGACCGCGTGATTCTGGGCCTGAGCGGAGGAGTGGATTCTTCCGTAGCGGCCTTGCTGCTTAAAGAAGCCATCGGCGACAGGTTGTTTTGCATTTTCGTAGACAACGGACTCCTCCGCAAAAACGAGTACGAAACGGTTTTGCACGGCTACGAAGACATGGGTTTGAATGTGCGGGGCGTGGACGCCAAAGACAGGTTTTACTCCCAACTGGCCGGAATCACCGACCCGGAAGAAAAGCGAAAAACCATCGGTCGGGTGTTCGTCGAGGTCTTTGATGAGGCCGCGCACGAAGTGCAAGACGTAAAGTGGTTAGCGCAAGGCACGATATATCCCGACGTGATCGAATCGGTGAGCGTGAACGGCCCCTCGGCGGTGATCAAGAGCCACCACAACGTAGGTGGGCTGCCCGAGCACATGAACCTCAAAGTGGTGGAACCGCTGAAAACCTTGTTTAAAGACGAGGTGAGAAGAGTGGGGAAGGAGCTGGGACTCAACGCGGCCATCGCCGGTCGCCATCCTTTTCCCGGCCCCGGCTTGGCGATCCGAATCCTGGGTGAGGTGACGCCGGAGAAAGTCCGGGTACTTCAGGAAGTGGACCACCTTTTTATAGAGAATTTGAAGGAATCGGGCGAATACGACAATGTGTGGCAGGCCGGTGCCGTTTTGTTGCCTGTGCAAAGCGTAGGCGTAATGGGTGATGAGCGCACGTACGAAAACGTGGTGGCCCTTCGAGCGGTCACTTCCACCGACGGCATGACGGCCGATTGGTGCCACTTGCCGTACACCTTGCTTGCCAAAATATCCAACGAGATCATCAACCGCGTGAAAGGGGTGAACAGGGTGGTGTACGACATCAGCTCCAAGCCACCCGCAACCATCGAATGGGAATGAGAAGTCGCTTCATATTCGTTTTCCTCCTGCTGCCCCTGATGCTCCTGCACGGGTGCGCCACGGCGCAGAACTTTCCCAAGCGAACGGTAGACGGCAAAGAGTACTTCGTGTATTTCGTCGAGCCGGGCAACACCATCTACGCCATATCGCGTATGTTTTCCGTCGACGCCGACGCCATCCTTCGCGCCAATCCAAAGGCCGCCGAAGGTTTGCAGGTAGGGCAGGAATTGCTCATTCCCACGGGGGCGGTAGACCGAAGAGAAGCGAGAAAGGTCAACGTGGCGGTTGAGGGGGAATACATTCTCCACGAAGTGCAGAGAAAGGAAACCCTCTTCTCGATCTCCCGCCGGTACGGGGTGGAACTGTCGGATTTGATGAACCTCAATCCTGACAAGGTGGACCAACTGGCCACCGGCGACACGCTGCGCATACCGGGCGACATGAGCCGCGGTGTGGAAGAAACTCTGCTCGAGCCTGCGGTTAACGACACTTTCATCGTGCATCGCGTGCAGCAGGGGGAAACCCTCTACGCCCTCTCGAAGCAATACGGCATTTCCCAAGACTCCCTCCGCCGCGCCAACGACGGCTTGCCGGAAGGGCTGCAAACGGGGAGATACATCGTCATTCCCAAGTACAGCGAATCCTTTCTGGCCAACAGGGAAAAAGACTCCGAAATTTCGGGCGACGACTACCCCGACTTGCCTCATGGCCACCCCGAAACCGTGCACATGGCGCTGATGCTGCCCTTCGAACTCGAGTACAACGACTCTCTGGAGCGCACCCTGGCGTCGGGAAGGGATTTGTACATCCTTTCGGAAATCGCCTTGGAATACTACCGGGGAACCATGATGGCGCTGGATTCCCTGAGAAAAATGGGACTGAACGCCGAAGTGCACGTGTACGACGTGGGCGATGACCTGGTGAAAGCCCGGGACGTCGTGCGCAGGCCGGAAATGGACCGCATGCACATCGTCTTCGGTCCTTTGCACAAATCGACGTTTGCGGTGGTGAGCGAGGCTTCCCGCCGCGGAACGTACTATTTGGTGTCGCCCAATTCATTCGCCAACGAAATATTCGAGGACAACCCCTATCTGATGAGGGCGCAGGCTTCGGACCAAACGCTGATGCGGTATTTGGCGAATTTCGTGGCCATCCAACACCCCGAAGACAACGTGCTGATGGTCAACAGCACCTTGGAAAAAGATTGGCCCGAAAGGCGGGATTTCAAAAAGTACTACAACTTGGCCATGTCGAGTTTCCGGAATGTACACGCCGATTCCCTGCGCAGTCTCAACTTGTTCGGCGGCGGCGCCGATAAAGGAAGCTTTGATCAAGAGGCACTGGAATCGTACATGAGGGAAGACGTGAAAAACGTCATCGTCGTACCCTCGGGCGATTTGGCTTTCGTGAGCAATTTTTTGACTCGCTTGTCCCTGCTCGACGAAAGGAAATACGATATTCAAGTGTACGGTCTCAACGAATGGGTGAATTACGACAACATCGAGGCGGCGTACAAGAACCGATTCAAACTTCGGTTGGTGGTGCCCCGATTCGTGGATTACCGCGACGAGAACGTGATTCGTTTCTTGGAAAAATACCGGGCGAAGTACCTCACCGAACCTTCGTACTATGACTACGGGTTTGTGGCTTTCGACTTGATGATGTTTTTCGGGGAAGCGCTGCTGAAAGAAGGTTTGGATTTTCCCGAGAAATTCGAGTCCATGGAAAGACACGGCGTGTCGGGAAATTTTCGCTTCGGAAGATCGATGAGCGGAAAGGAGTATGAGAACAAGGCCGTTTACATCATCGAATACGACGACTACGAAACCAAGCGCGTCAATTGATTTCGTCGGAATTGCCGAACGATTTGCGATGAAATGTGGACTCGGAGAAGAGACGCGCCCACAAAAACCATAAACCAATGCACATGGATCCTACCCGAACCGATATCGTTGAAGCTTACACGGCGCTGCAGGATTTTATTTGCGGTGAAATCGAAAAGACCGACGGGGAAGGGACTTTCCTTGAAGACGCCTGGGTGCGTCCGGGAGGTGGCGGAGGTAGAACGCGCGTGATGTCGCGCGGGGCGGTGCTCGAAAAAGCGGGGGTCAACTTTTCGGCCGTGGAAGGCGATTTGTCGCCCACCATGGAAAAGAACCTGGGCGTCTCGGCGACCCGTTTTTTCGCTACGGGCGTGAGCATCGTCATGCATCCATCCCACCCGTTGATCCCCATCATCCACATGAATATCAGATACTTCGAAACGGAAGGCGGTGAGTACTGGTTCGGCGGGGGGATCGACCTCACGCCCCACTACATCGATTTGGAGGAAGCGGCGCGATTTCACCGGGAGGTGAAGGCCATTTGCGACAAGTACCGACCCGATTTTTACGAGCGTTTCAAGCGGGCGGCCGACGATTATTTCTTCCTGTCTCACCGCGACGAAACCCGGGGCGTCGGGGGAATATTTTACGATCACCTCAAGGCCGACGAGAGTATTTCCAAGCGGCAATTGCTCGAATTCGGGTTGGATATCGGCAGGGCTTTTCCCCGCATCTATTCCGACTTGATCAATGCCAACCGCGAAAAGACTTTTACGGAAGCGGAAAAGAAATGGCAATTGCTCCGCCGCGGCCGGTACGTGGAGTTTAATTTGATTCACGATCGCGGCACACGGTTCGGGTTGACGAGCAACGGCCGGACGGAGTCGATCTTGATGAGCCTGCCCGAAACCGCCAAGTGGCTGTACGACTACCAGCCCAAGGAGGGCGGGCCGGAAGCGATGACGCAGGATTGGCTGCGCAAGGACGTGGATTGGATTGCCATGGAAGGGGAATTCGAGGGTCGCTGAGCCTTCGGGATGGGCTCGTTTTTTCGGCCTTTTCTTACATTTACCACATGACTCGTACTGTTTTAATGCTGCTTGCGGCGGCTTTGGCGACATCGACGTTCTCCGTGGCGCAGGATGGATGGGATGCGAAACGCATCGCGGAATTCGAAATGCGCAAATTCGTCCCCCGGGAAGCCAAATCCGACCCCAATGCGGCGGGTTCGGCCTACGATTGGAGATACGCCGATTGTCGGTGGAAGATCGATCCCTGGGAGAAGTACATTTCAGGGGTGGTGCACCACACCATCGACGTGCTCACCGCCACCGATTCGGTGACCTTCGATTTTTCTCCGGCCCTCACCGTCGATTCGGTGAAAGTGCAGGGGGAAACGGCGCAATTCGGCTTCGCCGACGAGTTCGTGATGTTCGTGAAGCACCAAGCCCTGGCATCGACCCAAAATTGCGTGGTTTCCGTTTACTACCAAGGCGAGCCCGTCAATTACAACCTCGGGTCTTTCAACCAAGGTTTTCACGCGGGTGAAACCCCCGAAATCTGGACCTTGTCGGAACCCTTCGGCGCCAAGGATTGGTGGCCTTGCAAACAGACGCTTTCCGATAAACTCGATTCGATATCCATCTCCATAAACGTGCCCGCGGGCAACATGGCGGGTGCACCGGGAACTCTCGAAGCGGTGGTGAACGAAGGCGACGGCACGGAAACTTACCGCTGGGTGCACCGGTACCCGATACCCGCTTACCTCGTTTCTCTCGCGGTGACCAACTACGTGGAATTCACCCAAACGGTGGAGGTGGGAGAAACCGAGATCGAGGTGGTGAATTACGTGTATCCCGAGAGATTGGAAATTGAGCAGGAGAGGGCGGAGGTCGTTCCGGGAATGATGGTGCTGTTTTCCGAATTGTTCGATCTCTACCCGTACGCCAACGAAAAATACGGTCACTGCCTCGCCACCATCGGCGGGGGGATGGAGCACCCGACCATGAGTACCATGTCGGGGTTGTACTTTTCACTCACGGCGCACGAATTGGCTCACCAATGGTTCGGCAACAAGGTGACCTGCGGCAGTTGGGAAGACATCTGGCTGAACGAGGGATTCGCCACGTACATGACGGGCTTGGCGTACGAGCACCTTCAAAGTGAGAATTTCCACGAGTGGAAGATGGGGGTGGTGCAAAGCATCACGTCACAACCCGACGGCAGCGTGATGGTGGACGATACCTTGGACGTGACCCGCATTTTCAGTTCGCGTTTGAGCTACAACAAAGGCGCCTACCTCTTGCGTATGTTGCAATGGATCTTGGGCGACGAAGATTTTTTCCAAGCCTGCCGCGACTATCTGAACCATCCCGATCTGGCGTTTTCCTACGCGCGCACCCCGCAACTTATCGATGTGCTGGAAAGCGTCGCCGACACTTCCCTCACAGAGTTTTTCAACGATTGGTATTACGGGGAGGGCTACCCGAGCTACACGGTGGAATGGACGCCAGTGTCGGGCGGCGTGCTTATTCGCCTGACCCAAACGCAGTCCCATCCTTCGGTTTCTTTTTTCAACATGAAGGTTCCGGTGGAGATCACCGGCGAGGGGCAGCAGTTTCAAGTTGGATTGACGAACCATTCGAACGGCGAGGAGTTCTTCGTCCCCACCGGTTTTTCGGTGGAATCCGTCGCCTTGGATCCCGATCTGTGGATCATCAGCGCCCAAAACACCGTGGTGCTCAAAGTCGACGATTCCATCGATATCCACGCGGTGAAAGCCGTTCCCAATCCGGCCACGCAGACCGTGACGCTCACCACGTTCAACCCTGCTTTCAATCCTCGGCTACTCGAGGTGGTCGACGCTTCCGGCCGATTGATCATGCGAGAGGAACCTCCCGGAGGAATCCACCGCAATCACCGGGTGAACGTGGAAGGATGGGCGCCGGGGCTGTATCATTTCCGACTGGTGTCGGACGATTCCGAAAGGGTGGTCGGCGTGGTGGTCGCCAGACCGTAAGTCGGTGGAAAAATCGCAAAAGATCATCCGGGGCGGATCTTACCGCCACCCGCCGCCCAAGGCGCGGTACAACTCGATCAGGGCACTCACTTCATCGAGACGCGCTTCCACGAGGTTGAGCTGTGAGTTCAGCGTATTCTGGCGGGCGGTCAAGACTTCCAAGTAGTTGGCCATGCCGCTTTCCAAAAGGGCCTCGGAGCCTTCTACGGCTTGACGCCCCGCTTCGTACTCTGCCAATCGGATGTCGATCTTTTCATTCGCCGCTTGGTAGTGGTACATCGCGTTGGAAACTTCTTCCGAAGCCTCGAGTACCGAACGACGGAATTCGAGGTAGGCGATCTCCCTGCGGGAAAGCGAAGCTTCGTACTCGGAACGGATCTGACGCTTGTTCAAGATCGGTTGGGCGAGGGATGCGACCAAGTTGGCGAAGAGTGAATTGGGATCGAATAGATCTTCGAATTCCAAACTTTGCAAGCCCCCGGTGGCCGAAAGTCTCAGGGAAGGGTAGAAATTGGATCTGGCCACGTTGGTCAATTCGAAGGCGTGAACCAATCCGTACTCGGCCGCCAAAACGTCCGGTCGGTTGCGGAGCAATTGCGCCGGGTACCCCAACGCGATGACGTCTTCCGGGATTTCGGAATCTTGGAAGCTGCCTTTTTCGATCGGTCCGGGTGCTTTTCCCATCAAAACCGACAGGGCGTTTTCGAGAATTCTCGTGCTGACGTTCAAGTCGACCAGCAGGGCGCGCGTATTTTCCAGTTGCATCCGGGTTTGGTTCACGGCGACTTGAGTGAGTACCCCGGCGTCTTTCAGCGCTTGAGTGGTTTCGAGGCTGCTTTCCCTGTTGGCGATGGATTCCTCGGCTATTCGCTTTTGTTCTTCCAGTGCCAAGAGGTGGTAATACAGGGATGCGACTTGCGCCACCAAGCGTGATTTCACCCCTTGATGCGCCGCCACCGACTGGAGGTAGGCGGCTTCCGACGCGCGCTTTTCACTTCGGATTCGACCCCAGATGTCGGCTTCCCACGAGGCGGTTCCCGATAGTTCGAACTGGGTCAGGTTTCCTATTCCCCCGAATTGTCCGTGTTCCGAAGGACTTTGGTGGGCGGCCTGGGCGTTGAGGCTCAGCGTCGGGACGTTCCCCCTCTTTCCCTGTTTGAAATACGCGTCGGCGATGGCCATTCTTTCCAGCGCCACGCGGATGTCCATGTTGCTGTCGAGCGCGTGCCGTATATGCCCGACGAGGATGGGGTCGGTAAACAAATCACTCCAGGATATTTCCGCCATGGTGGTACTGTCGACCGGCAGGGCGTCCGTGCGGTATCTCGCCTCTTCGGCAGCTTCCGCCAAGTCGGGTTGTGCGTATTCTTTGGCGACGAAGCAGGATTGCATCATCCCGGCTGCGGCCAATAGAAAGGTAAATTTCAACAATGCTCTCATGACCGGTCCCAATTATTCGTTTTCGGAATTTGATTTGCGGCTGAAACGGTTGTGCAGCCACTGGAATGGAATGTAGAAGATGGGGATGAAAAAGATCCCGAGAATCGTACCGATCAGCAGACCGCCCACGGCGCCCGTACCGATGGAGTTGTTCCCCCGCGCGCCGATACCGCCGGCGAATACCAGCGGAAGCAGACCGATGATAAACGCGAAGGACGTCATCAAAATCGGTCGCAGCCGCACGCGCGCCCCGTCGAAGGCCGCCTCAACGATGGACATCCCCGCGCGGTGGCGCTGTATGGCGAATTCCACGATGAGGATGGCGTTCTTGGCCAAAAGACCCAGTAGCATGATCAAGGCGATCTGGAAGTAGATGTTGGCTTCCAAGCCCATGAGGTTGGTCACCATGTAGGCTCCCATGACCCCGAAAGGCAGGGACAGCAACACCGAGAAGGGGATGAGGTACGACTCGTACTGACCGGCCAGGATGAAATAAACGAACATGACGCTCAATAAAATGATGAAAAGCGTTTGTTTACCGGCCGAGATTTCCTCTCTCGTCAACCCGGAAAAGTCGATGGTATAACTTTCGGGAAGGGTGGTGGCCGCCACTTCCTGAACCGCCTGAATGGCGTCTCCCGACGAATACCCCGGTGCGGACGAACCGTTCACGCCGGTCGAGTTGAAAAGGTTGAACCGCGTAACCGACTGGGGTCCGTACACCCTCCGCAACTGAACGAATTCGGTGATGGGTGCCATGCCGCCTTGGTCGTTCCGCACGTACATGGATTTTAAGTCGTCGCTCGTGGCGCGGTCTTCGGGCAATGCCTGCACGTACACGCGGTACTGCTTCCCGAATCGGGTGAAGTCGGCCGCGTAAATTCCTCCGATGTACCCCTGCAAGGTGTTGAGGATGGATGCCACGCTGACCCCCGCTTCCTTGGCGCGTTCTACGTTCAGGTCGATTTCGTATTGGGGGTAATCGGTGTTGAAAGAGCTTTGCGCGTATTGGATTTCCGGACGCTGCATTAGCTCCCTCAAGTAGTTTTGGGTCACGTCGCTCAGGTCGTTAAAGCTGCCGCCCGAACGATCCAAAACCTGCAATTCGAAGCCGGAAGACACCCCGAATCCCGGGATGCTCGGCGGAGAAAAGAACAGGATGTTCGCTTCGGGCATATCGGCTACCGACGCGTACATTTTGCCGATGATGGCGTCGGCCGACAAGGATTCGTCGGTTCGCTCATCCCAAGGGGCGAGGCGCAAAAACCCGATGGCGTAGTTGCTTCCCGCGCCGGAGATCAAGCTGAATCCGCTTACCAGGGTGGTGCCTTCCACGCCGGGGATGTCCAATACTTTTTCGTTCAGGGTGCGCAAGGTCGCCACGGTGCGGTCGAGGGAAGCACCGGCCGGCAACTCGATGTTGGCGAACACCGTTCCCCGGTCTTCATTGGGCACGAACCCAGTGGAGGTGTTTGCGGCCGCCCACCAAATTCCGACCAGAGTGGCGATGAATATCACCGCGGTGAGCCACTTGTGCTTCCAGAAGAAATGGAGGGAACGTACGTAGCGCTGCGTACCGGCTTTGAAACCTCTGTTGAATCCAGTGAAAAACCGGTTCATCAGCCCTTTCTTTTCCTCTCCCTCGTGGGTGGGTTTTAGAAATAAAGCCGCCAAAGCCGGGCTGAGGGTCAAAGCGTTGACTGCGGAAATGGCGATTGCGACGATCAAGGTGACGCCAAATTGCTCGTAGAACACACCTGTGGGACCGCTGATAAACGTCACCGGGATGAATACCGCCGCCATGACCAAGGTGATGGAAATAATGGCCCCGGTGATTTCGTCCATCGCTTGGTGGCTCGCTTTCCGGGCACTTTTCACTCCGTCTTCCAGCTTGGCGTGGATGGCCTCGACGACGACGATGGCGTCGTCGACGACGATCCCGATGGCCAACACCAAGGCGAACAGGGTGAGCAAGTTGATGGAATAGCCGAAGAGATTCAGGAAGAAGAAGGTACCGATGATGGAAACCGGTACGGCGATGGCCGGGATCAACGTGGATCGGAAGTCCTGAAGGAAGATGAAAACCACGAGAAACACCAGCAGGAACGCTTCGAACAACGTCGTGATGACCTTGTCGATGGATGCGTTGAGGAATTCGTTGGTGTCGAAGTTCACGCTGATTTCCATCCCGGTGGGGAAATCTTTCCTGAGTTCTTCGATTTTTTCGTGTACGTTTTCGATGATTACCTTGGCGTTGGAACCGGGTGTCTGGTAAATCCCCATGTTTACGCCGGGCCATCCGCTCGACATGGTCAATACGTTGTAGCCCTGCGCGCCCAATTCGATTTCGGCCACGTCGCCCAAGCGAAGGAATTTTCCGTTGCCGAGGGCTTTAATCACGATATCGGCGTACTGCTCCTCGGTGTTGTACCGCCCACCGTATTTGATGACGTACTCGAATGCCTGCCCGTCGTTTTGTCCGAGTGCACCGGCGGCGGCCTCGAGGCTTTGCTCGTTGATGGCCGCGGTCACGTCGGAGGGCATGAGGTCGTATGACGCCAGCTTGTCGGGATCCAACCAAATCCGCATGGCGTACGTCTTGGCGCCGAACACGTTCACGTCGCCAACCCCCTTGATTCGCTTTAGCTCGGGCAGCACGTGGATGTCAAGGTAGTTCTGCACGAAGGTGGCGTCGTACTCTTCGTTTTTCGACAGCGCGGTCAAAAACATCAAGGCGCTGGTCTGTTGTTTTTGAGTGGACACCCCCGATTGGGTTACTTCCCGGGGGAGGAGGGGCAAGGCCCTGGCAACGCGGTTTTGAACGTTCACCGCCGCGATGTCCGGGTTCACGCCCTGCTCGAAATAGACCGAGATGCTGGCGCTCCCGTTGTTGCCGGCCGTGGAGGTCATGTAGGTCATGTTTTCCACACCGTTCACCTGCTCTTCGATGGGTATGATTACGCTTTCAAGTACCGTTTCGGCGTTGGCGCCGGGGTAGTTGGCCCGGATTTGCACCGTGGGCGGAGCGATGTCGGGATATTGGGTCACCGGCAGTTGAGTCATTCCCAACACACCGAGGATGAGAATGAGTATGGATATGATCGTGGAAAGTACGGGTCGATCGATGAACTTCTTCAGCATGTCTCGCGCGGAATTAGTGCGGGTTTGTTGAGATTATTGTTTGAATACGGGCTCAATGGCGCCGACGATGCTGTCCATGGGGAGCATCACGACGTTTACCGCAGCATGGTCGCGGAGATTCTGGCTGCCTCGCGCCACGATTACGTCACCGGGCTTCAGGCCGTCGCCCACCACGATCAGACCGTCGACCCGGTCTTTTACTTCGATGGATTTCGAAACGGCCGTCGTATCGCCGTGGACGGCGTACACGAAAATCCGTCCTTGCCTGTCGATGGTCGCCGATTCGGGGATGACCGGAACGTCTTCGTAAGTACGGGGAATCAATACCGTCCCGCTGCCGCCGTGGGAGAGCAGACGCTCGGGATTCGGGAAGATGGCGCGGAAGCTCACCGTGCCGGTGCGCGGGTCCACTTGGCCGGTCACGGTTTCGATTCGCCCGGCGTGGGGGTAAATGTCGCCGTTGATCAAACGCAGTCTGACCTCGGGGAAATTCTCGATTTTATCCGAGAGTTTTTCGCCCGGCGTGGTGCGGAGGATGTCGATGTATTCCCCTTCGTTCATGGCGAAGAAGACGTAGATGTCATCCACTTTCGAAACGGTGGTCAGCGGGGTGGGGTCGGCCGGACTCACCAGCGCGCCTTCCCGGTAATTGATCGAACCCACGTTGCCCGAAATGGAACTGCGTACCGTGGCGTAACCGATGTTGGCCACGATGCTTTTGTGGGTGGCTTTGGCTTGCGACAAGCGGGCTTCCGCCGTTTGCAACTGCACTTCGCTTACGATGCCTTTGTCCACCAATGGGCGGAGCCTCGCCACTTCCACTTCCGCGGCGTTGACGTTGGCCATGGCCGCTTCGGCGTCTTCGCTCAACGACGCGGTTTCCAAGCGAAACAATACGGCGCCCTCCTTCACCGCTTGACCTTCGTCAACGTTCACTTGGGTGATGTACCCCGAAACTTTGGGGCGAATCGCGCTGCTCACCACTCCTTCCATCGATGCCGGATAGGATGCGTACGAGGTGACGGTGCGAGTGGGAACTTCTACGGCATTAACCAAGGTGGGGCCCATGTGGCGCTGCGGGGCGCGGTCACCGCCACAGGAAGCCAAGAGCACGGCGGCAGGCAGAAGGATGGAAAGTACTTGGGTTCTCATTCGATTCTTTTTCGGGTTTGAATTTTATCGTTTCGGTTGGTCACACGTTCAGGGGTGTGGAGGGTTTTTGTGGGTGGGTCATCCTTCGGAAGTTGGAGGATTCGACCCGGAGTATTCTTGATTTCGGAAACCGTCCCACAGAATGTCTATGGTTTGCTCGAATTCCTCGGGCGTAGGACGCATTTCTTCGGAGAGGCAAAACTTGGCCGCCGAAACCACGGTGCACATCATCGTCGACATAAAAATGCGCGTCGGATAATTCTTCAAAACGCCTTGACGAACGGCATCGCTTAAAAATTCTTCCAACGGACGACTGTCGACGTTTTTTGATTGGACTTGCTCCCGGTACGGTGAATTGACGAATTGTTCAAAAAACACCAAAACATTCGGATGGTTTGAATAGAAGGTGAAAAGCGATCGGCAAATCCGATAAAACTTCGTGCGCGTCGATCCGCCTTCGGTGACCGCATCGTTGACCACCTGAATCAATCGGCGGCGATTGTAATGGTACAATTCGCAGATCAATTCGTCTTTGCCGTTGAAGTAGTGGTAGATGGTGCCGGCGGCCACGCCGGCGGTTTTGGCCACCAAACTCATTGGGGTGCCGTGAAAACCGTGTTCGCGTACCAGGTGAAGCGTGCTTTCGAAAATCGCCCGCTTCTTTTCTGAAATCACCTCGTTCACAGGCTTTTCGGGATTAGATTGAATGTTCATTCGGTGAATTTGGGCTGCGAAGGTAACGCGAATTTCTCCTGAGGGAGGATACAAATCCGAGAGATTAACCTCTTTTAACGGGACGGACGGGGCGGAGAAGGGAGCCCCGGGGAGGAATTACCGCGAAGAAGAATCGCCCGATCGGGGAGGACCGTCTTTGGGCTTGCGCTTGAAATAGCCCGTGAGGTCGATGCCGAAATACTTGAGCGATGCGAAGAGCAAAGACGCCGCCGCCAGTTCGTCCATATTGCCGATGATGGGCAAGTTGTCGGGCAGGGGCTCGAAAACCCCGGCGGTAAAATTCAACAGGTAAATCGACGAGACGATGATGCCGAGGATGGCTCCGACTTTATTCATACAACCAAAATACGAAACAATGTGCAACCGACGCGTGCCGCTTGGCCGCGGAAATTTGACAGCGGTGGTGACGCCGGCAATTTTCCGTGTGGGAAAGCCGGCGATCCATGTCGGGACTTGTGATTCGAGCCTCGCCCACAAAAAACCAAATCACCTGCGCGTAGAAAAAGAAAAACCGCCCCGATAATCATCGCGGCGGTTTTAACGGTTGCTCTGATTGGTTATCTGAACAATGTCAGATGTGTGAACCCAAAAACGGTGCAATATATTTTATTTCGACGAAACCCGCAAGACTTCCAACGAAAAAAGGTTTTCAAGCGATGCATTTTGATCTGCGCGAATGCACGCGGAGGGTTCCCGGGGTGCGTGCAATCCCTATATTTGTCGCAGAAAATCCGATTATGATACAGCGATCCCAAACCATCTACCTTTTGTTGGCCGCCATCTGCGGTGTGCTCACTTTTTTTCTCCCCCTCGCACATTTTATGATAGACGACGCCGTGCAAGGCGTGTACACGATGTTCGGACTTCAAGCCGGCGAAGGGGGTGAGATGCTGAGCTCGGGCGCGTACGTTTTTCCGGCCTGGGCCATGGGAGCGCTTTCGGTGGTGATTCCTTTCATCGCCATTTTTCTGTATCGAAACCGTCCGGTGCAAGGAAAAGTGGCGCGACTGGCTTACCTCGTGAATCTGGGGTACGCCGTATATCTGTTTTTTGCCGTCGAAGAATTGAAAGCCGAGTTTTTTCCGAGTGCCAAGGTGCTGTTTCACGTCGGATTTTATGCCCCGGTAGCGGCGATAGCCTTCGCCTTTCTGGCCGGCCGCGGAATCAAAAAAGACGAAGAGCTGGTAAAATCGCTCGACAGATTGAGGTAAGCCTCACGCGCGGGACCGCGGTCCGAGTTCGATTACTCTCATATTTTCCACCCTCCCATTTTCCAATTCAAACTGTAGCATGGTGCGCACTTTGTGCAGGCCGTGCCAGCCGAGTGCTCCCGGGTTGAGGTGAATGTGGTTGAATTGCTTGACGTACTGCACGAGGCAAATGTGGGAATGCCCGCAAACGAACACGTTTACCGGATCGGCTTCCAGGGATTGGCGGATGCGGGCGGGGTATTTCCCCGGTCTGCCGGCGATGTGGGTCATCCACACTTTCACTCCCTCGCATTCGAAACGCAGGTCGAGGGGGAGGGCGCGGCGCATGGCCCCGTCGTCGATATTGCCGTAAACCGCACGGGTGAGGGCCAC
The DNA here is from genome assembly GCA_964574635.1 of uncultured Cryomorphaceae bacterium. Classification (GTDB taxonomy): domain Bacteria; phylum Bacteroidota; class Bacteroidia; order Flavobacteriales_D; family Cryomorphaceae; genus CAZNOG01. The sequence continues at coordinate 122,228 of CAZNOG010000002.1, read as the reverse complement.
TTTTTCCATCCCTTCCAACACCTCCATCGATCCGAGGTCGCCGGCGTGCCAAATTTCGTCGCTGTCGGCCATGAGCTCGACGGCGCGGGGATCCAATTTGCCGTGCGTGTCGGAAATGAGGGAAATGCGTTTCATTGCGTTGTCTTAATTTTGCGCGAATTTAATGGGAACAAAATTGACGAGGTATTTCCTGCAATTGGCCTACGACGGCACGGATTTCAGTGGATGGCAGACTCAGCCGGGGGTGCGTACCGTGCAGGATACCTTGGGCAAAGCACTGTCGGTCTTGGTGCGCGATCACCGCGGAGTGACCGGCTGTGGCCGTACCGATGCCGGTGTGCACGCCTCGCAATTCTACGCGCATTTCGAAACGGATTCCACGCTGCCGGAAGACATGATTTACCGATTGAACGCGATCTTGCCCCGGGATGTAGCCGTGTACCGGTGCTTTGAAGTGGAAGGGGATATGCACGCGAGATTCTCCGCCACCGAAAGGATGTACACCTATTATATCCACTACGTCAAAAACCCGTTCCGAAACCACTATTCGGCGTTTCACCCCTACGAGTTGTCAATAGAGAAAATGAACCACGCCGCGGAATGCCTGCTTGGGGAGCGCGACTTTACGAGTTTCGCGCGTACCGGCGCAGACACCAAGACGAATTTGTGCACCGTGCATTCGGCCAGGTGGGAAGAGCGCGAAGACGGTGCCGTTTTTCGCATTCGCGCCAATCGGTTTTTGAGAAACATGGTGCGGGCCATCGTCGGCACCATGGCTCAGGTGGGCGAAGGAAAGTTGAGCCCCGAGGGGTTCGAAGACGTCATCGCATCCCAAAACCGAGAGTCGGCTGGAAAATCGGCATATCCGCAGGGATTGTTCCTCACGGACGTAAAATACCCTTTCCATGGCTAAAAGTTCGGTAGGCGCTGCACTGGATACGGGGCTTCTCACGCGGGTGATGGGGTTTGCCAAACCCTACATGAAGGTGTTTTACTTCACCTTGTTCCTCACCATTGCCTTGGCCGCCCTCGGTGTGGCGCGCCCCATCCTCATCGGTCAGGCGGTGGATGTGTACGTCATCAACAGCGACTCCCAAGGTCTGCTGCGCCTGATGCTCATCGTGGCGGGTCTGTTGTTTTTGGAAGCGGTGGCGGAATTTTACAATACCTACTACAGCAACTGGTTGGGGCAATCCGTGACCATCGATCTGCGCAACCGCCTGTTCGACCACATCGTTTCTTTTAAGTTGAAGTATTTCGACCGGACGGCCATCGGTACGCTGGTTACGCGGTGCATCAGCGACATCGAGACCATCGCACAGATTTTCTCCCAGGGCCTACTGAATATTTTCGGCGAGTTACTCAAACTCATCGTGGTGGTCACCGTGATGTTCGTCATCAATTGGCAGCTCGCCCTGTACGCCCTTCTGCCCATTCCCCTGCTCATCCTGTCGATGGTGATTTTCAAAAACGCCATCAAAAAGGCCTTCCAGCAAGTGCGTACACAGGTGGCCCGCCTCAACGCCTTCGTGCAGGAGCACATCGTGGGGATGTTTATCGTGCAGGTTTTCAATCGGGAAAAGCGGGAGAAGGAAAAATTCGTCGCCATCAATCGCGAGCACCGTAAAGCCCATATCCGGTCGGTTTGGGCGTATTCCATTTTCTTTCCCGTGGTCGAAATCCTGTCGGCGATTTCCTTGGCCCTTCTCGTGTGGTGGGGCGCCGGGGGCGTGCTCGAAGGAGAGGTGACCCAAGGCGATTTGGTGACCTACATCTTGTTCATTTACATGCTCTACCGCCCGATTCGTCAGCTGGCCGACCGCTTCAACGTGTTGCAAATGGGCATGGTGGGGTCGGAGAGGGTTTTTCGCGTACTCGACCTCGATATGCGCATGGCGGATGAAGGGCAACTCCGCGACGGCATCCGGGGCAACATTCGCTTCGAAGACGTTTGGTTCGCCTACGACGAGGATGAATGGGTGCTGAAGGGGATATCCTTCGAGGTAAAGGAAGGGGAGACGGTGGCTTTTGTGGGTGCGACCGGAGCCGGGAAGTCTTCCGTCATCAATCTCATCAACAGATTCTACGAGTTCAACAAAGGGGATATCGTCCTGGACGGACATTCCATCCGCAATTACGATTTGGAATACCTGCGGTCACAAGTCGGCGTGGTGCTCCAAGATGTTTTCATGTTTTCGGATACCGTCGCCAACAACATCAGCTTGGGCGATCCGAAAATCACGTTGGAAGAGATCAAAGAGGCCACCGAAGCCGTGGGTGCCCACGAATTCGTCGAGCGATTGCCGGGAGGATATCACTTCGACGTGAAGGAGCGTGGGGGGATGCTGAGCGTCGGTCAGAGGCAACTCATGAGCTTCGTCCGCGCGTACGTGTACAATCCCAAAATATTGATCCTCGACGAGGCGACCTCTTCGGTGGATACGGAAAGCGAACTGCTCATCCAGCGCGCCATCAACAAACTCACGGCCAACCGTACCTCGATCGTGATCGCGCACCGGCTCAGCACCATCCAAAAAGCCGACAAAATCATCGTCATGGATCACGGAAAAATCGTGGAGCAGGGAACCCACGACGAACTGCTGCGCAAAGGGGGGCACTACAAAAAACTATTCGACCTCCAGTTCAAGAACGGAGGGGAAGAAGTGGAGTAGGGCGGTGCTCAGCCCTTCAGTTTTTCGCGGATGTATGGGGCCGTGGCGCTCTCTTTGTTTCCGATCAGCGCTTCGGGAGTTCCCTCGAAGACCACGTATCCACCTTCTACGCCGCCCACCGGGCCGAGGTCGATGATGTGATCGGCCATTTTGATGATGTCCGGATCGTGTTCGATGACAACGACCGAGTGACCCTTGTTGATCAGTTCCCCGAAGCTGCCCAGAAGTTTGGCCACGTCGTGGAAGTGAAGGCCCGTGGTGGGTTCGTCGAAAATGAAGAGGGTGTCTGGTTCGCGTTCACCCCTGGCGAGGAAAGCCGCCAGTTTGGTTCGCTGGGCTTCGCCGCCGCTGAGCGTTTCGGAAGATTGTCCGAGTTTCACGTACCCCATTCCCACCTTTTGAAGGGGGAGCAATTTCGAGGCGATGTTTTCGGTTTCCGATCGAAAGTCGGGGTCGTTGAAGAAGTCCACTGCGTCATCCACGGTCATTTCCAATACATCGGCGATGCTCTTCCCTCGGTACTTCACCTCGAGTATTTCCGCCTTGTACCTGGTTCCGCCGCAGGTTTCGCACGTGAGGGTGATGTCGGCCATGAACTGCATGCCGATGCGCACCACGCCTTCCCCTTCGCAGGTGTCGCAACGACCTCCCTTCACGTTAAAGCTGAAGTGCCCGGGGGTGTATCCCCTCACTTTCGACATTTTGATGGAAGAGAACAACCGCCTGATTTCGTCGAAGGCCTTGACGTAGGTGACCGGGTTGGATCGGGATGATTTCCCGATGGGATTCTGGTCGACGAATTCGACGTTGCGGATCATTTTCAGGTCGCCGGTGATTTCGTCGTGAAGCCCCACGTGGCCGGCGTACCCGTCCATGCGTTTCTTCAAAGCCGGGTAGAGGATGTCGGTGACGAGGGTGGACTTTCCGCTTCCACTAACTCCCGTGACCGCCACCAAGCAGTTCAGCGGGAAGTCGACGTCGAGGTTTTTGAGGTTGTTCTCCCGGGCTCCCCTCACGGTGATTTTGTTTCTGTGGGGGCGGCGTTTTGCCGGCACTTCGATCCTTCGCTTTCCCGTGAGGTACTCGGCGGTAAGCGAATTCTCGGCAAGGAGCAGATCGTCGTGATTTCCTTCGAAAACCACGCGACCACCCAAGCTGCCGGCGCCGGGTCCCATGTCGACGATGTGGTCGGCGGCACGCATGATTTCCTCGTCGTGTTCCACAACGATGACCGTGTTGCCGGCCTGCTGCAGCGAGCGCAGAATGCCGATGAGCCGCTCCGTGTCTTTGGGATGAAGTCCAATGCTCGGCTCGTCGAGGATGTACATGCTGCCGATGAGGCTGCTTCCCAGACAAGTGGCCAATTTGATTCTCTGAGCTTCCCCTCCCGACAAGGAATTCGACAGGCGATCGAGGGTGAGGTAGGAGAGTCCTACACGGACCAGATAATCCAGGCGGTTGGTGATTTCGGTCAACAACCTTTTGGCAATGGCGCGCTCGTTTTCGGTGAGTTCGAACGACCGCACGGTATCCAACGCCCGCTGTGTGGGCATGGAGAGCAAATCGACGATGGACACGCCGCCTACTTTCACGTAGGTGGCGTCCTTCCGTATGCGCGTGCCCTTGCAATCCGGACATTTGGTTTTGCCCCGGTACCTGCTGAGCATCACGCGGTACTGTATCTTATAGGATTTCGACTCCACGTATTTGAAAAAGGCGTTCAGCCCTTTGAAGTGGCGATTCCCCGTCCACAGCAATTCCTTTTGGTCCTCACTCAGGTCTTTGTACGGCCGATGAATGGGGAAATCGAATTTCTCCGCCACAGCGACCAAGGCGTTTTTCCACTTGCTCATTTTGTGGCCACGCCACGGAGCGACGGCATCCTCGAAAACGCTCAGTTTGTGATCGGGGAAGACGGCGTCGGGATCGATGCCGATGACGCTTCCGTACCCGTCGCAGGTTTTGCACGCACCCACCGGGCTGTTGAAGCTGAAAAAGTGTTCGTCGGGAATTTCGAAAGTCATCCCGTCTTTTTCGAACCTGTTGGAAAACTCGTAAACGCCCTTGCGGTCACCTTCCAGCACTTCGATGGCCACGGTACCGTCGCTCTCGAAAAATGCCGTTTCCACCGAATCGGCGATGCGGGACTCGTTGTCTTGATCGTCCGCTTCCTGCCGCACCCGGTCGACGACGATGTCGAGTTTTCGAATCTTTTTCGGCAGGTTTTCCAAGGCGTCTTCAATGCGCATGGTTTCCCCGTCGATCTTCACGCGGGCGTACCCCTGCTTCAAGAGCATGTCGAGCTTATCTTCCGGCGACTTTCCGATGTGGGGCATGGGTGCGAGGATCAGAAAGGCGGTGGAGTCCGGGAGGGTGCGGATGAAATTCACCACGTCGTCGGTGGATTCCCGCTTTACCTCTTCGCCGGAAACGGGGCTGTACGTTTTGCCGATCCGAGCGAAAAGCAATCGGAGGTAGTCGTAGATTTCGGTGGTGGTACCTACGGTGGACCGGGCATTACCGGTGGCGTTCTTTTGTTCGATGGCAATGGCCGGGGAGATGCCGCGGATGGACTCCACGTCGGGCTTGTCCATTTTACCCAGAAACTGGCGTGCGTAGGCCGAAAGACTTTCCACGTAGCGGCGTTGACCCTCGGCGTAGAGGGTGTCGAATGCCAGAGACGATTTTCCCGATCCCGACAAGCCCGTCACGACGATGAGTTTTCCCCGGGGCAACGCCAAGTCCACCCCGCGGAGGTTGTGGGTCCGTGCGTTTTTGATGAGAATATGCGTCTTGGGATGGGGCTTTGCGATGGTTCGCTCAAGCATGGGATGTCGGGATGTTAACATTTTTTGAGTGGGCAAAAATACGATGAATTTGCGTTTAAGGGATGATTGGAGTATATTAGCTCCCGTTCCGTGGCACGTTGCCCGGAATTATCAACTCACCAACGTAATCAGTTCTGCCTATAGCGTAAAATCTACTCCTTATTTTTCTTAGTACCGGTTTTTATAACAACAGGAGATAGTATGCGTTCAGAACAGGCATCCGACAAACAGTTGGTTCAACTCTATTTGGAAGGTAACGAATCGGCTTTTGAAGCATTGCTTCACAGGCACAAAGATCGTATCTACATGCAGATAGTCATGCTGGTGCGGGACAACGAACTGGCTGACGATATATTCCAAGAGACCTTCGTAAAAGTGATCAATACCCTCAAAGCGGGGAAGTACAACGAAGAGGGAAAATTCCTCCCTTGGGTGTTGCGCATCGCACACAACTTGACCATCGATCATTTCAGAAGGAATAAGAAAATGCCGAAGGTGCGCAGTGACGACGATTTCGACGTGTTTGCGACCATCCCCCTGGAGGAAAGGAATATCGAAGACGATTGGATCCGCGACATCATTCACGAAGACGTACGGAAACTCATCCTCGAACTTCCGCCCGAACAACAGGAAGTGGTGATGATGAGACACTACGGCGGATTGAGCTTCAAGGAAATCGCCGAGAGGAGCAACGTGAGCATCAACACCTCTCTGGGTAGGATGCGCTATGCGCTGATCAACATGCGCAAGATCATCGAGAAGCACAACATATCCCTCACCGGATAATACGAAGTGGGAGAGGGGCGTGGTACCGCGTGACGGCCCGTCCCGCCCCTGTGCAACAACCGTTTTCAGACCACTCGGCGCCCTGCGAATGACTTGCGGGGCGACGACACACCCACAAAAATTATCACCATCTCATACTAAAGGGCGTGGAACCGTCGTTGATGGGTATAAATCAACACAGACGCCTATGGCTCATTCTACTCCTTCTTCGAATTTCGAACCCCAATTCTCCAATATGCCGACCCCGGGTCATGCAGCCGCCGAATCGCTTCGACGACGGCCCAAGATCGGAACCGTAAAAAACATCCTGGCTTTTTCCAAAGCCCTCGAAGTGCGGAAATCCGCAGAAAAAACGGTGGCGTATGTTTTGAATTGACCTTCGAACCGGTACACGTTTTATGAACCAGCGGCACACCTTCGGGTGTGTCGTTTTTTGTTTGCAAATAATCCCGGGGTCGAACCGTACTCGGATTCAAAACCTTATTTTTGGCATGGACGCAACCGTTTTGATATGAAAAATTTCCTGATCCGATTGGCGCTCAACACCATTTTGATCTTCGTGCTGGCTTGGGCCATTCCGGGGGTTGAGATTTCGAGCTTCTGGACCGCTTTGGTCGTGGCCATCATCTTGGGATTCTTGAACATGTTCGTCAAACCTCTGCTGGTGTTGATCACCATTCCGGTCACCATCGTCACGCTCGGCCTGTTTTTGCTGGTGATCAACGCGTTTATGGTGTGGCTCGTCGGGCAAATCGTCGACGGATTTCACCTGGCTAATTTCTGGTGGGCGCTGCTGTTCTCGGTGTTTTTGTCCCTGCTCAACGCCGGATTCGAACGGGAGCGGAGCCGCTTTCGTTGAGGGTGAAACGCCTCAGACCGGCATCGTCGATCTTTCGCACGTTGTTTAAATGGTGCGGATGAACCCCCGAATGTTTCTTTTTGCTCGGACTATGGAATATTGGGATAATTTTGCCGCGTCGCGCATCCGATCCAACGCACTCGCGGGTACCCGCAGTGAACTTTCCATTTCGGTCGCGGTTATAACGAAAACACACGTGATATGAAGATGAATTCTCTTTCAAGGCTGATGACCATCGCCTTTTTGGCCCTCTTCGGTTTGAGTGCCTGCAAATCGACGGTGACTATGGAAGCCGTCAAAAAACAGCAAGCCGACGTTCTGACCCAATTGGAAGATACGCGCAAGGAATTGCTGAAACTCTCCACCATGAAGGAAGACTTTACCGTGGATCACCGCGACGCGCGCGTGAAAGTTCTGGAGAAACGCCGCAAACAAGTGAACAAGGACATCGCCAACATCAAGGGCGTTCAGTCTACCGGGACGGAGAGCGGCAAGAAGGAAATGATCTCGGGGTTGGAAAAACAACTGAAGGAGATCGACAAGGAAATTTCCGATCTCAAAAAGCTGAAGAAAGAGGATTGGGCTTCGGCGCGAGATTCGATCAACACCAACATCAACCAATTGCAGCGCGTGGTGACCGAGGTGACGAACAACCTGAACGAGTTTACCCCCGTGGATGAATAACCGAATGGACATCCGTCCGTAACGGACCGTCCAAACAAAAAAGCCTCCGAAATTTCGGAGGCTTTTTTTGTCTTATTGAAATTGGATTAACGCCAATCCACGATTTCGTTGGATTCGTATTCTTTGTTTTCCAATTTTACCTTCACTTCTTTGAACGTGTCGATGGTGTACTGTACATCTTCCAAGGTGTGAATGGCGGTGGGGATGAGTCGGAGCATGATGACGTCTCTCGGAACCACGGGGTATACCACGATGGAACAGAAGATGCCGAAGCGCTCGCGCAAATCCATGGTCAAGCTCGTGGCTTCACCCAGGGAACCTTTGAGGAAAACGGGGGTCACGGCAGAGTCCGTCACGCCGAGATCGAATCCCGCGTCGCGCAATCCGGATTGGAGCGCCCTTGCGATTTTCCACAGGTTTTCTTTGTGCTCGGGTTCGCTGCGCATCATGTCCAGTCGCTTCAACGCTCCTTCCACGATGGGCATGGGAAGCGATTTTGCGAAAGTCTGGGAGCGCATGTTGTATCTGAGGTAGTCGATGATCTGTTCGTCGCCGGCCACGAAAGCGCCGATGGTGGCCATGGCTTTCGCGAAGGTTCCGAAGTAAATATCGATTTCATCCTGTACGCCTTGGTGCACCCCGGCGCCTTTTCCCGAATCGCCGATGGTTCCGAAACCGTGGGCGTCATCGACGAAAAGTCGGAAGGGAATTTGTTTTTTGAAAGCGGCGATTTCTTTGAGCTTGCCCTGATCGCCGGCCATGCCGAAAACTCCTTCCGTAACCACGAGAATTCCCCCGTCGGTTTGCTCCGCCCATTTTTTCGCGTTGTGCAGCTGCTTGGCGAAGCTGTCCATGTCGTTGTGTTGGAAAACGAAGCGTTTTCCTTGGTGAAGTCGAACCCCGTCGACCATGCAGGCGTGGGACTCGCTGTCGTATACGATTACGTCGTTTCGGTCTACCAAAGCTTCGATAGCCGACTGGCAACCTTGGTAACCGTAATTCAACAAGAATGCGTCTTGCTTCTCGGCGAAATCGGCCAATTCGCTCTCCAATTGCTCGTGCAGTGAAGTCTGACCGGACATCATGCGGGCACCCATGGGGTAGGCCAATCCCCACTTGGCGGCGGCTTCGGCATCCACCTTCCGCACTTCGGGGTGGTTGGCGAAACCCAAGTAATTGTTGATACTCCAAACCAGAACGTCCCTTCCGCGGAATTTCATTCGGCGGTCGATTTCACCTTCGAGTTTGGGGAAGGTGAAATAGCCGTGGCTTTCCTTGGCGTGCTTGCCCAGGGGGCCACGGTTGGCTTTGATTTTTTCAAAGATGTCTTGCATAGGGATACACTGTTGTTTTCGAGGCGCAAAAGTACTCTTTCTACCGATGCCCTCAAAATTTGCCCCAAGGGCTCATTCGGGGCGTTTTGCGCGCTCATTCCCTGTGTGGGATATTCGCCTTTTCCACCGTCACGCATCACCGACGTTTCACGCATCGGAGCTTTGGTCATTCGGGCGCGTATGATTACCTTTGCGCGATGTTTTCAACCGTCTTGAGAAAAAAGGCATTCATTCCCGCATTGTTCTTGGCACTCTTGTTCTCCACTTCTTGTTCGGAGTACAACAAGGTGTTGAAGAGCAACGACGTGGATTACAAGTACACCAAAGCCGTCGAATATTACAACGACGGGGAATACAACAAGGCTTTGTCTTTGTTCGACGAGCTCGGCACCTTGCTCAGGGGTTCGGAGAAGAGCGAAGACATCCACTATTACATCGCCAATTGCCATTACAACTTGGGCGAGTACTACTTCGCGTCGTATTACTACAAGAACTTCACCCGAACGTTTCCACATAGCGACAAGGCGGAAACCACCCTGTTCAGAAGCGCCTATTGCAGCTACCTGAATTCTCCCGAATATTCCCTCGACCAGACCGACACGGAAAAGGCCATCAGCGAGTTTCAACTCTTTTTGAACAGGTTCCCCGCGTCGGCATTGAAAGACAGTGCAAACGCCATGGTTTTCGAATTGAGGGAAAAGCTCGAGAGAAAAGCCTTCGAAAACGCCAAACTGTACTACACCACCGGACAGTACCAGTCGGCGACCCTGGCCCTCGAAAACGTCCTCAAGGATTATCCCGCGTCGACCTACCGGGAAGAGATCGAATTCCTCATCGTGAAAAGTTCTTATCTTTTGGCGATGAACAGCGTGACTTCCAAAAAAGTCGACCGCCTCAACGACACCATTGACAATTATCACCGCTTCGTAGACGCATACGCCGACAGCCGCTTCATCAACGAGGCGGAAACTTTTTACGCCAATGCGTTGCGAGAGCTAGATAAAATGAAATTTTAAACAGACCGACCATGAGTTTCAAGAATACCTCCGCCGCGAGGACCACGATTACCCGCGAAATCCGCGATCTGGAGAAAAGCACCGACAACATTTACCGATCCATCGTGATCATGGCCAAGCGCGCCAACCAGATTCAGGCGGAAATGAAAGCCGAATTGCACAGCAAACTCGAAGAGTTCGCCACCACCCAGGACACGCTGGAAGAGGTTTTTGAAAACCGCGAGCAAATCGAGATTTCAAAAATGTACGAGAGGCTGCCCAAACCTCACAGCATCGCCATCGAAGAGTTGCTCAACGACGAGATCTACTTCCGTCAAGTGGAATCCACCGAAAGCAACAACGAGCCGCTTTCTTAATCTTCGCTCCCCATGTCATTACTCAGGGGCAAGCGGATATTGTTGGGCGTTTCGGGCAGCATCGCCGCCTATAAATCGGCCTTTCTGGTTCGGGAATTCGTGAAGCAAGGCGCCGAAGTGCGCGTGATTATCACTCCCTTCGCGGCCGAATTCGTCACTCCTCTTACCTTGGGCACCCTCAGCGGAAACCCCGTTGCGGGATTGCTGGTGCGCGAGCCGAAGGAAGAAGGCATGTGGCACAACCACGTGGAACTCGGCCAATGGGCGGATTTCATGGTCATCGCCCCGGCCACGGCGCACACCTTGGCCAAAATGGCCGGCGGCCAATCCGACAATCTGCTTCTGACGACCTACCTCAGCGCACCCTGCCCCGTGTACTTCGCGCCGGCGATGGATTTGGACATGATCGCCCACGTATCCACGGAAGAAAACATCGCCAAATTGCGGGAAAGGGGAAACATCGAAATACCGAGCGAGTCGGGTGAACTCGCCAGCGGACTCGTGGGAAAAGGCCGAATGGCCGAGCCGGAACACATCGCCAAATTCATTGAGGATCATCTGGCCAAAAACGCCCCTCTGCGCGACAAGAAAGTACTGGTCACCGCAGGCCCCACCCAAGAAGACATCGATCCGGTGCGGTACATCGGAAACCGAAGTACCGGGAAAATGGGATACGCACTGGCGGAGGCCGCGGCTCGGCTCGGAGCGCAGGTTACCCTCATTTCAGGTCCCTCGCCCTTGGAGCCGCCCAAAGACGTGCACACCGTATCCGTCCGCTCGGCACAGGATATGTACGAGGCCTCCCTCGAGGTTTTCGCCGAAACCGACATCGCCGTGTTGGCCGCCGCCGTGGCCGACTACCGCCCAAAGGTCAGCGCCGATTCCAAAATCAAGAAGTCCGATGCGTCCATGACCATCGAACTCGAACCGACCAAAGACATTTTGAAAACCCTGGGCGAGATCAAATCCGAGGGCCAGATTACCGTGGGATTCGCTCTGGAAACCGACAACGAACTCGAAAACGCCAAGGGAAAACTCAAAGCGAAAAATTGCGACCTCATCGTGCTCAACTCCATGCGCCACGAAGGCGCCGGTTTCGGCCACGACACCAACCGCGTCACCTTGATTTCCCGCAATAAATCGCGTGATTTGCAGTTGAAGCCAAAAGTGGAGGTCGCCCGGGACATTTGGACCTTCGTCCTCGAAAACTTCCTCGACAACCAGCCGAAATGAGAAAAACCTTTATCGCCTTCCTCTTCGCCGCCTTCTGCGGCATCACCGCCTGGGCGCAGGAACTGAATTGCCAAGTGGACGTCATCACCCCGCAGATCCAAGGGGTGAACCCATCCATTTTCGAGCAATTGGAGTCGGATATCTACGACTTCATGAACAACCGCAAGTGGACCGACGACCGCTTCACCGTCGAGGAACGCATCGAATGCAGCATCATCCTCCAGATCAATCAGGCCACCGCCGGAAGCAACGTCTACGGCGCGGAGCTGCAAATCATCAGCTCCAGACCCATCTTCAACACCGACTACAACAGCCCGGTGCTCCGCGTACGCGACCTCAACGTCACCTTCGAGTACACTCCCAATACGCAGTGGAATTTCAACCCCGACCGGTTCGACAACAACCTCATCTCGGTGTTGGCTTTTTATGCATACATGATCATCGGCTACGATTACGACACCTTCGCCCTGGAAGGCGGCACGCCCTATTACAACCAAGCGCAGCGCATCGTGCAATCGGCCCAATCGAGTACGGCCGAAGGGTGGAAGGCGTTCGAAGGCGACAAAAACCGGTACTGGCTGGTCGAAGACATTCTTCACCGCACCTTCAAGCCCATGCGGCAATGCCTCTACATGTACCACCGCAAAGGCCTGGATTTCATGAGCGAAAAGACCGATGTGGGTCGGCAAAACATCCTCAACTCCTTGCAGGATTTCACCCAAATTCACCGCGTCAAGCCCATGGCGTACGTCACCCAGCTGTTTTTCCTCGCGAAAAGCGATGAGATCGTAAACATCTTCACGCCCGCCGATCCGCCCATGCGAAACCAACTCTACGAGTTGCTCTCCCAAGTAGACCCCGGAAACCTGTCGGTGTACGAAAAGATCCAAAAAGGGAAGTAAGTCCCTTTCGGCACTGCACCGCCCCAACGCCCTTCTTCGGGGATTTGCGGACGGGTGTGTTTTTGGGTTTTTGTGGGTGTGACTTCCCTCATCGAGTTACACCCACAAATCATAAAAACCGCCACCTGCACGACTTTCGGCGTGCCTTCGACAAAAGTCGATTCTCCGTTTACAAATCCTTCTCTACTCTTATCTTTGGACGCATGCTCCAACACCTTTCCATACGGAATTACGCGTTGATCGACCAATTGGAAATCAGCTTCGAAAGGGGCTTGAATATCCTCACGGGAGAAACCGGCAGCGGCAAATCCATCATCCTCGGCGCGCTGGGTCTGATCCTCGGCGACCGTAGCGACGTGAAAGCCGTGGCCAAGGGGAGCAAGAAATGCATCGTAGAGGGCACGTTTGCGCTGGAAGAAAACCCTTGGATGAAACGATTGGAAGACCTGGACGTGGACTACGAGCCCGCGACCCGCTTCCGCCGGGAGATCACCGAAACCGGTAAAAGCCGAGCCTTCATCAACGATACTCCCGTCAGTCTGAAGGTCATGCGGGAATTGGGCATGGCCCTGGTCGATTTGCATTCCCAGCACACGACCATACAGATCAACGAACCCGATTTTCAACTGCGCATTATCGATGGGTTTGCGGACTTGAAGGAAGAACTCGCCGATTACCGGGAAATCTACGCCGAAGGAACCCGCGCGGCTCGTGATTTGAAAGAAACGGAGCAAGCACTGGCCAAGTCCAGGGGAGAACGGGATTTCCTGAATTTCCAGCTCGGTGAGCTCCACGGCGCCAACCTCGACGAATACGACGAAGCCGAAATTGAAGACGAGTACAACAAGCTGGCTCACGCGGAGGAAATCGCGCGAAAACTCCACGCGGCCATCGCAATGCTCGATACCGACGACAAAGCCGCGGCGGTGGGGTTGGACGCCGCCGTGGACGCGGTGACGGACCTGGCCGACTGGTCCAAAACGTATTCGGAATGGAAGCAGAGACTGGAGAGCGCGGCCATCGAAATTCGGGAAGTGGTGAGGGAGATGGAATCGCACGTGGAAGACGTGCAAGTCGATCCCAAGCGATTGGCGGATCTGGACGAAAAGCGCGCGGCCATTTTCAACCTCGAGCGCAAGCACAACGTCGTCGGGGCGGAAGGACTTCGACGGCTTCGCGATGAACTGCAGGGCCGAGTGGCCGGCACCGAAGAGCTCGAAGCCAAAGTCGAGTCCCTCGGCGCACAACTGGCGAAAATCGAGAAGGAAATAGCTGAAAAAGCCGCGGGATTGACCAAAAGGCGAAAGAGTGTACTGAAGGATTTCGCCGCCGCCATTACCGAAACTTTGAGGCGGTTGAACATGGAATCCGCGCGATTCGAAGTGGAAATCTTGGCACTCGACAAGCCCGGCCCCCGGGGAGCGGACGTCGTGGAAATGCTCTTCTCCTCCAACAAGGGTCATCAACCACAACCGTTGAAGCGCGTCGCTTCGGGAGGGGAGCTGTCTAGACTCATGCTCGCCATCAAAAAGGCCGCCTCGGGTACATCAGCCGCGACGATCGTACTCGATGAAATCGACACCGGAGTATCGGGGGAAGTCGCCAACGCCATGGGACTTCTGATGCGCGAGATGGGCGAAAACAGACAGGTGTTGAGCATCACGCACCTCCCTCAAATCGCCGCCAAAGGCCGCACCCACTTCAAGGTGTACAAAACCGAAGAAAACGGCGTGGCCCAAACGCGAATCGACCGACTTGACGCGGACCAACGGATTTTGGAAATCGCACAAATGCTCAGCGGAGCCCGAACGACACCCACCGCCATGAACAACGCGCGGGAATTGCTGCGCGAAAATTGAAGCGGAATCCGGGCGAGGCTATTTTCTATATTTGTCGCAACATCATCAAAAAACTAAAACATGGCCCACGATTTATTGAAAGGTAAAAAGGGAATTATTTTCGGAGCGCTCAACGACATGTCCATCGCGTGGAAAGTAGCTGAGGGCGCATACGCCGAAGGTGCCTCCATCGTTCTCACCAACGCGCCCATCGCCATGAGAATGGGAGAGATCAACGAACTTGCGAAAAAGTGCGGCAACGCACCGGTGATCCCCGCCGACGCCACCAACGACGAAGATTTGGGCAAACTTTTCGACATGGCCATGGAAAAACTGGGTGGCCCGGTGGATTTCATCCTCCACTCCATCGGCATGTCGCCCAACGTGCGGAAAGGGAAGGAGTACACCTCACCGAGCTACGACTTCTTTCACAAGACCTTGGACGTTTCCGCGCTCAGCCTTCACCGCTTGCTCAACGCGGCTTATGAGCGGGACGCGATCAACGAATGGGGTTCGGTGGTGGCGCTGACCTACATCGCCGCCCAACGCGTTTTTCCCGATTACAACGACATGGCCGACGCCAAAGCTTTGCTGGAAAGCATCGCCCGCGGATTCGGATACCACTACGGCATCAAGAAAAAAGTGAGGGTAAACACCATTTCCCAATCACCGACCATGACCACGGCGGGAAGCGGCGTAAAAGGATTCGATGAGTTCATGAGCTACGCCGACGCCATGAGTCCTTTGGGCAACGCCGACGCCGAGGCATGCGCCAAGTATTGCTTGTCTTTGTTCAGCGACTACACTCGCTTCGTCACCATGCAGAACTTGTTCCACGACGGAGGGTTCAGTTATACCGGCGTGTCTCAAGAGGTGATATCCAAATTCAGTTGATCGCCCGAACGTGCGATTTTCTTCTTTCCGCGGGCTGTATGTTACAGCCCGCGGGTGTTTTTGACGATCTCTGAAAATTCGCTCATGATCATGGCGGTGGCGCCCCACACCACTTGGTCTTGAATATCGAAGTATTTGATGGCCAATTCCGTGCTTTCCGAATTGACGAAAATGGTCTTTTCCTTGCGATAGGCGGGATCCAAAAACTTCTCGACCGGGGCTTCGATGATTTTGGCCACTTCGGTGGGATCCCTCTGAAAATCGGGGCGCTTTTCGGAAATTCCCACATAGGGATACACCAAAAACCGACTCGGCGGAATGTACACCGGGCTCAGACCGCCCAAAATTTCCACCTCGGCGGGAAGGATGCCCACCTCTTCATGCGCCTCGCGCAAGGCGGTTGCCATCAAGTCCCGATCGGATTTTTCGACCTTCCCGCCGGGCAATCCGACTTGGCCGCTGTGCACGCCGTCGTAAGTGTTTCTCAAGATGAGCACCACGTGATCTTCTCCGTCTTTGGGGTAGATCAAAATGAGTACGGCGCCTATGTTGGCTCCCGGATCGATTGTTTCGACGTCTTCGGCTCTCGGCCGGCTGAAGTTGATCATTTTGCGCTGGGCTTCCCACCCGGGAAGAGGGCCGCTCAGTGCCTGTTTCAATTTCAATTTTTCGCGTGTCACGCTGCAAAGATAGGGGGAATGAACCACCGGGGAGGGCGCCGTATTCGCATACCGGCTTACTCAAGGTTTCCACATGCCGAGGAAGGTGTCTTCTACCAAAGCAGAATGCAGCAGATCCAAAAATTCGGAACGCGGAATGTCCTTCGCGCCCATTCGGTGCAGGTGAGGGGAGGGGATCTGGCAATCCACGAAGTGGAAATCCCGCAAGGACAACCACCGGCAGAAATGAATCAACGCGTACTTGGATGCATTGTCTTCCAAGGAAAACATGCTCTCGCCGAAGAACGCCGCCCCTAAACTCACCCCGAAAAGTCCACCGATCAAATGGCCTTCGCACCACACTTCGGCGCTGTGGCCCACTCCCGCGCGGTGCAATCCCCCGTAGGCGGATTTCAACTGCGGATCGATCCACGTATTGCCTTTGCGCGTGCCGACCGCCGAGCATTGTTCCACCACTTCGTCGAAGGCCGTATCCATTCGGAAAGTCCAGTCGGGGCGGTTCAACACGCTGCCCATGCTCTTGTGCACCCGCACTTCGTCGGGCAATAAAACGCAGCGAGGATCGGGGCTCCACCACAGCAGGGGTTCGTCGGGTGCGGACCAGGGAAAAATTCCCGATTCGTAAGCCAGCAACAGCCAGTCTTCGCTGATTCGGCCGCCAACGGCAATCAATCCGTTTTCATCCGCCAATTCCGGGTCGGGAAAGGCCATGTGGTATTCGTCGAGCGCGTAAACGGCCATGCGGTGGTTCCTGTCCTTTGATGTGAAGCGCCGTGTTCAACCGCGGCGTACGGTGGTTTGCCTTATTCTCATGCGCTTACTTCGGCCTTGAGCTCCACGATGAACGTTGCGCCCTTGCCCTGTTCGGAGCGAAATCGAATGTCGCCTTCCAGAAGTTCGAGTTGCTTTTTCACCAAATACAAGCCGATGCCCCGGCCGTCGGTTTCAGGGTGAAACCGGGCGTACAATTTGTAAATCTTGTTTCCCACTTGCTCGGAGTTCAACCCCAGTCCGTTGTCCTTGAAGTAGAGTCGCACTCCCTTATTCGTTTTTTCCGTGCTGATTTTCAGGTTGGCATTTCGATCCGGGTGCTTGAATTTGATTGCGTTGCTGATCATGTTCATCAGGATGTTCCGCACATGACCTTCCACGTATCGAAATTTCTGCACGGTAAAATCGGTTTCGATGTCGATGCCCGAGGATTCGATTTGATTTTGGAGCATCTTCTTCACCGTCATCAAACTCTTGTCCAGATCGACTGTGCCGAATTTGAACAAGCCGGTCGACTTTACATTGAGCACCGTGTGCATCTCTTCCAGAATGAGGTGCATCTTGGCGACGGAATTCCGGAAATCGGTGATCAACTGAAGGTTGATGGGATCGCCGGGGTCTTCGTAATTGTAAAATTCGAGGAGCCCCTCGAGGTTGGTCACCGGTGCGCGGAGGTTGTGGGATGCAAGGTCCACGAAGTCGTTTAATTCTTCGTTTCGGCTTTCCAGCGCGTTGTAGAGCTCTTCCAGTCGCTTCTTGTCGTGTACCCATTCGGTGATGTCGAGTGCGATGCCGTACGTGTGCATCCCGTCGTCGTCCGACAATACGCTCGTATTGATCGCGAGGTATTTGGATTCGCCGGTTTTGGTACGGATTTTCATCTGGTAGGATTTCCGGGAATGGTCACCCCGTCGCCTGTCCAGCACCACCCTTCGGAAATCCCGATTGAAGTCGGTCATCAAGTCGCCGGCGTTGAAATTCGGATCGGTGAGTTCTTCCTTGGTGTATCCCAATATCTCGCACATCGGCTCATTGACGAAGGTGAATTTCTCGTCTTTGAGGATATACAGCCCGCCGAATGCGTTTTGCACGAAGGTTTCGAACTGCAACTGCGTTTTGCGTCGGCGCTTGTCCGCTCGGATTTCCAACAATCTCGTCGTCGCCAGATTGGCCACCGCTTCCAAGATCCTTCGATCCGTGTCGGTGAAATGATTTTTCTCGGGGTGCTCGGAATCGATCACGCCCAGCAATTCGTCGCCGTTCAGAATGGGCACGGATATCTCGGAAGCGCGGTTGCCGTCGTCCACTAAGTACCGGGGGTCGGATTCCAAATCGTTGGAAATGACGGTTTCTTTTTTCCGGGCCGCGGTCCCGACGATACCTTGCCCCAACGGAATCTCCCTTCCCGGCGATACGTCGAGGTTTCGGGGCTGATCCGGCCCGTGACCCGCCACGGGGAGCAGCATTTCCCGGGATTCGTCGTACAGGTAAATCATGGCATCCACGTAGCCCAAGCGGTGTATGACCTCGCGGGCGAGGATGCGTCCGACTTCCTGATCCGACCGACCGCTCAACAGCGCGGCGGAAAACTGGCTCAATACCTGAAAGTATCTCCGCATCTGGATTTCTTCGGAGATGTCGTGCAAAAACACGTTGACGTAGTCCGTCTCGGGAGATTTCAGGAAGTGAAAGGCGAAAGTCCGATCGTCGATGGCGTGGCTGATGCGCGTTGGTTTAGACGATGCGAAAACCTTGCTCAGTTCTTGTTCGATCAGATGGTGCCGCGACTTGAAATCGCAGGACTCGATCAAGTTTCGCGCAGCGGCATTGGCGTAGGCCAAGTCCAGATTTTGATTGTATCGAAGTATGGGGTTGGGATTCTGCTCAGGAAAGTCCTGCGGTATTTCCCATTTGCTGTCAGGTGTGTGTTCTCCAGGGAGTTTTCTTGAATTCCTCGAAGGCATGTCATAAAGCGGTTTCTGCAGGTAGGTGTTTTGAATCGACCAATCCGTGAGGGTTTCCTTCGCGAAATGGCAATTCCGGCGAAAATAACGCATTATATCCAAAATCCCCGGCCCAAAAAGGGATGAATGCCGCTTCCGCGTCGACTATTGGCATGTTTTCACATATCGGGATTTTATTCGGCCCTTCCCGAAAGGTGTGGTAGGCGGCTCGGTGCATTGACGTTGTGATCCTTCGCTGCGTTCCTCCTTTACCTAAGGTATCCCCGAACGGTATGAACCGTCGTCGAACGAAAGTTCAATTGATTTAACTTTGCGCGGCGAAAAATTTAACCTTGGATTAAACTTGAAACCAAACCCGCTCTCACCATTCACCGCACATTTCCAAAGGAAGTTTCAAAAGTTGTCGATTAGGTCAAGGGTCGACCGGCCGAGTCCTTGGCTCATCGGCATACTGCTGCCTCTCGCTTTCTCGCTGATCGCCGTCGAAAGCCGCGCCCAAAGCGAGTACGCCGTCGGCACCTTGCCCGTAGTTTCCTTTCGGAAGGAATGGGCGGAGAAAACCATTTTGGAATTCGATGTAGAAAGCCGACAATTCTACGTGCAGGGCGTGTTTGGCGGTGAAGATCCCCAAAGTGATTTCTTGTGGACTCGCACGGACGTAAAAGCCGTGATTCTCCGCAAGCTCCAAAACGACCATCTCATCGGGGGCGGCTACCTTTTCCGATACGACGACGTCAAGCAAAAGAGCTTTCACAGAATAATACAGCAGTACAAGTTCTCCGACGAATTCGACTCTTTCGAGTTGGGTCATCAATTCAAGGCCGAGCAGATATTCGGCGAAGGTTCCAAACCGCGTTTCCGATTTCGGTACGCCCTAAAACCCGAATTTCCCTTGGGCGAGTCGGATGATTCGCCCCGCGCCCTTTCCGCAAAGGTGGAAAACCTATACAGCATCCAGGGCGATGAGTCGGTTTATGAAGTACGGCTGGGTGCGAAGTATTCCTTTCCCGTATTCTCCTTCATGGCAATGGCCGTGGGTCCGGAATACCGCGTGAGTCCGCTCAACGAATCGGACAAAGAACACCAATTCCTGTTGGTGATCGCCTTCGATTTCGAAGGGTGATAAGGTGATTTGTTTTTGTGGGTGGTTTCTTTTTTACGAAGTTTACTCTCCGTGAATTTCGATTTTCTCATAGTGGCTTTTTGTACGGCTTCTCTGCTGTCGGCCTGCCGGGGTGAACCGGAAACCCGCATTTCCCTGAAATGCATGGAGGTAAAGGTTTCGGCCTACAACAGCCTGCCGTACCAAACCCGTCCGGGAAGTCCGGGCAACATTACCGCCTGGGGCGACACCCTGAATACCGACGTACCTTCCGTGGCCGTATCCCGCGATTTGATCGACAGCGGTTTCGTGTATGGCTCCCGGGTGCTGATCGAGGGCTTCACCGATACTTTCGTCGTAAACGACAAAATGAATCGGCGCTACAAAACCACCATCGACGTGTTCATGGGAAAAGACGTCGACAGGGCTTTGGAATTCGGCCGAAAACGTTTGAATATTTGCCTGATCGACACCGTCTCAACCGTTTCATCATGATCGAGCACCGAATCAATTCCGGCAAAGTGTTTGATTAATGTCGAGTTCCAAATCGCAGTACATTTCATGAACCGTCATATTAACCATCCCATTATGCGACGTACTCCACTTCTCTACCTTCCCGCCCTTTTCCTTTTTTCTTTCCTGATTTGCCACCCGTCCACCGCTCAACCACCCGATCTTTCGAACCTCATGACGGAGACCAAACCCTCATGCGTCGACGTCGATTTCAATTCCAAACGCTTGATTCCCGAATATTACGAGCGCGGTCAACTGGACTCCGTCGAAGTTGTGCTCGATTATTGGCAGTACCACTGTGGTGCTATCCCCCAAATTCAGCAGACCAGAATGCTGCTTGGAATCGTTCGCGGAGACTTGACGGAAGACGAAATCCAACTGTTTACTCCCGTTCGACAGTTTAGAGGATGGCCGCACGGGCCGTATGGACCGTACTGGCAGCACATCATTTTATACGCGCCTTATAATGAGGATGGAACGGGGCGAGCGCGGGAATACCGGGAGTTTCTCACCGAACTCGCCGAAAACCAGGCGGGGAGAAAGGACGTTCCGAAATTCGAACGCTACCTCGCTTGGCACATCGCCGGGGAAACCGATAGTTTGTATTCCGCCTTTCGCAGGGAGGAATTTCCCGACAGCCCGCTTCAAACGGAATATCTGGAAGAACTGGAAGAAATCCGCAGGCAAGGCGCATTCCACGCGGGAATATTCGCCGGTATTTGGATGCCTACGGACAGCTTGGAAATCTTGGGCAACCACCCCGAAATAGGAGTACTGTTCGGCGGCCAATGGTCCGGATTTTTTTTCGACTTGTATACTTCGTTTCGCTTTTTGAAAAGCGCAAATGAATACCTGTACAACGATGATGATTCCACCTACGTTACCGACAATTATTTCTCGTTCGGCATCGGTACTGATTTCGGTTATCGACTCCTTAAAGCCCGGAACCACGAATTTCAATTGTTGGGGGGCATCGGATATGAAAATTTTACCGTGGTTCCCTATGACGACGATACGGAAACCGACGCTGTGATCGCCGGCGCACTCAACCTCAGTTTGGGTTTCAACTTCCGACTTTACTTGAAAGGGGATAGTTATCTCGGATTGCGTTACCGGTACAACGTGCTGAACTACAATTCACACGGAGGATCCAGTTTGAGTGGAAACGCGATCACCGTGGGGATGGTCTACGGCTGGGCCGACAACAGCATGAAACGATACCGCCTCCAATCCTTGGGCGTGGGATTGAGGTGATGCATCCCGCCGCTCTTTCCACCTCTCCTGGATTTTGGGAAGAAAGAGGATGGCGACGATGATCACCGCCGCCACGGACAGGACGAGTACCGCCGCGGCGGCGAAATCCTTCGCCTTGCCGATAAGGGGATTGTATTCGGTCGTTATCGCATTGCCGAGTTTTTCCAATGCGCTGTTCAGCAATTCCGCGGAGAGGAGAGCCGCAGACATCAAGACGACCACCGTCCATTCCAAAGGGGAGAGCGTGAACCAAAAGCCCATGATCACCACGGCGGCGATCGCGATCAAATGGATGGGCGCCGGCGTTTCTTCCCGCACGAACCTCCAAAATCCCCGGAAAGCATACCCGAAGCTTCGGTACCTGTTTTCGGAGTATTTTTTCAAATCCTTCATTTCCATGCTCGCCGACTTCGGAAGAACGCCGCCTTTGGTTGAATGTTCTTCGCAAAGCTAATTCCCCCCGGCGTTTTTAATAACTTTCGGCCGTGAAACACGTGGTTTTTCTATCGTTGGCGGCTCTTCTTCTGGCCTGTGGAAGAGGGCACGACCACGACGACAAGATGATATTCCGATACAACGAATCCGCGGGGATATCCTCCTTGGATCCGGCGTTTACCGGCAATCTCGAAAATCTCTGGGCCGCCAATATGCTGTTCAACGGACTGGTGGCCATCAACGATTCTTTGCAAGTGGTACCGGCCATCGCCAAGTCGTGGGAGGTGGATTCCACCGGTTTGCAATACACCTTTCACCTTCGCGACGACGTGTATTTTCACGACGACGACGTGTTCGAAAACGGTGAGGGACGGCGGGTCGTGGCGGGGGATTTCGTGTACAGCTTTCACCGACTGAGGGACCCCGGCTTGGCGAGCCCCGGCGTATGGGTGTTCGGTTCGGTCGCCGAGCACGACCCCTTCGAAGCGGTCGACGATACGACGCTCATCGTGCGGCTCAGGCGGCCATTCCCGCCCTTTTTGGGCCTGTTGGGCATGAAGTACTGTTCCGTGGTTCCAAAGGAAGCGGTGGAGTACTATGGCCACGACTTCAGAAACAACCCCGTGGGTACCGGTCCTTTTCGATTCAATTTTTGGATTGAAAATACGCGGCTGGCGTTGTTGAAAAACCCGAATTATTTCGAGCGTGACGAACAGGGAAATCGGCTGCCGTACCTCGATGCGGTATCGGTTTCCTTCGTTCCCGACAAGAGCGCGGCTTACTTGGATTTTCTCAAAGGCAATTTCGATTTCATGTCCGGCTTGCACTCGAGCTACAACGACGAATTGCTCACCCCGGAAGGCGAGCTGAACGAGCTGTACTCGGAGAGGATCCACCTGAATAGAACCCCGTTTCTGAAGACGGATTACCTTGGCTTCGTCACGCAAGACCTGTGGGATACCGACAGCCCGTGGTTCGACAAAGATTTGCGCAGGGCGGTGAATTACGGCATCGACCGCGTGTCCATGGTGCGCTACCTCCGGAACAACGTGTACGCCCCGGCTCTCGGCGGTTTCATTCCGGTGGGAATGCCGGGATACAACCCGGGCGTGGGTTATGAGTACAATCCCGATTCGGTACGCGCCATTTTGCGCAGAAAGGGCTTCCCCGGTGGGGATGGTCTGCCCGCGCTGAAACTCTCGACCACGGCCGATTACGTGGACCTCTGCGAATACGTGCAACACCAATTGGGAGAATTTGGTATTCGGATCTCCGTCGACGTGCTGCCGGCTTCGGTGCACCGCGAACAGTCCAACCACGGAAAACTCCCGTTTTTCCGCAAATCGTGGCTCACCGATTACCCCGACGACGAGAACTTCATGGCTCTGTTTTACTCGCCGAACCGATCGCCGGCGGGCCCGAACTACACGCAGTTTTCCAACGAGCTTTTCGACCAAATGTACCGCGAAGCCCTGAGGGAACACGACCCGAAAAAGCGCGTGGAGATGTACGCCGAAATGGACAGCCTGATGATGACATACGCGCCCGTGGTGCCGCTGTATTACGACGTGGTGATGCGCTTCGTATCCAATCGCGTGAGCGGTTTGGACTCGAACCCGATGAACATTCTCGACTTAAGAAGGGTGAAAATTGCGGGGGAAAATGAGTGAGGCGACCCTGCCTCCGCCCACCTGCATCGGGTTTTGAACGCGATCGCGTGAGGGCGGACACCGGCATCCTTCCCCTCGTACGTGCGCCGGTTTTTTGGGTTTTTGTGGGTGTGATTTAGAGGCGAACGTCCTCCGCTTTGGTCCGGGGGAAGATATAGGTGGTAGACCGACCCCGGCCTTAATGAGTTTTCACTCCAGGCGATCGTCTCG
This sequence comes from uncultured Cryomorphaceae bacterium, assembly GCA_964574635.1. Classification (GTDB taxonomy): domain Bacteria; phylum Bacteroidota; class Bacteroidia; order Flavobacteriales_D; family Cryomorphaceae; genus CAZNOG01. The sequence continues at coordinate 98,227 of CAZNOG010000002.1, read as the reverse complement.
AGTTTAAAAACTTGAAATGCAGTCGGTTGAGGTGGCCGGGGGCACGCCCAAAATCACCGAAAAATAGAGCGAATCCCGGTGATTCAATTTCCCAAGTCGGCGGTGTCGCGAATGTTTTCCGGCGCCAGTACGCGGTAAATTTCCGTTTGGATGTTGGTGCGGATGTTCATGCGTGCGAGGCGGTTGTTTTCGGCTGTGGGGTAGACGCGGTTGGACAGGAATACGAAGACGATGTTTTCGACCGGATCGGCCCACACGAGGGTGCCGGTGAAGCCCGAATGACCGAAGGAATCGAAGGTGACGCACTTGCACGTGGGGCCGGGGCCGGGTGGCATGACGGGCTTGTCGAATCCGGCACCACGGCGGTTTTTGTCGTTTTCGTCTTTGCAGAATTGGCAGCGCGTGTACTCTTCGATGACGCGCTTGGACAAGTACCGCTCACCGCCGTAAGTGCCTTGGTTGATGAGCATTTGCATGAGTACAGCCAAGTCACGCGCATTGGAAAACAAGCCGGCGTGCCCGCCCAAACCGCCGAGCATGGCCGCCGCGGGATCGTGTACGTAGCCGTGAACGAGCTGATTGCGAAAACTGCGGTCGTACTCGGTGGGCGTGAGGCGATCCAAGGGAAAGCGGTCGAGCGGCAGATAGCCCATGGTCGTGAGCCCCAAGGGGGCGTAAAAGGTTTGAGTGGTGAAGGTGTCTATGCGCGTGTGCGTTATGCGCTCGATGACGTTGCGGAGGAAGAAGTATCCCAAATCGCTGTACTTGTACTCATGGCTGTCGAGAAGTGGCGTGGCCAGCAATTGCGCCATGATGGAATCGGCGATGAACTTGGTGGCGAACATTTTGTGCGCCACGGCCACGGGATACGCCTCTGAGGCTTGGGATGAATAGATATCGGTGCGAAGGCGACCTCTGGATATGGTGGAATTGTAAAAGGGCACCCAGGGTTTCAAGCCGGCTACGTGGGCGAGCATGCGCCGAGGCTGCAAAGAGAAGTAAGGCCCCAGGGAATCCAATTCGGGGAGGTAGTGATGGAGGGGCGCGTCCAGATCGAACTTGCCCAGATCGTCGAGGCGCATGAGGCTGATGGTGGTCGCGGCGATCTTGGTGATGCTGGCGAGGTCGTACAGGTCGGTGGGCTTTACTTCGTTTTGCTCGTCGTAGGTGTGGGAACCGAAGGTTTTGTCGTAGATGACGTGTCCGTTTTTGGCGACCAGAATCTGCGCTCCGGGGTAGGCTCTCTTGGCCATGCCGTCGAAGGCAATGCTGTCGACCAGCGCGAAGGCGTCGGCGGGGTAGCCGAATTCGAGGGGGGAAGTGTAGTGCAGCCGCACGGCCTCGGCGATTTTCATGCCGTAGTGAACGGGAAAGTCGCTGCCGATGGATACGGGCAGGGTGCCGGTGATCGGAGTGGCGCCCATGAGCGCGCCGGCCGCGGCCCGAGCCAGATCGGGCTCGTCTTGGTAACCGATGACGATGGCGGCGAAACGCTCGGGATCGCTCAGCTTTTCGAGGGCGTACGGGCTGCCCATGTGCACCAAGATGACTTCTTTGTTTTTGGCCAGACTCTCGGCGAGGTGCACGGCGCTTTGGGATAGCCCGAAGTTTCTCGACGGGTTGTGGTTCGTTCGGTCGATGTACACGATCACCGTGTTGTGCGCGGCGATTTGGTTTGCGATGGCCGCGGCTTGCTGAGCCGATGGTGCCGCCACCGACGGGAAAACCTCGAACGTGCAGTAGCGGGACAAATGGTTGACGAATGGCTCGCCCTTGCCTCCTACGGTCACCACGGCGATTTTTCTCTCGTCGAGCTTTTTGAGGGGGAGGATGTCTTTCTTGTTTTGCAGCAAAGTGATGGCCCCCTCGGCGATCTTTTGATTGAGAAATTTCCCTTCGGGGGTGTTGAGGTCGGCGATCAGGTTTTTGATTTCGATGGGTGTGGCCCTGTACGCGCCGGTCCATTCCTTGGCCGCGAGGATTTTGTACACCGATCGGTTGAGTTGTTCCTCCGAGTAGGTTCCCTCGGCGAGGGCTTCTTTGATCATTCTCGCGGCCACGGCCACGTCTTCGGCGAAGAGCAGCACGTCGTTGCCGGCTTGGAGTGCGGCGAGATCGACCTTGCCGGGGGCGAGGTAGTCGGCCACGCCTTTCATGTTCAGCGCGTCGGTGAAGATGAGGCCTTCGAAACCGAATTGATCGGTCAGCAACTCGTCGACTATTTTGCTCGAGAGGGTGGAGGGGAGGCCCGGCGTGGAATCCAGGGCGGGGATGGAAAGGTGCGCCACCATGATGGATCCCAATCCTTGGGGAATGAGGTAGCGGTACGGATACATCTCGATGCTTTCCATGCGTTCTCGGGAATGCTTGATGAGGGGAAGGGCGTAATGCGAATCCACGTCGGTGTCGCCGTGCCCGGGAAAGTGTTTCGCGTTAGCCAACATCCCGTGGTCTTGCATGCCGCGAATGTATGCGGCCGATTTTCGGGTCACCATTTCCCGGTCCTCACCGAAAGATCGGCTGCCGATGACCGGATTCGCCGGATTGTTGTTGATGTCGACCACCGGGGCGAAGTTGACGTGCACGCCCAGCCGTCGACCTTGGCGTGCGATTTCGGCGCCCATGGCGTAGATCAGCGAGTCGTTGCTCAGAGCGCCCAACACCATTTGCCGGGGAAATTTCAAGGTGCTGTCGAGGCGCATGGCCAAGCCCCACTCGGCGTCTATGCCGATCATCAGCGGGATGTCGGCCAGGGATTGGAGGTGATTGGTCATCTTGGCTTGGCGCACGGGTCCCCCTTGAAAGAAGATCAAACCGCCGATCTTGTACTTTTCGACGAGTTCTTCCAGTTCTTTTTGGTGAGCCGGACCGCGGTTCGAGTACGCGGCCACCATGAAGAGCTGTCCGATTTTCGCGTCCAAATCCATCCGGGCGATTACGCTATCGGCCCAGGGCGTGGGCTGAGCGCGAAATACGGGTACGCTTTGAGCCGACGCCGCGACGGAAAGCAGCATGGAAATGGAGAAAATCAGACAAAGGGGAAAGGATTGTTTCATGACGCGCTAATTATTCGCGAAAATATCGTTACATTAATCCATATAGAGGTTCGAAGGGGAATAATTATCCACAAATTCTTGCCGATCCTCAGCTTTAAACGAAATTTGGGCCACCAAATTACGGTGAAGAAAACGTGTAAAGGAGGTATTTCATGAAGGCACCGAGATTGCCATCGATGTTTAAATTGACCGAACACAATCGGTACCGCAGGTTTTCGTACAACCCCCGCGTGTACGATCCGCAAAAAGAACGCCTGGAAGAGAGGCGGAGGCAGATTGAAGCGGAGTTGAAAAGCACCGGCAACTTGAGCGATTCGAGCAGGGGTGCCCTGCGCGAGCGCATTACGGAATCGTGGGCGAGAAAAGAATCCCGGCGAGTGAAAAGGAATTCGGGAATCCGGCTTTTGTTAATTTTGGGGATTCTCGTGGTGCTTCTTTATGCCATTTACTCTAAAATGGGATTTTCGAATTAATGTCGGATATCATTCATCTCCTTCCCGATTCCGTCGCCAACCGCATTGCGGCGGGAGAAGTCGTTCAACGCCCTGCCTCGGCGGTTAAGGAACTGATGGAAAACGCCATCGACGCCGGCGCCGATACGGTTGCGCTGATCATCAAGGATTCGGGCAAAACCCTCATTCAAGTCGTCGACAACGGCTGCGGCATGAGCGATACCGACGCTCGCCTCAGCTTCGAAAGGCACGCCACGTCGAAAATTTCCAGCGCGGAAGAACTCTGGAACATCCGTACCAAAGGTTTTCGAGGTGAAGCCCTTGCGTCCATCGCCGCCATCGCGCACGTGGAAATGAAAACGCGGTTGCACGATGTCGAACTGGGTACGAAAGTGGTCGTGGAAGGAAGCGAAGTGAAGGGGCAAGAACCCATCGCCACGGCGCCCGGCACGTCCATCGCCGTAAAAAACATTTACTTCAACACGCCGGCGCGACGCAATTTCCTCAAATCCGATGCGGTGGAAATGCGCCACGTGGTGGAAGAGTTCGAAAGGATCGCACTGGTGCATCCCGACGTGAACTTCACCCTCCACCACAACGACAACGAACTCTTCAACTTGAGGGCGACCACCTTGAGACAACGCGTGGTGAACGTATTCGGCGCGAAATACAACGAGAGGTTGGTGCCGGTGAAAGAGCAAACGGACATCGTTTCCGTGGAAGGATTTATCGGGAAGCCCGAATTCGCCCGCAAAACGCGGGGAGAACAGTACTTCTTCGTCAACGACCGCTTCATCAAAAACAACTACCTCCACCACGCCGTCAAAAGCGCGTACGAAGACTTGATCTCCCACGACGCGCATCCGAGTTATTTCATCTACCTCCGCGTAGACCCCAAAACCCTCGACGTCAATATTCACCCGACGAAAACCGAAGTGAAATTTTCGGAAGAACGGTTTATATACGCCATCATCCGCTCGGCGGTGCGCAACAGCTTGGGCAAGTACAACATTTCCCCCAGTCTCGATTTTGAGCCGGAGGCCTTCATGAATATCTCACCCATGCCCCGGGATGCGAAAATCGAGCCGCCTTCGCATAAGGAGATCAACTTCAATCCTTTCGACAAGGAAAAGAGCGGCGGGTCCCGAAAAACGGCCTTTGCCAAATCGGGGAATTTCGGTGGGAATTGGCAAGACCTGTATCACATTACCGAAAAGAAAAAGGACGAATCCCAGGGAATGTTCGACCGAGTGCCGGTGGAATCACCCCCACACGTGCCGTCACGCGAGGGGAAGCAAATGGTGCTCGACTTGCACGGAAAATACATATGGTCGAGAATCCGCTCGGGTTTCATCATCGTTCACCGCCGCCGTGCGCACGAGCGCGTGCTTTTCGAAGAAGCTCTGAAATCGCTCGACAACCAAGCAGGGTGGAGCCAACAGGAATTGTTTCCCAAAACGATCGAACTCAGCGCAAGCGACGCCGAGTTGATCAAGGACCTGAGTGAAGACTTGAGGCGCTTGGGTTTTACCATAGACGGGTTCGGTACCGGAACCATCGTGGTGCACGGTGTACCTGCCGAGGCCGTGGACTTGCCCGTGGAAGACTTGATCGACGGTATGTTGGATCGGTACAAAAATTCGGCCGACGACCTGAGGTCCGATCACCGCAGGAACCTGGCGCGGAGCTTGGCCTCGGGAATGAGCATCAAAGACGGACAGCCCATGGAAAAAGCCGAAATGATCCATTTGATCGACCGCTTGTTTGCATGTGAACAGCCGGCCTTGTCGCCTTCCGGCAAGCCGGTGATACTTACATTTGACATCGAGGACATAGATAAAAAGTTCATGAATTTATGAATGGAATCGGAACAGGCGGTTTTATGGCGGGAATGCCGGTGATCGTCAAGAATCTTTTGATCATCAACGGTATTTTCTTTCTGGCCACCATCGTCTTGGCCGGTCAGGGCATCGATCTGGTGCGCACTTTCGGTGCGTTCTATTGGGGGTCGCCCAATTTCGAACCCCACCAGCTGATCACCCACATGTTCATGCACGGCGGGTTCGCGCACATTTTCTTCAATATGTTCGCCCTGTGGATGTTCGGAACGTCCATCGAACGCGTGTGGGGCCCCAAGCGATTTCTGATCTACTACCTCGTTACGGGGTTGGGTGCGTTTGCCATGCACTACGGCGTGGTGGGGTACCAAATCAATCAGATCGCCGCCGAACTGGGTCCGGAAGCCTTGGAGCTGGTGCGTACGCAAGGGGCGGAGCTGTTCGCCTCCGGCCGCAACTATTCCGATCCCAAGCTGGCGCAGTTGAACTTGCTGTATAACGTGCCGGTTATCGGCGCTTCGGGTGCGGTGTTCGGAATCCTTCTCGCCTTCGGCATGATGTTTCCCAATACCCGCCTCATTTTGCTTTTCTTCCCCGTGCCGATCAAGGCGAAGTATTTCGTGATCGGCTACGGTTTGATAGAACTTTTGTCGGGCATTGCCAACCGACCGGGCGACAATGTCGCTCATTTTGCGCACCTTGGCGGGATGATTTTCGGGTACATCCTGATCAAGATTTGGACTACCCGACCCACCAACAGGTACAGGGAATTTTGACATGGCCGGATTGATGCGGGAGCTGAAATACCAGTTTGCGAAAGCGGACATCACGTTGCGCTTCATCTACATCAATGTAGCGGTTTTCGTGTTGATCCACGTCATCTCCGTGGGTGGATTCCTGTTCAACGTGCCGGGCATGAAGGGAGAAGTGCTGCAGTGGATCGCGGGCAGCAGCAATCCCGATTACATGCTGCGCCGTCCGTGGACCGTCCTCACCTACATGTTCGTCCACGAGGGCTTGTTCCACATCCTGTTCAACATGCTGCTGTTGTATTTCGCCGGGAGGTACTTCGCCGATCTGTACAACTCCAAGCGCTTCATCGCGTTGTATTTCCTCGGCGGTTTGGCCGGATTCGCCCTGTACTTCGTGTCGTACAATTTCTTCCCCGCACTCACCAACACCCAAAGCATCATCTACGGAGCTTCGGCGTCCATCATGGCCGTATTCATCGCTTTGGCCACGCTGCGACCCAACCTCGAGGTGAGGCTCATCCTCATCGGTACCGTCAAGTTGAAGTACATCGCCATCGTGTTCGTCGCCCTCGACATCCTTTTGCTCGACAGCGGAAATACCGGCGGACGCATGGCGCATTTGGGCGGGGCGCTCTTCGGTTACCTCTTCGCCACTTCACTGGCCAAGGGAAACGATTGGTCCAAGGGATTTTTCGCGGTGGTGAATTTTGTGGGTGCGATCTTCTATTCGCCCAAGAAACCGAAAATGAGGGTGGAAAAAGGGTATTCCCGGAAGCGGTCGGGATCGAGCCGGAAAAAGGCCGCCCCAAAACAAAAAACCACCGAGGCCGAACACCGGGATAAAATCGACGCCATCCTCGACAAGATCAGCAAAAGCGGCTACGACAGCCTGACGAAAGCGGAAAAGGAGTACTTGTTCAACGAAAGCAAAAGGTAGTGTATCGGCTCATTCGATGGGTGACGAAGTATGGGGCGCTGATGCTGAATGTCGTGGCCGTAATCCCCCTGTTGCTCGCCTACCTCGCCACGGTGGTCGATCCCCAAGCGGCGCCCTTCCTGCAGCTCTTCGGTATCGGCTACGGGTTCTCCTTGCTGGTCAATTTCTTCTTCATCGTTTTCTGGCTCATCTTCAAAAAGCGCTTCGCACTGATTTCCGCCGTGGCCATACTCATCGGAATCAACCACATGAGCCGGTACATTCAAATCTTGCCGCCCATGACCGACACGGAGCCGGATGAGTACGTGCAGGTCATCTCTCAAAACGTCAAACTCTTCGGGTGGTACAATTGGCGGCACAACATAAGCGACCGGGACGAGATGATCGCCAACCTGAAAGGGATGAACGGCGACATCTACTGTTTTCAGGAGTATTTCCACCACGGCAAAGAAGGCGTGTTCAATACCAAAGACCTCCTCCGCGACTCCCTCGGCACTCCTTCGGCCCACATCGAGTACACCACCGATATCGAAGGCGACCAGCACTTCGGCATCGCCACCTTCAGCAAGTATCCCATCGTGTCCAAAGGGCGCATTCACTTCGGCGGTGAAAGGGGAAACCTCTGCATCTACACTGACATGAAAATCGGCGACGACACCGTGCGCGTGTACAACGCCCACGTCGCTTCCATCCGCTTCAGCGACGCCGATTACCGACTCATGGAAGACTTGCAAAAACAAAAGGGCAGGGGAGAGGTCTGGATGGACGGCGGTCGGAACATCGTCAAGAGAATGGTGAGGGCTTACAAAAAACGCGCAGGTCAAACCCGTGAAATACATCAGCATATCGCTTCCTCGCCCTATCCGGTCATTTTGTGCGGCGACTTGAACGATTCTCCGGTTTCCTACAGCTATACCAAAGTGTCTCAAGGACTTATCGACGCCTTCCGTGTCGACGGATGGGGCATCGGCAGCACCTACGTGGGAATTTTCCCCTCCTTTCGCATCGACTATATCTTCTACGATCCGGCCTTCGGTTCCTTCGATTACACCACGTACCCCGAAAAGGTGAGCGACCACCGCGCCATCGGTTGCAAGGTGTATTTCCGCAATTGACCCTTCGATTCTGCTGTTTTTCCTTTCGCGGGCATTCGTAAAGGTGTGGTGGGTTTTGGGATTTTGTGGGTGGGTCGTCCCGAATCGAGATTACCGCCTGTCTTTTTGAATTTTCCCTTCGAATTTCGATCACCGGGTTTCACTGCTCCAACGTGAAGCGAACGCCTAAAAATCCCCGGATGCCTTGGTTCGGTGCGTAGATGTATTCGGGGTCGAAGGTGAGTGCGTAGGGGTTTTCGGGGGTCCGTACGACCTGCCCTTCCGACCCGTATTCCACCGATCGGTCGAATGGGTCGTGCGCACGGGCGATCAAAAACGGCAACCCTTTTCCCGGCGTGAAGTCCAAGAGGTTTTTCACCCCGGCGTAAACTTCCCACCCTCCTTTGAGCCGCTTGGTCAATTGAACGTTTTGAATGCTCCACCACGGCGAGGTCCCGGGCCTTGGGTCCAACTCGCCGGCCAAGGGCAACCGCATGGGACTGTATACATTGCCGGTATAATCCACGCTCAAACCTATGCGGTCGAAGGAGTATCCCACGTTCCACACGGCGCTGAACTTTTCGGCGAAGACTTCCCGCCTTTTCACTCCGTCTTCGACGTTGAATACGTCCATCCACGTCGCACCGGCGTTCACGTGCAGTCCGTTCGGCCACCGGCCGTCCACGCTCAGTGACAAACCTTGGGAAACGCCGTATCCATCCAAATTCCCATAGATGATCTTGGTCGGGTCGCTCTCGTAATCGGGTACGATTTTGTTGCCGAAACGCGTGTGGAAAATGGATGCGTCGAGTCCGATGTTCGCCCCCGATTCGAGGTGAAAGCGCTTGACGAAATTGGCGTTCGCATTCCACGAGGTTTCGGGCTCCAAGGCTTCGGTGAAGATCAGTTCCCGGGCTCCCGTCAAAGCCGCGTGATCTTCTGTAAATACGTGCACCACTCGGTAGCCGCTTCCCGCACCAAGTCTGAACACCGCCGTGCCATCCACGGAGCGGTGCCGGAAATTGATCCTCGGGGTGAATATGTCGCCGTGCACGGTGTTGTAATCGTACCTCACACCGGCGAGGAGGGTGTTCCGCCCGTCGATGACGAATTCGTCTTGTAGGAATATTCCGGGCAAGTAGGTGTGCGAGACTTCGTTGGTCGCAGATCCGGTCTCGAACCGGGCGGTGGCCGGTGTGTCGTCGTCGTAGAAGGTGTATCGCATTGTGGTGCCCACCAGCAAGTTGTGTTTCCCCAACGTCTTGGTCCAAGTCATTTGCCCGAAGGCGACGAATTGATCCGCCAGGAAAGTCCGATCACCGTAAAGGCTGTTTTGGTCGTGACCGTTGGCGCTGAAGCGAAAAACCAAATCTTCCCTCGTGGGCAGATCGTACGCTCCGAAGATTTCCCACCGCCGTGTGTGGATGTCCTCCACGTAGTACCTTTCCGTATCGGCGCGCGGTTTCACTCCCTCCATTTCCCCTCCTTTTCGATCTTCGGAAACGAATCGCACCGCGACCGATAATTGTCTTTCCCCCTCTCGGCGGAATTGCCACTTGTTGAACACGGAAATACGGTTCTGCAATGCGACGTCCGTAAACCCGTCGCCGTTCACGTCTTTGGGGAAAGAATAATTGAAATGATTTACACCCAGATACGTACGTGACTTTTCACCTACGCGGAAACCGCCGGCGACATCGGCGTTGATCTCGCCCCAAGTCGTACCGAAAACGTCGGCCGAAATGACGGGGGCTTTCTCGGGATCCACGGTGATGACGTTGATGATGCCGCCGATGGCTTCGCTGCCGTACAGTGCCGCCGCAGGACCTTTGACCACTTCCACGCGCTCGATCAAAGACCGTGGAATTCCGGACATCGAGTACACCGTCGAAAGTCCGCTCACGATGGCCATGCCGTCGATCAGCACCATGGTGTAAGGACCTTCCAATCCGTTGATGTGAATGTCGCCGGTGTTGCAGATGCTGCAATTGATTTGGGGGCGCACACCGTTAATTTGCTGCACCGCCTCGAAAACGGATGGGGTGGGATTGGACTTGAAGTACTTGGCGGAGTACACTTCCACGGGCACCGGACTGTCGGCTTTGGATACTTCCCGCATGGTGCCGGTGACAACGAACTCGCTCAAGTGAGAGGCGACTTTTTCCAACTCGACGTCGACGTGGGTGGTGCTTTCCACGGAAAAGTCCAACGGAATTTCGACGCGGCGGTAGCCCACCGCGGAAACCACCAAAATGGGCTGCTTTTCCACCGTGCCGACCAATCGGAATTTTCCGTCGATGTCGGTGTGGGTTCCGATTTGGGTGTCCTTGAAATACACGGTGGCGTAGGGCAGGGGTTCGCCATCGCCGTGCACGAGTCCGGTGACTTCCGATTCTTGGGAATACGCGTGCATCACCGCGAGATTGCATGCGGCGGTCCATGCTACCAGAAGAAATCGAATGGAAATCGGCGTCATGTGGAATGAGCAATTTGACGCGGCTAAATTATGAAGTTAGATTGATATAACAAATAAGTGTAGATAGTTCTATTGCGAGGTGTGCTGTGGGAGATAAGGTCACCGACGGATTTTCCCGGAAGATTCGCTGAATTTCACGCGCAGGTTGCGGAACCTGAAGACCAGCATGAGCGCAGACAGCGTGAGTCCGCCGGCGAGAGCGTACCAAATGCCCATGGCGCCGAGGGCCGTGTGTTGGGAAAGGAAGTAGGCGGCCGGCAGGGTCAGCAGCCAGTACACCACGAAGGTGATGAACGTGGGGATGCGCACGTCGGTGAATCCGCGGAGGGCACCGAGCGCCACGGCTTGCACCCCGTCGGAAAGTTGGAAAAATACCACTACGATGAGCATGTGGTTGGCCAACTCCAGTACTTCGGGATCCACCGAATAAAATCCCGCCAGGGTATCGCGGAACAGGAAGATGCCCAGTCCGGCCAAGCCCATCCAAAACACGGCGAGTTGGAAGATGGTCGACGAAGCCAAGTGCAGGGATCTCGGATCCCGCCTACCGATCTGGTTTCCCACCCGCACGGTGGCGGCTGCACCGAGACCGGTTACGGCCATGTAACTGACGCTGGCGATATTTATCGAAATCTGGTGCGCGGCGAGAGCCGTGGCGCTGATCATGCCGGCGAAGATGGCCGCCAAAGAGAACGCACTCACTTCGAAAAGAAACTGCAAACCGGACGGCACGCCGATCTGCACCAGCCTGCGGATTACTTTCGGGCGGAAATTCATGGGGGCGAGCCGCAGTTTGTACTTCGCGAATTTTGGATTGCGGAAAAGGTAGTGCCACATCATGAACATCATCAAGAGACGGGCGATGAGGGTGGACCATCCGGCACCTTGCATGCCCATTTCCGGCAATCCGAATTTTCCGAAAATCAGCGCGTAGTTCAACGCGATGTTGAGGAGGTTGCAAAACACGATCACCAGCATGGCGCGGCGCGTATCGGACAATCCCTCGGCGAATTGCTTGAACGTGGCGAAGCCCAACAGGGGGATGATGGACGAGCTGATGATCAGCAAATAGCCCCGTGCCGTCGACACCACATCCGGTTCTTGGCCGAGAATCCCCAAGTTGGGCGCGGCGACCCAAATGATCAACATGACCAAGGCCCCCAATCCAAGATTGAGGCGGAATGCGTGGCGCAGCAACACCCCTTGAAGGTGCTTTTGGCCCCGACCTTCCGCTTGGGCGGTGAGGGGCGTAATGGCGAAGGATACACCAATAGCGAAAACCATGAAGATGTGGAAGATGCTGTTCGCGAGAGCCACCGCCGCGAGTTCGATGGTGCCCAGCCGACCCACCATGATGCTGTCGGCCACGGAGACCATGACCTGGCCCAACTGACCCACCATAACGGGCCAAGCCAGCCGCAAATTGGTTTTATAGTGATCCCTCCGCGTCATGAAGGCCGCAAAAGTACGCCGAATGCCCGGTATGGGACACCGATCTCAATTGGATTTTCGGTGATCCGACTGCGGGCGTAAAATCTCCCCGATTTTCGCGGATCGAAAACGGAGACGACCCACCCACAAAAACCCAAAACCCCCTGCTTCGGAAAGCAAAAGGCCCGGCGATTCGCCGGGCCTTTCACGTGTGAACGAGTTCGGATATCCTACGTCAGTTTTTGATGGGCTTGCTCGCCGGCTCGGATTTGTCAGGATAGCCGAAGAGTTCTTCGAGCGTGAGCTCTCGGAATTCGCCGAGTTTGCCGAGCACCTCTTTATCGACCAGGTTTTTGTCGCCGATTACACTGTGGGTGTAGGTTTTGCCTTTGATATTTCCGTTGAAGAAGGTGCGCAGTTTTTCGAAATCCATGGATTTCAGGCTCGCGTACACTTCGCGGTTCAGATCGTAATCCAGCCCCAATTCTTGGGCGCGCAGGTAGGTCCAGAAAATGGAAGAGGGCCGAGTGCGCGAGGTTTCGATCTGCTTCATCGCCGCGTCGCGCGCCGAGGCGAATTGCAGCTCGGAGTGAGGCATATCGTTCATGAGGTCTTGCATGGCGCGGGTGGCCTCGGGCAATTTGTCGACTTGTGCACCGATGTAGGCGCGGATGTAGTGTGAATGATCCTTTTTGGAAGGCGTTGCGAAGAAGCTGTACGCCGAATAGGCGAGCGCTTTGGACTCGCGGATTTCCTGAAAAACGATGGACGACAATCCGCTGCCGAAATACTGGTTGAACAAGTTGGCTTCGGGTGCGAGTTCGGCGTTGAACTTAGGCCCTTTGGCGGTCATCAGCATCTCGCTTTGCACCATGTCGTAATTGGCGAAGTACACCCTGTTCTTGTCCATAGGCAGTTCGGGGAATTCCTTCGCCGGCGGGTAGTCGAGAAGGGTGGCGGGAACCTCGTGGTGGCGTTTGATCACATCCATGGAAGCGTCTGCCGACAAGGGACCGTAGTAGTAAATCTTGTGCTTGTAGCTCGTGAGGTTCTTGATCTTTTCCACCAGATCCTCGGCTTTTATCGCGCGGAGCTGTGCCTCCGACAAAATGTGCTTCGCGGGATTGTCCGGTCCGTAGATCGCGTAGTTCGACATGGCCGAAAACAGGATTTGACTCTTGTTTTTCATGGCGTCTTGACGCTCCTTCAGGATGCCGGCGATCAACTCGTTGAGGGCCTCCTCGTCGGGTTCCACATTGGCGAGAATGTTCTCGAACAATTGGGTACCCTCTTCCAGCGACTCGTTCAAGCCGCTCAAGGTGACGTATACGCGGTCGCGGGAACTGTAGACCGAGAAGTCCAACCCGTGGCGGAAGAGCTCCTGCTGCAATTCGGCCGGACTCATATCTTTGGTGCCGAGGTAGGGCAAGTAGTCGATCGCCAAACCGAGCTCCAGGTCGTTGTCGGTTCCCATGTCGAACACGTAGTTCAGGCTGAACAATTCGTTTTGGTTGTTCCCCACGCTGTAGTACGTGATGGCGTCGTTGAAGGGCTGTCGGTTGATGGCTTCGTCGAAATCAAGGAATACCGGCTCGATTCTACCCGATTCGACTTTCTCCCATTGGGTGTAAAAATCCGATTTGGATTCCCTGTCGATTTCCACCGGGGTGATGATGGGTTTTTCCACTTTCACGGCCATGTTGGGCCCGGTTTCTTTGTTGATCTGTACGTAGTTGTCGCCGAACCATTCGTTGGCGAAATCGACGATGTCTTGTTTGGTGAATCTCGACATGGCGTCGTATTCCTTCACCACGTCGTCCCATTCGCGTTGGTACACGAAGGCATCGACCATTTTCGACGCGCGGCTGCGGTTGGATTCGAGTCGGCGCAATTCGGAGAGTTTCATGTTCTTGATCACGGCTTCGAGCATCCACGCGTCAAATTCTCCTTTCTTGATTTTTTCGAGTTCACCGCGGAGGAGGTCCGCCACTTCATCGAGGCTTTGGCCTTCCCGGGGCGATCCGCTGAAAGTCATGATGCTGTAATCGGTCAAAATGGTGGGGGAGGAGTAGGCGCGCAGTACTTTCTGTTCCTGCACGAGGTTCAGGTCGATGAGGCCGGCCTGCCCGTTGGATAAAATGCCGTCCATCACGCGGAGCTTCAGCGCTTCTTCGCTGTTGGCGCCCGGCAAGCGGTAACCGATGTTTACGAAGGCCGGCTGCACTCCCGTTACTTCCTTGACGATGGGGGAGGTGATTTTGTCTTCCACCGGTGGGTCGAAGTCTTTTACCTCACCCTTGGGGAAGGAGCCGAAATACTTGTAGATGATGTCCAGGGCTTTCTCCGTATCCACGTCGCCGGCCAGTATCACGGCCATGTTGTTGGGTTGGTACCGATCTTGGAAATACTTGTGGATTTTCACCATCGAGGGGTTCTTCAAGTGCTCTCCAGTACCGATGGTGGTTTGAGTGCCGTAGGGGTGTTTTTTGAAGAGCTCGGCCATCATGGCGTAGTGCGCCCTACGGTAATCGCTGTCTTGGGTGCGGTTGAATTCTTCGTAGACCACTTCCAACTCGGTGTGGAAAAGTCTCAGGACCAGCTCGGAAAATCGCTCGGACTCGATCATGGCCCATTTCTCCAGTTCGTTGGAGGGAATGTCGTTGATGTACACGGTTTGTTCGTGCCAGGTGTAGGCGTTGGTGCCTTGGGCGCCGAGGGACCCGATCATTTTGTCGTATTCGTTGGCGATGGCGTATTTGGCCGCTTCACCCGAAAGGCTGTCGATTTGGGCGTAGATGGCCACGCGCTCGGCGAGGTCTTCGGTGTCCCTATGCCGTTCGTAGAGATCGGAAATGGCGTCGAGAAGCACTTGCTCCTTTTCCCAGTCTTTGGTGCCGAATTTCGAATTGCCCTTAAAGAGCATGTGCTCGAGGTAGTGGGCCAACCCGGTGGCGTCGGAAGGGTCTTGTTTGCTTCCCGTGCGAACGGCGATTTGCGTCTGTATCCGTGGTTCGTCTTTGTTTACCGAGATGTATACTTTCAACCCGTTCGGGAAGGTGTAGATCTCGGCGTTCAGGGGATCGTCCGCCACCCGTTCGACTTTGAATTGGGGGGAGGCGAGTTTCTCCTGGGCCATGAGACCCGCAGACAGGAATAACAGGGAGAACGCCGCGATGAACGGCGCCACATTTCTTTTTATGATCATCATTTGATGTACAGGTTTTGTTGAAAATCGGATTGCCAACCCAAGTTGGAAGGCGAAAACTAAGGATATTCCCCAAGATAACGAGCACGTGGAAGGCAATGGTATGTAGACTCGAGGGGTGAGAAAGTTGCCCGAATTTTACGCGATTGCGACGGTTGACGAACCGCCCACAAAAACAAAAAAACACCTGTACACCCGTATTGTCGCGGAGTGCACGGCGGAGGTGCTCGATTTCCGTCGATGAACCAACCCGGCGAGGGCGCGTGTGGGGAAGGGGATTCGAGGCGCCGTCCCACGGTGTTAAACTTTCCAAATGATCGATTTTCCAAGGGTACGCCACCGTCCGAATCGGTGATGAGGGCATGAGTCGGCCGGTCGGGATGGCATCCTTATCTTTGCATCCGATCGAACTGACATGAAAATAGGTATCGTACTGTATCCCACCTTCGGCGGAAGCGGGGTGGTGGCAACCGAGTTGGGAAAAGCGCTGGCGGAAAGGGGGCACGAGGTGCACTTTATTTCCTACAACCAGCCGGTGAGGCTGGGTTCTTTTACGGAAAACATGTTCTACCACGAGGTGGTGGTTTCGGAGTATCCACTCTTCGAATACCCGCCGTACGAGACCGTTTTGGCCGGACGTTTGGTCGACGTGGTGAAGTTTGAAAAACTCGATATCCTCCACGTTCACTACGCCATTCCACACGCTTCGGCGGCCTACCTCGCGCAGCAAATTCTCGCTGAAGAGGGAATTCATATTCCCTTCATCACCACGCTGCACGGTACGGACATCACGCTGGTGGGCCGCGATCCGAGTTTCGCCCCGGCGATTACCTTCGCAATCAACAAAAGCAACGCCGTGACTGCGGTGTCGCGGAGTTTGAAAGACGACACCTACGCGCATTTCGACGTGGTGCGAGATATCGAGGTCATACCCAACTTTATTCGTCCGGAGCACTACGTGCCCAAGCCTTCCAAGGATTTGCGCGGGGTGTATGCGCCAAACGGCGAGAAGATCATTACGCACATCAGCAATTTCCGGCCGGTGAAAAGGCTGGAAGACGTCCTGAAAATCTTCAGTTTGGTCGTCAAGCGAATCCCTTCCAAATTGATTTTGGTCGGTGACGGGCCGGAGCGGTACAACGCAGAAAAACTCTGCCGTACACTGGGCGTGTGCGAGCACACGCACTTCATCGGCAAGCTGAAAAAACCGGAGGAAGTCCTCGCCATCTCCGACCTGTTTTTGTTGGTGTCGGAAAAAGAGAGTTTCGGGTTGGCCGCCCTCGAAGCCATGGCCTCGAAAGTGCCGGTGATCTCTTCGAATACCGGTGGCCTACCGGAAGTGAATCGGGACGGATTTTCGGGATTTCTCGCACCGGTTGGAGACGTGGAGCGGATGGCAGACAAGGCTTGTTACGTGCTGGAAGACGAAGAGCGCTTGAAGACCTTCAAGGAAAACGCCTATACGAGAGCGTTGGATTTCGACATCGAGAAAGTCTTGCCCATGTACATCGACTTGTACGACCGCGTGTTGGAAACGAACAAAAATAAGATTGCGGAAAAGGCATGAACGCCACTTTGATCAGCCCGAAGGTTAGTTACGTGCGTCGCAACGGCAAGCTGCGCATCATCATTTTGGGAAAAATCGCCAAGTGGAAGGAGACGCTGTTGGCCGTGTGGCTGATGGCGTGGCTGGGGATCGGCGCGGTGATGATCTACTATTGGCGCATCTCCGACGACCGCGACTTCAAACTCGCCGTTTTGATTTTCATGGTGTTCTGGGGGTATTATTTGCTGAAAGTCGGCCGGGTATGGCTCTTCCGAATAGGAGGAAACGAATTGATCGAAGTCGACGGCGAGGCGCTGAACCTCAAGCGGAGCATCTTCACCTTCGGCAAATCCCGTTCGTATTTTTTGGAAAACATCAAGGACATGCGATTGGTGGAGCAATCGCCCAAATCGTGGTCCCAACACTACGGGAAGTCTTGGTGGGTGCTGGGCGGGCAACGCCTGACTTTCATGTACTACGGTTCGCCGGTGGTGTTCGGCATGCAACTCGACGACCGGGAAGCCGCGGAAATCCTCAAGCTGATTCGCCGTCGGATGAAGGAGGCGTCAGAAAGGAGGGAGAGAACGCCAGACCCGACAACCGCTTCGTAAGCCGGCCGTCGATGGTTTGTGTCCGCACCATGGACTGAGCCACCGTCGATTCCAGCACCTCGTCGAGGGGAAGGATGAAGCCGTGGGGCACGCCCCGGGCATTCAGTTTTTCCGACAGATCGTTTGCCCCGAAGTTTCGGATGGCGTCCCGAAGCAGGGATTGCAGGGTGCGCCGATTTTCCAATCTCGCGAAATTCGTTCGGAAGCGTTCGTCCTCCGCCCATTCCGGTTTTCCGACCACCTCGCACAATCCCGAGAACTGCTTTTCGCTTCCCACGGCCAGTACGATCCTTTTTTCGTCGGCGGTGGCGAACCACTCCCCGTAAGGCGCGATGTTGGGGTGCAGCGTGCCGATGGGTTTCGCGGTATGACCCGACATCAGGTAATTCGTCGCTTGGTTGGCCAGGGCCGCCAGTGAAGCCCTTTCCAACGTCACTTCCACATAAGAGCCTTTTCCGGTTTTCAGTCTCTTAATCAGCGCCAGCAGCGCCGCTTCCCTGATTTGGTGCCCCGCGAGAATGTCGATGAGTGCCACGGGAAGTTTCGCCGGATGGTCCGCGTCGCTTCCCGTCATGGAAATCCACCCCGTTTCGGCTTGCAGCACCACGTCGTAAGCCGGCCTTTCAGGGTCGTCGTACCCGTTGAGTTGGATTGCGATCACCTCGGGGTTCAACCGCTTCAGATCGGCGTATTCCAACCCGAATTTCCGCGCCGTGTGTGGGCGATGGTTGGTCAGCACGATGTCGGCCTTTTCGATGAGGGCACGGAGTTCTTCCAGATCTTTCGAATCGGTGAGGTCCAACATGCGCACGCTCTTCCCGTAATTGGCCGAGGCGTAATAAGCCGACGGACCTTCGGTGGTTTCGCCGGGCAGTTGCCAATTTCGGGTCACGTCGCCGCCGGTTTTTTTGTTTTCCACCTTGATGACCTCGGCACCGAGTTCGGCGAAAAACGAACCCGCCGCGGGACCCGCCAACACACCGGCAAGTTCAACAACCAAAAGGTCGGAAAAAAATTCGTCGGGAAGTGTTGAGTTGACCAATTCAAGCAGTGTTTTGGCCGTGCGAATCACCGGGGTCGGTGAGGGCACATCGAGGTTTAGCAGGCGCTCCTTCCGCTATCGTATGTCGGTGCGCGGTACGGCGCTACGGTAGCGGAATAATCGGTTTCTAGCCCGGGTGAATCAGGCTTTGGCCACTTGTTTGCCGCCTTTTTTCTTCTTGCGTTTGAAGGTGTTTTTGGGCATGGTACCCAAAATCATATCCCAGACGGGGCTCGACACGCCGTAAGCCACGCTGTCGTCTTTGTAGTGGTGAATGCTGTGATAAATCCACAACACGTTCAGGAAGTTTTTGGGCGGCTTGAATGCGTGGATGGCGTAGTGGATGAACAGATAAATGGCGTAACCGATGACGAAGCCGGGCAAGAAGGTAAAAACGTACGTGCCCATGATGAGTCTCAGCACCAGGAAAAGAAACGTGAGGATAAGCATGGCGGCAACCGGCGGCATGGCCAACCGCGTTTTGTCCCGGGGAAATTCGTGGTGCACCCCGTGAAAGGTGTATTGAATTCTGCGCTTGAACGCGTTGGTCGGCGCCATGTGGAAAATGCGTTTGTGCATGAAATACTCGAACCACGTCCAGAACAGCATGCCGACAAAAAAGATCCCGATGCCTTCCCACACCCCCGTGTATCCCCTGGAGAAGTTGATGTAAAGCATGATGGTCGAACCCACGAAATAAATAATCAACGGAATGGAGATGTGCGTCCTGGCGAGTTTTTCAAGGATGGGATTCTTGAATAACGCCGTGGTTCCGTGCTCTTTTGGTTTGTGTAACATGGCCCGATTTTTTTGCAAATATAAGTACGTTTCGTTAATTCCCTTCCACTACAACCGAAGGCCCACTCGCATGTTCAACCCGGCTCTCCGTCGGGTGCGAAATGGAAAAATATCGGTGTGGAGTTTTGTCAATGGGACTTTTTCCATACTTTTGCGGCGCTTAAAAATGCCCGGGTGGTGAAATTGGTAGACACGCCATCTTGAGGGGGTGGTGAGCTTACGCTCATGCTGGTTCGAGTCCAGTCCCGGGCACTTCCGAAATACAAAGCCCATCGTTCGAAGCGGTGGGTTTTTTGTTTTTGTGGGTGTGGCTCAGGCCTTTGCGTCGGTGCATTCTCTCCTTTTACCTGATCCCGAAGATCCACCCAAGGTACGCCCGGGCACCACGGAAATCAAACGGGCGGCACCGTTTCCGATACCGCCCGTTCTCCTACCTCGGTTGCATAACACAACCACAAAAGGCTCACTCCTCCGCCGAATCCATCGGATCGTAGCCTCCTTATTCTTCGGTTTTCAACAGTCGATAATCCCTTCCCGTTTCGTGCGAAACTCGCGGGTTGAACATGGGGTCGTCGGTCGAAATAATGTTTCCCTGATTGTCGATCCAATTGTACTGATTGGGGTTTTCC
Source organism: uncultured Cryomorphaceae bacterium (assembly GCA_964574635.1). Classification (GTDB taxonomy): domain Bacteria; phylum Bacteroidota; class Bacteroidia; order Flavobacteriales_D; family Cryomorphaceae; genus CAZNOG01. The sequence goes on along the minus strand of CAZNOG010000002.1, from coordinate 78,360 downwards.
AAAGTGTAATGCGTTCCTGTCGCGGGATCCACGTACCGCTCCCTCCCGTAAATCGCGTCGATGTTGTTTTGGTGGCCCTGATACTGAATGTTTTGGTTTTGTTGCCAAGCTGCGTTGCTTTGATCATATACTTGCTGCATCTCTCGGTACCGCTGCTGGGAGGCATCGAAGCTCGCTTGGTTGCTGCGCATCCGTTCTTGGTGGTTTCTCGCCGATATCGCGGCTTGGTTGTCTATGGCCCGGGCGTAGTTTTGATCCACTTGCCTCGCGTGTGCATACCACGAGTCCAAGTACTTCGCGCTATTCAAAATGGCCGAAGCTTCGCTTTCTATTTCGGCGTAGATCGACGCCGGTGCAGTGATTTCGTAGATGTTCACGATGTTCCAATACGTATAGGTATCCGTGCCGTACATCATCTGGAACTCCTGGCTCATCGTATTTTGTTGCGCGTAGGCTTTTGTGGTGTAGGTGATGTTCCCGCGCGTGTGCGTCAGCGTCATCACCGCGCCATCCACTTTCCGTTCCCCCGTTGCGTTCGAATTTTCCTGTGGGGAAATGTCCACTATGCGAATGCCGGGGTATTTCTCCGCAAGGTCGCGGAACACCAATTGTTGCAGTCCTTGGGCGGCCGACATCACCGGCGTGTTCGGGCGGGGTTGGTACATGGACAAGGCGGCGTAGTTGGGCCCTTCTATGTACAGATGTCTCTTTTGCGGCTGGAAATGAATGTGTACGTCTTTCCGTCGGTTGGTGATCCGCACATCCGCCGTGGGGTAGTAGATGCCGTCGAAGATCTTCCAGATGATTCCGCCTTCCACGTTGTATCCTTGGGGTACGTCGATGGTCAAGGCGGGAAGGTCGTACTGCAAATCCTTGACCAAGACCGGAGTGGTGGACGTGGGTTGAGCCGCCGCACTGCGGTAAGCCGGTTCTTCAGCGAGGGAGGGCGAGGTGGTTTCGTCGATATGAAGGGCTACGACGTGCGCATCGTCATGGGCCGTGGCTTGTTCTCCACCGATTTCCGGTTCGGCATTCGACTGACACGAAAAGGTGAAAAGGGCGAGCAGCGTGGCCAAGAGGGGAGTAAAGCGTCTCATGATCGGTTGGTTTCCATCCTATCGACATCCTCTCGAGAGGTGAACAGGACGGAGAACCGGCGGGGAAATTTCCAAGCCGAGAAGACGGGATTCATCCGCCGCGCGGCGTTGTGCGGCCGAAACCGGGACTTTACCTTTTCACGGGTTTATTCCGGACCTTCCCAAGCTTCCAAAGCCTTTCTTCTGGTCTCCCTTTGGGCGTCCTCGTCCATGTGTTCGTATCCGTAGATGGCTTGAAGCCACGTGCCGTACAAAGGATTCGGCAATACGATGAACACGGTACCGAATTGCGCGCGTCGGTTCGCCACCATTTTGGAGCGGTCTTCCAATGGAGCGGGCTTGTCCCAGATGCGATCGAAATCCCCGAGATTGTCGCCGATGAGCATGATGAGGTTCCAGCCCGTATCCATGACGTCTTTGCGCCGGCCGGTTTTGTCGGAAGTGGTGGTCTTGAGGAAAAAGCGGTCCTCTTCCACGCGGTTGATGCCCAAATCGGCCATGTTGCGAATAGTGGCTTCCAATCCAGACACGTCGCGGTTGCTGATGTAATACAGCTCGGCGCCGAGGCTGTCGGCGATGTTCAGAAATCGCACCGCGCCCGGCACGGCCGGGGCCGATGCATCTTCCACCCATTGATTCCAAGTGTCGTCATCGTACGGACGGTCGGCGAGAATTTGCCAAGCGGTGTACGCGCTGTTGTCCAAAACGGTCTCGTCCAGGTCGAGAACCACGGCCGGTTTGCCCCCTCCATTTTCGAAGTATTCGAGAAGTTGGGCTTCCGCTTGGGCATAGGCCTGGAGGCAGAGCGCCTCGTATTCCGCCGATTTTTGAACGTACAGGGTGGCGGCCACCAAGTATTCTTGTGAATTCTGCGCGGGGATCTGGGTGAGTTCTCGCTGCGCGGTGCAGGAAGTCAACACAATGGCCGCAATTCCGATGAAGTATCGCATGGATGACGTGTTTTGGGCGCACAAGATAGGAAAGGCCTTTTCAAAGGGGAGCATCGCCGGGGATTCGTCCGCGTTTTCCTTTTGCCCCCAACCCGACAACCGAGGGACGGCGAGAATTTTTACCTTTACCTTCCCGGCCGGTGAAAGTCCGACCGCATTTCACCCAAACCTTTTTTTCACGCGATACACCACCGACATGGATTTTAGAATCAGAGATTTCGAAGAATACAAGGCTGTATATGAGCGCAGCGTGCAAGACCCCGAAGGGTTTTGGGCGGAGATCGCCGAGAACTACACCTGGATGAAAAAGTGGGATGAAGTGTTGGATTGGGAATTCGATACCCCCAGCATCACGTGGTACAAAAACGCCCGCTTGAACATTACGGAAAACTGTCTGGATCGGCATCTGGAAAAGCGTGGCAACAAGCTCGCTCTGATTTGGGAGCCTAACGATCCCAAGGAGCGGCCGGTGAGATACACGTACCGGGAATTGTACGAGGGGGTGTGCCGCTTCGCCAATGTGCTCAAATCCAAAGGCATCAAAAAAGGCGATCGCGTGGCCATTTACATGCCCATGATCCCCGAATTGACCATGGCCTTGCTGGCTTGCGCGCGAGTGGGCGCCGTCCACAACGTGGTCTTCGCGGGGTTCTCCGCACACGCCTTGGCCGATCGCATCAAAGACTCCGAATGCAAAATGGTCCTCACTTCAGACGGGCTCTACCGGGGAACCAAAGAGATTCCGGTGAAGGCCGTGGTCGACGAGGCGCTGAAGGAATGTCCCTCCGTAGAAACCGTGTTGGTGGTGGAACGAACCGGCTGGGGTGTGAAAATGAAGGAAGGAAGGGATTTTTGGCTCGCGGAGGAAATGGAAGCCGCCGAAGCGGAGTGCACCCCGGAATCCATGGACAGCGAAGACATGCTCTTCATACTGTACACCTCCGGCAGCACCGGAAAGCCCAAAGGCGTGGTGCACACTTGCGGGGGCTACATGGTTTATGCCGGGTATACTTTCGCCAACGTCTTCCAAGTGGAAGAAAGCGATGTGTATTGGTGCACCGCCGACATCGGGTGGATTACGGGGCACTCCTACATCGTTTACGGTCCTTTACTCAATGGCGCCACCACGGTGATGTTCGAAGGGGTGCCGTCCTATCCGGGTCCCGGGCGGTTTTGGCAAGTGGTCGACAAACACGCCGTGACGCACTTTTACACCGCACCCACGGCCATCCGCGCGCTGATGGCCCACGGCGAAGACCACGTACTCAGCTACGGTTTGTACACGTTGAAACTGCTTGGATCCGTGGGCGAACCCATCAACAGGGAAGCTTGGGAATGGTACCACAAGCTCGTCGGCAAGGGGAAAATTCCCATAGTCGATACGTGGTGGCAAACGGAAAACGGAGGAATCATGATCTCCGGTCTGGGCGATATCAGCCCTTCCAAACCGACGTACGCGGGATATCCGCTTCCGGGCATCCGCCCGGCCATCCTCGACCCGGAAGGAAACGAAATCGAGGAAGCCGAAGTCGAAGGGTATTTGGTGATGAAATTCCCCTGGCCGGGCATGCTCCGATCGACGTACGGCGACCACGAGCGTTGCAAACTCACCTATTTTTCCCACTACAAAGGGTATTACTTCACCGGCGACGGAGCAAAGAGGGATGAAGACGGAATGTACAGGATCATCGGAAGGGTGGACGACGTCATCAACGTGTCGGGCCATCGCTTCGGTACCGCCGAAATTGAAAATGCCATCAATTCTTTGGACGACGTAGTGGCCGAAAGCGCGGTGGTGGGCTACCCGCATCCCATCAAGGGTCAGGCTATCTACGCCTACGTGCTCACGAAGCAGCCGCCGGAAAATCCCGATCAGCTCAGAAACGAAATCCTCCGCACCGTCACCGATGAAATCGGAAAAATCGCCAAACCCGAAAAAATTCAATTCGTCACGGGTCTTCCCAAAACCCGGTCGGGCAAGATCATGAGGCGCATATTGAGGAAAATCGCCGAGGGCGAACTCGACAAGGTGGGCGATACGAGCACGTTGCTCAATCCCGAAGTGGTGGACGACATAAAATCCGGAGCGCTTTAAGCCCCCGAATCACTCTTCAGCCTTCGCATCTTTCTCGGCGTCCAAAACCACTGGCTCACGTACTTGTGAGATGGTGACCTTAGGCAAGTGGGGGATTTCCACTTCGATGGAGTAAAGCCCTTCTTCAGATGAGTACGTGTAAGTCGCTTTGCGCTTTGGATTTTCCGGATCGATCAACTCGAATTTCTTCTCGTCCAGTTTGCGCATGTTTCGGATTTTACCGTCGAGCTCGGAAAAGACCTTCGTCCTCTCCGGGGGCATTTCGAAATACAAGCGCAAGGCCGAAAACGGAGCCGTATCCACCAATTTCGAAGGATGGCCGTTGTTCTCCAGATCAAACCCGGTTTTCGAGCGCTCGACCATCGTACGGAGCACCGGGTTTTGATTCAACACCATCGACGCCGAGGAAGAGTGCAGGTTTCCGGTCACGTAAGTGGCGTCGATTCGGTTCTCCACGTGGATTTTGGCGAGCATGTTCACGATGACGTCGGCCGTGAGCCGGTACGCCACCGTATCGCCGGCAACGGTCTTTTGAGCGGTGAGGTTTCCGAGGTTGGTGCCGTCGGAGGTGATCTTGTAATACCGCACGTAGACTTGCGCATTCAAAATCTGGGCGGTGGCGAGAAGGATGAGAATAAGGGCCGGTCGTTTCAAGGCGTTGGTTTTTGGTGGCGAAGATAAGGATGTTGGGCCTTGACCCGCGACCGGGGGAGGATTTTCCCTATCGCAAATTGTGTGACGCTCGGGAAACGACTTACGTTTTTCCGTTCATGATCTCAACTACATCATCTACCGTAAGCGGTTTGTGGATGAGGGCCGATACCGACATATAGCTCTTTGATTTCTCGTTGTCGGCCGGATTGATGGAAGAAGTCAGGATCACGATTTTGGTTTCCCGAAGGGGAGCGCCCCGTTTCTCGTACGCGTCCAGAAATTCCCAGCCGTCCATCACCGGCATGTTCAGGTCCAACAAGATGATTCGCGGAGAAGGCAGGCTGTCGCGAACGACCTTGCCCACTTCTTGCAAAGCCTCTTCACCGGTGTTCAATTCCTTGGTGTCAAGACCGTCGACGCGTTCGAGCGTCTTCCGGATGAGCAGCCGGGCAATGGGGTCGTCGTCGACGATCCATACCGTGTTGGAGAGGTTCATTTTTGGATAGCTTACGGTCAAATATATTTAAATCTTTGTGATAATCGATGAGCGCAAGGTATAAATCTTTGCGCCGCGCTCGTTCGGGATACTAACGATGGCCACCCCTTTACCTCTTTGGGCGAACGTAAGCGCGGATAAATTTTTATATGGCCAACCGTTAATTTATACGATGCGCCCGAGAAAAATATTGGCAATTTCCGGTCTGCAAATCAGGCCTTTTCCACCAATAATCGGTCGCTGACGTCGTGGCTCACCATCGCTTCCCGCCCGTCGTACGAGATCGTCATGCTGCGGTCGAAAGATTCCCGGTGAAGTACGGTCATCAGGGTGCCCAATTTCAGCCCTTTTCCGTTGAGAAAAACCAGGAAATCATCCGAACTGTGCGTCAGCGCACAGAGCTTTACGGTCTTTCCCACCTCGATTTCCGACAATTTGAGGTACTCTTGGAACGCGACTTTTCCGTGTTTGTCGGGAATGGGCGAGCCGTGGGGGTCGATCGTGGGGTATCCCATGATCTCATCCATGCGCTCGAACAGGGCGGGGGACTGCACGTGCTCCATTTGCTCCGCGATGTCGTGCACTTCTTCCCAGCCGAAACCCATGTGCTCGACCAAGTACATTTCCGTGAGCCGATGCTTGCGGATGATTTGAGCGGCGATGATTTTTCCGGATTCGGTGAGCTTCAGGGGCTTGTACTTCCGGTAAAGCACGTACCCTTGCTCGTCCAAGCGCTTGGCCATGCTGTTTACGGTGGGAGTACTCACACCCAGTACGTTGCCCAATTCCGACAAACTGACTTCCGACCGGTCGTCGGCGAGGTTGTAAATCGCTTTGAGGTAATTTTCTTCCGTAGGTGATGGCATGGCGCAGGCTTCGACGCGAAAATAATAAAATAGCGCGTGACACGCCGACCCGGACGGCCGACAACCATCGGCGACTCAATGCGAAATTCACACAAGGTTGTGAAGGTTTTCACTTCCCGACGCGGATGAAAACCGGGGTAATTCATAACTTCGGCCTCCAACGGCGTGAAACTTTCTTCTCCTGCGCATCGAGCCGGAAGGGCGAGAAGAACCGAAACCGACAACCAAAACGAAAAATCAACTACGCAATGTCAGGAACGTACATGGGATCCAGCCATGCGAATCTACTCATGGTCTTCGCTGAAAATCCCGACCCGGGAAAGGTGAAAAGGCGCATTGCACTTTCCTTGGGCGGCGACAAAGCCTTGTACATTCATCTGAAACTCCTCGAACACACCCACGCCGTGGCCGATAAAGTCGACGCCGACAAGGTGATTTTTTACTCGGAGCGAATCGAGGAATTCGGCGTGCTGGATTACTACAAGTTCAGAAAGGAACTCCAAAAGGGCGACTCGCCCGGAGCGCGTATGGATGCGGCGTTCGGTGAATCCTTCTCCCAGGGCTACCAAAAGGTGGTGCTGATCGGATCGGATTGCTTCGAACTTTCGGACGAGATCATCACGAAGGCTTTCGACGAATTGGACCAAACGGACGTGGTGGTCGGTCCGGCCAAAGAGGGAAGGTACTACCTGCTGGGAATGCGCAGGCACTATCCCCACCTGTTCCGAAACAAGGACTGGAATTCCGAAGATGTGCTGCTCGACACCATCCTCGATTTGAAAAAACTTAATGTTTCTTACGTCCTTTTGCCGGCTTTGAACGACGTCGAAGACGTGGAAGATTTGGGTGAATTGCGCAATTTCATCCTTTGAGAACACATTCGTAAATCAAACGGATTCAATAAGTAGAACGTCTTTCCATCCCCTCACCTTCGATCGATTTTCGAATTCGGTTCACGCCAATCGTTGCACTCGAAATTCAGCGCTTTGTATCGTAACTTTGGGTCATGAATGTACCCGATTCAACCATACCGCGCGTCGTCATCGTCGGTGGAGGTTTCGGCGGGCTCAAGCTCGCCAAAACCCTCAAGGTGGGGAAATTCCAGGTGGTCCTCATCGACAAACACAACTACCACACCTTCCAACCTCTGCTCTACCAAGTGGCTACGGCCGGGCTGGAGCCGGACAGCATCGCCTATCCTCTGCGGAAGATCTTCCAACATCGGGATGAGTTCTATTTCCGCATGACGGAAGTGACCCACTTCATTCCCGAAAAGAAATTGTTGGTGTCGCCCATCGGCGTGCTGGAGTACGATTACCTGGTATTGGCCACGGGTTCGGAAACGAATTTCTTCGGAAACAAAATGCTCATGCGCCGGGCCATGGGAATGAAAAACCTGCCCGAGGCCTTGAACATTCGCTCCCTCCTGCTCGAAAACTTCGAGGCGGCCCTGTTGACGCACGACCTCAAGGAGCGCGAAAGCCTCATGAACGTGGTAATCGTCGGGGCGGGGCCCACCGGCGTGGAGCTCGCGGGAGCCATCGCGGAGTTGCGCAAGCACATCCTGCCCATCGACTATCCCGACCTGGATTTCAGGAGGATGAGCATACATTTGGTGGAAGGCATGGACCGCGTGCTGCCTCAATTTTCGGCCAAGGCCTCGGCCAAAGCCAAGGAGTACCTCGAAAAGCGCGACGTGAAAGTGTGGCTCAACACCATGGTAAAAGAGTACGACGGCGAGCACATCGTCACTTCCGGGCGCAACATGCTGAGTCAGACTCTCATCTGGGCCGCAGGAGTGCAATGCGTACCTCCCGACGGCATTTCGGCGGAGAGCCTCACGCGCAACGGACGGGTGAAAGTCAATGAATTCAACCAAGTGGAAGGCTACGACGACGTGTTCGCCATCGGCGATCTCGCCATCATGTCCACACCCGATTATCCCAACGGCCATCCCCAAGTCGCCCAGCCGGCCATACAGCAAGGGGAGCGCTTGGCGAAAAACCTCATGAGAAAATTGAACGGCAAGGAAATGAAGCCCTTCCGGTACAAAGACAAAGGTTCGCTCGCCACCATCGGTCGGTCCCGCGCCGTCGCCGACTTGCCCTACCTGAAAATGCAAGGTTTTTTCGCGTGGTTCATCTGGATGTTCGTCCACCTGATCACCCTCGTGGGATTTCGCAACCGCGTGGTGGTATTCTTCAATTGGACGTACAACTTCTTCAATTACAATCGGGATATCCGCCTGATCATTCGCCCGTACAGAAGCACGAGGCCGGTCGAAGAAATGGAAGCCCCGAAGCGAATCCCGCAAAACCCCGGGCGGGAATGACGCAATAAATAAGGGACGCGCAGGGTTTTTTAGGTTTCTGTGGGTGTGGCTCGACGTGGATATTTTGGTGGAAAATCGTTAAATTTCGGTATGGATGACAGCCGGGCTTCGCGTGAGGGCGGTTGCCGGCATCCCCTCGTTTGATCCGACGTTTGGGGGCGTGGCGGTGGCGAGGCGACGGCGAAGCCCTCGCCACCGTCTTACGCCCCCCGACGGAAAAACGAGGGATACAGGCAATAGACCGACCCCGGGACCCGTAGGAAGTACCGGGGGCACGCCCAAAAAAAAGAGCCGACCGACACCGAAAACGACACTGAGGACCGAAAGAGGATATTGAGGAGAGAACCGCCGACGAATGCGGGCAACTATTGAGTATGGATGCGAGTCATACATATAAAAACGAGAAAACCGAAGTGGAAGACCTGCACTTGGCCAAACTATGTATCGAGGGCAATCCAAGGGCACAGGCCGGGCTGTTTGAGAAATATTCGGGTCAAATGATGGCACTTTGCATGAGATACGCCGCCGATTACGATGAAGCACAAGACCTGTTTCAGGAAGGCTTCATCAAGGTGTATAAGAAGTTGCACATGTATTCGGGCAAAGGGCCGCTGGGCGCTTGGGTACGTCGAACCATGGTCAACAATGCGTTGGATCATTTGCGGAAAAAACAGCGGGAAGGCAACCGGATTTCGCTGGAAGACGGTTCGGTACAACTGGATTACGACGATTTTATGGATCCATTTGCCGACGACGAACCCCTGCTGCCGAACGATAAGCTCGTGGAACTCATATCGCGTATGCCCACGGGATACCGCACGGTTTTCAATTTGTACGTGGTGGAAGAATACACCCACAAAGAAATCGCAGATATGCTCGGCATTACGGAGAGTACCTCCAAAACACAGTACCGTAAAGCGAAAGCGTACATGCGGAAACAGATAAACGAAGAACTTCAAAACCAAACCATCAGTGGCTAACAAGGACGTTTTTGAAATGCGAATCGGGCGGCAATTGCGCGCCGCGGAAGCACAGGTGCCCGCAGGAATGTGGGAACGCATACAGAGTGAAATCGCCGTGGGTGCCCCTGAGACGGGGGTGAGCAACGGCGCTTGGTGGATTGGTGGCCTCGCGGCGGTGGCCCTAATGGGTTCCATGGTATGGGTGGGTCAATCACCCGACAACAGCCTGACCGCCAATGAAAATGTGCAACACGTGGTGATCAAATCGGCGCCGGAGCGCACGGAAAGTTCCGCATCCACGGCCGCCTTCGACGACGCACGGGCTTCAACCCAATCCACCGTAGCGAATGCCTCGCAAGAAATGGCGAGCACCGAATCGACGGGGCAGGGGCCGACCCAAAACCAAACCCCGACTTCCGCGACGGTACTGCCGACTGCAGTCGAGAATTCTACTGAATCTTCCCAAGAGACGACCGCGCCCGAGGCGTCCCTCCAAAACGATACTCCCCAATCGGAACGCACGGTGAACTTGCCGGTTCGCGTATCCCAACCCTCCGTTCTCGGCAGCGCCGATTCGTCGGTGGATGAACCTCTTGAATCGACCGAGACTTCTGCGGAAAACGAAAATACCGCGGGGGAAGCCAAGCGATTGGAAGTGGTGATTCAAGCCGATCACACCACCGGCTACGCTCCTTTTACCGCGAACCTTTCCGCCAAAGGCACGGCCGATGCGTACCAGTGGGATTTGGGGGCCGGCGGAGTGGTGTACGGCGATCAGGCCAAAGTGACTTTCGAAGAAGCGGGAGTGTACACCGTCTACCTCATCGGCAGCAATTCATCTGGCGATGTGCGGTCCAAACCCCTTACCATCGAGGTGAAGGAAGGATCCAACCTGGTGGTACCCGACTCGTTCAGCCCCAACGGCGACGGCATCAACGACACGTATGCCGTGAGCGGAGTGGGGTTGCGCACCTTCCACTTGTTCATCACCGATTCGAAGGGCAAAGTGCTGTTCGAAACGCAAGACATGGCGATGCACTGGAATCCCCAAGCCGACAACCACCCCGTATTGGGCGAGTACTACCGCGTGAACGTACAGGCGGTGGGAGTGGACGGAAAACGGTACAGCGTGTCCAAGCCCCTGCACATCATTCGTTGATACGCGGGCGGTTTGCGCCGCCCCACACTATTTCCTCTCGTCGAGTCGCTCCCGCATGAGAAGGTACAGCGACACAAAGCGGTCGTAATCGGCCACGCCGGCTTCCACGCCTTGAATTTTCAGGTAGGAGTCGTTTACCGCTTCCGATACTTCGGGAAAGTACGGCGCGTGACCCCTCACCCGTGCGGCGGTGGCCTGCCGATCGATACGCAGACCCTCGGGAATAACCGAGGCGATTGCGGCGAGGTCCTCCTCTCCGTATGAGTCGTTCACCGTCTTCGCCGTGTGCCTCCACAGCGTGTAATACGCGGCGTACCTCCCCATCGGATCGTCCATCCCACGCAATGCCAGAAATGCGACGAAATTGGCATCTCCCTCGCCGGTGACGCCGAATGCGTGCGCCAATTCGTGCGCCGTGGTGAAAGTCGCCGAAACCGCGCCGTACAAATCGTCTACGTTCGCCTCGCCGGTAAAGGGATTGTAAATGCCCGCAATGCCCAATCTTCTCAAGGTTCCGTCGGGTTTGATCCGCCGTACCCTAACCGATTTCAGATTCGGATATCCCAAGGGTGTCAGTACGCGAGCCACCGCGCACACGAGCTGCTCGTCGGTGGGCGGATCGAACCCGATGACGGTCAGGGAATCTACCGCGCCCGCAATTTCCGAGCGCTGCCTCTCCGCCATGCCCATCACTTCGAGATAGAGTTCCGAAGGTTCCACCTGCGCATCGGAGGTGCCGAGTTGCATGCGTTCTACGAGAGTGGAACCCGTGTAGAGGTAGCCCCAAGACAAGAGAAAGACCGCCGCGATCGACGCGGCGAGGTTGGCGGCGCGCCGGAGGAATCTCACTACGTCGCGTCTTTTCCACCTTCGTGGAAATCGGAATATGAGCCAGAGTACCAAGCCGACGATCAACAGGGCGTAGCCCGGGACGATCCACAGGGGAGACAACCATACCTGAACGGATTTTACCGCGGGGTAGACGCCTTGGAAGTAGACGGTCTCGAACAAGCTCCGATTGGAGAAGGCGAGACGAATCAGCAGAGCGATTCCCAAGGTCAACAAACCTCCGAACCGCCACAGGCGCTTCATCACTTGCTCTCCGTGGGAGCCGGCGTGCCGGGAAGTTCTCTCATGCCGAGTTCCCACATGGCGAACGCCCATTCATCGGCTTGTTCGGCGATGACTTTGGCGATGGGCTTGCCCGCCCCGTGTCCTCCGTCCGTTTCGATGCGGATCAATACCGGATTGTTCCCGCCGTGAAGCTCCTGCAGGGTGGCGGCAAACTTAAAGGAGTGCGCCGGCACCACGCGGTCGTCGTGATCGCCGGTGGTGACGAAGGTGGAAGGGTAGGTCACCCCCTCACGCAAATTATGCAGTGGTGAGTAGGCGTAGAGGTATTCGAATTCCGTTTGCGAACTGTCGGCCGAGCCGTACTCGGGCACCCATCCTTTTCCGACGGTGAATTTTTGGTAGCGCAGCATGTCGAGGACACCGACTCCCGGCAGGGCCACAGCAAACAAATCGGGTCGTTGGGTCATGACGGCGCCCACCAAGAGCCCGCCGTTCGACCGCCCTTTTATGGCCAGTTTTTCCGGCGAGGTATAGCCCTCGTCGATCAAGTATTCCGCCGCGGCGATAAAGTCATCGAATACGTTTTGTTTTTTATCGAGCATTCCCGCGCGGTGCCACTCTTCACCGAACTCACCACCTCCGCGCAGGTTGGCCACCGCGTACACTCCGCCGTTTTCCAAAAACACGATGTTGGAAGTGCTGAAGCTCGGCGTAATGCTGATGTTAAACCCGCCGTATCCGTACAGCATGGTGGGGTTGTTTCCGTCTTTTTTCAAGCCTTTTTTGTGCACCACGAACATGGGTACTTCCGTGCCGTCTTTGCTTTTGTACCACTCTTGGCGTGCGACGTAGTCCTCGGGATTGAAGTTCAGTTCCACTTTGTTGAAGACTTCGGATTCGCCGGTTTCCGGGTCGTACTCGAAAATGGTGGGAGGGTACGTAAAGGAGTAGTAGGTGTAAAACACGGTGGAGTCGTCCTTCTTGCCGGAGAAACCGCCCACGGACCCCGGGCCGGGAAATTCCACGCTTCTCACCAAGGTTCCGTCGTATTCGTATTGATCCACCTGCGAGGTCGCGTCGGCCAGGTAGTGTGCGAACAGGTACCCGCCGGCGGTAGAAACGTTTACCAAGGTGCGGTCGCTTTCCGGGATCACATCCACCCAATTTTCACTGTCGAAATTCGCCGGGTCGATGCTCACCAAGCGGTAGTTCGGCGCGTCTATATCAGTCAGTGCCAGTAATTTGCCGTCGCGGTGATCCACGATGGACGTTTTGTTGGCGAACCCGTGGGTGATGCGAGTCAAATCCCCGTCGTTTTCCAAGTCTTTGATGAAGGTTTCGAACCCGTCGGTACCCGAAGCGGCCGACATGGTCAGGTACTTTTTGTCTTCCGTCACCCCCACGAAGTGGTAGAGGTTCGGGGCGTTTTCATTGTTGTAAAAAAGTTTGTCTTCGCTTTGTGGCGTGCCCACTTTGTGAAAGTACACGCTGTGAAATCGGTTGTCGCCGGAGAGTTCCGAGCCCGGTTCCGGTTCGGGGTATCTGCTGTAGTAAAAACCGTCGCCCACCCAAGAGCTGCCGCTGAACTTCACCCATTCCAATCGGTCGTCCAGTTCGGTGTTGGTGGCGATTTCCCGGATGCGGATTTCACTCCAGTCCGAACCGCCCTCGGAACGGGAATAAGCGATGTACTTCTCGTCGGGCGAAGCGCTCAGCAAATTGATGGAAACGGTGCCGTCTTCCGAGAGCGCATTGGGGTCGATAAACACTTGGGGCTCGCCGTCGCGTCCTTTTTGGTAATAGAGCACCGATTGGTTTTGCAAGCCCGAGTTTTTGTAAAAAAAGTAGTATTCCCCCACGCGCCGCGGCGACGATACCCGCGGGTAGTCGAAGAGCTGAGTGAGCCGTTGTTCGATTTGGTCGCGATAGGGTATGCGCTCCAAGTACTTCCGGGTGGTTTCGTTTTGCGCCTTCACCCAATTTTCGGTCTCTTCGGCCCGATCGTCTTCCAGCCATCGGTATGGATCCGCCACGGTGGTTCCGAAATAATCGTCGGTGACATCCGTCTTTCGCGTTTCCGGGTATTCGATTTTTTCTTCTTTGCTGTCTTTCATGGATTGAGAGTCGGTGCACGCCACGACGAGCAGCGGCATGACGAGAATGGGAATGAAGCGCATGTTTACAAAATTTAGAGCGGCAAATATAATCCATTCACCGCGATGAGCACCCGCAACGCGCGAAGATGGCAGCGTTGCCACCCGCGCCCGGCGGTGTGCGTAAAGTTCAATGGAAGGTGTATTGTGGAAGTCGGAAAATCACCAGGGCTGCCCGATGTCTTCGTCCAAAATCAGCAAAGCCTCGGAGAGTTCACCCACCGCCGTAACGTCCTTGCGTTCTTGAGCTAGTTCCAATCCCTTGCGGTACACGGTGATGGCCTCATCGACGCGGTCGAAACTCTCCAGCAAAGAGCCGACCTGGTAATATGTGGGTAAGTAGTTGGGATCCAGTTTAATGATCTTGCGGAATGTCGCCAATGCCTTTTTGAGGCTGCCTTGTTTTTTGTATTCCAAAGCGGCTGCAAAATTCAGATAGGTATCTTCCGGATTTTTCTCGAGCATCTCCTCGATGAGTTCCATTCTGGTTGTCGACATGCTTTCGTGTTTGATGAGTGAATTATTCCCTTTTCGGGGAATTGCCCTTCGCTCAAATTTAAGGATTAAAATCCGTAGCCGAGGGCGGTTTTCACGCCATTCTTCGCGAGTTATCCACGGAGTTATCAAAAGGTCGCCGCCCTCCAAAAGCCCATTTCCGACCACGTTTATTTTCGGTTTCGGTTGGATTTGGGCGTGCCGCCGCCACCTTTAAGGGGGGTGTCGGCGCCGGCTTTCCGCCTGTATCTCCTCATTTCCCCGGAGGTCGGCGCAATGCGGGGTGGCGAGCTTCGCTGTCGCTGCCACCCCGCAGCGCCGTCCAACCGGGTAAAATGAGGAGGATGCCGGCTGCAAGCCTCACGCGAATCTGGTGTGGCTTTAGCGTTTTGAAAAGTCGCAAAGGGAGGGGTTAATCTTCTTCGAGGTGCGATTTCACGTGCCCGATCATCGCGTCGATGTCGTCGGGCGTAAACCACGCGATCTCTTCGTCCCGCCCAAACCACGTGATTTGTCTCTTCGCAAAGCGCCGGGTGTTCCTTTTGATCAGCCGAACGGTTTCTTTAAAGTCCTGTTCACCGTCGAAATACGCGAACCACTCCCGGTATCCCATGGTTTGCATGGGCGGCGCATCCCGGTGGGCCAACAGAGACCGCACTTCCCCTTCGAGTCCCTCGCGGATCATTTCGTCCACACGCGCGTTGATGCGGTCGTACAAAACCTTTCGGTCGGTGTGCAGCCCCAGCTTGATCCACCTGAACTCGTTTTCCGCCCGGGGCAGTTTTCGCACTTCGGCCAAGGGTAGGCCGGTGAGGGACACCAATTCCATGGCGCGCATCACGCGCATGGGGTTCTGCGCGTCGATCTCGCTTTCGGCTCGGGGGTCCAGTTCCCGCAAGCGGTCCAACAGGCCGGGTAAACCTTGTTTTTCGTGGAGGGTGTTCAGTTCTCTCCTGAGCTGTTCGTCGTAGGGCAGGGAGGCCAAACCTTCCGTGAGGGCGCTCATATACAAACCGGATCCACCCACCACGATGGGGATTTTTCCTTCGGCGACGATGTTTCGTGCGATTTCGACTGCGCGCTCGGCGAATTCACCGGCCGACACTCTGTCGGTAACGTCGGCGATGTCGATCATGTGGTGCACCACTCCGTCTCTCTCTTTGAGGGAGGCTTTGGCCGTACCGATGTCCATTTTGCGGAAAAACTGTCGCGAATCGGCGGAAATCACCTCCCCGTTCAGCGCTTTGGCCATCGCGATCCCCGCTTTGGTCTTTCCGATGGCCGTGGGGCCGGCCAATGTGACGGCCCTAGGGCGGCTGGGTTGATTTTCGGTAGGTTCTGACATAGGGTACCTTCGTTTCAAGACCGTGGGCGATCGGTGATTTTCAGTGGAGAATACATTTTACACCACTTAAAGAAAATCCCGAATCTCCGAGCCCCACCCACAAAAACCCAAAACGGTGGGCGTACGAACCGCGAAGTTATGGATTCCCCGCGGAAGGAATTTTCCCACCTCAACGGGTGGCCTGCCCCGGATTGTGGAAGAATTCAACGAAAGGGAAATCGCCACGGTTTTTGCATTGGTTTGAAATACAGGGGTAAAATGGAATATCCCGCATTTGGAACATTTTCTGTCATGCGAAACCCGGAATGGATAAACCGCAGAATTCCGACAACGGTCGGTTTTTGCAAACATTCAACCATCCAACACCTCGTAACGGCTTATCGATCCGTTTTTAATTGATGAAGAGGGAAAAAAACGGAATCGATTTCAGTAAGCACCAATGCCGTTTTGGAAAAAGTCGGGAGATTCCCGGCTTTTTTCATTTTACACCATCGGTGGGAGCAATAAAATGAGGTATATTCCGATGAGTTTCATGCCGGGGGAGGGGGGAGCGATGAAGAGCTATTACAAATGTTCCTGAACATTGATTTATATTTGTACTTATCTCATTGGTGCAACTTCAGGGTGATACAATCAAATGAAAAGAATTCTTGTAATTGAGGATGATCCCGGCTTTTGCAAAACGCTGGAAGGCTTTTTGAAGAAACTCGGGTACGACGTGGAAGCGGCATTTCGCGGTTCCGACGGCTTGGAAAAAGCCGAGAAATTCGAACCCCACTTGGTGTTGCTCGACCACCGCTTGCCCGATGGCACCGGTACCGAGCTCTTGCCCAAATTGCGCAGGGTGCCGGCACCGCCCGAAGTCATCCTCATCACCGGCTTTTCCGACATCCGCACCGCGGTGATGGCCATGAAACTCGGCGCGTACGATTACATTACCAAGCCCGTAAACCCCGACGAGTTGCGCCTTCTGGTGGAAAAAGCCATCGAAATGCAGGAAAGCGGCGAGGGAACGACGGAAAAACCGCAAACGGAAGAAGCCGCGGGCGATGACCGGGGCGAGGACGAAGTGTTCGTAAAAGGCACCAGCCCCCAAAGCCGACACCTGCACCAATACATCAATTTGGTGGCTCCAACCGACATGACGGTGTTGATTTTGGGCGAGAGCGGCACGGGAAAGGAATACGTGGCGCGGAGCATTCACGAGAAGAGCAAGCGCAAATCGAAACCCTTCGTGGCGGTAGACTGCGGCGCGCTGAGCGAGGAACTCGCCATCAGTGAACTCTTCGGTCACGTAAAAGGTTCGTTTACCGGCGCCATGAACGACAAAGACGGTCGGTTTTTGGTGGCCGAGGGCGGAACCCTGTTCCTCGACGAGGTGGGAAACCTCTCCCACGAATTGCAGGTGAAATTGCTGCGCGCGCTTCAAGAGCGCGTCATCCAACCCCTGGGCTCGAACAAAACCATCAAGGTGGACGTGCGCATCATCACCGCCACAAACGAGAATTTGGCCGAGAAGGTGAGCCGCCAAGAATTTCGCGAGGACCTGTACCACCGCATCAACGAATTCAAGATTCAGGTTCCCGATTTGGTGGACAGAAAAGAAGACTTTTGGGAGTTCACCGATTTCTTCCGGAAGCGTGCCAACCGTGAATTGAACCGCTCGGTGGCGCGATTCGATCCCAAAGTGGTGGAAATTTTCGAGAAGTATTCCTGGCCCGGCAATCTCCGTGAATTGAGAAACGTCATCCGACGGGCCGTGTTGCTGTCACCCGATTCCGACGTGGCCGGCGTGGACTCACTTCCCGACGAGATGAAGAGGGAAGTGCGCAGCCGACACGACGTGCGGGGAACTTCGCCTTACGACTTGAAGGCGCGGCAGGAAAATTCCGAGAGGGAGACCATTCTCCGCACGCTGGAAGAAGTGAAATTCAATAAGTCGAAAGCCGCGAGGTTGCTGAATATCGACCGGAAAACCTTGTACCTCAAAATAGAACGGTATAACATCGACGCGTAAGGCACTGAGGACCCGCCTGTTTATATCGTAGTCAAAAATTCCCTGAGGCGCTCGATTCCCTCTTCTTGTTCCTGTTGTATGCCGTCGGCCCACTTTTCGGATTGCGCCATGAGGTTTTCGGTGCGGCGGTAGAACCGTTCCAAATGCCCGACGTGGAATTGTCCCATACGGCCCGCCAAGCGGTGGGCGGCTTCGCGCAACAAGGAAGTGTCCCGCGTTTCCATGGCGCGTTGAATCGTTTTGATGTCGCCTTCGCAGTCTTCTTTGAACTGAGCCGTAATTTCCTTTGCCAGTTCTTCGTCGCCCAAAGTGACCTTGTTCATGTTGTGATGAAAATCGTCGGTCTCGGAGGTTTTGGACTTGTCTTTTTCATCCGCGTGGCCCAATAGTTTCAGCAGTTCCGAAGCGCGGAAGGGTTTGTGAAGCACTCCGTCGAATTTCCTCAGGTCGGAGTAATCGCCGTGGGTGTTGTGCACGTTGGCGGTCATGGCGATGACCGGCAGGTCGGGGAGCAGCTTTTTGATCTCTTCCCGCAGTTCTTCCCCGTTCATTTCCGGCATGCGGAAGTCGACCAATGCCAAATCGAACTTTTCACCGCTGCGCAGAATGTTGACGGCTTTCAGCGGACTGGTTGTAGACCTGACTTCGATGCCCCTTTTGGACAGGATTCTTTGGGTGAGGTTGAGGATACTCTGATCGTCGTCGACCAACAGAATCGACTTTACGGGTTCCCTCAATTCGTCTTGATGGGCGTTTTTTTCCATTTTCCGGGGATGATCAAGTCGAAGAGTTCCTTTAAATGTGGTGCCGTGATTTTTCTTGCTTTCCACTTCGATGGTTCCGTTGAATGCCTCTGTCAGGGTTTTTACGATGCTCAGCCCCAGTCCGGTACCGGTTACTGCGTATTTCGCGCCCTTTCCCCGTGCGAATTCGTTGAAGATCTGCGTGAGCTCTTCGGATTCCATGCCGATGCCGGTGTCTTCCACTTCGAACCCGAAAATGTAGTGGTCGCCTTTGTCTTCGAGGTTTAGGCGCAATTGCACGAAACCCTTTTCGGTGAATTTCACGGCATTTCCCAGGATATTGAAAAGGATTTGTCGCAAGCGGAAGGGGTCGGCGTACACCGTCACGTTGTCGAGGGTTTTCGAATACAACAGGCGCAGGCCTTTGTGTCTGGCTTGGATTTCGATATTTCGCACCACGGTTTCCACCTCTTCCACCAAGTCGAAGTTTTGAGGGTAGAGGGTAAGGTGCCCTTTGTCGATCCGGCTGAAGTCGAGTATTTCATTGACGATGTGGAGGAGGTGTTCCGACGAGCGGTGGATCACGCTTATTTCTTCGCTGTGGTCGGGGTCTTCGATCAATTGCTCCGAGTATCCCAGGATGCTTTGCAAGGGGGTGCGCAATTCGTGGCTCATATTGGCCAAGAACTGTTCTTTGGTTCTGCTCAGGTTCTCGGCCCTTTCCTTGGCTTCCACCAATTGCTTTCTGTAATAACGGCTACGGGCCAAGTCGTCGGCGATGGTATAGACCAGAAACATGGCCAGGATTGCGAACAACCCCCAAATCAAAAACATGTCGTTCATCGCCTGATCCATGAGGGAGGCCGCTTCCGCCGAAACGCGTTGAATTTCTTGCAGTTCCTCGCCTTCCACTCGTCGAATAAGAGTCTGAACCCTGTTCTGGATATAGGAACTTCCCCGCAGCATGTCGAGTTCCATTTCCCGCAACATGGCCGTCACGTACACTTGTTCTCTCTTGATGTTGCGGATGATTTCACCGGCGGCGATGGCGGCCGTGTCGAGTTTTTGCACCGCCAGCGTATCGATCGTGATGTTGGTTTCTTCGACCACCGCAGGTGTGATCTCTTCCTGGGGCGGCGGGTCGCTGGCTTTGCCGGAAAACAACCGTTGGAAGAAGGATTTTTTCTCTTGCTCGGTTTCCTCTTCACGGTGGCGAGTGCGCAAGCGCCTCAAGGTGCGCTCCGTGGTCACCACGCTGGAATCGATTTGCAGCGTGCTCGAAGTAATCAACTCGATGACGTTTTCGAGGTCCGCGTCGAGAAGGGGCTGTTCACGCGACCGCAACTGCCGGTACGCCATGAGGCGTTGGCCCTGTGTGTCGATGTGGTGGGAAATGGTGTCCAAATACGCCTTGTCGATCTCCGAAAATTCGAAGTGGTTTTTCATGCTGTCGAGCCGGAACAGCAATCCGTTCAACTCGGCGAAATACGTGGAATCCGAGCCGGTACCCGAGAGGAAATCCACCTGTTGGTCGCGTTCGAATTTTTCGAAATCCGAGTAAAACCGGTTCAATTCGTCGATCTTGGGCTGCTTCCGCGAGAGGGTTTGGATCCTTTCGTTGACGTCGAAAAACGTGGAGCGGGTCAGGTAAATCGCCCCGGCCAGTACTCCTACGGCCAGGATCATGGCCACGAGCACCTTTCCGATGATTCCTCTAGTCGAGCCGTATTTGTCTTGTTTCGGGGGCATGGATTAGGCCGTGAATCGTAAAGATACGGAACGGGGTGTCAGAAGTTGAGACTGATGCCGTTTTCCACGGAATAGATGAAATCGGTGATTGGCACGATGGGCTTGTCTTCGTATGCCAATGAAACGCCTGTTTTGAAGGATAATTTCTCGTTGATCTTGAAATTGAGGTTGGTGTTGTTGCTGATGCGGTGGCGAGTCACGTCGTCGTCCCGATCCCGGCCCACCTGGTAGTACACGACGGTATTGAAATCGATGTATTCCGAAATTTTCCACCTCACCGTGGTGTAGGTGCTCAATTTCACCATTCTCTTGTGGCGGAAACCTTCGGCATCCGGCGATCGCCACCTCTCGTATTCGAACATGGGGCCGGTGGCCAACTGCCAATCGAATTTCTCGCCCGTGGTGATGCGCCATCTCTCGGCCGCACCCACCAGGACCCGGTCGGTCAACCCTCGGAATTTATCGAATTGCCCTTGGGTATAAACTTCCGTGCTGAAGCGGTTTTCCCGGAAGAACGTGGTGCGAAAGTGCAGGTTTCCGTTGTTGAGAATGCTGTTGGAATTGTTTTCCACATACGCCAATTCTCCGATGAGAAGGTAGGCGTGCTTTTCCGACACATACGTCGCATTGAGGGTCAAATCCGACGAAAAGAACTTGGCTTTCTCGGCATTGGTGGCGCTGCGATTGTAGAAATCCACGTCGGCTTCCACTTTGATGTGGTAAGGCTTTTCAGAGGAGGTGTCGTCCAAGCGCGCCTTCTCGATATTGAGAATTTGGGCGGAACTTTCGGTACACATAAAAAACAAAACCGGGAGGCACAAAGCTCCCGGTTTAATGGATATTCGGATCACGAGTTTGAAGTTTCGAAAATTTCGATAAATCTGACGTCTTGGAGTTTTATTTGCCGTTCACCGTGGTGACGTTCTTGATTTCTATGGGAATGGTCATTCCTTGCGGCAACTGGGCATTGGGAGAAATGGTGATGCTTCCGAAGATGTCATCGGTCAATTCGGCTTCCGTCAACCACCCGGTTTTCATCTCCACTTTCATGGTGCCGGTGCGGCTGCCTTCCAAGAAGTATTGGGCGTTCATGCCCTGCATCTCCATGGATGAGTTTTCGGGGTCCACTTCCACTTCAGAACTCACGGTGAAAGTCGCGATGCCCCCGTCGAGGGATGTGAACGTATACGTGTTGTGAATGAGAACCGGCATGTTGGAGGTGCCGGGGGTGGTGTTCTTCCACGTATCCCCGATGTCCACCGGCTCGGTGGGAAGGATGGCCGTGAGCATTTCTATGCTCGCACCGAGGCTTTCATTCCCGAAATTCTCCGAAAGCTGACCGACGATCATTTCGGCTCCACTGCCGGCGTTCGCGGCGGCTTTTTCAAGGATTTTATCCATGCCTTGAACGTTGCTCACCGTACCGTCGAGGGCGATTTTTGCGGTGAACGCTTGCCCGGTGAGGTGTGCGAACACGCGCGACATCGGATCGACCATGGGCAAGGCGGCAGTGTCCGAACTGAAGGATTGCTTCTGACCCATCATGGCCGTTTCCATGCCCAGGGATTCGTAGGCGATGTCATACACGTTGCCGTCTTTGCCCTCCTCTTTCAGACTGAAGGTCATGGCGCCGACAATGGTGTTTTCCGATTCCATGGTTTGACCTTGCATGGTCTGCTTGGTGACGCTTTTCATCGTCGTGGACTGCGTATAGCTTTTGCCTTTTTCCAATTTGAACTGAAAGCTCTGCTTTTTGGCCGGGGCAAAAGCCAAGGCGGCGAGTGCGAGGATTGTAATGAGTTTAGATTGCATGTTGTTTGTTTTCTATTGCAAATGAAACAAAAATGTGGGAATCCACCGTGGATTTCACCTCATTTCAACCGGAAATTCTCGTTCTCATTCCTTCCGAAATCAGAAGGCGAGCAGAAACATCGCCGGTCTCTTGTGGAGTTTCGGAAGGGATTTCTTCCACTCCGAAACGGTTTTGGTTTGGATAAATTCGTCGGGAAGCGATATGTCGGCCGCCACGCAAATGTGCACGTCACCCGGGCAATTCCTCAGCACCTCTTCCATCAACCGGTCGTTTCGAAACGGCGTCTCCATGAAAATTTGCGTGTACCCCGAGCGTGCGTGGTGCACCATCTGTTTGATCATCTTCGCCCTTTCTCCCTTGTCGATGGTCAAATACCCGTGAAACGTAAACTGCTGTCCACCCAAACCGGAGGCGGACAAAGCGAGCAAGATCGAACTCGGGCCAACCATGGGAACCACCCGGATTCCGTGGTCGTGACAGAATCTCACGGCGTCCGCGCCGGGATCGGCCACGCCGGGCATGCCCGCTTCGGAAATCACTCCCATGTCGTGGCCCTCGAAAATGGGCTTGAACAGGCGGGGGAGTTCCTCAATGGCCGTGCGTTTGTCGAGGGTTTCGACGATGAGGTGATCCAAGGGGATTTCCGTTTTGGCGACCTTGAGGTAGCGCCTTGCCGATTTCGGGTTTTCGGCCAGAAAGTGGCGGAGGCGCCGTGTGACCGCGAGCACTTCCTCGGGAATGGTTTCTTCGGGCGGGGTAGGTCCCAAGGTGCAGGGAATCATATAGAGGAGTCCCGGCGGGGTGGTTTTTGTGGGTGTGTCGTCCATCGTCGGGTTCAATCCTCGTTCGAAGACAACACCTCGTTTACGATCACCTCGCTCACGTGGTCGAGTTGTTCGTAAACTTCCACGAATCCTTCCGCGCCGCCGAAATACGGATCGGCCACTTCGAGGTTTTCTCCCGGGTGGGTGACGTTCAAGGCCAAGTTCACTTTGGCTTTGTCGGAATCGTTTCTCGCCAGCGCCATGATGTTGTTGTAATTGCTCGTGTCCATGGCGTATATCCGGTCGAAGCGATCAAAATCCTTCACCTCGAACTGCCTGGCTTTCATGTGGCTGATGTCGTGTCCTTTCTTGGCCATCAGGTCGATCGCCCTTCGGTCCGGGGCTTCACCGATGTGGTAGTTGCCGGTGCCGGCCGAATCCACTTCGATCTCGGCGCCCCGCTCTTCGGCTTTGTCACGCAGTATTCCCTCCGCCATGGCGCTGCGGCAGATATTTCCCAAACAAACCATCAAAATTTTCATGTCTCAAAATTAAGGTGAATGGTAGGAACGAGACCGTCGCCGAACCGAAGTTCGGCGACGGGCCCGTTTTGAAAGTGTCTTTACTCTCCCAACAAGTGCTCTACGGCGGCTTTGAGTTGTTGATCCACGCCTCTGGAAGCCTTGCCCGGTTCATTGGCCACTTTGATGTCGGGTTCGAGTTGGTGGTTTTCCATCAGTACACCGGTGCGCACGTCGCGCATGCCGATTTGCGGAATTCCAAACACCGTTCCGTCCAACATTGTTTCCCACCACACGGCCGTGCCCGTTCCCGGTACCGGCATGCCCACGAGTTTTCCGATGTCGAAAAACTTATAGGCGTAAGGAAACATGAAAGCGTCGCTGTAGTTGCCTTCGCTCATGATCACCACCGAAGGTTTTTGCCACTTGTTCAGCGGTTCGCCGCCCATGTTGTCCTGGCCTCTGGGCAAAAACTGCAAATACGGTTCGCCGTCCAGGAAGGTCAGCAGATCGTCGTGCAGCCAGCCCCCGCCGTTGAATCGCGTGTCGACCACGAGGCCTTCTCGCATATTGAATTTTCCCAGCGCTTGGTCGAAGACCTTGCGGAAGCTGGGCGAGTTCATGCCGCGAACGTGCACGTATCCCAAACGCCCGCCGCTCAGACTGTCTACCGCGGCTTCACGGGTTTTCACCCATCGTTCGTAGAGCAACCCGTTTTCCTGCCCCGTGGTTATTGGCTCGACCACCGCATCCCATCGTTTGCCGGATTTAGGGTCGTGGAAGGAAATCAAGGTTTTCTCGCCCGCTTTTCGGTTCAACAGGGGGTAGTGGTTTTCCCCGGCTTTCAAGGTATGGCCGTCGATCTTTTCGATGATGGTGCCGGGCTGCACTTTGCGGTCTTTTTCCAACAGCGGACTTTTGGGCAGGAGTTCCACGATCTTCAGACCGGCCCCTTCGTATTCTTGATCGTAAAGGGCGCCGAGAGCCGCGGTTTGGTCATTTTTCGCGTCCCAGTGAAAGTATCTACCGCCCGTGTGCGAAGCGTTCGCCTCTCCCAAAAGTTCGCTCAGCAAATCGGCAAAATCGTAGGGGTTGTTCACGTGGGGAAGAAACCGCTCGTAGGCTTCCTTGTACATGTCCCAGTCCACGTTGTGCAAATCGGTCAAGTAAAACTTGTCGCGGAATTGCCGCCACGCGTGCTCGAACATGTAGGCGCGCTCGGCGTCCTTGTTGAGGTTCATCTCCGACGAGAAGGAAATGTTTTCGGTTTTGCCGTCGTCGACTTTCACTTTTTTCAGCGTGCCGCCGGCGTTCAGAAAAATGTGCTTCTCTTCTTCCCCGAATTCGATGGAAGAACCGCCTGTACTCAGCGCCGAGAGCACTTTGGTTTCTTTTTCCTTGAAGTTCGTTTTCCACAAGTCGTAGCCCTTGTCGGTTCGAGCCAAGTAGTACAGGTTCTCGCCGGTGGAGTCCAGGAGGAAATCGGCCAGGAAGGAGGAGAAGATGGTCAATCGTTCCTTTCGGTCCTGCAGCCCGTCCCATTCGATGACGACGGGTTTTGCCTCTTTCGATTCTTCGTCCTTCTTTTTCTTGTCTTTTTTGTCGTCGTCCTCTTCGTCCTCCTTTTCTTTATCCCGGTTCTCTTTCCAAATGGCATAATCCGATTTGTCGAGGGTAAAGCGCTTGTGCGCGTCGACGGTCAGAAACAGGGCCATCACGTCCGATTGGCTTCCCCAGCTCCCGTGCGATCTGTAGCCGTTTTTGTCGCTGGACCAATAGATCACTTCTCCGTCCATACCGAATTTGGGTCGGCTGTTTTCGTATCCGCTTTGCGTGAGGTTTATCGGCTCTTCCTCGCCGGTGGATTTCACGATTCCCACTTGCCCGTTCCATCGGCCGTGGTCGAAAAAGTTGACCAGCAGCCATTTTCCGTCGGGCGACCACGTGTAATACTGGTCGCCGTCCACGTAGCTGTAATTGTAATGACCGGGCAATACGGTTCTGATTTCCCCCGATTCGAGGTTCTTCACCCTCAGCGTGGTGCGGTCTTCCAAAAAGGCCACCTCTTTGCCGTCGGGGGAGTAGGAGGGCTGAAACGTTTCGGCTTCGGTCTCCACGATGGGTTTCTCATCGATGATCGTGGCGTTGAAAAAGTACTTGTCTTCGGGTCTTCCCAACGTGGCCTCGTAGATGTTCCAGCTTCCGTTGCGCTCGCCGGAGTACAAGAGCTTGGTGCCGTCCGAATTGAAATCCAGGTTGCGCTCCTGTTCGGGGGTGTCCGTAATTCTCTTGGTGTGCGAGTAATCGATGGAGGTCACGAACACTTCGCCCCGTACGATGAAAGCGATTTCCTTTCCATTGGGCGATACGGTAAATTCCCTGGCGTTGCCCTTGATCAACTCGACCACGGCCTCGTTGTACCGGCGGTCGGTGTGAAGGGTGATATCGACTTTCTTGGGAGCCTGCCCGTCGAGTTGGGTGTAAATTTCGCCGTTGTACGAGTAACACAATACTCCGTCGTTCGAGCGGGACAACGACCGCACAGGGTGAGTTTCAAATGAGCTCACCTGTCGGAAATTCTTCGCTTTGCCGTCGATGATTTCCGCTTTCCACACGTTGAAGGAACCCGATCTTTCCGACAGGAAAAAGATGTGGCGGTCGTCGGCATCCCACACCGGATTTCGGTCTTCGCCGGCGCGTTCGGTGAGATGGCTGTACGTTTCGCTCTCCAAATCGTACATCCACAAATCGCGGGTTACCGACGAAGTGTGGTGCTTTCGGTACGGGTCTTCGTATCCTTTTCGGTCGTGAAAAACCAGTTTGCCGCCGTCGGAAGAGTACCGCGCCATTTCCGCCGGCGTGGTGAGCAGTTGCCGCTCTTTTCCACCCGTTACGTTCACTTGGTACAGTTCGGGCAGCACTCCCGAGGGGAAGAGCACCGAGCGGTGGTCGTCCACGCGCGACGACCCGTAAATGATCGATTCACCGTCGGGCGAAAAATCGTAAGGCGTGTCGTTGGCCGAGTGGAAGGTCAATCTTTTGGGCGCGTCGCCGGTCGCGGGCATAATGAATATGTCGTCGTTGCCGTAGCGCTTGGATGCAAATGCGATGTGCGTGCCGTCGGGGCTCCAAATCGGGTGACTTTCATAAGCCTCGTGCACCGTAAGGCGCTTCGCCTCGCCGCCCTGTACGGGCACGGTGTAAATATCGCCTTGGTACCCGAAGGCTATTGTGTATCCGTCGGGTGAAATTGCCGGAAAGCGCATCCACAAGGGCGTGGAAAGTGAATCGGACTGAGCGGTTGAACAAAGAGCGGAAGCCATGGCGATGGCTGCCAGGAAGATTTTTTTCATGACGAAAAGTTTAGAGGGGTCGAATATAATGATTGCGAAATCTTGTTCGTGGGCGGAATCCCCCGTTTCGAGCCCCGATTTGGGATAAATTGTGTGGTATTGCGAAAATTTCCGCCGTGAAAGTGTCCTGATTTAAAGTCCTTTCGGCAAGGATGAGTCGCGTCAGGGCGGAAAGCGGCATCCTGCGCCGTCCCTTGCCGTGCGGATGCTTTTCCGCGACAGCGACCGCGAGGAAGCTCGTCGCTGAAAAATGCAGACGCGGCTATGGGCGAAGCAGATAGAGCTTGCAGACCGACCCGGCGATGGTGCGCGGAATGGACGGACAGAAGGGCGGTATAAGGATTTGGGTTTTTGTGGGTGTGACGTCAACCCGAGGGGGACGCCCAAAGTTTTCACCTTTCTGAAAACGGACATTGGACGAATGACGTGAGCCGGTGGAAATTTTGGGCGAAGTGTGATATTTGTCGCATGATGGCCGGACACATTCTGCATTTGAATGCGGAGCGAACGTGGAGGGGTGGGGAGCGTCAACTCGCGTACCTCATCGAAAAGTCTTTGGAAAACGGACTGGAAATCAGCGTGATGTGTCGCGATAAATCGGCCATTAACCGGTGGTGCGTGGACAGAGGGGTGCAGGTGGTCACCGCGCCTTTTCGCAACGGTTTGGATGTGGATACGGCGCTGCGGATCAAGTCGTATGCTTCGCGTTGCGGGGTTTCTCTGGTGCATACGCATTCGGGTCGGGCTCAAAGTTTGGCGTACATGGCGCTGCGCTTGGGCATGTCTACGCCCGTGGTGGCGCATCGAAGGGTGGATTTTCCTTTGAAAAGCAGGGGGCCCTCCCTGGCGAAATACAAGCACGAGGGGGTGAAGGCCGTCATTTGCGTGTCGAAGGCCATCGGCGAAATGGTGAGGGAAAAAATCGGCGACAAGAAGGTGCGCGTAGTGTACAGTGGCATCGATTTCGGACGGTTTAGCGACGATCCGCCCACCGGTTTTTTGCATCGGGAATTGGGATGGGATCCGGCCCTCCCTCTGGTTGCCAACGTGTCGGCATTGGCTTCGCACAAAGATTATCCCACCTTCGTCCGTGCGGCGCACCGCGTTCTATCGGCGGGTGTGAAGTGCGGATTTTTGATCGTGGGAGAGGGGGAGTTGCGCTACGAATTGGAAAAGTTGTCAAGATCGCAGCCGGGAGGCGAATTCATCGCGTTTTTGGGATTTCGCGAGGACGTTCCCGCCATTTTGCGTGAGTTGGACGTGTTTTTGATCACTTCGAAAACCGAGGGGTTGGGCACCACGGTGATCGACGCCATGTACAACGCCTTGCCGGTGGTGGCCACTGCGGCGGGGGGAATTCCCGAATTGGTAAGTCAGGGTGAAAACGGGTTTTTGTGCCCCGTAGGCGACGACGCTTGCCTGGCGGAAAGAATCTTGGAATTGCTCGCCGACGACGCGAAAAGGTCTGCCATGGGCGCCGCCGGAAAACGAATGGCCGCCGCCTTCGGGATGGATCAAATGGCCGAGGGAGTTTTTGGGGTTTATAAAGAAATTATCGGCGGTTTGGGCTGAGGATTTCCATCCGGATTAATGCGAGCCTTGTCGGAGGCAAAGTGGCTTTGGGCGAATAAAAAATTCGAGGTACAATATCCCTTTTAGAAGTCGGTTCATGTTCGTGTCGGAAATTTTACGAATTTAGCCCCGTATCGATTTTCGGCGATTGCCCCTGAACCGCTTCGCGCTGGACTCTCAGTAGGATAGGTGCTTTCTATCCCGTCCGATTCGCCCTCTTCACGGTTGGAGCAATACTGTTGTTTCCTTCATCTTAAACCGGAATTTTTCAAATGAAACACCGTGTACCGGCTTTGCTTGCCGTTTTTTCTTTTTTCGTTTTTCCCACGATGGGACAAAACCTTCAAAACGCTCCCGATAGTCTCTCGAGTATCGATGAATTTATAAAATGTTATACTGTCGAAAATGAGGAGCGACGTCGAAGTGAGAATGCATCCATTCCCGATGAGCACGAGTTCGAATCGTGGCTGCGCGAGGAGATTTCGGAGCTGGCGACGGAGCGGAAATCCGTCACGCCTCCCTTCACCATTCCAGTGATTTTTCACGTGGTTCATAAAGGTGAACCGCTCAACACGGGAGGAAATGTGGCCGCCGAATACATTTACGCCCAAATCGAGCAGCTGAACTACGATTTCCGTCGGTTGGCGGGCACGAGCGGGTACAACGACCACCCGGCGGGAGCGGATTTGATGATCGAGTTTTGTCCGGCGTTGGTGGATCCAAACGGACAACCACTCGCCGAGCCCGGCATCCACCGCATCAACGGCAATACAAAATCTTGGGGTGCCGACGCGTACAGCACGAGCTATTTCGATTATTTCATCAAGCCTTCCACCATCTGGAATCCCGATGATTACCTGAATATTTGGGTGTCGCCCACCACCTCGTACTTCTACAATGTGCTGGGTTACGCGCAATTTCCCACCATGTCGGACCTCGAAGGACTGGACGGTCAAACCGATTCGCCTTTTACCGACGGCGTGGTGGTGGCACCATCCACTTTGGGTTCTACGAATATGCCCAACCCCATGGCATCGGGAAATACCGGGATGGGCCGCACCTTGACCCATGAGCTGGGTCATTTCTTCGGTCTGCGGCATACGTGGGGCGACGGCGATTGCTCGGTAGACGACTACTGCGAGGATACCCCCACTTCGGAAGGCCCGAATTCCGGTTGTCCTACGGGAATCTGGTCTTGCGGCAGCGTGGATATGGTCGAGAACTACATGGATTACACCGACGATCCGTGCAAGAACGTATTTACCCAAGACCAAAGGGCGCGCGTTTGGGCCGTGATGACCAACAGTCCGCGCCGCGCGTCCCTCGCGCAAAGCACGGTGTGCGATGCGCCCCAGCCTTGCATCGTGCCGACGACCCCGCCTTCCAACCCGGAAGCAATCGTGAGCGGTGGGAGTACCGTGCTTACTTGGGATGTTCAACCCGGCACCATAGGATGCCAAGTGCATATCGGATTTTGGCCCAGTGGTCCTTCAAAAGTTTTTACCCTGATGGGTTCCGAACTCGACGAGGTGGCGGTTCCGCCGAACATGCTGAAAGCGAACCACACGTACCGATGGCGCGTGCGCTGCGGTTGCGCGAAGACGCCCGATCAGGTGGGACCGTGGACGGCTTGGCAACAGTTCACCGTGCCCGGCGGAATGTCGGCGATGAGGGGGCAGGGGAGCGGCTTTGGTATCGAGGCGGAATCCGCCTTGGTGATCGCGCCCAATCCCGTGAACGAAGTCCTGGCGTTTTCACTGACTTCGGTGGATGGGATGGATGCGCCACTGATCGAGATTTACGACGTGTCGGGAAGGAAAATTTGGGAGCATCGGTCTTCGGGAGATGAGTCGGGGCGGTATCGCCTTGAATTGCCTTCCGGACTTTCGGGAGTCTACGTCCTTTCGGTGACGATTACCGATCGCGTTTTGGTGGAGAAATTCGCGGTGGAGTGACCGGCCCCACGCCATGGGGTTAGATTGGTTCCGTGCCCGATTCGCCGACGCGGATGTTCCGAAGATCGACGAAAGATTTTATTTCGTCGTAAATCCTACAATTCACGCGTTTTGAATTGGTTTGCATGGGATTTTCTATTATTTTGCAAACCGGAAATTCCGGTAGTGAGATAACCCCGTACAGACTTGCCGGGTCGATTCGGGAAAGAGAGAAACCATGATTCTAGTAAGTCTGTCGCTTGTATCCATCGTCATGTCTGTTCTCAGTCACAGCAAAATCGTGGCTTTGCGATCGCATAGATGTCCCCGTGACAAACAATCGATTCTGTATTTGGAGCGCATTGTTTTTCTCGTGTTGGGGGTATTATTTTGTGTAATGTCTCTCTGACATCGCGCTTCCTTCTTTACTTTTGTGTGTATGAAAAACGACAATCGAATTGTCCGTAAGGCGATGTTATTCGCCGTTTCCATCGTGTTGATGACCTCATGCACGTTTGGACAGAAAACGGGATCTCCCTCCTCGCCGGACGTGGACAGCGGTGAATTCGGCAGATACGAATCGCAGGTACCTGCCGAATTTCGCGGCATCGGATCGAAGTTTTACAAGAACATCCCGTACGGCGCAGGCACGGAACGCAAAGTCGACCTGTTGCTGCCGGAAGGACCCGGACCGTTTCCGGTGCTGGTATTTTTTCACGGGGGCGGATTCGTCGGTGGAAACAAAGAAGTGATCTATTCCCCTCGGGGTCCGCGCGATGCATTCCACTTGGCGGCCAAAGAGGCGGTGAAATCGGGAATCGCCTTGGCGGCGGTGAGTTATACGAAGTTGAGAACTCCAGGCAACGAAGGCATCAAATCGGCTTTGGAGGACGGGCAGCGCTCCGTGAAATTCTTGCGTTACCACGCCTCGCGACTGGGACTGGACGGAGAAAGTATCGCGGTGTTCGGCGGCTCGGCGGGCGGTGGCATCGCACTGTGGATCGCCACGACGGAGCAAAATGTGGTCGAGGACGCCGAAGGAGGACGCCCCGAGTACCTCGGTGTCTCTCCGTCGGTGGTTTGCGCGGCGGCGTTGAACTCACAGGCTTCTTACGACGTGGAAAAATGGTTTTCGGAAATCTTTACCGACTACGACCTCAATCGCAACGATCTGCTCTCGGGAAAGGAAGCCGCGCGGATCAAAGCGATCTACAACGTGCGATCGCTTGATGAATTCAACGGGCCCAAAGGCGTGGCGTATCGAAAATCGATGGATTTCCTGGAGTTGTTGGATGCCGGTGATCCACCTATCTGGATGGGATCGCCCAAAGGTGACGCGCCGGAGCCCCGGGGCTTTCAAGACATGTTTCACCATCCCGCCCACGTCCGTGCGCTGAAACTCCGTTCCGATAAGCTGGATGTGCCCACGGGAAAGAATCACTTTATCGTGCCGGCGTATCAAATCGAAACTCCCAAGAATACGACACTGGAAAAGTTCCTGATCGGGCACTTGAAACCTTGACGTATTCTTTTCAGGTAGTCTTCACGGGGTGAGTTTTGCCGGATGGAGCCGGGATTTTTCGAGGTGAGGAACCACCCACAAAAACCCGAAACCCTACGGCTCGTCCCCGCGTGTTCGCGTCGGCAAATGAACTGAAATCAGGTGGTGGCTAGGCTCAGAGAAGGACGCTCTGCACGTTTTTGACGGGGTTGGCGTACATGTTGAGCAACATGCGGCGGTCTTCTTCTTCGTTCAAATCGGCTTTGGCCAAGCGTTCGGCCATGCGGTCCTCAAAATATCGCCGCTCCTCGTCGGTGTAGAAATCCCGGTATGCGTTCGTTCCTTCGGCGAGGTCCAGGGCGATGTAATTTGTGGGCCAGAGCTTGTAATGGGTGAAAATCTGTTTGTCGATGATCTCGCCCAACACCCTCAATTTATCGTTTTGGCTGGGGAAGTCGGCCAAGGCCTCGAGTTCTTCGTCCAATGTTTTGCCCACTTTCAAATGCACGCGTCCTTTGTCGCCGATGATCCCGGTCAGGATGCTGCGGAAATCTTCGTTCGGCGCCTTTTGGTATTTTTCTTCCCGGGAGATGGCTTTGAGCTCCGGAATTTTCAATACGTCGCAGGGGTCGTATTCGTACGAAATGGCGACGGGCGTGACTTTGAGTTCGCGGAAACACTGGCGGAGGGAATCTTCGCACTTCATGCCCAGCATTTTCAGAAGTCCCGGCTGTGTTTTGTCCATACCGTCTTTGGTGCGTCCTTCTCGCTGGGCGATCCACACTCCCGACCCGCGGTTGACGATGGTGTCGCGGATATACGCGGAGAGGAGCATGCTGTTTTCGTAGAATTCACGGGCGCCGGTATTGCGCTTCACCACGAAGTTTTTATTGAGTTTGGTGAGGTCGGCGACCAACTCGTCGGAAAGGAGGTTGTTTCCGATGGCGGTCTCAATCGTACCGAAACCCGCTTCGAAGAGCGCGACGTTGAGAATGGCCGAATCGAGGATGATGTCGCGGTGATTGGAAATGTACAACCGTGCGCGGTCCTTGTTTTTATCATCCAGCCCCTCAACGGTGAGTTGCTGCACCGTGCGGTCGATGGCTTGACGCATGGCGGGATACGCGATGTGCTCCTGAAATTCATCCACGGTGGTAATGGCCGATATTTCGGACGCAAGTTGCTCATACGCCACATCGGGGTACACATACCTCATCAACCGCTCGAAGGAAGCGTTCTGTACGGTTCGCGCCAATACATCGGGCACTTCCTCATCGCGATAAGGGCGTATGTCTTCAAAGTCTTCTGATGACGCCATCCAATAAAAAATTGAGCCGGAAACACCACCGGCCGAAATGATTTGACGAAAGTAACCAATTCATCGAAATGAGGGGCATGGATCGCGGTTTATTCCACCTCCGCGCATATAGCCGGGATTGCCCAAGCACTTGGATTGAATGGGACTCACGGACTTTCCGGGGCGAAATGCATGCGGCGGCTCGTCGTATGCGGGCGAACGGAAACGAAGGGCCCCCGGTTGGGAGGAACGGGCAAAACGACAATTGAAGTACTTTTGCAGGTGATGGAAAGCGGTTTCAAGGAATTCAAAGTCACACGGCAGTTTACCGATGCCCTCGAAGAAATGGGTGTGGTGAACCCCACGGACATCCAAGCCAAAGCCTTGCCTCCCGCCCTGGCGGGTCAAGACGTGCTGGGGGTGGCCCGCACGGGAAGCGGGAAAACTTTGGCGTATCTGATTCCGCTGGTCATGCGCATAAAATACGCACAGGGACAGCATCCCAGGGCTTTGGTTTTGGTGCCCTCCAAAGAACTCGCCGTGCAGGTGCATCAGAACTTGATCCAATTGACCAAGTACACCGACATCCGTTCGGTGGTGATCTACGGCGGAGTGGGGAAGAAAGCGCAGGTGGAGGCAATTGACGCCGGAGTCGACATCATGGTGTCTACACCGGGTCGATTTCTCGATTTGTACGGACTGGGGCACATCTACCCGAGGGCGGTGAAAATCTTGATTCTCGACGAAGCCGATCGAATGATGGACATGGGGTTCATGCCTCAACTGCGAAGAATTTTGGACGTCATTCCCGTCAAGAGGCAGAACTTTTTATTCTCGGCGACCTTTCCGGAAAAAGTGGAGCATCTCGCCGCGGAATTTCTGGATTTTCCCACCAGGGTTTTTGGTGAAAGCCCCGGAAAGCCGGTGGAAGAAGTGTACCAACTGCAATACCGCGCCCCGAATTTCCGCTCGAAATTGAACCTGTTGAAACACTTCCTCGTCGACGAGAACATGACGAAGGTCATGGTGTTTTGCCGTACCAAAGAGGTGGCCGAAAGAGTGTCGCGGTATTTGGGACGAATGGATGTGGGCGAGGTGCGCGTGCTTCATGCCAACAAGGGGCAAAACACCCGGTTGGCGGCTTTGGATGCATTCGGGGAAGGGACGGGGCGCGTATTGGTAACCACCGACGTGAGTGCGAGGGGATTGGATATCGAGAACGTATCCCACGTCATCAATTTTGAAGTTCCCCGCGACCCGGTCGATTACCTGCATCGAATCGGAAGGACGGCGCGCATCCATCGGGAAGGACACGCGATAAGTTTGGTATCGGAAGTCGAAGAGCCGTATATGGAGGCCATCGCCAAAGCGCTGGACTCGAAGGTGGAGTTGCAACCTTGGCCGGAGGGCGTTCCGTACGGCGAGGACCTCCCCGGCGAAAAACGCCAACGCGAGATGGAAAAAGACTTCGCGCGACAGCGACGGGACCCGAATTACAAAGGGGCCTTCCACAAAAAAACAAAGCGGCGGAGAAAACGATGATTTCCCCGCCGCTTCAAGTCCTAAGCCGGTTCGATTATTTCGACTCGCGGAAGAAGATTTCTACGCGTCGGTTCATGGCACGCCCGTCGGGTGTGGCGTTGCTCGCGTAGGGATCGCGTTTTCCGAATCCTTCGGTGACGACGCGGGAAGGGTCGATTCCGTTCATGACGAGCCACTCCTTGGTCGACGCCGCGCGGTTTTCGCTCAATACTTGGTTGTATGCTTCCGAACCTACGCCGTCCGTGTAGCCGTTGATCTTCACGTACAGTTCGGGGTATTTGTCGAGGAGAGCGGCCACGTCGTCCAACACCTCGATGTAGGTTTGGGTAATGTGGTAGCGGTCAAAACCGAAGTACACGAAGCGGATGATGGTCGATTCGTTGAGCAGCTCTTCTTTGGTCATGGTACGGAGGGATCGCCCGGCGACTTTTTCTCCACCGGTTTCTATGATCAACTCGTGTTCCCTCTCGCCTTCCTCGGGTTCGACAGCCGATTCCGTCTCGCCCTCATCCACTGGCGGAGCCTCCTCTGCCGTTTCAGCCGTTTCCTCTTCTACAACCTCTTCTTCTTCCTCATCCGAATCTTCTGGGAGAATTTGCGTGATGTAAATGTCGGTCAGGGAATCGCCGCGGTTGGATGAAAAATAAGCGGTGCCGTCGGCCGTGCTGAAGAAGTAAGCGTCAAAACCGGCGGAATTGAAATCCATGGCGCGGGGGGCGCTCCACGAGGTCCAGGAATCGTCCAGTCTGGTGGAGTAGTGAACGTCGTAGCGGTGGTCGCCGCTTCTTTTGTTGGTCGAATAAAAAAGCACACCCCGTTCGGCGTCGTAGTAAGGACTGATTTCGTCTTGCGGAGAATTGATCGCGGCGCCCAAGTCGATGGGGCTGTTCCACGTTTCCCCGCGATCGGCGCTCAAGCTGACGAAGAGGTCGTTGTTGGCCGAATCTCCCGAAGAAGTCGGTAAGGAAAACAGGATGTAGTCTTCGTCGGGGCTCACGAACGCGCTGTAGAACATGTTTTTTATGTGGAGATTCGGGATGAACACGGTGGTGGGTGTGCCCCAGGTTCCGTTCAGTGAATCATACCTGCTCACGGAAACCCCCGGCAGCACTTTTCCGGCGCCGGTGTATGCATTCAAAAGGTAAAGCCTCTTGTGGTCTTCGGATACACCGACTACCACGTTGCTACGCGCGTCGTTCAAATCGGAAAGGGGTTTGGCCTCTCCGAATCCTTTTCCGTCGTGGTTGGAAAAGTAGATGTCTTGGCCGGCGTACTTGCCGCCCACGTTCGCATTGTGGTATGTTCTTGCGAAATACAGCGTTTTTCCGTCGGCGGACAAAATCGGGAAGCTCTCTTCCGCGGCTGAATTCACGGAAGAAGTCAGCTTCTGCGGAGGGCTGAATTGAAGGGTGACTTCCTGGGCTCCGACAATGGAAGTGGCGAATGCCCCGAGGATGAAAAAGAAAAACCTACTCGTGTTCATTTGTTTTTCCGATTTAGTTGTACGCCGAGAACCACTTCGTGGCTACCGCTGCTGAGGTCGTTTATTTCAGAAGTTACGTAGTCGTAGGAATACGCCAATCGCAGCCAATCATTCAGGTTGGCACCGGCGATCACGGCTACGGCATCTTGATTTCTGTAGGAAATTCCCAAGCGGAAGCGCTTGTCAAATTCTCCCATCAAGTTGATGTCAACCGAGAGGGGGGAAGGCGTTCTGATTTTGAGCATGGCGCTTGGGATGAGATCGAAGTTCTCCGACACGCCGATTCGATAACCGGCCGTCAGATAGTGGTGGATCGCCAATTTCGCGTTGCTGAGGTTGGCCGCTCCGTCTTCGTTGCCCAACACAATGTCGTTCTGACCCAGTTGATAGATCGAATAGCCCGCGAAGAGTTTCTCACCGTAGAAATACACGCCGGCGTTGATGTCGAACAAATCCGATCGCGTGCCGTTGGCGATGAAGTCTTCGTACGTGGCGTCTGAGGGGTTCTCGAGAATTACGCGGTTGGAGGCGAAGGACAAACCGTACCAGCCGAGGCTCACGCCGATGGCGAGATGGTGCTTTTGGCCCACCGGCATATGGTAAGAATAACTTGCCATCAGCGAGGTGCGCTTGAACATGCCGTACTCGTCGACCGCCAAAAGTCCACCTACCACGTGCTTTGGACGGGGCGATGTGATGTTGTCGAGCAAGCCCTGTCGGTAGCTGATGGGAATGGAGTAAAAGTTGTCGTCACCCGGAGCGGCCGGTCCGAGATTTACGGTGCCGCTGAGGTAGTAGGTCTGCGGAGCGCCGTCGTATCCGGCCCACTGCTGTCGGAACCCGGCGTGGATGTCGATGTCGCTGTACAAACTCGACGCCGCCGGATTGAGGACATAGGGATTGTTCATGTATTGGCTGAACTGCGGCAATTGTTGCGCTTGGGATGGCAGTGCCAGCCAAACGGTTCCCATTACGAACAAGAGTAGTTTTCTATCCATTTTCTTACCGGATTATGTTGACGGTTCCTTCCTGATTCACTGCGGCGGGATCGTTGTACTTGATGATATAGAAATAGGATCCCGTGGGCAATTCCTCGCCCTCGTGGGTTCCATCCCAAGGTTCTTCGTATCCTTTGGCTGCGTAGACTTCTACACCCCAGCGGTTGTAGATGTACACCTCGGCGTCGGGATAAGCCTCAATGCCGGGAATGTTCCACACGTCGTTCACGCCGTCGCCGTCGGGCGTGATGGTATTGGGCAATTCACGGAATACCCGCACCCAAGTCGAATCGAATGCGATGCAGCCCATGGGCGAAGTGAATCGCACGTAATACAAGGTGTGCACCATGGGCGAGGCGATCGGGTCCATGCAATCCAAGCACGACAGGCCGTCGCCGGGAGCCCATTCGAAATCTCCGTCTTCCATGGAGGCCGTGGCCATAAGTTGAGTGTGGCCGCCCAACATGATCGATGCGTCCTCGCCGGCGTCTACAAATACCTCGGTTTCCACCGAAACGCTCAAGGTATCGTAAAGGATTTCACACCCGTTTCCGGGATCGATGGAGTACACGAAGGTGTGGGTTCCGGTCGAGAGGTTGATCACGTCGGTGATTATGGAGTCGGGGTGAACGATGGTGCCCGAACCTTCGATCATCTCCCAATGGGGAATTCCGAAGGTGGGCTCGTTACCCACCAAGGTGATTTCGTCTTCGTTGCACACCGCGTCCATGTCGTTGACCTCGGGTCGGGAAGCGGATTGCAGTACTTCGACTTCAAGGGTGCACGTGGCGGTATTTCCTTGGTTGTCCGTGGATTGGAATTCCAAAACCGTTACACCGACCGGGAATACGTTCCCCGATGTGGGTCCCGAGATTTGAACCACTTCCGCAATTCCGCACGCATCCGTTGCGGTGGGCATGTCGAAGTATACCACCGTGCTGCACGTCTCGATGGGGTCGGGGCAAGTGATCACCGGCGCGATGGTGTCCAAAACGCTGATTTGGAAACTGCAAGTGGCCGTATTCCCGGAAGCGTCTTCGGCGAGATATTCCACGGTGTAAAGTCCGGCCGACATGGCCGAGCCAGATGCCGGGCCTGAAACTTGCGAGATGGTCGCGGAGCAGTTGTCGGACGTCGTGGGGGCGTCGAAACTCACGGGGATTTCACAACTTTCCCCGTCGAGGTAGACCACCATGTCTTCGGGACAATCCGAAATGACCGGTGCTTCCTCATCGACCACCGTCACGTCGTAGGAGCAGGTAGACACATTCCCCGCTGCATCGGTGGCGGTGAATTCGAAGGTCGTC
The DNA here is from genome assembly GCA_964574635.1 of uncultured Cryomorphaceae bacterium. Taxonomy (GTDB): domain Bacteria; phylum Bacteroidota; class Bacteroidia; order Flavobacteriales_D; family Cryomorphaceae; genus CAZNOG01. The sequence goes on along the minus strand of CAZNOG010000002.1, from coordinate 40,088 downwards.
ACACCGAGGGGAAGTTCGCTGCCCGGTGCGGGCCCGGCGGTTTGGACGATGACGGGGTCGCCGTCGCAGTTGTCTTCTGCCGTGGGCAAGGTGAAGTTGTACACCGCGTGGCACTCGCCTTCGTCGGTGCTCAGCGTCAGGTCATCCGGGCAATCGAATACCGGTGCGGTTTCGTCGATTACCTCTACAGTGAAGGAGCATTGGGTCGTGTTGCCCGATTCATCCGTCGCTTCATAAGTCACCGTGGTGGTGCCCAACGGGAAGGCCTCGCCCGAGGCAAGTCCGTCCACCATAGTGAGGATCACTTCACCGCAATCGTCGGCGGCGGAAATTTCATACTCTACGAATGCGGTGCACGAGTCATCGTCCGTAGATACGGTCAAGTCTTCCGGACAAGCGATGGTCGGGGGATCGTTTTCGGTAACCGTCACGGTGAAAGAGCACGTCGTTTCATTGCCCGCGTCGTCCGTGGCCGTGAATTCCACGGTGGTCACCCCGGCGGGGAAGGTCGAACCGGAAGCCGGTCCGGCCGTTTGCACAACCACAACGTTTCCGCAGTTGTCGGTGGCCGTTGGGGTGGGGAAGGACACTTCACTGTCGCATTCGCCCGCGGCCGCCGAGATTTCGATATCCGCCGGACAAGTCATCTCGGGCGCGGTTTGGTCTTCCACCACGACCTGGAAAGAACACGTCGTGGTGTTGCCCGCCAAATCGGATACTTCGTATTCCACGACCGTCGTACCGAGGGGGAACGTGCTTCCCGAAGGCAAGCCGGCGATCATGGTCGCCGTCAAGGCGTCGTCACAATTGTCGGTCACCACGGGATCGTCGAATTCCACTACGGCATCGCACTGATCGGGGTCAGTTCCCACGACGATGTCGCCGGGACATTCCACGACGGGGGCTTCATCGTCTACAACGGTGATCGTAAAGCTGCAAGTGGCCTGGTTGCCGCTCATATCGGTCACTGTGTATTCTTCAATGTGCACACCCACCGGGAAGAATGCGCCGGTACCCAACCCCGAGGTCAGTACAGTCGATTCCACACCGCAATCGTCGGTGCCCACGGGGGGAGTATAATTCACCACCGCGCCGCACTCCCCGGCATCCACGCCTACCGTGATATCGTCGGGGCAGGTGATTTCAGGATTCACCGATTCGGTGAGGGTGACGTCAAAGCTGCATTGTGCGGTATTGCCCGCGTCATCGGTGACTTCGAAGGTCACCGTCGTGGTGCCGACTTGGAATTCGTCGCCGGATGGGTTGCCCGAAATCAGGGAGATGCTCGCCACGTTGCAATTGTCGGCGACCGTGGGAAGGGAGTAGTTGACCACTTGGGCGCATTCACCCGCGGGAAGGGCGATGTCGATATCAGCCGGGCAAGAGATCGTGGGGACTTCGGTGTCTTCCACCAATACGTCGAAGCTGCAAGTCGCGGTATTTCCCGAAGCGTCCGCCGCCTCGAAGGTGACGGTCGTCACGCCGACGGGGAATACGTCACCCGACGCCGGACCCGAGATCAAAGTGATCGTCACGGCACTGCATTCATCCGTGGCCGTGGGTGGGTCGTAGTTCACTACCGCACCGCAGAGTCCGGGGTCGTTTTCCACCGAAATATCGTCCGGGCAAGTGATTTCCGGTTCGTTTTCGTCGATCACCAAAATATCGAAGGTGCAGATTGTCACGTTTCCGAATTCATCCGTCGCGGTGAACTCGATGGTGGTCACACCCGCGGGGAAGGTAGAACCGCTCGCGGGTCCCGCCGTCTGTACCACGGTGACGTCGGAGCACGCGTCCGTGGCGGTGGCGTCGTCAAAATGCACCACTGCTTCGCAGCTTCCCGGATCGGTGTTCACGGTGATGTCTTCCGGGCAGTCGATGGTGGGCGGGGTAGATTCCGTGACGGATACCGTAAACGTACACGTGGTGGAATTGCCTGCTGCATCGACAACTTCCAAAGTGACTTCATGGTCGCCGGCGGGCACCATGTCGCCCGAGGCCGGTCCGTCCACGAGGTTCCAAACCACACCCGGGCAATTGTCGTCGATCACCGGCGGATCGTAGGTCACCAAGGCTGCACATTCCCCGGGCAGGGCGGCCACGGTCAGGTCGTCGGGGCAGGTTATCGTGGGTGTTTCGTTGTCGCTGACAATCACGTCAAAGGTGCAAACGGACGTGTTCCCGGCATTGTCCGTGGCGGTGAATTCGATGGAGGTGGTGCCCACGGGGAATTGGCTTCCCGAGGGGAGACCACCGGTTTGTACGACGTTGTCCACGCCGCAATTGTCGGTTACGACGGGGGCAGAGAAGACCACTTCCGCGGTGCACTCACCCGGATCGGCCGGCATGGTGATGTCGCCGGGGCAGTTGAATTCCGGGGCTTCGTTGTCTTCGACGGTGATTTCGAAAGAGCAGGTTGCGGTGTTTCCTGAGGCGTCGGTGACCTCGTAAACTTCGGTATGCGTTCCCAAGGGAAATTCTCCTCCGCTTCCGATTCCTGAAATCAGGGTGGTCGTGGCGCCGTCGCAATTATCGGTTCCTTCGGGCACGGGGTAGTTCACCACGGCGGTGCATTGTCCGGGATCGGTGCTCACGGTCATATCGGCGGGGCAGGTAATCTCGGGGTCGATGTCCTCCAATACCGTCACGACGAAGGAGCAGGTAACGGTGTTTCCGGATGCGTCGGTGGCCGTGAACTCCACTTCGGTTGTTCCGGTGGGAAAGGCTGAATTCGATGGCAGACCCGCGGTTTGGATCACTTCCACATCAGGGCAATTGTCGGAAGCGGTGGGCGTGGGGAACACCGCAACGGCGTCGCATTCACCCGGTGCCGCGTTCAAGACGATGTCGCTCGGACAGGAGTCGAAAGCGGGCATGCCCTCGTCGAGGACGATCACGTCGAAACTGCAGGTGGCGATGTTTCCCTGAAGGTCGATCACTTGGAATACCTCGGTAGTGACTCCCACGGGGAAGAGTGCACCGCTGCCCAATCCGGAAATTTGGGTCGTGCTGCTGGGCAGGCACATGTCAACGCCCACCGGCGGAGTGTAATTCACTACCACGCCGCAATCGGTGTCCGTGGAAACGGTGATGTCTTCGGGGCACGTGATGGTCGGGTCGTTGGCATCTTCCACGTTGATCACCACGCGGCAGAAAGCCGAATTCCCGTTAGCGTCCATGGCTTGGAAGTCGATGAAGTTCTCACCCACGGGAAAGGAAGAGCCACTGGCCATTCCCCCGATCTGGGTCATGGAAATCACCCCGCAATTGTCGGTGGCTTCGGGAATGTCGAATTCGACGACCTGCTCGCAGGTACCGGGAACCGCGGTGACGAAGATGTCCGGCGGGCAATCGATGACCGGGCTTTGGGTGTCCTCGACTGTAACGTAGAACGTGCATTCGTCGAAATCACCCTCGTCGTTCGAGACCCGATAAGTGACTTGAGTGACACCTACCGGAAAGGGATCGCCCGACGGTAAACCGTTGATTAGCGAGAGAGTGATGTTTGTGCCCGTACCTGAGAACACGGGTTCGGCGTAGCTCACCTCGGCGAAACATTCGTCGGGATCGTTCGATACGACCATGTCCGAAGGACAGGTGACCGACACTTGGGCCGCGACGGGTGAACTAATCATTCCCGGTGCAACGAACGCAAGGAGAATAAAAAGGCGCGTAAATTTTTTCATGTTGTGATTCGAGTTTGTACTTCCCCGGGTCAAATATAGACGAATACTCAAGTTTGTTCGTCCAATTACCGATAATCTTTTGACGGCATATTGTGGATAGTTTCTTGTATTCCATACCGCATATCGGGATCATTCAAGCGATTGTCGTTGTTTTCCATTGGCTGCACCATCGTTGAGGGATGTTCGTATTCCGTGAGTTTGCCAATCTCCAAGGCTTTGTCGTTTTGATACCTTTGGAAATCCCAACTGCACTCTTACCATGGAAACCGTCGATTGGTCATTGCTCTCCCGAAAGTTGAACGGAAAGGTTGCCACGGACCGTACCACCGCAATTCAATACGCTACGGACGCATCGATCTACCGAACGTTGCCGAAGGGCGTAGTTTGGCCCGTTTCCGAAGAAGACGTGTTGGAGATCGTGAGGTTCGCGCGGCGTTTCGGCATGCCGTTGATACCCAGGACGGCGGGAACATCTCTGGCGGGACAGGTCGTTGGCGAGGGATTGGTCGTCGATTTTTCCCACATGAACGCCATTGCGGAAGTTAATGTGGAAGAAAAGTGGGCGCGTGTACAGCCGGGGGTCGTTAGGGATGAACTCAACCATCGCCTACACCCGCACGGGTTGTTCTTTTCGCCCAACACGTCGACATCCAACCGGTGCATGATCGGGGGCATGGTGGGCAACAATTCCTGCGGGACCACCTCGGTGATGTACGGCACTACCCGCGATAAAGTGCTCGAAATTAGGGCGGTGCTATCGGATGGGAGCGTGATGGAATTAAGATCCAAGTCCACGGACGAAATCCGCGGGATCAAAAACGGGGATTCCCTGGAAGGGAGGATTTACGGCGGCATGCTTCAGATGTTGGATGATCCTTCCGTGCGGGATCAAATCAGAAAGAGATTTCCGAAACCGGATATTCACCGGAGGAACACGGGCTACGCCTTGGATGCGCTTCTGGACATGAGTCCGTTGAATCCACAGGGGGAACCGTGGAACTTGTCCAAGCTGGTTACGGGTTCCGAAGGAACGCTGTGCATCGTCACTTCCGTGAAGATTGCCCTCGACGAACTTCCGCCTCCGGCGGTATGCGTGGTCTGTGCGCATTTCCACGAGCTGTCGGATTCATTGCGCGCCACTGTGGTGGCCATGAAACATCGGCCATTCGCTTGCGAATTGATGGACGGCACCATATTGGAACTGACCAAACAAAACCCCGAACAGCAGGAGAATCGGTTTTTCGTACAGGGCGACCCCGGCGCCATTCTCTGCGTAGAGTTGAGGGCGGAAAGCCTCGATGCGGTGCACGCTGCGGCCAATGAGTTGATCGATGATTTGACCGCCGGTGGATTGGGGTACCACTTTCCGGTGGTGGAAGGCGAAGACGTGCCGCGCGTGTGGAACTTGCGCGCCGCCGGTCTGGGCGTGCTAAGCAACATGTCGGGCGATGCCAAGCCTGTTGCGTTTATCGAAGACACCGCCGTTTCCCTGGAAGACCTTCCCGATTACATCGCGGATTTCGATCTGCTGATGAAGCGACATGGGAAAAAAGTGGTGTACTACGCACACGCCGGCGCGGGAGAATTGCACTTGCGGCCCGTATTGAATTTGAAAAGCGCCGACGACCGACTCGCGCTACGGGAGATCGCCCGGGATTCCGCCGAGTTGGTTGCGAAGTACCGAGGTGCGTTGAGCGGAGAGCACGGCGACGGCCGGGTGAGGGCGGAGTTCATCCCGCTGATGGTCGGCGAAGAGGTTTACGACCTGTTTCGCCGAGTGAAAGCGCTGTGGGACCCGACGGGATTGTTCAACCCCGGGAAAATCGTCGACCCCGAGCCGATGGACACCGATCTCCGCTACGAGGAAGATCAGAAACCCTTCGCGTTCGACACCTTCCTCGACTTTTCCTCCGACGGTGACATGCTGGGGGCCGCGGAAAGGTGCAACGGATCGGGCGATTGCAGAAAGTTGCCTTTTACGGGAGCTTCCATGTGCCCGAGTTACCAGGCCACTCGGCGTGAACAGGACACCACCCGGGCGAGGGCCAACGTGCTGCGGGAGGTGATGACCCGACCCCTGCGACCGGACAAACCGCTGGTAGACGAGGCAGCCGCCGAAGTACTCGATTTGTGCTTGAGTTGCAAGGCCTGCAAAAGGGAGTGCCCGAGCAATGTGGACATGGCTTTGCTCAAGGCGGAAACCATGTATCGCATCGGCAAAGAACACGGCTTCACTCGATCGGCAAAGTTTTTCGCGTCTTTTGCCTCGAATGCCTCGCGTGCAGTACCACTAACCAAAACCCTAAATACACTCCTGCGCCTGAAACCCTTCTCGCGTTTGTTCAAGCGGGTTTACGGCATTGCCCCGGAACGCAGCATCCCAACGTTTTCCACGCGGCGGGCTTCGTCGGCGAGCGCGCGTTATTGCGCGGCGGACGACTGGGATTTTTTGCTGTATTTGGACGAATTCACTGAATTTCAAGATGCCCACGTGGCCGAAAGTGCGGCGGCTTTTTTTCACGCCCTGGGGTACCGATTCGGCGCCGTGTACGCGCCGTCGGGTAGGCCGGCCATGTCGAAGGGAATGCTGGAACAAGCGGCCCGATCGGTGGGCAATCTCGTGGCGAAAACCGAAGTTGCGGTTCGCAAGGGGTTGCCCGTCGTTGGTTTGGAGCCGTCGGCGGTGCTAGGTATGCGCGACGATTTGCCCAAGCTTTTGCGAGGCGCGGATGCCGAAGCCGCTCGACGATTGGGTGCTGCGGCGATGACTTTCGAGGAATTCGTGGCCCGGGAAATGCGCGAAGGACGGATTGGGAAGGAGGTTTTTGTGGGTGGGTCTCGGCGCGTCCATCTGCACACGCATTGCCATCAGAAATCGCTGTCGCATGTGAAGTGGGGAGTAGAGGTGTTGTCCTTTCCGTCCGGATATCGGGTCGATACGATTCCGTCGGGCTGTTGTGGCATGGCGGGCAGTTTCGGATACGAAAAAGACCATTACGCACTAAGCATGAAAATAGGGGAGATGGTGCTTTTTCCGTGGGTGCGGAAATTGGGCGCCGACGACGTGGTGGTCACTTCCGGCACGAGTTGCCGCCACCAGATCGCCGACGGTACCGGCCGGCGCGCGCTTCACCCGGCAGAGGTGCTGTGGTCGGCGTTGAAGAAGTGATTTGGTGTAGTCGGGGAACTTTAGGGAAGGTCGACTTTTACGAATTTTCGTCCGTGTCCATCAACTCGATCAACTTTTTGGGCGCCACCTCGCGGTACGCCGAAGTCAGAATTCCGTACAACAGTCCCTCATCCACTTGGGCCAGTTCGACGATCGTCCATCCTTGTTCCCCCCATTTGTTGTCGACCGGATAGACGCTTTGATTCGCGGATGAAAATTGGTCTTGGTCGCTTTTGGATAATTTCACGGTGGCACTGAGGTTTTTTTCGTCGTACGTAGCGAAAATCTTCTTGCGCACCCGAAAGGATATTTTCTCGAAATGAGGTGCGATCGTGACTTCCGGAAAGGTCAGATTTATCTTTTCGAGGGTAGCGAAAGACGTCATTTTCAATCGTTTTTATTTGCCGGGGCGAGCATGGTCTGAACGGCGAGCCATTTTCCATCGCGATGGATGAAAACGGAAGAGGTAATCTCGTAATTGCTGAAAGGTTGTCCTTTCCAATATCCCGAACTCGTGCCTTTGGTCAATACGATGCCGGTGTGATCGAAAATCTTCGCGTCCAAAATCTCAAAATTCATTTCGGTGTGCGTCAACTCTTTCTTGGCGATCAGATCCATAAAGGTTTGCTTGGTAAGGCGAGTGCCGTTTCCCGAGAATAGAATCCACTCATCGGACATAAATTCCGCCATTGCGGTCAAATCGTTCTCTTCTATGGCCTTATTCCAATCGAGTTCAATTTGTTTTAGACGTATAACTTCCTCGCTTTTCATGGTGCGTCGGTTTTTAGGGAAGGGGCCAATATATGAAGAGCTTCCCGATCCCGAATTTCCGGCCATCAGTCGCGATGTCCCCGAGATCGGATGAAGATCATGGCGATGGCGGTGGTGAGGGTGCCCATGACCAAGGCCCCGATGGCGGAGGTGTACGCGTAGCGCCGATACGAGAAATTCGCTTCGGCTTGCTCCCGGGTTTCGAAGTATCCGGTGTCGAGCGAGTACTCGATGACATTGGTGAAGTAGTCGGGAGTGATGACGTACGTGGTGACCCACTGCGTAAGCGGAGCCAGCAAGGCGACGATCAGCGACAACACGATGCCCGAAACCAAACCCTGAAGGTAGGTCATGCGTCCGTGGTAGGCGTTTTTCTTCTTGTCTTTCAGCGCCATCACGATGAAAATCACTGCGGGAATGGCGAACAAGTTGGTCAGGTACAAATGGTAACCGATGTACTCGTCGTGCAGCCCCACGAGTCTTTCCAACACCATCCAGGCGAGCTGCAATACCACGAATGCGATCGCCCATTTTAATTCGATTTGTCGCTTCATATGAAAAAGAATTAGTGGATCAGGTTCACCCTGAACTTGTTTCAGTGACCTCCGGCTCGACCGGTTTCATAAGCGATCGTCAGATGCTTTCAAAAGATGATGCCAATATAGGATTTCATCGAACTTCTCCGTTCGATTTTTTCCGTTGTTGAAATGAATTTTCGAAACGGCTTGTTCTCCTTATTGAAACAAGTATGGATTGGCGGCGGTGGTGACGTATTGAATCGCTCCTCGTTCGATTTCGAGGTGCACTTCTTGAAATTTGCCCATGGCCTCACCGTCGATTTGTAAATCCCGGGGCCGATCGAAACGCACGGTGGCTTCGGATACCGAAAGGGTTTGTCGGTGATCGCCGTCGGCGAAGAACTCGCTGATGGCCGATAGCCCCGCTTTTACCGCGTGAATCGCAGACATCTCGGAGATGATGTCGATTTCGAATTTTCCATCGAAGGGGTTGCCGACCGTGTTGATGGGCACGCCGGTGCCGAACTTGCGGCCATTTGAAAATCCGATCATTACACATTCGGTTTCGAGGGTGTGACCGGGGCGAATCACCTCTACCGGAAAGGGCTCGGCGTTGGATAGGGCTTTCAACAGGTACTTGCCGTAGGCGGTCATGCCCCGGTCTTCGTCCCGGTCGTAATCGGCCACGATGTCGGCGTTGATCCCCACGTCCGCGATGTGCAGGCAATAGTGCTCCCCGTTGATTCGAATCAAATCGAGATCGGCGTAGTACCGCGATTGAAGGATGTCTTCGAATGCCGAGTCGGAATTTCCCTCAACACCCAGCTCCCTCGCCATGGCGTTGGCCGAACCGCATGGCACCACGCCCAACGGAATGCCTGAATGCATGGTGGCTTTGGCGCTCAAGGAAAAGGTTCCGTCCCCGCCGAAAACGGCGATTTTATCCGGCTTTTCCTTGTCGATTTTTTCCCGCAAACGCCGGAGGTCTTCCTTGCCGGTGGTTTCGAAATACGCGACTTGGTATCCTAAGCCGTTGGCGGTTCTTCGGGCGGATTTGACGATGTCTGTCTTGTCCACATCACCCGATATGGGATTGTTTACGATCAAGAGCTTCACGCGATAAAAGATTAATCAGCACTTCGATTTCCGAAAATTTTGAATAGGTTTTCACCCCGATGTCCGAGCCGGGAATGGTCCACGTTTCGAACGGATTTTTCTTGCCAATTCTCGTGCCGGTCTCTCGGATGAAAACGCCGCGAATGCGGCCGGGATTGTTTTCCGTGATGGTTTTGAAAACCCCCGGGTCGTTTTGTGAATCGTCGCCGAACAAAATGAACCTCACCCCGGGGAAATGATCCACGACTTTTTGGATGCGCTCGTTTTTGTATTCGGGTCGGGACGAGCGTTTCCACAGTTTCCGCCATTGCCGGTGCGGACGCAAATAAATGGGACCGGTGGGCAATTCTTTGTGCCGGAGGAAATTCGAAATGGTGGAGAACAGGTTCAACTCGCTGGCCGAAACGTAAATGAAAGGATAGCCCGCTTCGTCGAGTTTGCGGTAGGCTTGTTCCGTTTCTTCCACAAAGTTGCGCTTGGACACGGGGCGAAAGAGCATGAGCCACAATTTGGAGAAAAACGTATGGGTTTTGGAAACCAAAATGGTGTCGTCGATATCGGAAATCACGATGGTGGGCGCACCCACGTAGTCGAAATGGGTAGGGTAGTCGTGCACCGCGAGCGTCGTAGGTCCCGGCCTGTCCAATTTTCCGCCGATGCGCTCGGAGCGGTCGGGACCGGGCGCTTTGCCGAATACGGATACCTCCAAATCTTGTCCGTACAAAGTCTGGGCGGTAAATTCGAAAGATCCGGCTTGGTCGGTGCGGACGTCGAATTGCTGTCGGTCGTCGCGGATGTACAATTTGCCGCGGTAAGGCTTGAGAAAATAAGTGCGGACGGTTTTTACCGCTACGTCCCACCACCTGCCGTGGGGCCTGAGCGGTTTGGCTCCTTTGTTCAAGGCCGTGCCGGTGACCAGCCAACCCAAGGTGGATTTCACACCTTGCAATTGCCAAATGCCCGGGGCGTTCGGTAGTGTGGAATGGCTATCTCGGCGTCTTGTCACGGCTCGGTTCATTAAGGCGCCGTGGGGACGAATTGTTCATTGCATGGGAACTTCCACGTGGATGTTGTCCCAGGTAAGAATCATTATCGGCGGCTCGGATTCGAGCAAAATGGTGAACTGCTCCCGCACGTGCACGGTGATGTACGATTTTGCGGTATAGACCAAAACGTCCTTTTCCGGATCCCTGGCTGGATTGCCGTCCCAATCGGTTCCCCAAGAATAACTCCCGCTGTTGAAAATGACCTCCCAGTACCGTCGGTCGGGGATGGTCCACAGAGTATATTCTCCCGCCGGCAAGGTTTCTCCGCCGATTTTCAGATCGGTGGCCGTTCTGAAAACGGTGGCCTCGTTGGCCCCCGTGCGCCACACTTCACCGTAGGGCACCAAACCGCCGAATATTTCCCTCTCCTTTTTAAACGGCCGGTAATACTCCACTTCGATATCGTATCCACCCGTTTTGTATTCGACCTTGCCGTGGGGGCTGTGCGACTTGGTTTGTTTTAGCATGTAGGTGAAGTACAACGCACCGCCTATCAAAATCAGCGACAAGACGATGCCGGACCATTTGAGAAATCGCAGCATGAAGGAATTCGTTTTTTGAAAAAACACCAAAGATAAGTCTTTAAATAAGCCGGCGGCGACCGTTGAAAATCACTTGTTGGATTGCCAAAACCTACGAATTCCATCCCCATTCACCGGCCCAAAGTCACCTCGCCGGTCTCCGCCCCGAGGAGGTGCAGCAATTCCACGCCCACCGCCTCCAAGTCGGCGATCTTCGTCATGCGGCAAGACCAAATGACGTGAACCTTCCAACCCATGGACTCCAGCTTCTTGCGGTTTTCCTCGTCCCGAGCGCGGTTGCGCAACAGTTTTTCCTTCCACCATTCGCGTCGCGTTTGGGGAAAGGAAAAGTTCGGACATCCCGGATGGGCGTGCCAGAAACAGCCGTGAATGAACACAGCGGTTTTGTACTTCGGTAAAACGACGTCGGGCTTTCCCGGCAGAGTAGTTCCTCTGAATTTTCCGTGAAGGTTGAATCTGAACCCATGCGCGTGCAAAAATTTCCGAACGGCGATTTCGGGCTTGGTGTCACGGCTCTTGACGCGGCTCATAACGTACGATCTCACCTCGGGTTCAAAAACGTCTGCCATGGTGCAAATTTAGTGAATCGTACGGGCAGTGCACTTACGAAACGCGCACCAGAGGAAGGGAGCAACACCGCATCGCCCCGCCGGTGGACGGCGCCGCATCGAAGGGAATTTCCACCACTTCCAATCCGATTTTTTCCATCTCCCTGTTCACGCGGCTGCACGAGGAAGCGTCCCGTGCAATTACGGTTTTCTTCGAAATGGAGAGCACGTTGGTTGCCAAGGCTTGCTGTTCAGCTTTGTCCACTTCAATCCAATGCGAATAGCTGCGCAGGATCTCGGGAATTTCGCGAAAACCCCCGGGGTAGATCAGCGCCGCGTCTTCTCCCACCGGATTGAAAGTGCAATCCAAGTGCAGTACGTCTTCGTCTTCGGCGATGGATTTGGTGTACAGGGCCACCACTTCGAATTCCTCGCCGAAAACGGAGTCCAACCATCCGAAACCCTCGCGGTTGGTGCGCTGGCTGATGCCCACGAAAATTTTTCCCCGGTCCACCACGATGTCGCCTCCTTCGAGGTAAACGCCGTTGGGCGGAACGAGCACTTTCATTCCCTCGCCGACATAGGGTGCGATTTGGGAAAAAATGCCGGCCGCCTCGTATCTCCTGCTCCTTTTCACCATGTTGCACAACACCAAGCGATCGCCGATGACCACGGCGATATCCCGGGGCGTGAGTTGGTCGTAAACGAATTCCCCTACATATTCGGGAATTAGTACCTGAACGTCCCGGTCTTTGAGCGCCTTTTCGAAGGCGGAAAACTCGCGCTTGAGCTCAGCTCTGCCCGGCAAACCCGATTCTTGGGATTTGTTGACGATCTCTGTGTAGGCTTCGTTTTTCCGGTACCCGTCAACTCGCCCGATGAAGGTGACGGCCAGGGGATCCGTTTCGGAATATTGGTGGAAAGTTTTGTGTTCAGACATGCGCATGTGCAGGTTGTTTGTAGCGTTCGGCCAGCGTATTTTCGAGCAATTCTTTGTCGGCTTCCACGGCGATCAGCTCCCCCGGTGGCGCATCTCCTTCGCCGTAGGGTACTTCGTGACCGGATACCAGTTCCTCGACCCGATGCCGAAGATCATCGCGGTCGCCCAAAAGTTCGAAGAGTTGGTCTTTGGCTTTGGATCCGTGACCGGTCATCACCGCCACCACGGAGGGTTTCTCGTCGGATTCGAAATCGGCCGAGCCGATCACTTTCTCCACGGCCGCCAAGGCGACCAGTGCAGCCGGCTCGGGGATGAATCGGTGCCGCCGCGTGGTGGGCCACTCCGTTTCGAGCACGTTCAACAGCGCCCTTCGAATGTCTTCGTGAGAAACCACCACCGCCGTCCCTTCCGATTCCCGGAGGGCATCGGTAGCCATGATGCTGTCGTAGCCTTCCTCGGCCACGATCACCGACCCGATGGCCATATCGTCTTCCGACACTTCGTCCAGATCGCATACTTCCGGCCCGAACGGGGTGGAGGCGTGAAATGCTTGGTAGACCGGCGAGGCGTTTTTGATCGCCGCCGAGACCATTTTCGGTACGCGGGTGATGGCGCCGATGCGGTGCAGTTCAACGAATCCCTTCCACATACCCGCCAAACACGAACCGTTGCCCGTAGGTACGACCACGTAATCCGGCACGGCCACCCGTGCACCACTGAGTGCGCCGTATTGTTTCACCACCTCCAAGGCCGTGGTTTTGTCGCCCGTCACGCGAAAGGGGTTCCGCACCGACCAATTGTCCACGCCTCTGCGGGCGAAAAAGTTTTCCTTCGCCAGTTGGGAAAATAACCTGTACCCCTCTTCGTAATTGGTGTTTTCGTCCCCGATCAGGATCACGTCCGATCCAAGGTTTCGAATGTAATCCACCTTTCCTTCGTAGGTATCGCCCGATACACAGGTGATGAGATCGATCTGCAGGTGGGAGGCGACCAACGCCGCCGAAGCCGCTGCGTTTCCCGACGAATAAATAATGGCCCGTTTCCTACCGGCCGCCAGGGTGTGCAGGGCCGCCACCACGGTTTCCCTGTCTTTGAAGGAGCCGCCGGGATTTTGCCCTTCGTCCTTTACAAAGAGGTCTATGCCGTATTTCGCGCCCAGTCGGGGCAATTCAAAAAGTGGGGTGTTTCCGACCCGAAGTTTCAATCGCTTGGCGTACCGCCGGTGGGGCATTACGTTGTACTGCAACATTCCCCTCCCGCTCTTTGTCGAGTACCGCCTAAACGCGGCCAGCGCCTTCCGTATGTCGCCCTCGGTCCATTCGTACTTCACGTCGGTGACACGGTACTCGTCCGTCCATTCCTTCTCGCGGCAATCGCAACCGTATCGGCCGTCTTCGATGATTTTTCCGCAAATGACGCAGCAGCACCTATAAGAAATATCCGACTCCGCCGCTCCGCCCTCTTCGCATGGAATATCTGTGTTCATTCAGGTCTTCCTGGATCATGAAGTTAGACATAAATCGTGCCCCGGCAAAAACCGGCCGCCTTTGGCGCGTCGATCGTAGAGCGCAATTAATTTGAAATCAGCATGGTGGCGGTGCATGGGTTTCAACCCCTGCGTCGGTGCAAAATCCGGCTCCACACGACGAGTGGGGAAATCGGGAGACTATATTCCCCAATTTTCGGAGTACTTCAGACTTTTAAAAGCGATTTCAACACACCCGTCCGGACGGATGTGTGACCGACGTCTTCCGCACCGAATCTCCTGTTGAAAATTCCGATGGATGGAATGTTGGAGCCGCAAAAGTCAAACCCCCGAATCGCCGGAAAGTGCGCCCGGATGATCTCCGAAACCAGGAAATAGTTGGCATTCTGCTTTTGACCTTCTTCGCCGGCAAAAATGAAATTCAAGTACGCGGTATCCCTGTAATACGTGATCAGCGCAATGGACAGGATTTCATCGCCCAATCCCGCGCCCCACAAGCTGCCGAGTCCGGTCTTCAACGCTCCCGCAACGAATTTTTCCATCGCGGGAATCTGCCGATCGAACTTGGGGATTTTCCGCGCGGCCACCGACGTCGTGGCAAAATCCAGAAACCGCTGCGGAAGGATATCCCGAACCACCTCCAACGGTTTGTCCGAGGCCTTTCGCGCGATATTTCGCCGACAACTGCCCGAAAACTTTTCTTCGAACAGCGTTTGAAAGTCGTCGGTTTCGATGGTCAGGTATTGGGAAAGGACGGGTGCGGTTTGGGTTTTTGTGGGTGTGACTGCGGGAGGCACGTCTCCGGCAACGACGATATCCGCGAACAAATACCGGCGTTGAATCATCTCCAAGACGAACTTCATTTCTTCGGCGGCCGTCAGGGTGGGGGAGAACACGTCTACACGCGCCAATCCCGGTGGGCGGTACAGGTAGGGAATCCCGAATTTCGAACTTTCCGCCAAGGGAAATACCGCTTCGTAATTACCGCGCACCAAGCCCTTCCAACGCACTGTCGCAAAGTCCAAAAAATCGGAGTGACCGAAAATCGAAGCGTTCGGCGCGGCGTCCACGCACCGGTTCCAAGCACGTGTGTCGATTTGTTCTCTCGGAACGATGCGGTACATGGGGAACTCGTCGGTTTTGGGATTTCCGCAAAGATAGGCGGTCATCCATGCCGGCCAAGCCGGACCATCCGGGTCAGTCGGGTTGGTACAGCAATTCGTTGTGGTCGAAATCGTAGAGCGTCAACCGCCGCAAGTCGAAATACGCCGTCCAAAAGTCGCGCAACGATCGGATGTAAGAGCGCTGTGCATTATCCTTTTCCGTCAGCGCGATGTTCAGGTTGGTGATGTCCACCTTACCCGTCAAATACCGGTTTTGAGCCACTTCGTACCGCTTTTGGGCCACCAAGTTCGACTGCCTTGCGATGTCCACTTGTTGACGCAAAACTTCGAATTGCCTCACCAAGTTCATGATCTCCTGTTCGAAATTCCGAATGTCCTGCTCGATCACGTAATCGGTCAATTCCTTGTTGGCCAAAGCCGTTTCCATGCGCGCGCGGTTTCGACCCCAGTCGAGAATCGGCACCACCAATCCCACGTCGATGCGCTGTTGGTCGTTGGACTGAGAATACGCTTCGGAAAAGTCTTCCGACGCGGTGTTCAACCCGTACGACGCGACGATATTTGCTTGGAACCTTTGGGCACGGGCGTTGGCGATCTGCCGGTCGGCTTCGATGCGCCGCCTTTCGAAAGCCAGGTAATCGGCCCGATTCATTTTCGCGTACGTCAAAGCTTCCTCAATGGGAATGGAAAACTCGGGGATGTCGTCGGGCAACACCAGATCCAAGCTGTCTACGTCTATGCCGAGGTACGCCCGTATGGTCTGTCCGGCGTTTCTCAAGTCCAGTCGCGCCTGGGTCACGTCCTGTTGCGAACGCAGTAACTGCAGTTCCACTTGCAAGAGCTTGTCTTCCGATGTGGTCCCGATATTAAAACGACCCATTTCTATTTTGTAGATCGTGTCGTTGTTCTGCAAGTTGAAATTGGCGATGCGGAAGTTGATCTGTGCGTCGAGGTAATCGAAAAAGTAGTTGACCGCCTGTCGGGAAATGAACTCCATCTCTTCCACGTAGCTGCGCCGCGACTCTTCGTACCGCAAAGGCTCCGTGCGTTTATCCCATTTCAATTGGTTGAAACCGAACAGGGGCTGTTGCAATTCGATGTTGAAAAGCGTGCTGTTGTACCGCGTGAGGTCCCTGTTCAAATCGGAGAAATAATGCAAGTTTGAGTTAATGGACACGTTTCCGCCCGTCCACGGAATGGGTTGCTGCAAGCCGAGGTTCAAACCGCTGTTCAGTTGCTCCCTGCCTTGGTACAAAATGGTTCCGTCGTCCAAGCGGTTCGACAGGTAGTCGCGGTTGTATCCGGGGATGTTTCCGCTCAAAACCATTTGTGGATTGTAGTTGGATCGGTGCAATCGGTACTCCCAGTAGCGGTTTTTTCGCCGGGTCTCCGCTTGTTTCGATGCCGACGATTGGTTTTCGGCGAGATCGAGCACTTCGCCCAACGTCATCACGCGCACCGGTGCGTTGTTCTGCCCCTGAACACCCAAGCACATCAGCGAAAACACAAATGCGATCAGTGGAAGTAGCCTATTCATATCTCAGTGAGTTGATGGGGTTTTGTTGGGCCGCGCGCCGGGCCGGGGTGATCCCGAAAATCAATCCGACCATGGCCGCCACACCAAAAGAAATGACGATGGAGGACAAGCTGACCACCGTTTTGATCTCTGCCAATTCGGCCACCAAGTAGGCCATCAGCACGCCGAGCACTACGCCGATCACTCCACCCGAAATGCTGATCAGCACCGACTCGAACATGAACTGATTGATGATGTCGCTCTTCTTGGCGCCCAGCGACAGCCGCAAGCCGATCTCTTTGATTCGCTCCAGCACCGAGGCGAGCATGATGTTCATAATGCCGATGCCTCCGACCAACAACGATATACCCGCAATAGCCCCCAACACATAATTAAACAATTCGTTGCTGCGCTTTTGTTGCTTCAGCAACAATTCCGGAATCTCCACCTGAAAGTCCACCACGTCGTAGTGCCTCCGCTTCAAAAGCCTCGAAATCACCTCCGCGGTGGGTTGGAGCATGTGCGTTTCGTTCACCTGCACCACCAGTCTATCCAGTTGGTTGATGTTCTCAACCGTCGATTCGTTCTCACTTTCGTCGCCCGATGCCGCATTCGCCCTTCGGATGGAAGTTTCGGTGATTTTCGCCCGATCCCTGTACCGAATGAGCATGGTTTCCAGCGGCACGTACACGTCCATGTTGTAGTCGCGTATGCCGAGGTTGCCCGCGCTTTGCTCGCTGATGAGCCGGGGCTCCATCACCCCGATGATCTCCACCCAATGTGATCCTACTTTGATCGTCTGACCCACCGGATTCGACGTGGGGAAAAAGCGGTTTTTGATCGACATCCCGATGATGCACACCGCCGCGCCCGAATTCAATTGCGCTTCGTTGAACATGCGCCCCCGCTCCAATTCGAAATTGAAAATCTCGAAGTAAGCGGGTTCCACGCCGACTAATTTGGCGGTTCTGCGGATGCCGCCGTGGATGATATAAGTGTCCAACACCACTTCGGGACTCACGTGGTTTACCGTGGGTACCACTTCCTTGACGGCAAGCACATCCTGCATGGTGAGTCCGGGGGTGAACTTTTCCTTCTCTCCCGGAGCCCTTCGGTCCGTACTCACTTGTTCTTCCGACTGGGTGACGATGGGTTCGATGACGATGTTGTTGACTCCAACCAACTTCATCTGCTCATTCAGTTCAAGTTGCGTGCCGGTACCTATGGCCAGCATGGCGATCACCGCGGCCACCCCGAAAATGATTCCCAAAGCGGTGAGCAAGCTGCGGGTGCGGTTGCTCACCAGCGCCTCCAAAGCGATGATAAAATTCGATTTCAGGCGCTCGTTCATTCCTCCGGCATGGTTTGCAGTACTTCCAACAGCGAATCGGGGTCCATCTTTTCCACGTCCACTTTCTTGGCGTGATCCACATCGGCCGGTTCATCTTCCCGTTGATCGGGGTTGCGCTTGCCGTCCATTTCCTTCAGCAGGTTTACCGAGCTCTTTTCCATTCCGTCCACCTTGGTCAAGAAGACCTGATCGCCCCCTTTCAAACCCGCCTCGATAATCACCGAGTTGCGGTTGGTGGGTCCCACCATCACCTCTTGCTTCGACACTCCAAGGCCGGATTTGCGAAACACGTACGTGATCGAATCGTCTTGCGTGAAAAGCGCCTCCAACGGCACGTACACCACGTCTTGGTACAAGGCGGTGATGATGCGGTTGCTGGTGGTCATTGACGGCCGCAGCAAGTCGTCCTTTTCATTCAGTTCTATGGTCACTTGAAAAATCTTGGCATCGCTGTTCGGCCTTTGCTCACCCACATTGGCCACGCGAATGACCTTGCCCGTAAAAGTTTTTTCCGGAAAGGCGTCCAATCCCACCTCCACCGGTTGGCCCACTTTCACTTGGCGTATGTCCACCTCGTTCACATAGGTTTGCGATATCATGGTGCTCAGGTCCGGCAGCGTCGCCACCACCGGATCCCAGGCGCTGATCTGAGACCCCGCGGCCACAGGCGTGCCGTTGTACGTCTTTTGGTAGATCAGCATGCCGTCTTCGGGCGCCGTGATGGTAAACGATTCCAGCAGCTCTTCCATGCCCTCCAAGTTGCGGATTTCCTTCTCGCGGTTCAGTTCCACTTCCCGCATCTTCGCGATGTTTTGTTCCCGCTTGATCTTGTAGTTTTCTTTTGCCTGTTCCAGACTTCTTATCGCTTTCTCAAGGTCTATTTCCGCTTGGCGAACCGTCGCCGGCGGCTCGTACTGGCTTTGGTCCAGCACCAGTTGCCGTTCGTCCACGGCGTACGACAAGTTG
The DNA here is from genome assembly GCA_964574635.1 of uncultured Cryomorphaceae bacterium. GTDB lineage: Bacteria > Bacteroidota > Bacteroidia > Flavobacteriales_D > Cryomorphaceae > CAZNOG01. The sequence goes on along the minus strand of CAZNOG010000002.1, from coordinate 21,309 downwards.
ATCAATTCGTCTCTCGATCGGCGCATTTCCAGCGTGGTGTCGAGTTGTGTCTGAATGTATTGCGATTCTATTTTTTCCAAATCCAACTGCGAATCCTTGATCTTGTTCGTGAGTTCCGAAGGGTCCAACGTTGCCACGTAGTCGCCCTTTTTCACCACGGTTCCCTCGTCGATGATGTCCTGGATCGTCATGTTCCAAATGCGGAAATTCCGCGTGCCCCGAGGCCCGAGAATCTGCACGGAGTTTTTGGCTTCCAACTCACCCGTGGTCGTGATGTCCACGATAAATTCGCCTTGGCTCGCGGTCACCGTTATCCCGTCCGAACGGCTTTCGGTGCCCGGCGCGAATATCCACGCCACTACGATGACACCTGCGGCGATTGCGATCCAAATGATGTGTTTTCTTTTCATGTCGCGTCTTTGGGTGGGACGAAGATAGACCCAATATTGCACGATGCGTAGCCGCCCTGCAATTCACCCGGTTAAGGAATGTTAAAGCAAATGGTGTTGAGTATCAAGGGCATGCCCCTGGTGTTTGTCGGTATATTTCATCCACTTATGGTCGTTCATCTTTCTGTATCAATGCCGTTCCACTCGCCTCCGCCGGGTCGGTATTCGGCCTGTATCTCGCCACAAGTCCTGAGCGGGCGCTACCGCCGTATGCGAGCTTCCAAGGTCGCTGCATACGGCCGGAGCGCCCGACAATCCCTCCTTGTGGCGAGGATGCCGGCCTACTACCTCATGCGCTTGCCTCCAAAGCAATTCCCATCCCATGGCATTGGCCGTAGGCTGTTCAATAACGCGTTCGCATTCATAAAATTTTAAACTACCTCACCGGCAATCCCCGTATCCCCGCAGTCAATTGCACACTTCGAAACCAAAATAAATGGGGTAGGGTGCGGGCCGCTCTTCCGCAGACGAAAATTGGTGGTACCGGCGAACAACTTTTCGCAAATCCCGGTGTTAAATTATATTTGAAAACCCATAGGAAAACACCAAAAACCAAATACACCCATGAAAACACACGGCATATTCCGATTCACTTTCACGCTGTCCTTCCTCTTTTTGTTTTCAGCCAACGTGTTCAGCCAAGAAGTCGTTCTCAATCCCCCTGAAATTCCGGCCGAAATCACAAAATTCGTGGAAACGCACTTTCCCGATACCCCGATCGCCATCGCCACTTTGGATAACGACGATAGAAATGCGGAGTACGAAATCCTCCTGAAGGATCGCACCAAACTCGAATTCGACCACAATTTCCAATTGGAAAAAGCGGAGAGCCTAAACGCCCTTCCCAATTCGATGTTTCCCCAATCGGTTCTCGACTATGTGAGCGCCAATTACCCCAATTCGAAAATCACCGAGTGGGACATCGACCGAAACGATCAAGAAATTGAACTCGACAACGAGTTGGAGCTGAAATTCGACAAGCAAGGAAACTTCCTTCGCCTCGACAACTAAAGTCGCCCGTCGAATTTCCCGAAACAAAAAATCGTCCGCCGCACTCCGCGCCGGGCGATTTTTTTTGTCCTAAAAAAGAGGGGAGACCCTTACCGTTTTCGTCGGATCCAGAATCCCAAGATGACGAAGGCGATGACCAACACCACGATGATCACGTAGGTGGGATGGTCCCAAATGGAAACCGCGTCATCGCCGTTTCCGGGCTGAATGCCTTGGGGAACCTGGGCCATCGCTGAATAAATCGGTAGAATTCCGGCCAAAAACAACAAGGTATACTTCATAGTGGAATCTTTCATCTCGGTCAAACACCGATCTCGGGGTTTATGTTTGTCTTCGCGAAGGTAATCAGATTCGCGATGCATGTATCGGAATGAATCGACCTTACACGGATCCACCGCAAAAAAAATGGCGGGTGCCGTGAAGCACCCGCCGGGTTTATCCTAAAACTTACTTATTCCGCGATTTACGAGTGGTCGGCCGTTTCCGCTTCCACCTTCAACGGTTTTCGGAAAACGACGTGCCCGTCGAAGACATCCATCACCATGGGTACATCCTTATCGATGTTTCCCGCCAGCAACTCTCGGCTCAACTCGTTGAGCACCTCTTTCTGGATGATTCTCTTCACCGGCCTCGCACCGTACTGAGGGTCGTAAGCCTTCTCGGCGATGTACGCCACCGCGTCGGGGGCCGCCGTGAAGTTGATGCCTTTCTCCAACAGCATTTCTTTCAGCTTGTTCAATTGGAGATTCACGATGTCCAGGATGTTCTGTCGACTCAAAGGACGGAACATAATCACCTCGTCGATTCGGTTGAAGAATTCCGGGCGCACCGTTTTTCTCAACAGTGCGAACACCTCGTCCTTGGTCTGTTCGGCCATCTCGTCTTCACGGCCGGGTTTGGCGTGATCGAAATTGTCCTGGATAATGTCCGAACCGATGTTGGAGGTCATGATGATGATGGTGTTTTTGAAGTTCACCTTTCGACCTTTGTTGTCCGTCAGAATTCCGTCGTCAAGAACTTGCAACAAGATGTTGAACACATCCGGGTGCGCCTTTTCTATCTCGTCGAGCAACACCACCGAATACGGCTTTCGTCGAACGGCTTCGGTCAATTGGCCACCTTCTTCGTAGCCCACGTATCCCGGAGGGGCGCCCACCAATCGGCTCACGCTGTGTCTTTCTTGGTATTCGCTCATGTCGATGCGCGTCATGGCGTTTTCGTCGTTGAACAAAAACTCGCTCAACGCCTTCGCCAATTCGGTTTTACCCACACCGGTGGTTCCAAGGAAAATGAAAGATCCTATGGGTCTCTTCTCGTCTTGCATTCCCGCGCGACTTCGACGTACGGCGTCGGACACCGCTTGTACCGCCTCTTCCTGACCGATCACCCGCTTGTGGAGCTCGTCTTCGAGTCGGAGCAATTTTTCGCGCTCGCTTTCCAACATGCGCGCTACGGGAATTCCGGTCCAGCGGCTCACCACGTCGGCGATCTCTTCTTCGTCGACTTCTTCCTTGATCAACATGTCTTTGCCCTGCTTTTCGGCGAGGGTCGACTGGTATTCCGCGAGCCTTTCCTTCGCTTCGGTGATCTTGCCGTAGCGGATTTCCGCCACCTTGCCGTAATCGCCTTCTCGCTCGGCTTTCTCCGCTTCGAATTTCAATTGCTCGATGTGTTCTTTCTCGCGCTGGATGTTCTCCACCACGTCGCGCTCGTCTTCCCAACGAGCTTTGAAATCGTCTCGACGTTCCTTCAGCTCGGTGATTTCCGCGGCGAGTTCGCTCAGTTTTTCCTGATCGTCTTCCCGCTTTATGGCTTCGCGCTCGATTTCCAACTGCATGATCCTCCTCTCGAGTTCGTCCAATTCTTCGGGTTTGGAATTGATTTCCATCCGGAGTTTGGAAGCAGCCTCGTCGATGAGGTCGATGGCCTTGTCGGGCAAAAAGCGGTCGGTGATGTATCGCTGAGACAACTCAACGGCCGCGATGATGGCGGCGTCTTTGATCCTCACCTTGTGGTGGGTCTCGTATTTCTCCTTGATTCCGCGCAAGATCGAGATGGCCGAATCCCGGTCGGGTTCTTCCACCATGACCTTCTGAAACCGGCGCTCCAAAGCTTTGTCTTTCTCGAAAAACTTTTGGTACTCGTTCAGCGTGGTGGCACCTACGGCCCTGAGTTCACCCCGAGCCAAAGCCGGCTTAAGGATGTTGGCCGCGTCCATGGCCCCCTCGCCACCTCCCGCGCCCACAAGCGTGTGGATCTCGTCGATGAACAGGATGATCTTACCATCCGCGTTGGTCACCTCTTTGATCACGGCTTTCAGGCGCTCTTCGAATTCACCTTTGTATTTCGCACCGGCGATCAACGCGGCCATGTCCAGACCGAATACCTTCTTGTCTTGGAGGTTTTCCGGCACGTCGCCGCTCACGATTCGGTGGGCGATGCCCTCCGCGATCGCGGTTTTTCCCGTACCGGGCTCGCCGATCAAAATCGGGTTGTTCTTCGTACGCCGCGTCAAGATTTGAAGCACACGGCGGATTTCTTCGTCCCGCCCGATGACGGGATCCAACTTTCCGCTCATGGCCAATTCGTTGAGATCCCTCGCGTATTTGTTCAACGCGTTGTACCTCTCTTCTTGACTCGCCGAGGTCACTTTTTCGCCTTGGCGCAATTCCTTGATGGCGGCTTTGAGATTCTTTACCGTGACCCCTTGGTCCTTCAGGATTTGTGATGCCGCCTCGCTGCCTTCCACCATGGCCAGCAGCATGTGCTCCAACGACACGAAGTCATCGCCGAATTCTTTCAGATACCCGAATGCCCGGCTCAGGACCTCCGTGGCCGAACGGCCCATGTGGACTTGTGCACCGCTGACCTTCGGGTAGCTGGCGATTTGCCGGTTCAACGTCTCATTCAATAAGTCGATGTTTACGGACAATTTCTTCAATAAATAAGGTACGACGTTTTCGTCTGCGTCGAGCATGGCTTTCAGCAAGTGGGCGGACTCAATGCTTTGTTGGCCATTGCTCATGACCAACTGCTGGGCTTGCTGTATCGCCTCTTGTGATTTTATGGTTAGTTTTTGAAAATTCATGTTTAGTGATCGTTTGATTATTGACTGTATCCGCCGCCCAAAGAGCAATAATTGCTCCAGTCGATTCCGCAGCAAAATTGACAGTTAAAACGGCGGGGAAGTGACAAATTGTCCGCACTGCGCGCGGTAAACCGTAGAGAATCAATCCGACAGAGGAGCCAATCGGTATTCATACAAGTTTCGTGAGTTTACTAACCGGATTCTTGGGTTTCACCGGATATTTTTTACCTTCATTCATTATGTTTTGAAGTGTGAGATGGTTCAACGGAGATTCCTTGGTGTTATCGCAAATCAGCTGATCTTCCAAGGTAGTTTCAGCTTGGTGCGATCCGGTATTTTCGATTTTCGGCTATTCGGGAAAGTTCGCTTGAGTCAACCAATGGAATTTTGTCTCGTCCATAAACCACGGAATTAGATTAGGACGATGATTCCGTTTCAATTGAAGATGCTTTACGATATGGGTAAACCGCCCCAATACCAGGACGACACACAACCGACGCCGTCCTTTACTCAGGGAATCACCACATTCCTCCGCACATCGAGCGCCTCCGCCATGTGCGTTTTCACGACCTTTTTTCTGGCGTTTCTCGGCTCGACCGCAGTCGCCCAACCTTTGTGGGTAAAGCCTCAAGGCGGCGCGAACGTAGACGAGACTTTGGCGGTGACGAGCGATGACGCCGGTGCGGTATACATGACCGGGTATTTCAGTACATCGGCGCAAATCAACGGTGTGACCCTTTCCGTGGCGGGGTTGACGGATGTTTTCGTGTCGAAAGTGAATGCCTCCGGCAACACCTCATGGGCGGTCAGAGCCGGTGGATCAGGTTCCGACCGAGGGTTGGACGTCGCGGTGGACAATTCGGGAAATGTGTACGTGAGCGGATTTTTCAGCGGAACGGCCCAGTTTGGAAATGGAGTTTCGCTCACGGCGGCAGGCAGCAGTCAGGATGCTTTCGTGGTGAAATACAACGGATTGGGTGAAGCGATTTGGGCGCGTGCGGGGGGAAGCCCGTCGGGAGCCGATCGCGCCAATTCGGTGGCGGTGGACAATGCCGGGAACGTGTTCATTTCGGGACAGTTTTCCGGCGAAGCCGATTTCGACGGCATCGCATTAAGCGGAACGGGTGGCACCGGCGATATGTTCGTGGCCAAATACGACTCAAACGGAAATATTATTTGGGCGAAATACGCTCAAAGCTCCGCCCAGAATTCGGGAATGACCATCGCCACCGACAACAATGGCGCGGTATTCGTGGCCGGTCAATTCAGCGGCGACATCACCTTTGAGAATTCATATTCCAATACCATGCTGAACGCCGTGTTTTTGGTGAAATACGGCAGCGACGGCACCGAATCGTGGGTTCGGCTGGCCGGTGGCGGAAATCAAAGCATGGTCTACGGGCTGGTTTCCGATGGATCGAATGTGTACATGACGGGAGATTGTGGAGCGACGCTCACATTTTTCGGCGAGACGACCAACCCACAAATCACCTCAACCTATTCCAACGCCGTGTACGTGGCCGCATACGGCTCTGCGGGCAATTACTTGTGGGGCGCTTCCCAAAGCAGCACTTCGCCGGTTTCTTCCCGGGGCATCGACTTGAGGGGCGAGGAAATCGTGGTGGGCGGCTGGTACGAATGCACCTTTTCGACGCTCAGCGAGCACTTCGGTGAAGCGTATTTCAACTCCATCGGTTTCCGCGATGCGTACGTCATGCGATTTACTACGTCGGGCGCATTTTCCAACGCGCGAAACTTCGGATCTCGGAACGAAGAACAAGTCGCCGACGTGGCTCTGCCGCCGGATGGGAAAGAAGTGGCCGTGGGAAAATTCACGAATCACATGATCATTCCCAAGTCGGGAGCCGTGAGCGGGTTGATCAACGTGTCGGGTGGACCGAATCAGAATACGACCTATTGCGGGGATGCGAATTACGGAAACTTCGGACGCTTGCAAGGGGCCGGAAACGTGGATGGATTCGCCGTGAAAGCCATCGACTACGATCGGTCTCCATACGATTACTACGTCCGTTTCCCGGGCGATTGCAATACGGACATTCCCACGGCTTGCATCGTGGCCGGCCCGCCGTTTTCCGTGTCACAATGTGAGGACCACATCGCCGGCTGCCCGCCATTCGCCATTTCGGCCGTGATACACACCGCCACTACCGCCGGCTACAATCCTTCCGAGGTCGGCTTTGATTACACGGTAAGTTGGAACCCGCCGGGAATCAACGGTATATACGGGTACGCATCCACGGAGGGCACGTACACGGCGACGTTTACGAGCGATGACGGGTGCTATGTGCGAACGGCCGAAGTGGAGGTGGAGCTGTACGATGCGCCGCCTACGCCGTTGATGAGCGACAACCATGGTTTCAACGACGAAAACCTCCTGGCTACCCAAGTTAAAATTTGCCCCGGAGAAACCGTGGACCTTTGGGGGACTTACACCGATGAATACGACTTCACTTGGACGGGCCCCAACCTCGATCCCAATCAAGTCGGGCAAGAAGTGATTACCGTCGACCAAGCGGGTACCTATAGTCTGGCTTTGACCAACGAACAGGGTTGCACTTCCTTCAATACGATTCAGGTATACGTGTACCCAACGCCGCCCGAACCGATACAACCCTTTTACGAATTCGGCGGCGCCGTGAACGATACGGTTCGTTTGTGCCTCGGCGTAGCGATGTCAGTCACCGTGATGGATTCCATCACCATGACGCAAGTTCCCGCCCCATTTTATTCGTGGAATTGGAGCGTCTCGCCCAATTACAATTTCAACGGGGGATCCTCTGTCGCCTATACCAATCCTCCCGCCGACGGGTGGTACACTTTTTTTACCGAAATCACCTTTCCGGAGAACGAGTGTTTCGAGGAACAGGTCTTTTTCGTCAGCGATTCGGTCTACGTCGAGAAACTCCCCTTGCCCGAGGTATCGATCGACATTTCGGGACCCTCGATGGTGTGTTCGGGCGATACCGTGACACTTTATCTCGATTACAATGGGAACCTTTCTCTGAATTTCATACCCATAGAGAATTTCGGCGACAGTTTGTGGGTGGCCGGTTCGGGGGTGTACACCGCCGTGGCCGATACGACCGATCCCGAGACCGGCTGTACGAAATCGGTGAGTGATTTTGTCATTATCTCGGCCGCCACCACGCCGGAAATCGAAACGATTCCCGAGAGCGCAGTAATCTGCCCCGGCGACAGCGTGGCTTTGAGCACGTCCGCGGTGGGAGAAATCTTTTGGCAGGGACCCGACGGAGGATTTTATGGTGACCAAGTCATTTATGTATCCAATTCGGGTCTGTATTTCGCCGAGGTGGAGTTTTACCCCGGCTGTGCCTTGGTGTCGAATACGGTGCAGGTATCGGAATACAACACGCCGTTTTTAATGGGGTCCGATGAATTTCTGTGTCCCGGCGATACCGTCGTCCTCTCGGTGGTAACCACCGACCTCGATGAATTGGTGTGGCTGCCTCCGCTATCGGGATCAGCGGAAGAACAACTGATCACCGAACCGGGCATATACAGCGCCGAAGTAACCAGTTGCGGGATCACCACGCAGATTTCCATGGAGGTGATACTGAGCTTGGACTCCCTCCAAATTCACAGACCCGACCCCACGCCCAAGTGCGAAGGAGACAGCATATTGGTGGTGGCCGATCCGGGATTCACCGATTACTTTTGGTTTCAAACCGGTGAAACGTCCGATTCGATTTATGTGCACGGCAATACGCAAATTCAAGCCGCCGCCGAATCGGCGGGGGGATGCCACGTGCAATCCAATGTGCTGAACATCGAGTTCGAAACCACACCGCCTCCGCCGACCTTCTTCTTCGACCGTGTCTGCGAAGGGCTCGAGTTTCATTTTACGGTGCAGAGCAGCCCGTATTTCACGTATTTCGTGGATGGTCCGGGAGGAGATACCCTTCTATTCGGCCAAGAGATGGTGGTACCGGCTTTGGATTCGGATACGACGTTCTACGTTTTTCTCAGCTCGGCCTTGTGCACCGGCCCCATCGATTCGGCACTGGTTTCACCAAAACCTTATCCCCCGAAACCCATTCCGTTTTCCGACGGACCGGTGTGTACGGGTACATACTTGAACCTTTTGGTGTTGAACGACTCGGCCGACGTCACTTACACGTGGACGAGTCCGACGGGAATCACTTTAGGCGGCGCCGACGTTTTACACTTTGTGTCCACCATGGCGTCGGCGGGAGAGTATTCGGTTTTCGCCGATCTGGATGGGTGCGTCAGCGACACCGCCCGGATTTTGGTGGATTTATTCGAAACCAAGTCGGTGCAATTGCCCCCGGATACCATCGTGTGTGAGCAAGACGGCTTCGTCGTATCCCCGAGCGATGCCTTCGCCGAATACATGTGGCAAGACGGAGCGACGGATTCCATATACACCATCACCGAACCGGGCGAATACTCCGTGCTGACAACCGACTTCAACGGCTGCAAGTCCTTTGCCGCCATCCTCGTCGAAATGAGGGACTGCGAATTGTTCATTCCCAATATCATCACCATCAACGACGACGGGTTGAATGACCGGTGGTGGATTAAAATCGACGATCCTCGATGGTTCGAGGTCACGGTGTACAACCGTTGGGGGCGCATGGTGTACAGCAGCCTGGATCACATGGAAATGTGGGATGGCGTAAACATCTATTCGGGAGAGCCTTGTTCCGAAGGCGTATATTTCTACATCGTGAAATTGAGGAACTACGAGTCGGAATACTCCGAGCACCACGGTACGCTCACCCTCATCCGGGAATGACGCGGCGGATGAGTCGGAGCTTGTGCGTGTACGAATTGACGTCGGCGTTGAAAATGCCTTGGTGATCCAATTTGTCGATGCGCACGCATCCGCTGGCGTGCAAGATTCTTTCTTTTTCGATCACCACCCCGACGTGGGTGATGCGTTGCTCTTCGTTGTCGAAAAACACCAGATCGCCCGGTTCCGTCATGTCCACGAAATCCACCGATTCGCCCACCGTGGCTTGTTGGTATGCATCTCGGGGCAGGTCGATGCCGGCGCAGTTGAAGATCACTTGCATCAATCCCGAGCAATCGATACCGAAAGCCGTTTTGCCTCCCCAGAGGTAGGGTGCGTGCAGGAAACGCCACGCGTGGCGGATGATACTCTCCGCATCGTGTCTCGCCACGCGTCCCTCAAACAGCAGTGAGCGGTTGTACATGTGGACACGTCCTTCCTTGTATCCGCGCAGAATGGCGCCACAGGGAATTCCGTATCGATGGTTGTCGGCGCCGGTCAAAAATCCGAATGGATCACCGCAGCGCTTGAGAGACGACGAATCATACGATTGTTCGATGTCATCGGGCGCCTCATTGTGCTGCTTTTTGTCTATCCAACACTTGTATCCGTCGTGACGGTTCTCGACAAACAACCAATTCCGATGGCTGTCCAATACGTCGTAGGCCTCGCCGAACAACAGTTGCGTAACCATCTCGCTCTTGTCCGACGGTTCGGACCGACCGGGAATCACGGGGTGAATGACCATTCCTTTATCCATAGTGACAAAGATATTTATTCGGGACGGATGGGAGTCCGACATTTCCACAAAATTCAAACCTATGCGCCCGACCGAGGTTCATATATTTGCTTGAAATCACCGGTTATGATAAAATTCAACCTGCTTGCCGTTTTACTTACAATTTGTTCCGCCACTTTCACGGTTCCGGGCGTCGCCCAGGAACTGGGAGACGACCCTCCCCCTCTCGAGTTGGTAGAGGTGGCGTCCAACCTTTCGGCCCCCACGGTGATTACCAACGCCGGGGACGAGCGGATGTTCATCGTGTTGCAACCGGGGGTCATCAAACTCTTCTACCGAAACGGTTTGGTGCAATCCGAGGATTTTCTGGATATTCAAGACAGGGTGTACAGCCAAGGCAGCGAGCGCGGTTTGTTGGGGCTGGCCTTTCCGCCCGACTTCTGCACCAATCCCTATTTTTACGTCAATTATACCTACCGGGAATTCAATACGGACTACACGAGGGTGTCCAGATTTTCCATAGACGAAAACAATTCCAACAAAGGAGATGAGAGCAGCGAAGAGGTAGTGCTGCAGTTTATCCAGCCGTACCCCAATCACAACGGCGGACACCTGGAATTCGGTCCGGACGGCTATCTCTACATCGCTACGGGCGACGGTGGTTTGGGTGGAGACCCCGGAAACCGTTCTCAGAACTTGAGTGTGTTGCTCGGGAAAATTCTTCGAATCGACGTGAGCTCCCAACCCGGTTATGAAGTGCCCGAAGACAATCCTTTCGTTTCGACGGAAGAGGCGCGGGATGAAATTTGGGCCTACGGACTGAGGAATCCGTGGAAATTCGCGTTCGATTCCGAAACAGGCGATTTGTATATCGCCGATGTGGGTCAGAACATCTGGGAAGAAGTCAACTTCGAACCCGCCGATTCTCCCGGCGGGGTCAATTACGGTTGGAGATGCTACGAAGGCACACACGTCTACGATTTTTCGGAGTGCGACTCCTCGACCGTATTCGAAATGCCGGTTTTTGAATACTCGCACCAAAATGGGTGCAGCGTGACGGGTGGCAGAATTTACCGCGGACCTTCATTCGAGAGCATGACGGGTCACTACTTCTTCACCGATTTGTGCTCCGGACAATTCCGATCCATCACGCGCGAAGGGGGTGAATGGACGGTCCTCGAATACGGCAGTTTGGGCACGACGTCGATCACCACTTTCGGCGAAGACGTGTGGGGCGAGATCTATGTGGCGGCCGGTTCGGGAGTGGTTTATCGCCTTGAAGATCAAGACGACGAGCTCGTGGAACCGATTCAATTCACCAATGGCAACACGCTTGTTTCCACGCTGGAAGGGTCTGAGTATCACTGGGAACTGAACGGCGATGATCTCGGCCTTGACGAACAATCCATTTCCATCGCGGAAACCGGCTCGTATTCGCTCACCGTGGTGACGGATTCGGGGTGCGAAGTGTATTACGAAATCGATATCAGCCACGTCGGCACGCTGGATTCCGAGATCGGGAAACTCGACTTCCAACTTTACCCCAATCCCGGAAAAGACGCCGAGATGCGTGTCGTTTTGTCCGAAGGTGCGATACAGGCCGACGCCTACCTCGAGTTTTTCGATGCATCCGGAAGGTTGGTGGAAACAGTTCCGCTGCCATCGGGTGGAGATTCACCCATTCGTTTTTCAAACGCGTCGCCCGGATTTTACGTGGTGAAGTTGTCGGATGGGAGAGGGGTTTTGGGGGTAGCCAAATACATCCGGGAATAAACCTCTTTTTATCGCACCGTCGGCGACCCGACGATTTGCTCGGGAAAGTTTTTCGTATCACTCGTGATCCCGTCCCGATAAAAATTTCTGGCGCCGGCATCCATTTGCCTCAATCTTGCGTCATACGTAGGAATATCCAACCTTCCGACGGAAGTTTTCAAAAGAGAATGTGGATATTTTTTTGTGTAGGTCAAACCTTGCCCCGGGGGATGCACCATCTTTGTTTTCAAGGCCTCGTTGCACCGCGCGGGATAATATTCGTCGACTATGTTTTCCGGAAGTCCTAAAAAACCTTATTTTCACCCTCTGATTATGTTGGAATCCGCGGCCAATCGAAGGGCGGGAACATTTGGTAATATGAGATCCACTCTACTGAGCGCCATTTCTTTGGCAACCTTTTTCTTTCTCCTTTCTCCGGTACAAAATGCCGTGATGGCGCAAGTGTTTCACGAGCCGTTCGGCGACGCGACCTTCGGCTGCGACGACGCGGGGACCTTGGCAACCGATTTTGTCTCGCCCAACGGTTCTTGGACGGTGACGACCTTGCCCGGCGACGGAAACATGTTTTCCAACAACTGGTACGTTTCGAAATCCACGGTGGGAAATGCGGCGATCGGCGCTTGCACCACTCCCTGCGATCCCAACCTCGAAAGGGCGCCTTCCCTTCACATCGGAAATTTGAACCCCTTCGGCGGAGAACCCACCGACGCGGGTGCGTTTTTCATGCACAACATGTTAGGCTTCTACGACACCGACAAGCGGGTTGAATCGCCCACGATCGACTGCTCGGGCAGCTACAATTTGACGATGACCTTCCGATATACCTACACCCCGGAAGAGAACACCAGTTGCCACATTTCCTATTTCGACGGAGTTACTTGGGTCGACCTGGAGGAATTGAGCACCTTCCCCCAAGGTTTTTGCGATCCGGTCACCGAACAGGCGTGGGGCGACTGGTCAATCGATCTTCCCGCGAGCGCGAACGACAACCCCAACGTGAAAATCGGTTTCCGCTGGAAGAATGGATTCAACACTTTGGCCGAAGGACTGTACCGCTCTGTAGCCATCGATGAGGTCAAAGTGATCGCAGGCGAGGGACCCGCCCTTCCCGTTGCCGGCTTCTCCGTTTCCGAATCGGAGTTCTGCGAAGGTTCCTGCGTGGTGTACACCAATGAAACCATGTACGACGAAGATTTCTCGGAAGGCAACTCCACTGCGACTTTCGAATGGACTTTCGAAGGCGGAACGCCCGCCACGAGCAGTTTCCAAAACCCCGTGGTTTGTTACGATCTTCCCGGTGTATACTCCGCAACGCTCGTGGTTACGGACAATATCGGGGAAAGCGAACCCTTCACCATGACCCAGGCGGTGACCGTGCTCGAATGCGGACCCGTCATCCAAATCTCCGCCGATAATTTCACTCCCTGCGCTGGAGAGGAATGCATTAATTTTTCGAGTGAAGGCACCACCGGCAACAACGTGGATCCCAACTCTTGGCACTGGGTGTTCACCTCCCCGACGGGAACCCAACTTCAATCCTTCGAAGCCAACCCACAGAACATTTGCATGAACGAACCCGGCTTTTGGGACGTGTCGGTGACCGTCGGAGATGACGACCTCACCAAGACCAGGGTTTTCGAAGATTTCGTCGAAGTGTTGGACTGCAGCGGGCCCGACATCGACTTCGACCTTTCCGCCATGGTGGTATGTGTAGACGGATGCATCGATCTCACGGATCTTTCCACCACCAACAGCACCATCACTTCCTGGCATTGGTCGCTGCCCGGTGGCCAAGCGGTGGGAGAAACCCTGCCCGACACTTCCACCCAACAAAACCCCACGGTGTGCTACTCGGAGCCGGGCAGTTACGAAATCACCCTCTCGGCCGTCGATGCGGAAGGACCTTCGGCGATCACCAAAACCGTAACCGTCGTGGTGGATCCCTGCACGGGCCCGCCAAACGCCAACTTCGTGGTCAGCGATACCCTGATCTGCACGGGCGACTGCGTTGATTTTTACGACCAATCCCTGGGGTACGTCACCGACTACCTGTGGATATTCAACGGGATCAATCAAGTATCCAACGATAAAAATCCCACCACCATTTGCTACGATAATCCCGGAACGTACACGGTGAGCCTGACCGCTTCAAACGGAGTGGATGTGCCCAGCCAAATCACCAAGGTGGGAGTCATCACGGTGGAACAGTGCGTGAATCCTCCCGTGCCTCGAATCGACGTTGCACTGGATACGATATGCGCCGGGAAGTGCGTGGACTTCATCAATATGAGCACGGGGCTGGGAGCTCAATTTTTTGAGTACGAATGGAACTTCCAAGGTGCCACCCCCGAAACCCAAAACTCTACGGAATTGAATCCGCAGGTGTGTTACGACAACCCGGGTTCGTTTTCGGTGTCGCTCAAAGCCATCCGACCGAATGGCGCCGACAGTACGCGTACGTTCGAAAACGTTATCAACGTGGTGGCGACCCCCGAATGTCGACCGCAAATTTCCATCGCTGCACCCGACACCGTGTGCGCCGGTGATTGCGCATTTTTCACCGGAACCTTTTTGGACGCCGATTCCGTGCTGTGGACCTTCCCGGGCGGAAATCCGGCCACCTCCAAGGCGCGGGTGCCGGGGCTCGTTTGCTTCGACGAAGTGGGACCCACCACCGTCGTTGTAGAAGCGTGGAATCCGGCGGGAGCCGCACAAGCGGTTTTCCATCCGGTATTCGTGGGGCAGCGGCCTCCTTTGAACGCCGGCCCCGACCGAACGATTAATTCGGGTGCCACCGTGACGCTTACCGGCGGATTGGGCGGCAAACCGGCCATCGGTGAGTTCCTGTGGCAACCTTTCGAGATGGTGAGCGATTTCCGCGCCCAAACGGTGACCACCTCACCGGATGAAACCACTCAGTACATCGTGTACTATCAAGAGCCGGGCACGTGCACTGCCGTCGATACGGTGACGGTTTTCGTGAATTTCGTCGCCGCGGTTGGAGTGCCCTCGGCATTTTCGCCCAACGGAGACGGGGTAAACGATGAACTCCGAGTATTGGGACAGGGCATCGCCAGGATGAACTTCAAAATATTCAACCGTTACGGGCAGCTGGTATTCGAAACCAGCGATCAATCCCAGGGTTGGGATGGAAAGTTCAACGGCGAAGACCTCAATCCCGGTACTTTCGTTTATACCTTGGAAGTGGATTTTGCGGAGGGTGAACGCGAGGTGTTTACCGGCGACGTAAACTTGGTAAGATAGCCTATGAGAAAATTATACATACCGTTTTTGAGTTTGGGAATGCTGTTCTCCGCGACGATGGCATCGGCGCAGCAGGATTATCATTTTTCCCAATTCTTCGCATCACCCATCACGTACAATCCCGCCAACAGCGGAGCCTTTGACGCGGATTTGCGCGCTGCGGTGAACTACCGCAACCAATACGGCAGCATCGCCGAGCCGTATAAAACCATCGCGGTGGCCGCAGACGCGCCGCTGAAACTCACCAACGAAGTGTACGACCGCAACTTTTTGGGTTTGGGTCTGGCCGTGGTGAGCGACAATGCCGGAACGCCGAATTTCAAAACCCTGCACGTGGCCGGTTCGATCGCCTATGCAATGGATTTGGGAGGTACGGATAACGCGCCGCATTTTATTTCCGTGGGACTGCAATTCGGATTGCTCCAGCGCAGCTTGGATTTTACCAAAGCGTCTTGGGAAACCCAATGGACGGGCACCTCTTTCGACCCCGGCATGGCGAGCAACGAAGAGTACGCAGGCAAAATGGCGGAAACGAATCTCGACCTCGGTGCGGGCATTTCGTGGTACAACACTCTGTCGGAAAATTCCCGCATTCTCGTTGGTGCGTCCATGCTTCACGCCAACGCCCCGAAAGTGGAAATGATCGGCTCGGAAGAAGCCCTCATGCGCAAGTATACCCTGCACGCGAGTCTGGCCGTGAACATGCCCGATCAGGACGTGACGTACTATCCGAACGTTCTCGTGATGTTCCAAGGCCCAAACCGCATCATCGACATCGGATCGGAAATTGAGTTTTCACTCTGGGACCGCACGCAATACACCGACTTCCGCAACAATTTTTCTACCAACATCGGCGCGTACTACCGATACAAAGACGCGATCTACTTTATCGGTCGGGTGAATTACTTCGACTTTTCCCTGGGGATCAGCTATGATTTCACGGCGTCGAAATTATCGACGAACAACAACGGACAGGGTGGGGTGGAAATCGTTCTCGGTTACCGCACGCGCTTCACGGGCCCCGGCACGCAGCGACAGAAACTCATCCGAAGCAAGGGATTGTAATTCCCGGTTCGAAGCGCCGATTAGATGCGCTTCATTTGGGTGCTGATCATCTTCACCTGATCTTCGAGAAGCTTGTTCTTGTCGAGCTTTTTCACGTCGTTCAGGAGATTGATGGCTTCCCGTTTTTTCCTCTTCATCACCGCGATGCCGGCGAGGTTGAGTTTTGCCACCGCTTGGTCGGTCTTCATGCGCAAACCGAGTCCCAGCGCCTTTCGGAAGTACTTTTCGGCCTTGATCGGCGAGTTGGTCTGCGATTCGATCAATCCCAACAAGTAGAAGTAATACGCTTCTTGCGTTTTGATGAGAAGGTCTGGCCGTTTGATCCGCGCCAGCGTACGGGCGGCTTTGTCGAACTTTCCACGGCGCAGTTGCACGAAGGCCAGCATGACCAATTCGTGGCGAAATAAGCTCAAAACCAAAAGAGCCGTGATAAAAACGAAGAGGATACCGTTTCCGATGTGGCCGAGATAAAACTGGTAAACGGTCCAACCGAAAGAAACGGCGATGAGTACGTATTTAATGATTCGGTTTAGCATGGTGCGGATTTAACGCTGCAAAGGTAACCGGTTATTGGGATTAAGAGCCAAGGCCGGTGCATTCGAGAAGGCGATGGACCACCGCGATCAGCTCGGTTATGAAGTCTATTCCCTGCGGGGTGAAACCTCTCTGACGCCAACCGATGGCCTCGAAAATTCAAAAAAAAAGCCATCCACGAGTGGATGGCCGGGAAAAAATCGGATGGAAAGTTCGCGCCCTCAGCGGTTATCGATTACGCTAACCCCGGGGTGATTTGCCTTGGAGAACACGAATTCCGAATCGGGGTATTTCTTGCCCGTTTCAAAGCTGTTCACCTTGTAGATGTAGTCGCTTCCTTGCTTTCCGAGGATTTCGATCTTGGCCACTTCCGTTTTGGCGCGATCCACGTAGAGTTTGGCGGTGTGAAAAGTCTTGTCCGCAGGATCGGTGGGCACCAGTTTGATGACGTCGAGAGTCCTGCCTCCTTCTTTCACTTCGCTGTCGTAGTAATGCTTGAACCCCGTTTCCCAAATGGTGAAGATATCGGTGGGATTCAACGCGCCTTCTTCGCCGTCGGCGTCGTCGACATACACTTCATTCATATCGGTGTTGTACGTCCAGCGCGTGGTACCATCCGAGTAAATGTGGTTGTCGGCGAGTTGGAGGTAAAACTTGTCATTTTGCATTTTCAACGTGCCCTCTTGTTCTTGGTGCACGTCTGCGATGTTGTCTCGCAGTATGAAAGTGAAATCACTCGTGATGCTCGCGTAGCTTTTGGTTTTGGCGCTGAGCCTGTCCAAGATGGTTTTGGCTTTTGCATCTTGGGCGTGGGCACCCAACCCGATCAATGCGAGGGCGATGAATGAAATGATTCTGGTCATGTATGTCAGTTTGGAAATTTTGCTTCGTCGTTCAATAACCGTTCCAAAGAATACTCGTCGGGTATCAGAACTTGTCGGGCTTTGCTCCCTTCGGAGGGTCCGACGATCCCCGCGGCTTCGAGTTGGTCTACGATGCGTCCGGCTCGGTTGTAACCCAATTTGAGTTTGCGTTGGATCAGCGAGGTGGAGCCTTGTTGGGTGGAAACGAGCAATCGCGCGGCGTCTTCGAACATAGGGTCTCTTTCCCCCAAATCTTCGAGTCCCCGCCCGCCTTCGTCATCGGCTTCGTATTCGGGCAGGTAAAACGCCGTGGAATAGCCTCTTTGCTCCCCGATGAATTCCGTAATGTCATTGAC
This sequence comes from uncultured Cryomorphaceae bacterium, assembly GCA_964574635.1. Classification (GTDB taxonomy): domain Bacteria; phylum Bacteroidota; class Bacteroidia; order Flavobacteriales_D; family Cryomorphaceae; genus CAZNOG01. The sequence goes on along the minus strand of CAZNOG010000002.1, from coordinate 3,372 downwards.
TTCGGGGGTGTCGACAAAACCGCACTGCAGGCGGATAAGGTCGTTCCCGGTAGACAGAAGCATGTCGCCCCGGCCGATCAGCTGATCGGCGCCCCCCGTATCGAGAATGGTGCGGGAGTCGATTTTTGAAGTCACGCGGAAAGCGATTCTGGCGGGAAAGTTCGCCTTGATCACCCCCGTGATGATGTTTACCGACGGGCGCTGCGTGGCGATGATCAAGTGGATTCCGATGGCGCGGGCCAACTGAGCCAAACGCGCGATGGGGGTCTCGACTTCCTTGCCTGCGGTCATGATCAAATCGGCGAACTCGTCGATCACCAAAACGATGTAGGGCAGGTACTCGTGGTTTTTGTTGGGGTTGAGCTTGCGTTTGATGAACTTGTCGTTGTACTCCTTGATGTTCCGCACCTGGGCGTTTTTCAGCTTCTCGTACCGGTTGTCCATCTCCACGCAAAGGGAGTTCAGGGTTTTGACCACCTTGGCGGTGTCGGTGATGATGGCCTCTTCTTCCCCGGGTAGTTTGGCCAAAAAGTGGCGTTCGATTTTGTTGAACAGCGACAACTCGACTTTTTTGGGGTCGACCAAAACGAATTTGATCTGCGAGGGGTGTTTCTTGTACAACAACGAAACCAAAATCGCATTCAGCCCTACGGATTTTCCCTGTCCCGTGGCACCCGCCATCAGCAGGTGGGGCATGCGCGCCAAGTCCGTGACGAAGGTCTCGTTGGAAATGGTTTTTCCGAGCGCGATGGGCAATTCATAGGTGGAATTCTGGAATTTTTCAGATGCGATGAGCGCCCGCATGGATACCGTGTCGGGTGTGCTGTTCGGCACTTCGATTCCGATCGTTCCCCGTCCGGGGATGGGAGCGATGATGCGGATTCCGAGGGCCGATAAACTCAAGGCGATATCGTCTTCCAGGTTTTTGATTTTGCTGATTCGAACGCCGGGTTCGGGAACGATCTCGTACAAGGTCACCGTCGGACCGATGGTCGCCTTGATTTTTTCGATCCCGATCTTGTAGTTGCCGAGCGTGGTCACGATCCGATCTTTGTTCTCTTCCAACTCGTCCTTGCTCACGCGCACTTGCCCTCCACCGTGGTCGACCAACAAGTCCAATCTCGGAAATTGGTATTTCGACAGCTCCAAAGTCGGGTCAAAATCGACCATATCTTTTTGGTTTCCTTCGATATCCGAAGCTGTCAATTCCTTTTCCTTAGCGGCTTCGACCACCGAAAATTCGCTGTTCTCGTCTTCCTCCTCAAATTCCGCGGGTTTCACCTCGGACGAGTCGTCCTCTCGAGGCAAATCGCCTTCTACCTCCAATTCAAAACCGTCCGAAGCGGGTTCTTTTTTCTCGGGCTTCCGGCTCTCGGTGTGTTCCCACCCGTCTTCATCCTCGTCGTCATCGTCCATGGCCACTCCCGCGGCTTCCGTCACGAAATCGTCCATTTCACCGATGGTGTCGCGAAAGCGGTTCCCGCCTTCCCCGTCTTCGTCCTCTTCATGGGCCGATCGGGAAAACAAAGATCCCAGCCCCGCCGAGATTTTCGATGCCACCGGAGCCAACCACTGAAAGGTGGGGTTGAATACCACGATGACATACCCCACGGCGAGAAAGGCCAGGAGCAAGCCGGTGCCCACCACGCCGATTTTCCCGGCGAGGATTTCATTGAGACCGTACCCGAAACCGCCTCCCAGCAGCTGCCATTCCGATCGGGAAAACAGAAAAGCCAATACGGGGGAAAAAATGAAGATCGCAAAAAAGGAAGCGATCATGCTCTGCCAGTAGGGCATAGGGCTCTTTCCGAACAAGATTCGCATCCCGGTAAGAAACAGCATGAACAACAACAAGTAGCTCATGATGCCGAAGCGCTCGTGGATGAAGTAATTGCCGATCATCGCCCCCAAAGGGCCCAATCCGTTTTTCACTTCGTGGTTTCCTTCACGGAGAATGGTGCCCCAGTGATCGGAAAGAATGGACTGATCTTGTTTCCAGTTGAAGAGATAAGCAGTGAAGGCCACGAATCCTCCCAAACAAAGAAACAAGATGAACAGCCCGAAAATCCGCTTCGTCCGTCTACCGGACAAAAAGTTGCGCAGCCCGGCGGCGAATCGCTTCGCACCACCCCCCGACGGGGCCGTCGTTTTCACTCTGTTTCGGGCCGTCGGCTTCTTGGCCACCACCTTGTTCTTTACCCTGTTCTTCTTAGCCATGCATGCCTACCGCGGTTTTTGTGCCGCGGCTATAATTTTCCAAAGTTAATCGCCTTCCTTGCTGCAAACGGTGCGCGGACGTCATCTATTTCAACACCGCGGTGTTAAATGCGGGAATCGCCTTCATTTTCTTCCCTCTCAGCCGGTTTTTCGTTGATGATCTCCGATTGGTGTCGGATGGATTCCTGATGAACGGACTTCAGGATGGCCGAGATGAATCCCGGGTTCAGGTTTTTGACGAGTCCGGAAGCGTGGCATTTTTCCCAAACCTCATTCCAGCGTTCGGGTTGGTATATGCTGATGTTGTTGGCCTTTTTGTATTCTCCGATTTTCATGGTCAGCGCCACGCGATCGGCCAGAATCTGCATCAATTCCTCGTCCACTTCATCCACGCGATTTCGCAGGTTCTGCAGATTTTCAAGGTAATCCAAATCTTCCGAGGAGGGTTTTCTGTACACCAGTCTCGATTTGATCTCAGCGAAATGGGCGGGCGTAATTTGTTGGTCCGCGTCGCTTAGCGCGTTCTTCGGGTCGGGGTGCACTTCCAGGTGAACACCCTCGTAACCCAAATCCAGCGCTTGCCGGGCCACCTCTTCCACTTTGTCGCTGTGTCCCGCGATGTGGCTGGCGTCGCAAATCAAAGTCAGGTTCGGAAAGAGCCTGCGCAACTCGATGGCCATTTGCCACCGGGGAGGATTGCGGTAGCCGTTTTGATTGTACACGCTGAATCCGCGGTGGATGGCGGCGATGGGACCCCGGGATTTTTTCGCGATTCGCTCCAAGGCGCCGATCCACAGTTTCAAGTCGGGATTGATGGGGTTTTTTACGAAAACCGGGATTTCCACTCCTTCCAGTGCGTCGGCGAGGGCCTGGACCATGAAGGGGTTTACCACCGTCCGCGCACCGATCCATACGCCCGAGATGCCGTGCTTCAGAGCGGCGTGCACGTGTTCGGGAAGAGCCACTTCGGTCAATGTTTTCATCCCCGTTTCCCGTCCCGCGGCAGTCAACCACTCCAGTGCCTCTTCGCCGGCACCCTCAAAGGCACCGGGCCTCGTTCGCGGTTTCCACGCCCCTGAGCGGAAATAATCCACGCCGAAGTCTTTGAGCGCCCGGGCGGTTTCCATCACTTGATCGGCCGATTCGGCGCTGCAC
>CAZNOG010000001.1:0-318026 GCA_964574635.1 uncultured Cryomorphaceae bacterium | reverse complement strand
TGGTCGTTCCGCCTGCCCGTCCACGTGGCTCGAAATCCGATTGGAGTCGCCTCGAGGCCTTATCCTAGAAAAACAGCAAAGCTCGATTACCGATCCCCGATCCCCGATCCCCTCACCCCCCAAACCCAAATATTTATCGGCGCAAACGATGCGGATTCATCGAAAAACGTAACTTTGCACCCGCGCCGAAGTGGTGAAATTGGTAGACACGCATGTTTCAGGGACATGTGCTCTTACGAGCGTGGGGGTTCGAGTCCCTTCTTCGGCACAACCAAGGGGCAATTTTCGAATTGCCCTTTTTTTATTTCCACCAATCGGTGAGAGGATCTTCGCCCTAACGACCGCCAAGGCGAACACCGAAACGCCACCCGCCGACCGCCAAGCCTTCGCCGGCGCCGTCCGTAAAGGTGACGCGGCGTCCATCAAATGGCGTTTCCGCCGGAAGGCCTTTCGCAGTATTTTAGCTGCCGGGATGAGCATGGCAAAAGCTTTCATAACGCATCGGATTCGGGCCAAAACGCGCCACGGCGTGCACTCTCCCTTTGTGTACGACCTGATCGAGCGCGTGTTCAAACCCGACCACGCCCGCCGACGCGACGGCATCGAAGCCCTCAGGAAATCGCTGAAAAGCGACCGAATGCCATTGAATATCGAAGACCACGGGGCCGGGAGTCGCCGAGGTGCCACCACCGCCCGCACCGTATCGTCGGTAGCGCGGCACAGCTCCACACCCCCCCGCCGCGCGCGCATGATGCAGCGACTGATAGACCACCTTGAGTGCGGAAACGTGCTGGAACTCGGCACCAATTTGGGACTCACCACCGCCTACCTCGCCTCGGCGCGACACTGCCGGCGCTGCGTGAGCATCGAAGCCGACAAAGCCCTGGCGCAACGTGCACGGAATCACCTGAAAAACCTTGACATCGACGCCGAAGTAGTTTGTGGTGTATTCGACGACGCGCTCCCGGAAGTGCTTGGGAGTTTAGGCTTTGTGGATTTTGCTTATATTGACGGAAACCACCGCCTGGATCCCACCCTTACTTATTTCCGGATGATCGGGAAACACGCCGGACCCCGATCCGTGATCGTCGTAGGCGACATCCATTGGTCGGCCGGAATGGAAACCGCGTGGAAAGAAATCAAAAAAGACCCCGCCGTCACCCTCACCATCGATCTTTTCGACCTCGGGCTGGTGTTTTTTCACACGGACCGCGCAAAACAACATTTCACCTTACGCTACTGACATGAACGAAGCATTGATCAAAGTCCGCGAACTGCAAAAAGTCTATCAAGTAGGCTCGCAAAAGGTATTCGCCCTGAGGTCCGTTGATCTGGACATATACAAAAACGAGTACGTGGCGCTCATGGGGCCGTCGGGAAGCGGAAAATCCACGCTGATGAACATTCTCGGATGTCTGGACACCCCCACCGGCGGACAATACATGCTCAACAACCAAGACGTGAGCAACTTGGAAGACGACGAACTCGCCGAAATCCGCAACCGCGAAATCGGCTTCGTATTCCAGACGTTCAACCTCCTCCCCCGGTACTCCGCCCTGGAAAACGTGGCCCTCCCCCTCATATACAAAGGCGTGAACAAAAAGGCCAGGCTTGAACGCGCGGCGCAAGTGCTGGAACAGGTGGGATTGGCCGACCGCATGGACCACAAGCCCAATGAACTCTCCGGTGGTCAACGCCAACGCGTGGCCGTAGCCCGTGCACTGGTCAACAACCCTTCCATCATCCTCGCCGACGAGCCCACCGGAAACCTCGACACGAAAACATCCTACGAAATCATGGCCTTGCTCGACGAAATTCACCGCTCGGGAAACACCATCATTCTCGTGACCCACGAAGAAGACATCGCCGAGCGGGCCAAACGCATCGTAAGGCTGAGAGACGGACTTGTGGAAACCGATACGGCGGGAATCAATGCGCCGACTGCATCGGCCGCAACGTGAGTCCCGGGGCGAAACTTATAAGTACAACAATAAACAACCATCGGGGCGTTGTGTTAACAGCAATGACCCTCACCCTGTAAACGAATGAAAATCTACACCAAAACAGGCGACGCCGGTAAAACTTCCCTATTGGGAGGCACGCGGGTACCGAAGTACCACTTGCGCATCGAGGCGTACGGCACCGTCGACGAACTCAATGCACACGTGGGAGCCATCCGATCGCAAGAAATCGGCGAGGATGCGGTGGAAATGCTGTTGACCGTGCAGGACAAACTGCTTACCATCGGTTCCAACCTGGCTTCAGAACCCCGCTCGAAAATCAAAATCCCCAAGTTGAGCGAGGAAGACGTCACAAACTTGGAACGCCAAATCGACGGCATGGAAGAAGAACTTCCCCCCATGCGGAATTTTGTTCTTCCCGGTGGTCACCCCGCCGTAGCGGCCGCGCATATAGCCCGTTGCGTTTGTCGCAGGGCCGAGCGCCTCGTGCTGCACCTGAAGGAGGAAAACGAGGTGGCCGACGAAATAACCGTCTACCTCAATCGCCTGTCGGACTTTTTGTTCGTACTGAGCAGAAAACTGACGAAAGACTTGAACGTCCGAGAAATACCCTGGACACCAAACAAAGGGTAGGCAGTTGTTTCACAGCGCAATACGGCGTCAAAACGCCTGATTTGCGTATGAGAACAAAAAAATTACTTTTGCGTAACCAAAAAAACGGATCAAAACGCCTTCAACATGTACTGGACACTTGAATTAGCATCATACCTTGAAGACGCGCCCTGGCCCGCCACCAAAGACGAGCTTATCGATTTCGCCATACGTACCGGCGCGCCCATGGAAGTTGTGGAGAATTTGCAGGAGATCGAAGAAATTGGCGAGGTCTACGAGACCATTGAGGACATCTGGCCCGATTATCCCACAAAAGAAGATTTCTTTTTCAACGAAGACGAATACTAGACGCACACACTTTTCGCGTATGATAGACCATTCCCCATGCGATTGACCGAACTTGTTCCGGGCCGCACCGGGGATTCCCATTCCGAAAAACATTGCGACATACCATATGAACTGAACGCCGGAATTTCCGGCGTTCGGCTTTTATGGTCTGAACCCTCATTCGGCACCCGTCTCGGCGGAGGCCGTCACCTGGCAGGAAATAAACGCCACACAGCGCCGATTCCACCTCGGCGAAGACCCCACCGCCGGGCTCGACGTGCGCCTTGTACCGAATTCGAGTGCAAAAACCGACATTCCGGCAGTCTCACCCCGTTCGGTACCATTTGTGCAATTCCTTCCCGTGTGGGACGGCCGGCGGCGAAACATCGCCGCCACTAAATTTCATGTGAAAACGGTACCTTTGCACACTGCTCCAAAGAGTAAAACCACGAGGATTTATGTTGGGATCATTTACAAATACCCTGAAGAAAATATTCGGCGACAAGTCTGAGAAAGACATCAAAGCTGCCATGCCTTTGGTCAATAAAACCAAAGAAATATACGAGAGCCTTCGCGACCTGTCCAACGACGACCTGCGGGCCATCACCGTCGAGTTAAAAAAAACCATTCGGGAACACATCGAAACCCGGGAAAACGAAAAGCGGGAAATCCAAGATCGGATCGACCAGAACCCGGACATGGAAATCGAAGAGAAGGAAGGCCTTTTCAAAAAAATCGACTCCCTGAACGACGAGATCGACAAGGAAATCGAAAAAGTGCTGATGGAAATCCTCCCTCGGGCTTTTGCGGTGGTGAAAGAAACCGCCCGACGATTCAAGGAAAACGAAACCCTGGAAGTGACGGCCTTGGATTTCGACAAGGACCTCGCCGCGGCGGGACGAGCCGTCGAGATACAGGGCGACAAAGCCATCTGGAAAAACCGTTGGATGGCGGCAGGAACGGAAATCACCTGGGACATGGTGCACTACGACGTGCAGCTCATCGGTGGTATCGCACTCCACCAAGGGAAGGTCGCGGAGATGCAAACGGGAGAGGGAAAGACCCTCGTCGCAACCTTGCCCGTTTACCTCAACGCGTTGGCCGGAAAGGGCGTCCACTTGGTGACCGTGAACGACTACCTCGCGCGTCGTGACGCCGAATGGATGGGTCCCATCTACCAATTTCACGGACTATCGGTCGACTGTATCGACCTCCACGAACCCAACAGCGACTCCAGAAGGGCGGCGTATAAAGCCGACATCACCTTCGGAACCAACAACGAGTTCGGCTTCGACTATCTGCGCGACAACATGTCGACCAGCCCCGACAGACTCGTTCAACGAAAGCACCACTACGCCATCGTCGACGAGGTCGACTCGGTATTGATCGACGATGCCCGTACGCCGCTGATCATCTCCGGGCCCACGCCCAAGGGCGACCAACAGCTCTTCGACGAGTTCAAACCCCAGGTGGAAAAGCTCTACAAAGCCCAACGCCAATTGGTGACCAATCTCTTGACCGAGGCCAAACAAAAACTCGGAGATCCGGAAACCGACAAACCCTCGAAGGAAGCCCTCACCGAAGGGAGCTTGGCCCTTTTCCGCGCTCACCGTGGATTGCCCAAGTACAAGCCCCTCATCAAGTTCCTCAGCCAACCGGGCATCAAGCGCGAAATGCTGAAGACGGAAGCTTACTATCTCCAAGACCAAGAGAAGGAGATGCACAAAGCCGACGAGGTGCTCTACTTCACCATCGACGAGAAGACCAACTCCATCGAACTGACCGAGAAAGGAGTGGAGTTGATCTCCAAAGACGTCGACGATCCCGAGTTTTTCATCTTGCCCGACATGGGGATGAAAATCGCCGAGATAGACAAATCCAACGCCGAGGAGGAAGAAAAAATCAAGCGCAAGGAAGAACTCATGCGCAACTACTCGGTCAAAGCCGAGCGGATCCATACCCTGAACCAGTTGCTCAAAGCGTACACGCTTTTCGAGAAAGACGTGGAGTACGTGGTAATCGACAACAAGGTGAAGATCGTGGACGAACAGACCGGTCGGATCATGGAAGGTCGTCGATACAGCGACGGTCTGCACCAAGCCATCGAGTCGAAAGAAAACGTGAAGGTGGAAGCGGCTACGCAGACGTACGCCACCATCACCCTGCAGAACTACTTCCGCATGTACCACAAACTCGCGGGGATGACCGGTACGGCCGAAACGGAGGCGGGGGAATTGTGGGACATCTACAAATTGGACGTGCAGATTATCCCCACGAACAAGCCCATTGCCCGAAAGGACATGGAAGACAAAGTCTTCAAAACCAAGCGGGAGAAATACAACGCAGCCATCGATGAAATCGTGGCCTTGTCGCAAGCCGGAAGACCGGTGCTCGTCGGGACGACCTCGGTGGAAATTTCAGAATTCCTCAGCCGCTCGCTGAAAATGCGCCACATCGACCACAACGTGCTGAACGCGAAATTGCACGCCAAAGAAGCCGACGTGGTTGCGCGTGCAGGACAGGCAGGCGCCGTGACCATCGCCACCAACATGGCCGGTCGTGGAACCGACATCAAACTCGGCCCGGGCGTGAAGGAAGCCGGCGGTTTGGCGATCATCGGTACCGAGAAGCACGACAGCCGACGCGTGGACAGGCAGTTGAGAGGTCGGGCGGGACGTCAGGGTGACCCGGGGTCTTCGCAATTCTACGTGTCTCTGGAAGACGACCTCATGCGACTTTTCGGCTCCGACCGCATCTCGAAGATGATGGATCGGTTGGGACTGAAGGAAGGGGAGGTCATCCAGCACCCCATGATCACGCGCTCCATCGAACGCGCCCAGAAGAAAGTGGAGGAAAACAACTTCGGAATCCGGAAGCAATTGCTGGAATACGACGACGTGATGAATTCCCAGCGGGAGGTGATCTACAAAAGGCGCAAGCACGCACTTTTCGGCGACCGTCTGGACCTCGACATCCAAAACATGTTCAGGGACGTGGCCGAGCACGTGGTGACTTCCAACCACGAAGCCAAGGATTACGACAATTTCAAACTCGACCTGTTGCAGTATTTCGGTATGGAGCCTTCCGTTACGGAAGAGGAATTCCTCGCCGCCAAACCGGAAAACCTCATCGGAAACATCTATTCCGCCGCCCGAGAACGCTACCGTACGCGCATGGCATCCGTTGCGGCCACTGCGGTGCCCATCATCGCCAACGTGAAGGAAAACGAACCGAAATTCGAAAACATCGCCATCCCCTTCTCTGACGGAAGGCGCACCCTCCAAACGGTTGTGGGCATCGACGACACGCTGGAAGCCGAGGGGACGAACCTGTCCAAAGCGCTGGAAAAAACCGTGACCCTCGGCATCATCGACAACGAATGGAAGGAGCACCTGCGCGAAATGGACGATTTGCGTCAATCCGTGCAAAACGCGCGCTTCGAGCAAAAAGACCCGCTGTTGATCTACAAATTCGAATCTTTCGAATTGTTCCGCCGCATGGTGGGAAGGGTGAGCCGCGAGGTGGTATCCTTCTTGGCCAAGGCGAGCCTGCCCGGACGCAGCGATGAAGTACGAACCACACGACGCACCTCGTCGCACGACGATGCCCCTCGGAACCTCCAAACCAGCCGTCCCGGCAACGAACCCGCACCATCCGGGCCCAGGGCGCCCGGAACGAACCGCCGTCCGCAGGAAGCGCGCAAAGCCGAACCCGTACGAACGGAAAAGAAGGTGGGCCGAAACGATCCATGCCCATGTGGCAGCGGTAAAAAATACAAACAGTGCCACGGGAAAGTGACAGCGGGGTCGGTCTGACCCAAAGGTAAAGCGCGCCAAAAAATGGTGCGCCAATGAAATCGGCTTTGACAAAAACCCAAAACTTCTGCACGAATGAACCTCAACGGAAAAACAGCCATCGTCACCGGGGCAAGCAGCGGCTTAGGCAGGGCCTTTTCACGGGCATTGACGGCAAAGGGCTGCAAGGTTTACGGAATTTCCAGAACCGCAGAAAAGCTCGAAGAAACCCGCAAAGCCGCGGGCGAGAGGTTTGTACCCGTAGCTCTCGACCTGTCGCGGGCCGAGAATATACGGCATTGGGTTTCGGAAACCTTTACCGGGCAAATCTTACCCGACGTCCTCATCAACAACGCCGGGGCCGGTTATTTCGCCGCGGTCGACGCATTGGACGACAAAAAGTGGCACGCCATGGTGGAGACAAACATCAACGGCATGTATTACCTCACGTCGGCCATCGTGCCGTTGATGAAGAAAATTCCTGAACACTGCCACATCATCAATATCGGGAGCATTCTGGCTTTGGTCGGCGCACCCGAACGCTCGGCCTACAGCGCGACCAAATTCGCCGTACGGGGTTTCACCGAGTCGATAGCCAAAGAGTTGCGCTTTGAAAAGATAAAGGTCACCTGCTTCAACCCCGGTTCGATTGATACGGATTTCTTCCGTGAATCGGGGGTGGAGCCCCACCGCCGCATGTTGCAGCCCGAAGACTTGGCCAATACGTTGGTGCATATTCTCGAGACCCCGGACAATTTCCAAGTCGACGAAATCACCATCCGGCCGCTGAACCCCCGCGCCCCTCATTGAGGGCAAACTTCCTTCCGCACCTGAACATTCCGTAGGTCGGAAGAAGGTAGCGTATTTCAGAAGGACTTTTTTTGAAGGAAAGTTTCGGGCTCACACGCCGGGATTTCGTAAGCTTATAGCCTTTCAGCCGAAGACCCCGTGAAGTGAAATCAATAAAGTACTGTAACCCAGATCACGCCTATAAAGATCGGGACAAAATCCCAAAACAAGCGGGAATATTTCGTCTTATCGGCGTTCTTTCTTGTCCAACGCCAAATCAGCACAATCAGTATAAGAAGCACAAAGGCGGATATGATCTCGAATATCAACTCAGTACTGTCCGACCCGAAGTTGAAAAAGAAAGCACCGAGGTAAAACAGGGATACGGCGTATGCCCAAAAGTAGGTGGACAACCAGGTCTTCCTTCCCTTGATGGCATCCACGATATATAAGGTGATGTTCGCCGTAAAAGCGGCCGCCAATCCCAAGGTCACCGTTGCCGAGCCCTCCATACCCATTTTTTGCGCACGTACAAAACCGCAAAGCACACGAGCATGAAAACAGCCGTTATTTTTCCTGTCCGGGTCATTTACGAAAAGTAGCCGGCAAATTGGAAGTGCCGGTGGTTATTAAGGCTCAAGACAAAGGAAAGGAAAGGAAAGGAAAGGAAAGGAAAGGAAATATAATTTCCAAGCGTACAGCCAAATAACTTACGTACAAAGTTATGAATAATCGCGTGAAGTTGTGACGAACTCAGCCATTTGCTAAATAAAGATAGCGATCACAACGTTCAGCCGGGAAGGGTTTTCTCCTTATTTGATGACGCCAATGGCTTTCATCATGGGGGTGAAAGCGTAAATCCTTTCGGATTTGGGTTTGCCGTCGTGTGTATACCGCTTCCAGATACCGTATTTGTAACCGTCGCGGTATTCTCCTTCCGATTCGATTTGGCCCGACCGGTAGTAAAAGGTGAAGTAACCTTGAGCCACATTCATCTCACCGTCGGCATACCAGCCGTCCATTTTGAGTTCGCCGGTAAGGAAATACACTTGGAAGTGGTACCCGCGTTCGCCGGACTCGATCATTTCGGCGTAGTATACCGCGTCGTTCTTTGTGTCGACCGGGTTCAGGCGCATATCGAGATAGATGGTTGAAATCTTTTCGGAATCCGAAAGAGGTGTGGGATTCATTGCAGCCAATGCGGTGGTGACAAAAATGCACGTGATGGCAACAAGGGTATTCAGGGTTTTGATCCGATTCATAGCTTTAGTTCGTTTCAATAATCAAGGCATTTTTGTTGTACGGCCAAATTTAACACAGGTTTCATTGACATACAAGCGATTATTCCTGATGAACAAAAGTTTTTGCCCGACGAGAGTCAAAACCCACAAATCCCCAAAAAACCCAACCCCGCATAAACGACCCCGGGGCCGGCGACCTGCGCTCACATGAGCCACCCTTCACGGTCGAGGGAGCGGTACTGCACAGCTTCAGCAACGTGGCCGGCCAGAATGTGCTTTTCACCCTCCAGGTCGGCGATGGTGCGTGCCACTTTCAAAATGCGGGCGTATGAACGGGCGGAAAAACCCAAGCGTTCCACGGCATTTTTGAGCAATTGCTCCCCCGCCTCGTCGATGTGGCAGTGTTCTTTGATCAGTTTGGGCGTCAGTTGTGCGTTGCAGTATACGTTGGCCAAGCCCTCGTACCGCTTGTTTTGGATGTTTCGCGCTGCCACGACCCTTTCACGAATCTTCAGCGAAGGTTCGCCGGGTGCGCGGTTTCTCAACTCCTCGAAGGGCACGGGATTCACCTCCACGTGCAGGTCGATGCGGTCCAAAAGGGGCCCCGAAATTTTAGAGAGGTACCTCCTCACCGCAAATTCGCTGTCGGCCGATTCGCCGGGCTTGAAAAAATCCCCTCCCGGGGAAGGATTCATGGACGCCACGAGCATAAAAGACGAGGGGTAATCCACGGAAATCTTGGCGCGGGAGATCGTCACGACGCGGTCTTCCAGCGGTTGTCGCAGCACTTCCAAAACGGAACGCTTGAATTCCGGCAACTCGTCGAGAAAGAGAATGCCGTTGTGCGCCAAGGAAATCTCACCGGGTTTGGGGTTGCTGCCACCCCCGACGAGCGCCACGTCGGAGACGGTATGGTGTGGATTGCGGAAAGGGCGTTCGGTGATCAGGGAGGTGTTCGATGAAAGCAGCCCGCTCACGCTGTGGATTTTGGTCGTTTCGAGCGCCTCTTCCAAGGTGAGGGGTGGCAGGATGGACGGAATGCGTTTGGCCAGCATGGTCTTGCCCACCCCCGGCGGACCGATCAGGATGATGTTGTGCCCCCCGCAGGCGGCGATCTCCAACGCGCGCTTGACGTTTTCCTGCCCTTTTACGTCGCTGAAATCGAACATTACCTCATCGATGCGGTCTCTGAACACCTCGTCGACATCCACGTGAACGGGTTGCACCGCGTCGGGTGTTTGCAATACCTCGATGGCTTCTTCAATGGTCGACACCCCGTAGACCTTCAAACCTTCTACGATTCCGGCCTCTCCCGCGTTGGCCTTGGGAAGTATCATCGCTTCGAAACCTTCGTTCCGCGCTTTGATGGCCATGGGCAAAGCCCCTTTGATGGGCTGTACGCTACCGTCGAGGGACAACTCGCCCATGACGACAAAGTTTTCGATTCTCTCCGGTCCGATCTGGTTGGAAGCCGCGAGGATTCCCAGCGCCAAGGGGAGGTCGTATGCCGAGCCCTCTTTTCGGATGTCGGCGGGAGCCATATTGATGGTGATGCGCTTGCCGGGCAGCTTGTATCCCGTGTTTCGCAATGCGGCTTCGATGCGCTGCTGGCTTTCCTTTACGGCACTGTCGGGCAGGCCGACCAAGAAAAAATTAATGCCTGTGTCGATGTTCACCTCCACCGTGATGGTGAGGGCGTCTACGCCGTAGACTGCGCTCCCGTATGTTTTGACCAGCATGGTTCAGGAAATCTCGCGCTCAATATAATCAATTATTGCGTGAATGACCTTGATATGAACTTCTTGTATGCGGTCGGCGTAGCCTGTGAAGGGCACTCGAATTTCGACGTTCGCCAGCTTGGCAAGTCTCCCACCCTCGTTTCCGGTGAGAGCGACCACCTTCATGCCCGTATTGAGGGCAGTCTCGGCGGCGCGAACCACGTTGGGCGAATTTCCGCTGGTGGAAATGGCCAATAGGACGTCGCCGGGCTTTCCCCAAGCTTCGATGTACCGCGAGAAAACGAATTCGTAGCCGTAATCATTGGCCACGCAGGAGATATGCGAGGGATCGGAGATGGAAGCGGCGGCGATGGCTCTGCGGTCCTCGCGGTAGCGGCCCGTCAATTCTTCGGCGAAATGCATGGCGTCGCACATCGACCCGCCGTTTCCACAAGAGAGGATCTTACCGCTCCCGGCCAAGGCTTGCACCATGAGCCGGCCGGCGGACTCGACGCGCTCGAAGAACATCTTGTCCGACAATACCCGGTCGAGCACTTGAGAGGCTTCCAAAAAATGATTGCGCAGGGAATCTTTCACCGTAGCGTATTGTTTGGGTTTAAAAGTACGGATAGTTCCAAAAAGGTTTAGCGTACTCTCGATTCCCGTCTTCATCAAAGTTAAGAATCCGGTTAAAATCACGACAAAACGAGAACGGCCCAAAAGGGCCGTCCTTACATACACGATAGGCGTGCGAATCAGGCGTCCACCCCTTGGATCCGCTTCGATCGCAGAAAACAGTAAAGCGGGGAGAATACCATCAGAGCAAATACCGCCACCCGCACACCGGGAATCCAAAGATCGAGCAGGTATAACAATAGGGCGAGAGCCGCTATTCGGATCCACGTTTTCACCGTACCGTAAAACACGTGCTTAGTTTGATCATCCCATCGGATGGGGCCGAACCTTGGGGGCTCCCAATTCGATTCGACTTTCAACTTTCTCGAGATCACAATCAATGCGGTGGTTCCCAAAGTCGCTAAACCGGTCAAAACAATGCCGGTGGTGGTTTCCATGCGACCCGCTTCGGCCCATAAAAAAGCTACCGCGGCGAAAAAAATCCAAACCCATAGCGAGCCATACAATGCCAATTTGTTGCGCTCGGTCCAAAAGAATCCTTTTTTCGGCGCATTTTCGGAACCGGGTCCGCCCTTGGCCACTTTGGCTCGGCGATACCTGTAAATGAAATACGAGGGTATCAGGATGGCATTGACATATACCGCTGCCTTGACTTCTTCCCAACCCACGGTATATTCACCGACGATACCGAAAAGAGCCAAAGCAAACCAACATCCCAAGATTTTGAAAATAAGGTTTTTCATTTTCACTTCTTTAACGCGCACTGACGAATATCACAAAAATAAAGAAAGTAAAATAATGGGCGCTGAAGACGGTGTTCCGTCAAGACTCCCCTTCTTCAAACTCCCGGAGTCCCCTTGAGAGCCAGTCGTCAAACAACTTAATGGTGCCGTAATCCTGAAAATTGGAAGGTTCGACGAGCATCTCTTCGTCGTGGTCCAGAATCACATAAAAAGGTTGGGCGTTGACTCCGAATCGCAACTCTTGGAACGCCGCCCATTTGTTGCCTACCGTGCGGAGTTTCTTCTCCCTTCCGCCGGTGAGTTCTACGGTGACTTGTTCTGACGGGGGCAATTCGGTGCGTTCATCGACATAGAGTGAAATCAGCACGACTTCCTCGGAAAGTTTGCGTTTGATCTCGGGGTCGGACCATACCTGTTGTTCCATCTTGCGGCAATTCACGCATGCGTGGCCGGTGAAGTCGACCAACAGTGGTTTGCCCACCTTTTTGGCGTGTGCCAAACCCTTTTCGTAGTCGTGGAAGACGTAAATTCCCTGAGGGCCCAAGTGCATGTCGGGATCGTGTTCGGCGGTGGACACCGAGCCGCCACCACCACCGAAATAACCCACTCCCATGGGAGATTCGCTGTACTGTTGCGGCGGGGGAAAGGCCGCGATGATTTTCAGGGGTGCACCCCACAGCCCCGGAATCATGTACACCGTAAACACACCCGTCACCGTGGCCAACAACAGCCGCGAAACGGGAATGTATTTCAAGTCGCTGTCGTTGGGCAGCTTGAGTTTTCCCAATAAATACATGGTCAGCAAGCCGAAAATCACGATCCAAATGGCGATGAACATTTCCCTTTCAAGCAGGTGCAGTTGCAACACCAAATCGGCGTTGGACAAAAATTTGAAAGCCAGTGCGAGTTCCAAGAATCCCAGGACGACCTTTACCGAATTGAGCCATCCGCCCGATTTGGGCAAGGTATTCAGCCATCCCGGAAAAGCGGCGAACAATCCGAACGGCAGTGCAATGGCCAATGAAAAACCGAGCATCCCGATGGCCGGTGCGCTCCCCCCCTTCGAAGCGGCTTCCACGATCAACGTGCCCACGATGGGACCGGTGCAGGAAAAGGAAACCAAAGCCAAGGTAAATGCCATGAAAAATATACCGATGAGTCCACCGCGGTCGGCGCGCGCGTCGGCCTTGTTGATCCACGAGCTCGGCAAGGTGATTTCAAACGCTCCCAAGAACGAAATGGCGAAAACGATGAGCAGCGCGAAAAACGCCAAGTTAAACCAGGGGTCGGTCGACATCTCCGACAAGATGGACGCCCCGAACGCCGCCGTGACACCCACCCCCAACACCACGTAAATGATGATGATGCTCAGGCCATAAATCACCGCGTTCTTCACGCCTTCGGCCTTGGACTTGCTCTGTTTGGTGAAGAAGCTCACCGTCATGGGGATCATGGGAAAGACGCATGGAGTGAGCAGCGCGGCGAAACCACTGAGGAAAGAAATGATAAAGATCACCCAGTTGGATCGGCTCTCGTCCTTTTTGGCGGTCTCTTCGATCTTGCCGCGGTCTACTTCGGATGTGCCGGTGGTGGGTTTTTGTGGGTCTGACGTCACGACGGGAGTACCGCTTCCCGCATCCAGCGAAAAGCTGAAATCCAAATCTTCGGGAGGCAGGCACTGCTTGTCGTCGCAAACCATAAACGTGACGTATCCCGATACCTTGAAGGGGATGTCCGAGTGTTTGACGACGGTTTGACGAAACCGGGGTGTGCCGGAAAACATCCCCAAATCCATGTCGAAATTGGGGTCGTACACGACTTCCGCCTCGCCTTCGACGGTTTCACCGACGAGTGAGTAGGCTTCGTTCGGCGTGAAAACAAACTCGGTAGCGATGGGCCCCATGTCGCTTTCCAAATGCTGGGAATACAAATGCCATCCCTCGTCGAGATCGGCGGTGGCGACGAGCACGGCCGACGTGTCGTTTTCGTCCTCCACCTCGAAGGTCCATTTTATCGGGGTGAGAATACCCGATGCGTCGCCCTCGGCTTGCATGCCCATGGAAACCGACCCGCCCTGAATCATGCCGCCGGCCCCCGACGATCCTCCGCCGGGAGACTGCGGGGGCGTTTGTGCGCCGGTGACCTCCAAAGCAAAGGGAAGGTATTCCGGAGGAAGACACATTTCATCGTTGCACACCATGTACGTCAACTCGCCCTCCACGGAAAAATCCGAGGTCGACAGGCGTTTGATCTTTTGGGTGAAGACCGCCTTGCCTTCGTAGAAGTTCAGGTCCATCATGAAATTGGGGTCGTACTTGGTGATGTACTCCCCCGCATTCAATTCACCCACGAGTCGGTAATCGCCGCTTTTTTCGAAATCGAAAGCCGTGGGCACCGGCCCCTCGTCTTTGGGGAGATCCGTAGCGTAAATGTGCCAATCACCTTCCATGACCGCCGTGAAACGGAGCTCGGCTTCATCGTCGCCGAGGATTTTCACGTCGTAGGCCCAGTCTACCGGATCGTAAATCTGTGCAACCGCCGCATACCACGGCAGCAGCACCGCAATGACCGCAAAAAGAAATCGCTTGGTGTTCAACATGGGGTTCTTCTTCGAAATCATCCTGCAAAAATAACCAATTCACAAGGCTTTATCACCTCCCCCTCCCGCGGCACTCATGGAAAGCCAAACCATGGATTTTCCCGACCGGCTGCAAATCGAAAATCGCGTGCAGCCGAAAATCCGCGCACCGCCGCAATGAAAGGGAGGAACGTTTCCCGCGGCACGCGGAGCAGGCCAATGTTTCCGCCCCGTCGAGGATCCCGGACCGGGCGGCCGCCTTATCGAAGGGCGAAGCGAATGACCTTGCGGGTGTTTGGGCCTATGGCATACCGGCGGTCAATGCGGTGGCCGATGACCCAGCACACGTTTCCGTTGGACTCGAGGACGAAAACCGCGTCTTTTTCCGGAAGCGGCACCTTGGCGTCGATCAGGAAGTCGCTGATTTTCTTGGAGCCTTGCATGCCGAGTGGGGAGAACCGGTCGCCACGGCGCCACCGCCTTACGGTGAGGGGCCATTGCAGTGCATCGGCGTCGAGATACGCGGTGTCCCGGGGTGTTTTCAACAGATCGCGAGGCATTTCCACGGGTTTCCAATCCAAGAGGACTGGGCGGAAAATTCGCCCTTCCGGTTCGGTCAATTTCGCCTCTACGGGACCATCTTGCGAAAAATGAGAGACGAGCGTTTGGCCGCGATCGCGATACAATGAGCCCTCACCCCCAAAAACCTTCTTACCACTCTGCGCCGTCCGCAACTTTTGGATTTCGGGGAGGGCATCGGCGGGAAATC
Organism: uncultured Cryomorphaceae bacterium; assembly: GCA_964574635.1. Lineage (GTDB taxonomy): Bacteria > Bacteroidota > Bacteroidia > Flavobacteriales_D > Cryomorphaceae > CAZNOG01. Next base: position 302,858 of record CAZNOG010000001.1, on the reverse strand, counting down.
CCCATTTGGCGAACACGTAGTGCGGCAAGGGAGGGTGTGCGAAAAGGTAATCCCAACGCCGATCACAAATTTTGCCAACGCCCTCCGACCAAGGTGTCTCGGCGATGAACTTGTCGGCTTGCCGCTCGAAATACGCGTGGGCCTCGCCGATGTAATCCACGCTCTTGATCAAGTTTTCCACCGCCCGGGCGCCCAGTTCGGTCAACGGGGGGATGACGTGGTGACGCACTTTGTTGCGGAGGTAGTCGTCGCCCCGGTTGGTCTCGTCTTCGCGCCAAGGCACCTTCCGTGAGCGGGCGTACGATTCGAGCGCGGATTTGTGGAAGCGCAGTAAGGGTCGCAGCACATTCCCCCTGCGTTCGGGTATGGACTTTAGGCCCCGTACTCCCCCACCCCGCAGCATGTTAATGAAAACCGTTTCCAATCGATCGTCGGCGTGGTGGGCGGTCAATACGAAATCGAGGTTTTCCGACTGAATCAGGGATTCAAACCAGGCATATCTCTCTTTTCGGGCGCGGGTTTGTACGCCGCTGCCGCGCATGTGGCCACCCATGGAGATGTTTTTTACGAAGACGGCTATTCCGTGGGCGCGGCAATAATCCGTCACAAGATCGGCGTCGGCGAGGCTGTCTTCGCCCCGCAAGCCGTAATTGACGTGTGCCGCACTGATGTTCAGGCCGGCACGGCGCGTCATATCGAGCAGCACCATGGAGTCCACTCCTCCGCTTACGGCCACCAAAAAACGATCGTGTTCTTCGGCACCCAGCGCACGCAGCGCACGGGCGAATTCTTCAATCGGTTCGGTCTTCCAAGCTTCCATGCAATGCGCTTATCAATGCTTCGGCTTTGAGCATGCACTCGTCGAATTCGCGTTCCGGATGGGAACCTATGGTGAGGGCGCTCCCCACCGAAAACCCGATACGATGCGTGTGCGGGTTGTATATCAAGGTTCGGATCACCACGTTGAGGTCGAAATTTCCATTGGGCTCAAAGTACCCAAAATTCCCCGCATAGGGGCCTCTTTTGAAATTCTCCAACTCTTCGATAAGCTCCATGGCACGGATTTTCGGCGCGCCCGTCATAGAACCGGCGGGAAAACAGGCGCGAATGGCATCCAAAGGGCGATATTGCCCATCGAGTTCGGCGCCCACGGTAGATATCATGTGGTACACCGTTTTGAAGGGGTAAATGCCGCAGAGTTCATCCACCTTCACCGTACCCCCGGCGGCTACGCGCGAAAGGTCGTTGCGTACCAAATCCACGATCATCACATTCTCGGAAATCTCCTTGGGGTCGTGGCGCAATTGCTCCCGCAATCTGCGGTCGACATCGGGGTTGCCATCCCTGCGAATGGTTCCCTTGATGGGTTGGGAAATCAGCTTTCCGTTGATGTGCCGCAAAAAGCGCTCGGGCGAGGCGCAGAGGATGTAGCGATCGGAAAGGCGGGCAAATACCGAAAAGGGCGCTGCGGTGCGTTGACGCAAATCCTCGAACCGCGATTGGGGATCGAAAATAGGTGAATGGGCTGTGAACTGCACGCAGTAATTCACCTCGTATATGTTCCCGCGTTTGATGTGTGCCAAAAGTTTCTCCGCGCTTTCGATGTACGCGTTTTTGTTCGTGGTACACCTCACGTCGAGGGGGGATGCTTTACGCTTCTCAAACCCGTTTTCGCGTTTCAAGTGATTTTCCAGACGATCAACCCACTCGGGGTCTCCGGTCAGAGTCACTTCATTTCCGGAAGCGCAAACCCAAACCTCCGGTTCAAAGAGGCAAGCTTCGGGCAAATCGAGAAAATCGGGCAATTCCGAATGCAGATTCTCGATGTCGTTTTTTAGGTCGTAACCCAGGTATCCCGCCACCCTGCTTTGGGCACCGGACAAGAATTCGCTCACACTTTGGAACGCACCCTTCGGCTCACGTAACACCAGATTGCGTTTGGATCCGAATCCCGCCACGAAGTTATCCGGGTCGGTAATAATAAAGGCAAACCACGCTTGAGAACGGCTGAATTCGAGCAGTTTTTCATAGGGTAACGCCGTGCTTATTTTCAATTGCCTCATTGGAAATCGCCTTTCGGGTCAAATGCGTGGCCCATCGGTGCAAAGGAACTCAGAAAAAAAGGAAGCCGCCAAACTTTGTGCAGGGGAACGGAGTGCCGGGTATTCGCTATAGATGTCCGAGGAAAATCCTTCCCCGCATGCGCGGTGTCCGGCGATGAGGCCGTTTAAAAAATTTACATTATATTTATGCCAAAGCAATTGAAATCGTGACTATTCCCACATTTCTCCGCTCCGTCCTCGCCGTGTTGATGATTTCAGTTTCCCTCAATCTGTATGCGCAAAACGAAGATTATATCATCTTGAACAAAACCAACTGTACAAGTCAAGTGTATGCTTATTGTACGGGCGGAGCCTCTGCCTCCCAAACCTTGCCACCCGACGGTGATTGGCAAAACTCGTGTCCCACGGGTGAAACGCCGTGCTACGTCAAAATGGTTCTTCCCGGCCCAACTACCGTTGTCGCAACAAGCTTGCTTATTACTTTCCGGAGTCCGACAACGAGTCTACCTCCGAACGGATGTTATTCATCCGACTACGATTGGCACCAACTAGGTTCCTACGTAGTTTGCAATATTTACTGACATGAAATTCGTACTTCCCTTCCTTCTCGCGATGTGCATTTCGGTGCACGGAGCGGGCCAAAACACGCAATTGGTTTATTTGCAAACCGACTTGGCCGGATTTTCGCAATTTTTTCCCGACGGAAGCGGTACCTATCTGAGAATTCATCCCCCCGCCGCCACCGATGCCTCACTGCTGCCCACCGGTGCACCTTATGCACTGAATTCCACATTGAACAACGGATATTTCCAAGTGATATACGACGAAAATCTTGCGCCCGTAGGCCATGTGGAAATAGCCCCATTTTATTTCGGTTTTGGAACGATGTCCGCGCTGAAACACGATGCCGGGAGACACTTCTTGTATTCCGATAAATATGTGGGCTTCGGGTTCGGTCCGTTTACGAGCAATCCCGAATTGGAAAACGACTATCCCGAGTCCATCGGCCACGTATATCTACTTGAATACCGCGCCGAAGAAAACCAGTTGTCCATGCCGTTCAACTGTATTTGTCCACCCATCAGCAGCGAGTTTGCCGGCGCCCATAGTCCCCATGACAATGCAGAACAAAATTTCGGTGGCTTTCTGTTATCCCCCGTCGGCACATCGATGGCTTGGCTCGGGGATGGGACGATAGCCGCGGTATTGAATATTTTCGACTACCTCACCCTCAACATGGACGAGGAATTTTCATTGGGCGATGACGAAAAATGGGGGACTGTTTGGGTAAAATTCAACCCCGACAACGGCACCTACATCGCCACCCCATTGGTTTCGGAAACAGGCACGGCACTGAATGTTCGGGTAGACGCTTCATCCGATGGGGAACACCTGTACCGTTTGGGTTTGGTGAGCGGGCAAAACCCGAAAATAAGTCCCGACGGGACCGTTTGGGAATCGACTTCAGACCAAGAGGGGTTTAACGAAATAATCTTGATCAAGGAAACAAACACCGGCGACCACGTTTGGGCTACACCCATCACCGCGCTTTACGACGTCGGGGCTCCCGAATCACAAAATCCCTTCTCAACGAATTACGACGTGAGCCCCATCGTAGAATTGAATTCGGATGTATATGTCGCGATGGTGTACAGGTTCGGAATAAGCGACCCCGAAGCGGGCTTATATTTCGACGATCACTTCAGCGATCCGACCGTGTATTACAAACCCGAATGGTTCGAGATGGGTCCATATCCGATGCCAACCCAATTTATCGCCAAAAGTGCTCGAGAGGTCATTCGATTGGATGCCTCGGGCGAACTGCTTTCAAAATTGTCCGTTCCCTACGGACATCCGGATCCTTGGCACCATGACAACTTGGGTGTGTTCTATCAAGAGTCGAAGCTATTTGAAGTGAATGGAAAATTGGCTTGGCCACACCCATATACCGCCTTGTCGGACACCACGATCCACGTATTGAAGTATTCCACGAACGACGATCCCGATTCCACCGGCATCGATCTTCCCGAGGGTCGGGGAATCTACGTGCTTTGGCTCGACCAAAATCTTGACATCCAAAATCATACGCTTTTCTCCTATTCAGCCCCATCCACTTCCGTCAATGGGGTATCCATTCTCAACATCCGGGCAATCAATGAAGATACGCTTTTGATAGACGGGAAAATTGCCGCCAACACCACCACGAGTTTGGATCCGGAAGGAGTCGCGGAGGAAGTGACGTATTCGCCCGGGGTAGGCTTTCTCGCCATGTATTCCTTGCCCGATTTCCTGATCGGGACAGAAACACCGCAGCTAAAACGGGAAGCTTATCGGCTGTACCCCAATCCCGTTTCAAACGTTCTGCACATCGAGCCCACACCAAAGGCAAACCCCGGCCCGGTAACGGTTTTCAACATCACCGGGCAGGCCATCCTGAAAATACCCGACTGGGACGCCGAAACGCTTCGCATCAATACTTCGGAATGGAAACCCGGAATTTATTTAATCAAAATCGAGTCGAGCGACGGTGTGCAGAGTTTGAAGTTCGTGAAAATGTAAAGAGCCGCTAATGCCGAAAAAGGCCAATCGCACTCAAATAAATGCACCGAAAAGTGCGATTTCCCGGATAATTTTAAGGGTCATATTTTCTTTTTCATTATCCTGATTATTTATGCTGCTCCCATCCCTTCGAAATTTTAAGATCAATGATGTCAGTAGATTGTGAGGCAATTACGGTATTGTACCGGTGAAAGCTTACCGAAAGTCACAACCGATATTCATCGGTGAATATATTTCTTCAAATTTTACCGCCAAACTTCATGGAATGTCATGCTCTTGTACAAATATTACGGCCAATGCACGAACCATCCGTTTTTCACTTCCGATCGGCATTCCAATGTCTGCCTTCGAATGAAGAAGCATGAGGAACATTTTTTATTTTTCCGGTTACTTTTAACGATTAATAAAGTTTTAAGCAATGCCTACTTTAACCAAACTCTTAGCCCTGACGTGCCTGTTGGCAGCGCTGACCCAGGTCTCGAAAGCACAAAATCTCGTGCCGAATCCGAGTTTTGAAGATACAATTTCTTGCCCGCAATTCTATGGAGATATTGATGCAGCCTGTGAATACTGGTCCATTTTCAAAGGCTCGCCGGATTATATGCACAGCTGCAACCCGATAATTGAAGCCGACCTGGTAATAAGCAAGGAACCACATACCGGTGAGGCTTATGCAGGCTTTATCAACTATGGAATAACCACCCCCGATTTCGGTAGGGAACATATAGGCATAGAGCTCACATCTCCCTTAACTATCGGTGAAACGTATTTTGTGTCATACTTTGTTTCTATGGCTTATGTACCTTCCATTTGCAATATAGCCACCAACAATATAGGAGCTCTATTTACAACCTATTCCTACTATGATTTATGGACGGAATTTCCAAATCTGAATTACTCTCATATCAACGAAAACTCAATTATTTCGGATACTGGTTGGGTAAAAGTATCCGGTTCTTTCGTGGCGGACTCGGCATATACCTATATGGTAATTGGTAATTTTTACGATGACGTCTACACCGATACCTTAAACCTGCCTTTTACCGTTGCACAGCAACGGGCATATTATTGTGTGGATGACGTATGTGTTACCACCGACTCGCTGTACAATGAAACGTGGCAGGGCATTGTTTCTGTTCAGGAAAACATCAAAACCACAGGGATAATTTGCTACCCCAACCCCGCAAACAATTTTTTGAATGTAAAATCGGATTTTCCCATAAGTTCTATTGAAATGTTCAACTATTTGGGGCAACGGGTACTTTTTATGGATAAGCCCAACGGGCATTTGCTGACCATCCCCATTGACCAGTATGCGGCAGGATATTACATCCTGAGAGTCAGCTCCTCCAATAAAACCCATTTCGTGAAACTTGTAATCAACCAAAACAAATAAACCATGAGACAAATTTACAAAACGGTAATGGCCATCGGGATGATGGCTCTACCATTCGCGGTTTCCGCACAGGTTTCTGTACTCGGAAACAATGGTCTCTCTTCCGATTATGTTGGCTGGAACGCCGCTCAAACGTTCCCCCTTCAAATCCGCCACAACGGAAACCAGCCCATCGATTTTATTACCGACAACACCCATCGCCTCCGGATCATGCCCTCCGGCACTACCACCATCAACAACTATCTCATAGACCACGACGGGTTTGTGGGCATGTCGACCAATCCGAATTTTACTTCAAATGGAAATGGCACCACCGTCATCAGCCCCGACCCAATGAACCCCAATGACTTGGAAATAGTAAGCGGATGAGCTTTTTATTTTTTTGATTACCTTTCACGAATAATAACGATTCAAGCGATGCCTACTTTAACCAAAATCTTAGCCCTGACGTGCCTGTTGGCAGCGCTGACCCAGGTCTCGAAAGCACAGAACTTGGTGCCGAATCCGAGTTTTGAGGAATACGTAGAATGCCCTAATGAACTTTACGGTATTGAAAAAGCATATCCCTGGACTACGTATAGTGGCACCCCGGATCTTTTTAACGCTTGTGATACTACCGGACTCGTATCTGTCCCGCTATCAGAAGCTAATGGTTACAAGGCATCCTTCGATGGAGTGGGACATGTTGGATTTATAGGCATCACTTTTCCCCATTGGCGCGAAGTTCTTGGAGTATCCCTAACAGAGCCGCTCATTCCGGGAACCGAATATTATGTGTCATTTCAAATATCTCGTGGCATTGGCGGGTCTTCACATCCAAATTGTGATTGTGCCATGAACAATATCGGGTTGAAGTTTTTAACACATTCCTATTCTTATGCGGAACCGATTGGACAGGACAATCAAGCGGACATAAACTACAGTGAAGTATTAACAGACACAACTTGGACGCAAATTTCCGGATGGTTTATCGCCGATTCGGCCTATAGCCACATCGCGATCGGAAATTTTTTCGATAATGATCACAACACGCTTGTTTATTTCAATGATCATCCGTTTATAAAAACATATTACTTCATTGACGCCGTATGTGTGGCTGTTGATCCCGCAGATTGTGAAGGTTTGGTTTCAGTAGATAGATCAGAAATGGATGACCCGCCGGTCATATTCCATCCCAATCCCACCACTGAATTTTTGAAAATATACCCACATCATACTCAACATATTCAAACCGTTTTTCTTTTGGATATTCAAGGAAGGCTAATAAAGTCTTTTGATTTCACCGCCGAGAATGCATCTCTTTATGTGGGAGATCTTAATTCGGGTATGTATTTGGTGAGTGTCCAGTTTAGCGACCAAAGCATTTTTTCCCAAACCATCATTAAACTTTAGAACCATGAAAACCAAGATCATTTCCGCAATTTCCATCCTACTGGCCTTTCCCATGTTTGCGCAAGTAACCTATGAAAGCAACGATCCCAATTTCGGTTCGCCTTTGGGCTATATCGGGATGCCGCAGCAAATTTGGATTTCCGAACAAACGATGTCGTTCGGATGACACTCATTCCCCTGCTCGTAGCCGGCTTCAAGGAACAGCAAGGAGTGATCTCAGAGCAGGCCGCAACCATCGCTGAGCAAAACGCCATCATCGAAAATTTGCAGGGTCAAATGAACCAACAGGCGCAAGAAATATCCGAACTCCAAGTTCAAATGGCACAATTTGCCGCCTCCATCCAACAAGCGAAAAGCGACATGAACAATTGTTGCGGGTTGAAAAATCACGCAACCGGACATGTGCCGGCCACCGACAAAGGCGTAATCCTGGAGCAAAACAGACCCAATCCCTTTGCCAACCAAACCGAAATTTCTTTCGCATTACCGGAAGACGCCACCGTTAGGCTCGAAATTTCCGACGCCTCGGGGCGGGTACTCGAAGTGCTTTTGCAAACACGTCTGGATGCAGGCACCCACCACATCAATTGGGATGCGTCCCGCCATCCCGCCGGTGTCTAATACTATTCCCTATATGCCGATACGGTGCTGCTCACCAAAAAAATGATCAAACGCTGACCCCAAACAAAACGCTAATTGGCGCCGATCTTTTCTTGCTTGACCCTAAATCTATCCGGCAATGGAAATTATCACGTAAAAAAACCGCTCATATCATGCACGGGCGTCGGGCTCCGGCCGCTCAACCAATCCCTCCGCCATTTGACCCCGTATCAAGTCCTCGACCGTATCGATCCAAAGCGGGTGGAGGTTGAGACTCTCCACCAAGTCGAGCGTCTCGCCGCCGTGCTCCCGAAAAAGTTCGAGATACTCGTCGCCGATCTCGATGGTGGTTTCCAAACAGTCGGCCACGAAAGCGGGTGAAAACGCCAACATGCGCTTGGCACCTTTCGCGGCTTGCTCGATCACCACCTTGTCGGAAAAAGGCTCGATCCATTCTTTGTCCAACCGCGATTGGAAGGCGACGGTGTACTTGTCTTCGGGAATGCCCAACCGCGCGGCCAGCAAACGGCTGGTGGAATAACACTGAGCGAGGTAACACGAGTAATTTTCCCCGTGGATGCGCTCGGTGCAATCGCAACCCGAGTAGCACTCGCGCTTCGGGTAGGTTTTGAATATCTGCCGGTCCGGTAAACCGTGGTACGAAAACAAGACGTGGTCGTAAGAATCCACGTCGTACTTCCGCGCGCGCCGAACCATGGTTTCGATGTAACCGGGGTGGTCGTGGTAGCTGCTTACCACTTTTATCTCCGGCACCACGTACCAGTTGCGGATGAAACGCAGGGCTTTTTCGAGGGCGGAACCGGTACTCGACGAGGCGTACTGCGGAAAAAGCGGAAGGACGACGATTTCGTCGTACACCTCCTTCTCCATGCGTGCGCATACCTCGTCCAACGAAGGCTCGCCGTACCTCATGGCCAACTCTACTGAAACACCTTCCGACGACAGCCTTTCGCGAAGCGCGTCGCGGAGGCCTATCCCGTATTCCAATAAAGGCGCGACACCGTTGTTCAGATCGAACAACTGCTTGTATATGCGCGTGGAATTCCGGGCGCGGAAGGGTATGATAATGAAGTTGACCAAAAAGAAGCGACCCAAAGGTGAAATGTCGATTACCCGCGGGTCGTTCAAAAACTCGGTGAGGTAGCGGTACACATCAGGGAAACTCGCGCTGTCGGGTGTGCCCAAGTTGATCAACAACACACCCGTGCGCTTGCCGGGTCGTCGCCTACCGGCCACGCCTCGCTCGGATACCGCCCGCTCCGCTCCCGCGATTCCCGAGGTATTTTCCGTCCTCATGCCACCTTATTCTTTATCGTTTGCACCTTCCGAGTATCTACGGGTTTCCTCTTCCCGGAATCGAGACCGGTTCGATCACCCTCTTTTCAGTCCGATCACATGTGAAGGGGCCTTTTCTCCGTGGCGTCGAGCGCCGCTTCTTTGATGGCTTCGGAATACGTGGGGTGGGCGTGGCTCATGCGCGCGATGTCTTCCGCGCTGGCTCGGTATTCCATGGCCGTTACACCGTCGGCGATCAAATCCGCGGCACGGGCTCCGATGATATGCATCCCCAGGATTTCATCCGTTTTTTCGTCGGCGAGGATTTTTACGAAACCGTATGTATCGCCGCTGGCTCGCGACCTACCCAAGGCGCGCATGGGGAAGGAACCCGTCTTGTACGCCCGGCCGGCTTCCTTCAGCTGCTCTTCCGTATGGCCCACTCCCGCCACTTCCGGCCACGTGTACACCACGTTGGGAATCAGCAGGTAGTTGATGGAAGGCTTCTGTCCGGCGAGCAATTCGGCCACCAACACACCTTCGTCCGAGGCCTTGTGCGCGAGCATGGGCCCACGCACCACGTCGCCGATGGCGTAAATGTGCGAAACACCCGTTTGCAACTGTTCGTTCACCTCGATGCGACCCTTGTCGTCGGTCTTCACACCGGCTTTGTCCAATCCCAATCCTTCAGTGTACGGCTTGCGTCCCACCGACACGAGGCAGTAATCGGCTTCGAAAATCACTTCCTTTTCCGATTTGTCCAAGGCTTTTACTTTCACGCCTTTGCCTGAGTTTTTCACCTCTTGTACACGGTGGTTGAAATGGAATTTCATGCCCTCTTTCTTCAACACTTTCAACAATTCCTTACCCAAGGCCCTGTCCATAGTGGGGATGATGGAATCCATGAACTCCACGACTTCCACCTTGGTGCCGAGGCGGGCGTACACCGACCCCATTTCCAATCCGATGGCTCCACCGCCGATGACCACCATTTTCTTGGGAATCTCCTTCAATTCCAAGGCTTCCGTACTGGTGATGATGCGCTTCTTGTCGGGCTCCATGCCGGGGAAACAATTGGGTTTGGAACCCGTGGCGATGATGACGTTCTTGCCCTTAATTTTTTGGCTGCCGCCGGACTTGCCTTTCTTCCCTGCGGGCTTGCCCTTGTCGTCTGTAGGGGTAATCTCTATGGTGTGGGGGTCGGCGAAAGCGCCGATTCCCTGGAAAACCTTCACCTTGTGCTTGTCCATCAGGAAAGCGATGCCCTTGGTGGTCTGCTCCACCACGGAGGCTTTTCTCTTGACCATTTGACCCAAATTCGCTTTGACGTCTTTGATCTCGACTCCGTGATCGGAAAAATTATTCACCGCGTTGAAATAGTGCTCCGAAGAATCGAGCATGGCCTTGGAGGGAATGCAGCCCACGTTGAGGCAGGTTCCTCCCATGGCGGGATATTTTTCTATGAGGGCGGTTTTCATGCCCAGTTGCGCGCAACGTATGGCGGCGACATAGCCCCCGGGGCCTGAACCAATGACAACGACATCGAATGTGTCCATGTAAATTACGGTTTGATGGTGTGGTGCAAAAGTACGAATAAGCGACGGAGATGGAAGGCCGCCGTTTCACCGGCGTCGTCCCGACCCGGGGCGTGTATCACGAACCCTGTTCCCTTGCGCCGAGACTCCATCCGCTCAGCGCATCAGCACCATTTTGCCCAAGCCGTTGTGAAAGTACTTGGAGGCACCGCCTTCCCTCAGTTCGATGGGTTTCCCGTCGATGCGCGCGTACACCCGATACAGGTACACCCCGTTGGCGAGTCGGTCGCCGAATTCGTCCCGTCCATCCCAACTGAAGGCCGACACGTTCCGACCGATGCGTATGGGGCCGAATTCGGCCGCAGTGATCTCCCTGACCACCCTTCCCGTGACGGTCATGATCCGGATCGTGAAATCATCGGGTATTTCACGGCCCGTCAACGTGAAAACGAAGCGGGTGGAAGTGGTGAAGGGGTTCGGGTAATTCAGCACTTCGGTGATGGTCGATCGGTTGATGACTTCAAATTCGATGGCGTAATCCTCGGTGTTCGCCGACGGATTGCCGGAAACATCTCCGGCCTGCACCCTCAACCGATACGTTCCGTCGCCTTCCAACGCCGGCCGGAAGATTATCTTCGCCTTGTTCTCCGAACCCGTCGCGGGAACGAATTCCATGGGCTGGGTGCCGTCGCCACCGGAAAAGTACACCCGCGTCAGGTTTTCGTCCGGTCGCGCCAAAAACACGCGAAACAACGACGTGTCGGCCTCTTGATCCATAAAGAGGTAGGGGTTTTCGTCTCGGAGGGAAATCACGATCTCGGGGTTGGGCGAAACCACTTCGCCGTTGATGATGTGTATGCCGTCGAAAGTGACGTCGAGAACCGGGTTTTCCTCATCGACCTCCACGGTGAAGGGGATGCGCAGGTAGTTGTTGAACCGCGTTTGCTCGGGCTGGTCGAAAACGCCCGGAGTGTCGGTTTGGGGATTCACTTCCACCCAAAGGGTGTTGCCGCCACCGAGCCCCCGCGTGTCGAAATACACCGTGTCGATCAGCACTTCGCCGGCGCGTAAGGAGTCTTGGCGTGGATACGACAACACCGTACGCCCACGGTCTTCTCCTTCAATGTAGTACGCCACCAACAGGCTGTCGGCATCCACGTCGGAAATATTTTCCACGGCCACGGAAATCATCCCGAGCTTCCCCTCGGCCATTTCCGAACTTTCGAAAACGTAATGGCGCGCGGGATTGACCGCCAATTCGGGCACTTTGTCGTAAAGCGCGTGCCATCGCCGCACTTGGGGAGGGGTAGCGTGGGTCTCGTCGCCGGAGGATATTTCAAATCGAACGCGGGGGTGCTGATCGGCCGAAAGGCCTATGTCCGCTGCATCGAGATCGTACTCACCCAAAGGGTACTCCGCTTCCGCCAACACCGTTTCCACTCCGTTGGGTGCGATACCGCGGATGCGCACGAAGCCCGAATCTCCCGGTGCCGCTTCGAGGGCCTTCGTAAGCCAGTGGAGGGAATGCCATTCTTTCGCCGGCCCGATTGGGGTGGAAAGCATGCGCCCCCGCGTACCGCTGGCAGGAATATCGACGATATTGTTCAGTACCGCGTCGATCTGGTCACCCACCATTTCAAACACGAAACCGGGGTCGCCCTTCCGCACGATCAAGGAAAAGGGTACGCTGTCCTGAGCCGCGGTCGCGCCGATGGACGTGGCCCCTAAAGCGGAGAAGGCGTCGTAGATGTCGGGGGTGAGATCCCAATCGTCGTAACTCACGTAGCGCAGCGTGTACAAAACCACGTAGTGGCCGTCGGGAATGATATCCGACAACAGCAGGTCGGCCAACGCCTGCATCTGATCGGGTTGGTTTTGCCTGAAGATGAAATAGTTTTCCACCCGGTTTCTGCACGCACCGTTGTCGTTGGCGTTTCCGAAATCGTGATCGGGATTTTCGCCATTGTACGCCGTACCCCACGGCTCGAAGGTGACCGGGTCTACGACGGCGAGGTGGACGGAGGGGATGGCGAAGCACGCGCCGTACTCCAACACATTGGTGTTGAGCAAAATTTCGTTGTTCAACGCCGCGGAGTTCCCGATCACGTTGTTGGTCAGCCTCACCGTACCGGTGAAGTAATCCACCCTGCGTCCCGCGCGGTTGAATTCGGTGGACTGAAACACGTTGTCTTCGAATTGGAAGATGTGCGCCTGCCCCCACCCCGAACGGCCGGGAATCACTTGGAAGGAGGAATTCCTCCACACGGTATCTTCTTTCAATTCGGCGGTGCGCCAATAGTACACCGCGCTGTCGCCGCCGCTCAGGGTGGGCGACCATTCCACTACTCCCCCCGGTTGGACGATTTCGGTGGATTGGAAAAAAGGACTGTTGAACGAATCCGTGGTGTCCAGCTCCAAGCGGTAAGTCGATTCGGGGGAAAGGGGATTGCCGGTGGATGCACGCAAAACGGGTGCGTCGGATACCACGCCGAACCGCTCGGGGTGCACGGGAACCAAACCGCCGGGCGCGATGAGCAGTTCTTTGCCGAGCACGCGGTTGTTGTTGACTTCGTGCCCGGGCATTTCCTCCACGAGGTCTTCGGGGAGATCCACCAGTACGTTGAATTTGTGCAGACCGAGACCGTGCTGGGGATTGACGGGCAATCGAAAGCGGACCGTATCGCGGTGGAACAGCCCGTGGAGGTAAGCCACGTAGAGGGAGTCGGCCGAACCGTCCGGACTGAAGTGTTCCAGAGTCACGCCGAAGGTTTGGCCGGTGGCTTTGGCGGTATTGGTGACCACCACGTGCACGTCGAAACTGTCGATGTCGGCGGTGATGTTTTCCGGCACGAAATACACGTCATCGGGAGAAACCGACAAATCCGGTTTGGGGAAGGAATTGACCACCACGGCGGGATCGCCCTGAAGGGTGATCCCGATGCAGGTAACGATGACGTAGAGGTTGTCGGGGTCGAAGGACGACTGAATCTCCTGCACGGTGTAGCGCATGTGATCGCCCACGGTGCCGCCGTAATTCTTCAAGGCCAAATACTTGTAGAATCGGCTGCTGTAATCGTTGAGGGAACTGGCGAAACCGAGCTTTACGGAGGACAGGAAACCGATGACCCCTTTTTCGGGAATAAGGGTGTACACCTCGCTGGAGGTGCCGTAGCCTGGAGTGTGGAAATCGCCTGTATAGCAGCCGTTGCCGAGCAAAAACGGGTAGCGTCCGTTCCAGTCGAAATTGGCCGGATTGTCTATGGTTTGGTCGAAACCGTCGGAAGAGGCGTGACCGAAAAAGGTCATCAGGGAGTTTCCGCCGTTGATCAGGTCTTCTATTTCTTGGGAGGCGTTTATTTGGATGGGCTCGGAACCGGATTTGAGAAAAGTATGCACCACCCCGCCGAAAGCCGAATCGGTGATGGTTTCTTCGTAGCCGGCGAGGTAATTCGCGAAGCGGTTTTGCTCCTCGGTGTTTCCGCCGCCCCCGAAGTGGAGCACGTTCTTCATCCACGCCGCGTGGCTCTGGCTTTCGAAGGTCATCAGTTTGTCGAGGTACCACAGCACTTCTTGATCGTTTCTCGCGCTGATGCGTCCGGTGGCCACGGCCGGATCGAGCACGGTGTTGTTCAATCCGGCGGTCAGAAGGAGATCGCTGGGAGGGTATCCCATGGTGGGCACCAGATTGCGCGCGTAGTTGTCGGGGCTTCGGCGAAACCCCGCCTGGTTTCCTTCGGGGGCGTCCCTGATGCTCTTGCCCAACAAGAGCAGGTACCGTGGCGGGGTGGGCCAAGTATCGAAAAGGTAGTCTACGAAATTGCGAATGGCCAAAGGACTTTTTTCCACCCCGCCGGCAAACTGGTCGTAGAGTTCGTCGACGGTGACCATGACGGTATTGAAGCGCTGTTGCCTGTAGGTTTGGTACTGCTGCGCCGATGCGAGCAAAGACTTGTGGGTGATGATGAGAAATGCCGAATCCACGCCGGCCAAGCCGAAATTGGTGAAGTACCCGTCGTTGGCCACCGCTTCGATGGATGAAATGGATCGGATGCTCTGGTCGGTGACGAGAAGGCATTCGAACTCATCGTCGCCGAAGCTGTTGGACACCAGTGCGCGGTACCCCTGTCCGTACGGTTCGGCTTCGATGCGACGCCCGGTGGAACCCATTGAGTAAATCACCGGATTGTCACCTCCCACCCCCAAAAAATCAAAACGCCTTACCGCGGAGAACGGGTTGTGACGGTACAGGAAGGTGAGGGCGCTTTGCCCGCCGAGATCGGTGGAGCGCGCATAGGTCAGCCACACGCCGGCCACGGCTTGGTAGTCGCTGGCGACGCCCAGTGAATTGGATACTTCGTGGCGTATTCGGGTGGTGGTGGCGCCGAGCTTTGACGCCGGGAAGGTGAAGTTGAAGCGGTTCATGCGGTAACCGGCGAATTGCTCGTCGACGGCCACCGTATTTTCCGCTCCGTACCGCACGAGGATGTGGTGGTTGTGGCCCCCTCCCGCCGCCGCATTCGACACCCCGGCGGAAACGGTCTCCACTTCGACGTCCGGAGCGTCGTCGCCGAGGTAGGCCTCCTCGGTGGGCACCTGGGTATCGAGGGTGGCGCTCCCGCCCGGAAAACCGATGCGCTGGCTCATCCAGCCCTCGCCCTCGCCGTAAAAGGGGTTGGAAATGCCGCTGGCATCCATGGGGCCTTGGTAGTAATTGTTGGAGTAGTTCACCTTGGATCGGTACCACAGGAAGTCCTCGGCGGTGTAATCGTCGGGATTGGCCGCGCTCTGGGGGGCAAAACGCAAACCGGAACCCGCACCGCCCCACGTCAGGTAGTGGTTCAGCGTGTCGTTGAACAGGCTGTATTCGGGATTGGGGCGCGCTTCGGGCGCGGGGTACAAGCCGGCTTCCAGACGGCCGTCGTTCTTGCGGCCCACGAATTCGATGTAGTCATCGGCGTTGAAAACCCCGTCGTCGGCACCGTGCACATAAATGGGAATCTCCTCCGAAAAAGCGTACATGCGGATTTTGGACGGATCGAGAGCCGATACCGGAATGCCCGCGCCCGCGAGGTCATTGAAAGTGATGCGGTACACCCCCGTTTCCCATATCGGTATCTTGTAGTGGCGTTGGGAGTAATCGATCCACGCATTGGGATGCGGTTGGCCCACCGACGTGAAGGCGATGGAAACCAAAGCCAAAATGAGAAACGCGTTTTTCACTGTGCCGGTTTGAGAATTTCAAATCGCAGGCTGAAGATATTGGAATAAAGGGATTCCGATTGGTTGCCGATGTCGGTGAGGGCGTAGTCGAGGTGGAAGTGGCCGAGGCGCAGGCCCAGCCCAAGGTTGGGTTGCACGACGTACTCCTTCGTTCCCCGGAAGGTTTTCACTTGCTGTATGTTGCCCAAGCCGGCGCGGAGGTACACGATGTCGAGGTAACCCGCTTCGATGCCCAAAACGGGATCCATGCTGAACGGATCGCCGCTGATCAAGGTGTTTCGGCGGCCGTCGGTGGTCCAGACCATGTTCACTTCGCCCAATATGGAGAAGCGCTCCCAACGATGACTGTGCGCCGCACCGAGGATGATTCGAGGCAGCGATACTTCCAAACCGTTTTCCGGCAGCTCGTTGCCGGTCATCAAAAACACTTCCTTGGTTTGCGGATCCAGCGTGTAGGTCCACGCGTTGTAGGTGGAAACCATGTCTCTCGCCATCACGGCAAAACTCCAGTTGCCCGTGCGGTAGGTGGCGCCGGCGTCCACGCCGAAACCCCAACTCCCGGCAAAATCGCCGAGAATGCGCCTCACCACTTTGGCGCTACCACCGATGGACAATCCCTTTCCGAGCTTGCGGGCGTACGACAGGAAAAACCCGTAATCCACCGCCGAGAAACTCGTGATGCGGTCGTAATTCAAGTTGGCGTCGGCGTCGAAGAGCTGGGTGGTGTTGGGGATGTCGTCTACGCCGAAGCGGATGACCGACAGCGCGAGCACGGAGCTCGAATCGATGGGTTTGGCGATGGCCGCGTAATCATAGGCCGCAATCCCGGCGAAATATTCCGCGTGCATGGCGGCCACTTCCAGATCGGCTTTGATCGAGGTCAGGTTGGCCGGGTTCCAGTATCCCGCCGTAACGTCATCGGACGATACCGCCGATGCGCCCGACATGCCCAGCGCCCGTGCACCCACGCCGATGTGAAGCGACTCGTTGCTGTACTTTCGGGTCTGGGCCCACGCCTCCGTCGTCGCGCACAACGATAGGCACAATAAGAAAAATCCGGCCCGGACACCGGAAGTGAGATCGATCCGCATAAGCCCCGAAATTAAGCATCAATTCCGATGTACAACAATTTATCCCCCGAAAAATTGCCCCGGTATCCTTAATTTCGCGCAGCCATGAACTTCCGCTCCATCGTACCCAACTCCCTCACCGCCGGCAACCTGATTTGCGGAGTTCTCGCCATCCTTTTCGCCGCAAAAGGCCAATTGCAATTGGCGGCGTGGCTCATCCTCGCCGGCGCCTTCCTCGACCTGTTCGACGGACTCTCGGCCCGACTTCTCAAAGTGGACGGCGCCCTCGGCAAGCAGCTCGACTCCCTCGCCGACGTCGTGACTTTCGGCGTGGCCCCGGCCTTCATCGCCCTGTCTCTCAACGGCGTATTCGCACCCGAATCCACCTTCCGCGCAATCGATTACGTCCCCGTCGTATTCCCGGCATTCGCCGCCTTCCGCCTCGCCAAATTCAACATCGACACGCGGCAGTCCGATTCCTTCCTCGGTCTTCCCACCCCTGCGGCGGGCCTGTTTTGGGTATCCGTTCCCCTCGGCATCAACGATCACCTAGATCCCGGTTTCGGCGAAAACGCCATCCACCTCTTCGCCTCCTCCCCGTTGGCCATCGCCGTAGCCACCCTCGTCATCGGCGTGCTCATGATCTCGGAAATCCCCCTGATGTCGTTGAAATTCAAAACGTACGCCTTCTCGAAAAACATTCGGCGCTATACCCTCATCGCCCTGTCGGCACTGAGTTTCGCCTTCCTCGGCTTCGCATCCATCCCGATTATCTTACTTTTGTACATCCTTTTGTCCCTATCCTCAAGAAACCATGTCATACAAAGCTGAAATTGTGATCATGCCCATGGAGGCCATTCTCGACCCCCAAGGCAAAGCGGTGAGCCGCGGCTTGCAAAACCTCGGTCTCGAAGGGGTTTCCAACGTCCGCATCGGCAAGCACATCACCATGTACGTCGAAGCCGGCTCCAAATCCGAAGCCGAAGCAAAAGTCGAGGAAGCCTGCCGCAAACTCCTCGCCAACCGCCTGATGGAGACGTATTCCTTCACGGTACAAGAGGCCGAAGTCGAAGCTTGATATTCGGTTTTTTCGGGGCGCCACCCCGGCCTTTTTCCTCTACCGGCACTCCTCAATCCGCCCAATCGTCTTACCGGTGCCGACTTCAAGGCCGGGGTCGGTCTAATGCCTATATCTTTTTCCCGCCCGGCGGGTGGTGTTACGCCGCCCGGGGGCTTCTCGCGTCGCCCCGCCCGGCGTACACCTCCGGCCCCGGCCGATGAAAAAGGATGCCGGCAATCGCCCTGGCGCAATCCCGGGGGCGTCACGATCCGGATCCGCCCCACACCCTTTACACCTTCCTACGCAGTTCGAAGTTCTTACCCAAGTACAAGGTGCGCACCTGTTCGTCGTCGGCCAGCTCCTGTGCCGTTCCCGATTTCAGGATGTTGCCCTCGAACAGCAAATAGGCGCGGTCGGTGATCGAGAGGGTTTCCTGCACGTTGTGGTCCGTGATCAGAATGCCGATATTCTTGGTTTTCAGTTGAGCCACGATGGATTGGATGTCCTCTACCGCGATGGGATCTACCCCGGCGAAGGGCTCGTCCAGCAAAATGAAATCGGGGTCGGTGGCCAGCGACCGCGCGATCTCGGTGCGCCGCCTCTCCCCGCCCGACAGGAAGTCGCCACGGTTGGTCCTCACGTGGCTCAAGCCCAACTCCTCGATCAGCGACTCGAGCTTTTCTTCCTGCTCGGCCTTCGACAAATCGGTCATTTCCAGTACGGCTTTGATGTTGTCTTCCACGCTCAATTTTCGAAATACGCTGGCTTCTTGCGGAAGGTATCCCACCCCGAGGTTGGCCCGTTCGTACATCGCCTTTTCGGTGATGTCGGTGCGGTCGAGGTAGATTCTGCCTTTATTGGGACGGATCAAGCCCACGATCATGTAAAAAGTGGTGGTCTTCCCCGCACCGTTGGGGCCGAGCAAACCCACGATCTCCCCTTGCTTCACTTCCACGGAAACCCCCTTCACCACCGTGCGCTTCTTGTATTTCTTTATCAAATTATCCGTCCTGAGTATCATGCTCCAAGTATAGTAAATCGAACTAAAACTGAATGAAAAACCCAAGCTGTACGGCAAATTTGCTCACGCGGGGATTGTCGAGGTAATTCAGCCGCCAAACCGCGTCCACGCGGAGGATCTTCACGATGTTTTCGATCCCGAAATAGGCCTCTGCAAAGGGTTTCCCCGACTCGAAAACGAAGGTTCTTTCCGGCAGCTTGAGCTCGGTGGGATCCAGGGATTCAAAACTGCCGTACACCGCGTTCACGCCGATGACCTCTCGCCAATTCAGCTTTTGGAACAATGGGATTTTGTTGAAAAACAACCCTTCGAAATGATGTTCCAACCTGGCGGACACGAAGCGGTCGCTGACGAATTCGAAAAAATTCATGGTGTTGAAGGCGGACTCGTTGTAAAAGATGCTTTCGCTGCCCGAATGGACGAACTGCAATGGATACGGCACGCTCCTCCACGTCCTCCCGCCCTCCAAAGTGTAATGAAAGTTGCCGAAGGGACCCATGGGTACCTTGTCGTATACGGTGGCGTGCAACTTCCCGTAAGAGTGCTCTCCTCCCAACACTCCCTTCACGCCCAGGTCGGCGCGCACCGTGATGATGGGCCACAAACTGCCTAGGCTGATGCGCTCGAACTCCCCCTCCACGAATCGCTCCCGGTATGCGAACCGTGTTCCCAAGGATATTTCGGTGGTGGTGATCTCGTTCACGTCCACCACCGTTTGCTCGTCTCCCCACCCCGCCACGCGCTCGAAATTCCAGTCTCCCGCCGACGACAACCGCCGGTTGCGCAATTCCAAGGTGGTGGAAAATCCCGTAAACCACTCTCTCTCCAGCGCTATCCTCGCCTGCTTGTTAAAGATCAACCGGTCTTGGGGATTCCGCGAAGTGAAAAATTGGATGAAGTGATCGCGGGAGAAATAGTTCGTGGCTTGGCCTATCAATTCGTAATCTTCGGAATAATAGACGCTGAGACTTTGCCGGGGATCTTTGGTCAAGAAATACTTCCCGCCCAGCATGTATTTGAAACGCTCGTCGCGCGTACCGTAGGCGGCGTATCCTTCCAGCATCAACCGCGTGCTGAATTCGTTGGAAGTGCGCAGCCCGAACTTCGGTCGGAAACCTTCCACTTCGTTGTAGCTCAAAAAAGTGAAGACCGGTCCGTATTCCACCTTCCCCTGCACCCAGTACCCTTGGAAAATGAAGTTCACGATATCCACGTAGGTCATGAAGATGGGGTTGTTCTTCAGGCTGTCCACCATATTGTAGATGCCGCGCTCCTTTGCGGTGATGCTCTCGTGGCGCACCACCTCCCAAAAGTCGTCGTCCTTCTCGTTTACCCCCGACTCGACGATCACGTGTTCCGCCCCCCCGTAGAATTCCGGCTCCCGAGGCTCGTTGATCACGAAATGATCGTACATGGTGGTCTTGTGGCCGTAGAAACCCATCTCCGACTCCACGATGGTGAAATCGGCCAACAACTGCTCCTTCACCAACATCCACACTTCGGGCTCCACCTCCTCGTACCGGTGGCGCACGTGAAGGTCCGTGATGAAGTTGATGTTTGCCGACGGGAGGATGTTCGCGTCGATTTCCTTGATGGCGTACGTGGTGTCGTTGACCCAGAAATGACCTTTAAACACCGTTTCGCTGGTGTTTTTGGGTGTAAAGTCCATGCGGTAGCACCACTTCCCGTCGATATACGCACTGTCTACCAGGGAATACTCGTAGAACATCTTGGCGTAATCCGATATGGGGCTGATGAAATTCTTTCCGAAGATGTTCACCGCGTTCTCGTAGATATTGACGTCTTGGTACATCTGCCCCAAAAACTGGGTGATGCTCTCGTTGTTGACTCCCGACACCTTGGTGGCCCGGATGATCTCCTTCCGACCCCGTGGTTTGCGGCGATAGAAGTAATCCGACAGGGATTCCGTCATGAAGAAGGGCAAGGCCACCTTTCCGTGCGTGGAATCCAAGTGGTCGAAGATGAAATCGAAATTCTTGAAGATCTTTCTCTCGGTGAATTTCTCGGTGAGGTTGTTGAGGTCGAACTGGATGCGGTTATACACTTCGTACGAATAGGCGTCGAGTTTTTCGCGGTTGTTGACCTCCTTGAACCCGATGATCTTCTCGAGCAAGGACAAGGCCGGGTCGACGTAGTCTTGGGCGCTGATCACCACTTCGGTCAACCGCACCGAGCCCGGCTCCAAATAAAAGTCGATCACCTGGGTTCTGTCCTTCCTCACCGACATCGATTTGGGCAAATAGCCCACGAAACTGGCGATGATGGAGTCGGTGGCGTAGTACGTTTCGAGGCGAAACTCCCCCGAAAAATCAGTGGACGTCCCGATCTTCGAATCTTTGAACGCCACGTTGACGAATGGGAGCGGTTCGTCGGTCTCCGCGTCCAACACCCGCCCGGTGATCACCGTTTTTTGCGCCATGGCCCCCGCCGCGCTCATCATCAGTGCGAGCAAGACCAGGGTTCGGGGAATGGATATTTGTCGTCCGTAGCTCAAAGGAGGGGTGATGCGCGTTTTGGTTATGTCGTACGTCTATATCTGTTCATTTCCGGTCAAGCGGGGGATTTCGCCCTGCGCTCCTTTCTCAACGTGACGATTTTGGCGATGTATATGCTCACCTCGTACAAGAGGATGAGCGGCAAGGAAACCAAAATCTGACTGGAAATATCCGGGGGTGTAATGACCGCACTGATAATCAAAACTCCCACGATGGCGTGGCGGCGGTACTTGCGCAGCACTTGCGGGGTGACCAAACCGAGTTCCGCCAAGAAATAAATCACGATGGGCAGTTGGAATACGATCCCGCCCGAAAGGCTTGTCATGGTCACGATGCTGATGAAGGAATTCAAACGGATGATGTTCTCGACTTGTTCACTTACACTGTAATTGCCCAAGAATTGCACCGACAAAGGCGCGATCAGCAAATACCCGAAAGCCACCCCCAGGAAGAACAACACCGAAGTGGCCAACACGGCTCCCCTCGCGGTGCTTTTCTCCGAAGCCTTCAAACCGGGCGCCACGAATGACCAAAATTGATAAAACACGTACGGGAAAGCCACGACGATGCCCGTGACGATGGACACCATGATGTGGGACGTAAACTGCCCGCTCATATCGATGTTTTGCAATTGGAAGGTCGTGGACAAGCAAAAGGCATCGCTCAACCCCAAGCGGTGCGACAAAGCGCAAAAAAACCGGTATGTGATGAAGTCGGGGTCTTTGGGGGCCAAAATAAACACGTCGAAGACCACGCCTTTAAAGATGAACGCCAATATCGCCACCAGCACAATGGCGACCAGAGAACGCACCACGCGCCACCTCAACTCCTCGAGGTGCTCCAAAAAAGACATTTTATTGGGATCGCTCATCCGTAGGCTCCGAACCTTCTGTGAAGTCTGCAAAACTAATACAATTCGACACGTGTAAATCCGTTTTACTTTGTAGTTTGAACGGCTTATCTTCGCAAGGCTTTTCCACGGAAACGAAAAGTGTTAACTTGACGTAAAGACCCTTGCCGGGTATCGTTAAAAACCGTACATTGACGGTTACTTGAACCCAAAAACATATCTACTTTTCATCCACCCATTCCACGGGTGTCTTTGAATCTATCTGAAATGATCACGGATACCGTTACTCCCAAAGAGGCTCTGACCAAATATTTTGGATTCAACAGCTTCAAAGGTCAACAGGAAAAAATCATCGAAAGTGTCTTGAATGGTGAGCACACTTTCGTCATCATGCCCACAGGGGGCGGAAAATCACTGTGTTACCAATTACCGGCTCTGATGTCGCCCGGCACGGCCATCGTCGTGTCGCCGCTGATCGCGTTGATGAAAAACCAAGTCGACGTACTGAGAGCCGTGAGCGAAAATCCCGGTGTGGCGCACTTCCTCAATTCTTCGCTCAACAAATCCGAAGTGCAACGCGTCAAAGACGACGTGCTGAGCGGCGCCACCAAACTCTTGTACATGGCTCCAGAGAGCCTCACCAAGCAAGAATACATCGACTTCCTGCGTGAAGCGGAAATATCCTTCTACGCCATCGACGAAGCGCACTGCATCTCGGAATGGGGGCACGACTTCCGACCGGAATACCGTCGCCTGAGAACCATCATCGGCGATATCGCCGAGGCGCCCATCATCGCGCTGACCGCCACGGCCACGGAAAAAGTACAGCAAGACATCCGCAAGATCCTCGGCATGACCGAGGCCAACGTATTCAAAGACTCTTTCAACCGCCCCAACCTGTACTACGAAGTGCGTCCCAAAAAGGACGTCACCCGGGAAATCATCAAATTCGTCAAGTCCAAGGCGGGGAAAACGGGCATCGTCTACTGCCTGAGCAGGAAAAAGGTGGAAGAAATTGCAGAATCCCTGCAGGTCAACGGCATCAAAGCCCTTCCCTACCACGCGGGAATGGACGCCACGACCAGAAGCAGACACCAAGACGCTTTCCTCAACGAAGAAGCGGAAGTCATCGTGGCGACCATCGCATTCGGAATGGGCATCGACAAGCCCGACGTGCGCTTCGTGGTGCACCACGACATTCCCAAGAGCATCGAAAGCTATTACCAGGAAACCGGACGCGCCGGCCGAGACGGAGGCGAAGGTCACTGCTTGGCCTTCTACCGATACAAGGACATCGAAAAGCTCGAGAAGTTCCTCCACGGCAAACACGTGTCGGAAATGGAAATCGGCCGTCAGTTGCTCCACGAAATCGTGTCGTACTCCGAGGCCAGCATGTGCCGCAGGAAATTCATCCTCCACTATTTCGGCGAGTATTTCGACGCCGACGACTGCAACGAGATGTGCGACAACTGCAGGCACCCCAACGAACAATACGAGGGAATGGACGAAGTGGCCCTGCTGCTGGAATGCATCAAGGAAACCAAGGAGCGCCACCGCTCGGACCACATCCTCGACGTGCTGACCGGAGAAGAATCGACGGACGTGAAAACCTACCAGGATCACAAATGCGAAACCTTCGGCGAGGGTGCGCACGAAGACCGAAAATTCTGGAACAGCGTGATTCGACAAGCGGTGATCCGCGGTTTGCTTCGAAAAGAAATCGAATCGTACGGCGTGCTGAAAATCACCCCCGAAGGAGAAGAATTCCTCAAAAAACCCACTTCTTTTATGCTCATTAAAGAGCACGACTACACCGACGTGGACGAAGACAACGAAGCGCGCAACGCGGGAAGCACCGCAACCGACGCCGCGCTATTCAAAATGCTCGACGCCCTCAGGAAAGAAGTGTCCCAAAAAGTGGGCATGCCCAAATTCGTGATCTTCCAAGATCCCTCCCTCCACGAGATGGCCACACGCTATCCCATTACCATGGAGGAGCTTTCACACATCGTGGGCGTGGGAGTCGGAAAAGCCAAAAAATTCGGTCAACCCTTCCTCGAGCTGATCGAAAAATACGTGAGGGAAAACGACATCGACCGGCCGGATGACCTGGTGGTGAAATCGGTGGTGAACAAGTCCGGCCTGAAAGTCCACATTATCCAAAACATCGACCGGCAATTGCCACTGGAAGACATCGCCGACGCCAAAGGCAAGGAACTGGAAGACGTCATTACCGAAATCGAAGCCATCGTGGGCAGCGGAACCAAAATCAATATCGACTATTACCTCTCCGACATCCTCGACGACGAAGACCAGGAAGACATCATGGACTATTTCATGGAAGCCGAAACGGACGATATCGACGCGGCTTTCGAAGAATTCGAAGGGGATTATACCGAAAACCAGTTGCGGTTGGTGCGCATCAAATTCATGAGCACCTACGCCAACTGATTACACCACTCGTTTTCAACGCACAACATCGTTAATGCCCTCGATGTTCGAGGGGTTCACCGACGCTTGGTATTTCCATACCTACGCCGTCCGCATACCGGTTTGTGGGGTGTTTTTTTATTTTTGACCGCCTCAACAATAGAACCCTTCGATCATTATGAGAATTTTCTCCGCCGCATTCTGCCTGATATTCCTCTTCGTTTCCTGTAAAAAAGACAAAGACCACAACGCCCCGAAACCCACCGTCGACAGGCAGGCCGCGATAGGACACATCGTCGATAGCGTAGCGGAGGAGCTGATAGCGAAATGGGACATTCATGAAAATACCGGCGGAATCTTCATCCGCGTTTCGGGTCCGAAAGGTTCTTATCTGGCGTCGAACAACATTTCCCCCGAAGTGCACGACGACATGCACTTCCGCGTAGCCAGCATTTCCAAAACATTTACCGCGGCGGCCATCATGCTCCTCCACCAACAAGGCCAATTGGATATCGATGACCCCATGTTGACGTACCTGCCCCAAGAGTACCCTTATACGGCCGTGCCCAATGCGGAAGACATCACCGTAAAACAATTGCTCCAACACCGGGCAGGGGTGTTCGACGTCACCAACCAAGACATCCCCTCCGAAGTTTCCGCACCCTACGCAGGCCAAAATTACATCGACTACATCCGCTACGAGCTGGGATTGAACGACCACACCTTCTCCTTCGACGAAATGGTCCGCGTGGTGGCCGACTACCAACTGGTGAATCACCTCCCCGACGAGACTTTTCACTATTCCAACACCGGGTACAACATCCTCGGGAAAATCGTGGAATTCGTGTCCGGCGAATCTTTCACGTATTTCCTCACCCACAACTTCATCCACGCACTGGACCTTTCGCACACCTACAGTGTGGCGCTTGGCGACGACATGGAAATGACCGGTTCCTATCTTCCTTCTTACCTGTATTTGAATGGAGAGCCCCCCGTGAACACCAGTACGGACAACATGTCGGCGCATATTTCCGAAGGGCAGATCGTGTCAACTCCCCGGGATATTTCCCGATGGATGCGCTCTTTATTGACAGGCGAAGCGGGCATAAGACCGGAAAACGTGGAATTGATGAAGGAAATGCAGCCCGCGGATGAGCAACACGGTGTGTACGGTCTGGGACTCACGTTCACCCCCGGCGCCGGATTCGGTCACGACGGGGCGCACCTCAGCTATTTGTCCACCTTGCGCTACGACCCCGATTCGGACGTCACCGTTCTCGCCGTCTCCAATTTCTTCGTGTTCGATTTCACCAATCCCGAAGACCAAAGTTTTTACGATTTGGCATACGCACTCCGCGACGCCGCCGTTCTCTCGGCTGCGACCTACCGGGAATTCTGATTCGGCTTAGGACACGCAAGAGATTTACCCTTCCGCCTTCAGGGCGTCCTCGGCGATGGCGGCCATGAGCGCGGCACCCACCACAAGGGCATCTTCGTCGATATCGAAGAGTGAGGTGTGCAGGGGAGCGCCGATTTTCTTCGCCGCATTGCCCGTGCCGATGCGGTAAAAACAAGCCGGCACCCGTTGCGCGTAATACGCGAAGTCTTCCGACGCCATCCGGATATCGAGGTCGTGGACCTTGTCCGATCCCAACAAGTGTTCGGCAACCGCCCGCGCGCGCTTTGTCACGCGGTCATCGTTCACCAACACCGGATACCCCTTCCTGATTTCAATCTCGGCGCTGCCTCCCATGGATTCCGCCATGCCCGTCGTCAAATCGCGGAGCAAACCGTGCAATTCTTCCCGCCACTTTTCGTCCATGGTGCGAATGGTGCCTTGGATTTTCACCTCGTCGGGAATGATGTTGGTCGCGCCTAAAGCCTCTACACGGCCGAAACTGACCACGGTGGGGATTCCCGCGAAAGCCCTTCGGCTGACCAGTTGCTGTGCCGCGGTGATCCAGTGCGCGGTGATCAACACGGGGTCGACGGCGAAATGGGGCAAACCTCCGTGTCCGCCCTTGCCTTTGATGGTGACGTACACCTCGTCGCTCGAAGCCATGTACATCCCCGACCGGAATCCCACGTGCCCCACTTCCATATCGGGAAATACGTGCTGGCCGATAATGATTTCCACGTCCGGATCTTCGAGCACCCCTTCCTCCACCATGATGGAAGCCCCGCCCGGGAGTCGCTCTTCGGCGGGTTGGAAGATCAACTTCACGGTGCCTTGCAAATCCTTCTCGCGGTCGCGGAGAAGACGTGCGGCTCCCAGCAAACACGCCGTATGCGCGTCGTGGCCGCAGGCGTGCATCACTCCGTCGTTCTTCGAAGCGTATGGAGCCTTGTTTTCCTCTTGGATGGGAAGGGCGTCCATGTCTGCGCGGAGCGCCACCACCGGGCCGTGGTTGTCGCCGCCGAGGATGGCCACCACACCGTGACCTCCGATGCCCGTTCGAAAGGGAATGTTCATCTCCTCCAAGCGCCGGGCCACGTAGGCCGCCGTTTGTTCTTCGTTGTAGGAAAGTTCGGGGTGTGCGTGGATGTGCCGACGGTCTTTCACCAAAGTGTCCTTCAGTGCGGCGGCTTCTTCCATGAGTGTGCGGTCGGTGGTCATTTCGAAGGGGGAATCAACATTTTGTAAGACGCCCAAATCATCCGAATGGAAACGTAAAGCATGAGCAGTCCGAAAACGAATTTCACGACGTGAGGGGAGAGTTTGAGGGAAATCTTCGACCCGAAATACCCGCCCACGATAAATGCGAGTCCGATGACGATGGCGTAAGGGATGTCCACTTCTCCGGCCCGGTAGTAATTGTACGCGGCCAGAATGCCAATGGGCGGCAGCATCAAAACGAGGCTGGTACCCTGTGCACCGTGCTGGGACAGACCCAAAAGGTACACCAAGGCGGGAACGATGATGATGCCGCCGCCCACGCCGATAAAGCCCGAAAGCAATCCCGCCAACAATCCGATGGCGATGAGGATGAGAAGTGTATTGAAGTCCATTTTCATCAAAAATCCATGGCGAGGGAAATGTACAAAACCGGGTCGAGGGCACGGCCATCGTCGATGCCTTG
Source organism: uncultured Cryomorphaceae bacterium (assembly GCA_964574635.1). Taxonomy (GTDB): domain Bacteria; phylum Bacteroidota; class Bacteroidia; order Flavobacteriales_D; family Cryomorphaceae; genus CAZNOG01. Next base: position 274,770 of record CAZNOG010000001.1, on the reverse strand, counting down.
CGCCCAATCGGCGCGTACGAAGTATCCCAAGAGCTTCGCGCGCACACCGGCACCGTACCCGAAAATCACGGGGTTGCGGTTGTTTTCGATTTCAATCGTGAGGTTACCCTGCGTGATGATGGTGCTGTTGAAGTAATTGTCTTCCGAATAGGGTGTTAACCCCGTCCACGCAGAGCCCACGTCGAAGAATCCAACCAGCTGAAAGTTTTGCAAAAAGTCGCTGTTGAGCGGGCGCTTCGACAAATAGCTGAATATCGGCCACCGTATTTCCGAGTTGATCACGGCAAAGGAATTTCCGTTCCGCGCATTGGCGTAAAATCCGCGCATGGGCCCGCCTCGGGTTTGAAAAACGTAGTTCTGGTCCGGAGCCAGCGGCAGGGAATTGTCTTCCTTGGGACCGATCCAATTGTCCACTCCCCCGAGGAAAAACGCCAGGCGTTCCTTTCCCAGCGAGGTCGACCACGCCACGCGGTTGGCCCAAATCAGATTCCGGTGAATCTTGGTGTAGTGGCGGGCGTCGAGACCCATGGTCATGAAGTCCCGGTCGAAATTGAAGGGATCGCGGAAGTACTCGGTCCACACTTTCCACCGCATACCCCGACGGAGGTTCAAACCCATCGGCAGGGTGTTGTCGAACACGATCTCGCCTTTCAAACCCGCGTAATTCTCCGTGTCATCGGTCGATGCGGCGCTGGTGCGATCCATCGCCAAACGAACGTATTTGTCGTGGCGGTACATTCCCGAAAGTCGAATACTGAACACTTCGTTCACCGGCCTACTGATGCGGTGCGCCACCTGGTAGCTCACCAACTCGATGACGCCGAAATTCGACGCGAATCGAGATTGCTGCCGAAACACCTGCGTGCGGTGATCGATCAGCTCCGAAAGGTCTTCGCCCATCAACATCACGGTGTTGTTGTCGAAATTCCCGGCGATGCTGAACCCTCCCGAAATCTTGTAATCCTCGAAGAGGTCGCTGGTCGCGAATTTCATCAACCCACCCAAACCGGGGTTGAGATTCGAAGGCCCCGAAAGGGGTTGGTAAAACTCCGACATAAAGGAGTTGTCGAGCTGGGCCAGCACCTTGTCGGTGGAAAAATTGAGGTTGTAGTTTCTCGCCCCCGAAATGGCCACCGAATCCAAAACCGTCACGCCCGCTTCCGAAGGACGGTATTCCTCTTTCGTGCCGGGCAGCTCGGTAATCCGCACCGTTTCCCGGCGGTAGGTGATTTCGGTTTCCCCCTCGAAGCGGTAGTTCTCGAGGTCTATGCCTCCTTCCCGATCGGGCGGTTCCACGACGGTGATATCCACGTTTTCCACTTCCGGCGCACCCTGTGGGTCGGGCGCCCCGGTTTCGTCGGGGGCCTCGTCGCCCTCTCCGTCTTCCCGACGGCTCACCGGGCGGTCGTCGTCGGCAAACAACCCCGTGAAAAAGCGGTACCGGCCGTCGGTGTATGTCATGAATCCATAGCGCCCGGTGTGCGTGTGCGAATGGTAACCGTGGATGTCGGCGACGTAATCCGTCAAGGGTTGTGATTCCGCGAAGTAACGGTAGTGAATCGTCGTGTCGATGCGGCTGATGACGCTGTCGTACTTGGCCACGTAACGGTTGGTCGTGCCCCGGTAGTCGGCGGTGTACGTGTACCGACCGTCGGGGTACTGCATGGGATGGCGCTCGTCGGTATCGGGAGTGTTCGTGATGCGCTCGAGGTAGGGCGAACGCGTTTGGAGGTTGAACACGTAAACGTCGCGATTGTCGTAGTACACCGAGGGGTCTACGTTGGTTCTCAACGTGTCGTCGGGTCGGTTCGAAGAAAACAGCACACGGTTGCCGTCCGCGGTGAAACTCGGATCGAAATCCCCGTACGGGTCGTTGGTCAGGCGCTCTTGGCGATTCCCGATGAAGTGGTACAAGTACAAATCGGTTTGACCTTGGTCCACCGCCGATAAAATCATGCGCTGTCCCCCGGGGTCGTACTCCATCGAGAGCACTTTGTCGAGGTGGAAAATTTCTCGTTCGGTCTCTTTCTTCGTGTCGAGGTTGTACGTGGTCAACATGAGTTTTCCCCTCCACTCCCGCACGTACGAAAACGCCCGGCCTGAGGGGTGCCAAGCCAGCACCGGAAAACTCCTGTCGGGAATGCGCAACAGCTTGTGTTCGGCCTTGAGGATTTTCTTCCTCTTTCCCTTTTCCACGTCGTAGAGAAAGAGGCGGTACTGCCCGAGAATATTGCTGACGTACAAGGCGTATCGGCCGTCGGGACTCACTTCGTAGGCCGTGTAAATTCGATTCTTCTTGGTTTTCATTGAAAGCTCCCGAAGATCGAAATCCGACTTGGTCACGGTCTCGGAACCATACTCTCCCCTGTAGTACGCGTTGAATTCCTTGCTGATGGTTTCGAAGGATTTTCCCAGCACGTAGAGAAAACCGGTCTCCATGTTTCGGCTCACCCCCGAAGTGTACAGAATGTTCGGCACGACGTTTTCGCCGTACACCTCCGCCACGTATTTCCACAGTGCGTACCCCGCGAGCTCGGCTTCTTGGCCTTCCAACCGGTTGATGCGCTCGAACTTCCCGGTCATGATCCCGCTTCGGATGATGTTCTCGGCGTTCTCGTCCACCGCGTGGGAAGCGTACAAAACCAATCCTTCGATGTACCAGTCCGGAAGGTTGAGCAAGGTGGCGGATTTGATCACGTCACGCCAATTGCCTCCGTAGAGTTTCTGATTGATCAGCACGCGAGCGATGCCCTTGCGGATATTGCGCTCGAACTTCGGGTAATCGCCCTCGAAATACACGAACACTTTCGACCCGACAAGCTGGGTGGTTCCGCCGATATTGCCCTCTTCCTCCTGCCCCGACAAGCCGATATTGCTCTGCTTGAAATCGCTCTGCGTGTTGTATACGATAAATTGGATTTTGTCGCCGATGGGGTAATCGAACAGCTCTTCCAGGGAGCGGATGTTTTTGTGCGCCACGCGGCTGGTAAACCTCGCCAATCCTTGGCCGCCCTCGTAGAAGTACGTGTCGAACTCCTTGAACCGATACTGCTGCCACAGAAAATCCCTGTACTGCACGCGGTTTTTACCGAATTCGTTTTCAGAACCGTTGTAGAATTGCGCGTTCGCTTCGCCGGCAAAAACGAGCAAAAGGCAAAGAACTATCCGATGGTATGGCCGAAAATCCATTGTATGGACGTAAAGATAATTCAAGTTTTGCGTTTCCCCTCACCCGCTTGGGCTGCCCCGGTCGCCCTTCGTCGCGGAATCGCCGACCCCTGGCGGTACAGCCCGTCGGCTATGTGTAACTTCGCGGAAACAAATCGCGCCATGATCAAAATAAAATCTTTCGTTTTCAACCCTTTCCAAGAAAACACCTACGTGGTGTCCGAACAAAACGGGAAGTGCATGATCGTCGATCCGGGCATGTACGATCACGCCGAACGACAGATTTTGAAAACGTATCTGGAAGCGGAAAAATTGCGTCCCTTAATCTTGGTGAACACCCACTGCCACATCGACCACGTCTTCGGCAATGAGTTCATTTCAAGGGAATACGGCCTCACCCCCAAAATCCATCCAAAAGAATTCGTCGTATTGCAAAGCGTGCCAGCCGTGGCATCGATGTACGGAGTGTCGTACTCCCCTTCGCCGGAACCGGAATTCTTCGGAGGCGATCACCTCCTGCTCGGCGAAGAGCGCTTCGACATTCTGTTCGTGCCGGGGCACGCGCCCGGACATGTGGCGCTGTACCACGCAGACTCGGGAACCGTGCTGGCGGGCGACGTGTTGTTTCGCGAGAGCATCGGACGCACGGACCTCCCCGGGGGCGACATGGCGACCCTCTTGGAGTCCATTCGAAAGGAATTGTTCACGTTGCCCGACGATACCACGGTGTATGCGGGCCACATGGAGCCGACGACCATCGGCCACGAAAAACGATACAATCCGTTTCTGAAGTAGCGGGAAGGGTGATTACCAGGGACGGTTCTTGCCGCCGAACAGCACCTCGTTCGACTTTCGGTCGGAGTACTTGGTGGGGCACTTTCTGCTCGCGCGCTTGTCGGCCATCATGATGTTCACGCTGAAAATCAAAGGCCGATACCGCACGTTGAAAACCTCCAAGGTCGATTTCAGGTCTTGGTATTCGTAAAAGGTCACGATGGGAGTCTCCACCGAGGGCACCACGAATATGCGGTCCGACACCTTCATGCCGAATCCGAGCCGGTAGTGCGCCTGAAAAATGAACCGAGTGGGAGTGTTCAAACCGATAGGCAAGGCGTTCTTGTTGTAGTGCTCACTTTCCATCACCCGAAAGTCGCCGTTGATGCCCAAACTGTTTTCCAAAAAAGTGGAGCGGGACAATCGCTTGATCGACGACACGTCGAAGGCCAGGGTGGCGTACGTGTGCGCGAAAGTGCCTTCGCCGGTGCGCAAAAAGGGATTTTCTCGGTTGGGGTCGTGCAAAACGGCGTCAAATCGTTCCACGGCCCGAAAGTGCTTCACGCCCATGGTCAGCGACACGTAATTGACCAGCCGCGACGTGCGGATGATGTGGAACCGCCCGAACCCGAAGCCCAGTCCGACCTTTCCGGCACCCCGGTACTCCATGTCCCACGCCTCTTTCGAAGGGGTCCACAAGCGCTGGTGCGTGTGCTTGATCGAAGGCAACATATAATTGATCGACGGGCTAAAAACCCATCCCCGATCGAGGTACTTCCCCCCTTCGGGCAGCAGGTCTTGATAAATTCGTTGGGTTTGACCGTACGACGTACCGACCAAAAACAGCAGCATACAGGTCAACAGGGCGTTGCGCATAATTACAGGTTTCCGTTGTGATCTTTCAGGGGAGGTATGAAGGATATTACGAGGTACGCGCGGGCGGGGTTACCATTTCCAACGCCTGTTTCCAACGAATGTTCTACGGGTATTTCGAGCACGTGATCGGCGCCTCCGCACCGCTTTCGAAGACGCACTTAATCTCCTCGCACAAAGGCGGATACGAGGGGGTGCGCGCAGGTGTTTTTGGGTTTTTGTGGGTGTGGCTCGGGGAGGTGGCCGCCGGGCATGGATTCCGTTTTTCCTCGAATCACATCTCCGGAAGAAGCGCCGAGTGCGGATAAAAAAAATTCCCGGCCGTAAGACCGGGAATTTTGAGCGGGAGACGGGATTCGAACCCGCGACCCCGACCTTGGCAAGGTCGTGCTCTACCAGCTGAGCTACTCTCGCTTTTGCAGTGCAAAAATAACCATTATTTCGGATACGCCAAACAGGGATGAAAATTCCGTGATTTTCCGGAGGGCCCGCCTATGGCCCGAGCGCGGAAGATTCCCTCGGCGGTGGCCGGCCTGCGCTCCGAAAACGGATGATCAGCTGCCCGTAAGCTTTTTGATTTCATTGAGCTTCATCAGCGCCTCCACCGGCGTAAGCGAATTGATGTCGAGCTCCGATATCTCGTCGCGAATCTGCACCAGCACCGGGTCATCGAGGCGGAAGAAGCTCAGCTGCACGCCCGGATCCGCCGGCTCCGCCTTGTTTGGCCGTGGGTGGTCCGACGTCCGGCTCTTTTCCAAACTTTCCAGGATTTCGGCCGCGCGACGCACCACCACCGGCGGCATTCCCGCCATCCTCGCCACGTGAATCCCGAAACTGTGCTCGCTGCCCCCCGGCTTGAGTTTCCGCAAGAAGATCACTTTGTTGCCCACCTCCTTCACGCTCACGTTGAAATTCCGAATGCGGGGAAACATTTCCGTCATGTCGTTCAGCTCGTGGTAGTGCGTGGCGAAGAGGGTCTTGGCCCGCGCCTTTTTGTTTTCGTGGAGGTATTCGGCGATGGCCCACGCGATGGACACCCCGTCGTAGGTGCTCGTGCCCCTTCCTATTTCGTCCAGCAGCACCAGACTTCGGTCCGAAAGGTTGTTGAGTATGCTGGCCGTTTCGTTCATTTCCACCATGAAGGTCGATTCGCCCGACGAAATATTGTCGCTCGCCCCCACCCTCGTGAAAACCTTGTCGATCATCCCGATGCGGGCCGATGACGCCGGCACGTACGAGCCGATTTGGGCCAGGATGCAAATCAGGGCGGTTTGTCGCAACAGCGCCGACTTTCCCGACATGTTCGGTCCGGTGATCATCATGATCTGATTGCTGTCGTTGTCGAGGTATACGTCGTTGGCCACGTAGGTCTCACCCACGGGCAACTGCCTCTCGATCACCGGGTGCCTGCCGTTTTTAATTTCGATGGACGTGGTCTCGTCCACTTCCGGTTTTACGTATCCGTAATCCACGGCCACTTCGGCAAAACTCAGCAAGCAGTCCAGTTCGGCGATTCGGCGCGCGTCGAGTTGAATGGGTTCTACGTATTCCATCAAGTCGTTGACCAACTGGGTATACAGGCGGCTTTCCAGTTCGAGAATCCTTTCTTCGGCGGCCAGAATCTTGTGTTCGTAGGATTTCAGTTCCTCGGTGATGTAGCGCTCGGCGTTTACGAGCGTTTGTTTCCTCACCCAGTCTTCGGGCACCTTGTCTTTGTGGGTATTCCGCACTTCGAGGTAGTAACCGAAAACGTTGTTGTAGGCGATTTTCAGCGAGGGGATGCCCGTCCTTTGGCTTTCCCGCTCCCGAATTTCGAGCAATCGGTCCTTTCCCGACACGCGGATGTCGCGCAAGTCGTCGAGTTCCGCGTCCACGCCGTCGGCGATGACGCCTCCTTTGGCGACGAGGGCCGGCGCATCTTCTTTGATTTCCTTTTCGATGCGTTCGATCACCCTATGGCAGGGATTGAGCTGTTCACCCACCGTGGCGAGGGAGGCGTTGCCCGAATTTTCCAGAGCCTTCTTGATGGGATCGATGGCGGCCAAAGCCCGTTTCAACTGAAGCACCTCCCGGGGATTGATGCGGCCGATGCTGACTTTGGAGATCAACCGCTCCACGTCGCCCATTGTGGAGATGTGGTCGCGGACTTGGTCGGCCATATCGGAATGATCGAGAAAGTGGCTGACGCCCGACAAGCGGTGGTTTATCCCCTGCACCGACTTCAGCGGGAGCACCAGCCACCGCTTCATGAGGCGGGAGCCCATGGGAGAGATCGTCCGGTCGATGACCTTGAGCAAGGTGGTGGCCCCTTCGTTCATGGAACTCACGAGTTCGAGGTTCCTGATGGTGAATCGGTCCAGCCACACGAATTCGTGTTCGTCCAACCTCTTCAATTGGCTCACGTGGCCCAGTTTCTCGTGATGGGTTTCGTCGAGGTAATGTAGGACGGCCCCGCACGCCACAATGGCCTGGTCGAGCTCCTCCACGCCAAAACCTTTCAGCGACGTGGTGCGGAAGTGACCGAGCAATTTGTCCAGGGCGTACTCTTTGGTAAACACCCAGTCGTCGAGACGGTAGGTGTGAAACTTGGTGCCGAACACTTCCGAAAACGCCTTTTCATAGTGTCGTCGGTAGAGAATTTCACCGGGGTGAAAGCTCTGCACCAGCTTTTCTATGTATTGGATGGAGCCTTGGGTCGTGAGAAACTCACCCGTTGAGACGTCGAGAAGGGCGATACCCGCGGTTCCTTCTCCGAAATGCACCGCTGCGAGGAAGTTGTTGGACTTCGTGTCCAAAACTTCGTCGTTGTAAGCCACGCCGGGAGTGACGAGTTCGGTGACCCCGCGCTTGACGATGGATTTGGCTTGTTTGGGGTCTTCGAGTTGGTCGCAGATGGCCACGCGGTAACCCGCGCGAACCAGTTTGGGCAAATAGGCGTCGAGGGCATGGTGCGGAAAACCCGCCAATTCCACGTCGGCCGCGGCGCCATTCTTTCGTTTGGTGAGTACGATACCCAGAATTTGCGCCACCGTAACGGCGTCCTTTCCGAAGGTTTCGTAAAAATCGCCCACGCGAAACAAGAGCAAGGCATCGGGATACTTAGCTTTGATCCCGGTGTATTGCTTCATCAGCGGAGTTTCCTCCGTGGAGGCACTTTTCTTTTTCTTTTTGGCTTTTGGCGGTTTGGTTTCCACTCCGATCTCCCTTAACAACCCACGAAAATACCAATATCGGTCGGGATTGTCGAAAATACCCCGGACGACTTATCATTTCTTATACACACGGCGGCGAAGTCGGCGAGCGGGTGCCGGGTTTCCGGGTCGGGACCGGCGGAATTTCTATCTTTCCGGGCGACGATAAAACGCAGACATGGGAGAGAAAATACCGAATGAAGCTTTGGGCAGATTGGACTCCGAAGCCTTCCGCTCGGCGGAAAAGCTGCCCGTTCACGTCATCCTCGACAACGTGCGCAGTGCCCAAAACGTAGGTTCCGTATTTCGCACCATGGACGCCTTTCGAGGTGAAAAAATGCATCTCTGCGGCATTTCCGCCGTACCACCTCACAGGGAGATCAACAAAACGGCCCTCGGAGCGGCTCACACCGTGGATTGGGAGTACCACGATTCCACGGTCGATGCCGTGAAGAAACTGCAGCGGGAGGGATTCCGCGTGTACGCGGTGGAACAGGTTCGGGGCGCGATGATCTTGGGGGATGCTCCATGGACCTTCGATCCAAAGCCGGCGCTGGTGTTCGGCAATGAGGTGGAAGGGGTGAGCGACGAAGTGGTGAAGGTCGTGGACGGGTGCATAGAAATCGAGCAATTCGGCACCAAGCATTCCCTTAATATCGCCGTTTGCTGCGGCATCGTTTTGTGGAATATTTCCAGACACTTCGATTACAAAGTGCAATGAAGCATCGAAATAATTATCTTTCGCCCCCGTGAGCAACTCGTCCATCCATAAGATTTTGCGTTTGTCGATGGCGACGGTCATTTGCCTCGGCATTTCCACGGCCTCCTTCGCACAGTTTTTCGGCGGACGACCCGACTACTGGAAAAACAACCGGCACAGCCTCGGTTTCGGGTTGGGTGCGGCCAACTTTCTGGGCGAGCTCGGTGGACGCGACCAAGTGGGCAGCGATTTCATTTACGACCTCAACCTGTCGGAAACCCGCCCCGCCCTCCAATTCCTCTACCGTTACCAATTTGCTTCCCGCTTTTTTGCCAAGGCCCAACTCGCTTTCGGATACATCGGGGGAAACGACGCGCTTACCGAGGAAATTTTCCGCCGAAACCGAAACCTCCACTTCCGCTCCTCGATCACGGAATTGAGCATTCAAGGTGAATTCATCGTTTGGGACTTGACCCCCAAAGGCAGGTACAATATTCGTAGCCAAGGGTCATTCAAGCCTCCTTTGCACTTTTACGTCTCCGCCGGTGTAGGCGTGACCGCGTTCAACCCCAAAGCCAACGTCGACGGGCAGTGGTACGCATTGCGCGACATGGGCACGGAAGGACAGGGATTGCCCGGAGGCGCGGAAAAGTACTCGTTGTTTACCGTGGTCCTTCCCATGGGAGCCGGCGTGCGGTGGGAGCTCAACCGGCAATGGAGCATCGGCTTGGAGATCGTTCATCGCATTACTTTCACCGACTACATGGACGACGTAAGCACGGTGTACTTCGACAACGATTTGATTCGGGACAACTACGGGGAAATGGCCGCGTTTCTGGCGGATCCCTCCCTGGGATATTACGTCGACGAATCGGGACGGGAAATTCCGCTGAACTCCACGTTCACGGGCGCTCAGCGTGGCGACCCCACCGACAACGACGCCTACATGACCGGCACGGTGACGATGTACTACAAGGTGGCGCAAAAACGGTTCAAGAAAGGCCGTGGCCGCGTGACCAAACGCAGACACCGCCACGTGATCTTCTGATTCTCGGCGTAGGGCTCCCGATTCCCGCGTCGATCTCCTCTCTTTACCGCAATGCCTTAGGAAACGCATCACACGGGTGTTTCCTATCCGGTTGTGCTCAATGACAAGCTCGAAATCCAAATTCACGGTGCGGGAGTCTCGGGTCAAAGCGGTGAGCGGAAGATTCGAATGGACACGGGCGCCAAATCACACTTCTACTTCAAATCATGCGGGGGACGGCCGGCAGGCGGGTGGTCTTGATACGTCACCGGGAAACGGGGAAACCGGAAGGTCGCCCCAAGACATGGGATGTGGAGGCGGGACTTTGAATTTCGGTGCGATGAATGGGAGGCCCCTCACGAAGCAGGCAACCGAATATTGGTGTGTTGAGGGGGCAATAAAAAAAGGCCGCCTCACGAAGGAGGCGGCCTTTAATCGTATTGTGACTCGGTACAGGCTCAGGCCTGTGAGGAATCAGATTTCATTCTGGAAATTGCGGAATTCCAAGTCCTCGGCAGCCGTTGATTTCAACGAAGCGTCGAGTTCGTAGGCTTTGTTGAGGTTGGTGGAAACCATGCCGGCGTCGTTCATGCGCGCACCGATGATCGCTTTGAGGTAGTATCCCATTGCGGTGTCGGCGTCGTCGGATGCGTTGATGGTTGCCAGAGCCGCCTCGTTGTTGCCCGAAAGCACTTGAGCCAAGGCTTTGTTGAAGGTGTTTTTGCCCTTCATGTCGTTGATGGCACCCTCGTAGTCACCGTTTTGGATTTTGATGATACCCATGTTGTAGTTCACCTCATCTCCTGCACCCGCAGCCGCTTCGAGTAGGGACATGGCCTCTTCGCGGTCGCCGTTCAATCTGTGGATGATGGCCAAGTTGTTTTTGGCTTCCTGATTGTCTTGGATGGAGATGGAACGCTCGAACATGTCTTTCGCTTTGGAGAGTTCGTTGCGTTGGAGGTAGATCACACCCATATTGTTGGTTGCGCGGTAGTCGTCGGCGTACGTGTTGGAGGCGTACTCGTAGATCGCGAAACGCTCGTTCTCGTCGTCGGTGAGGGTTGCGGCGTACAGCATTTCCTCCACGTTGAGAGAGTCGGCGTGTTCACCTCTGGCGAGGGCGATGATTTCTTCGTCGCTTCGGCCCTCGATGTCGTAATTGAGGGTAATTTGCGAACGGCGCAATTCGGGAAGGATGGTCTCGGCGATAATGGTGTACGTCGCGGCGAGGTTTCTGATTTCAGCTTCCCTCTTGGTTTTGTCGGGGTACATCTCGAGAATACGCAGGATAAGCTCCTTGTCTTGGATGTTGGATTCCTGCATTTTCTTTTTGAATCCGTCCCAGTCTTCCCCTTTGGGTTTCAGGTTGAAGAACGCGTTTGCGTCGAATTGCACCCTCGCGTTTCTCATGAGTTGGCTCACCGCGTTTTTGGCGCTGTTGGCACGGTCTTCCGCGAGGTTCTCGTTAAAAGAAAGCTCACCTTCGGGCGATGCGTAGGAAACGATTTCCGCGTTTTGGAAGACGTAGTCCGAATTCTTCGCGTGGTCGCGGAGGAAGGACCTCATGTCCCGAATGTCTTGGTCGTTGAGTTCCGATTGACGAACCACGGACGAGTTGACCAAGTAATTGATCACACCGTATTGGAAGTGGGACGTCACTCGTTCGAAATTGTCCGCCGCGATGATGGGCATGTCGTCGCTCATCATCAGGTAAGGAGTCGTGATGACACCGTCGGCCAATTTGTACGGATCAAACTGCCTTTCTTTGTTCCCCTGACGCCCGAGGATGTTGAGCATCAAGTCCGAATCTTTCATTTCGGGGGAATAGGCCACCTTGTCGTGGTAGGTGAAATTCTTTCCGTTTTCATACGGAATGACGGTGTAGTTGCCCGCTGCACTTTCACCTTGAAAACCGACGGTTTTATAAGGAGTTTGTCCTGCGGGGTAGGTCAATACCGGAGTAAGTTCCACCATGGCCTTCTTGCTGAAGTATTTGCCGGGAAACTTGCCGTTGATATTGAGCTCTACGCTGTCACCTCTCACAATCAGAGGGTTGGGTTGCACGTCGTACTGGATGGTTTCGGCGTATTTGGCCATCTTGCCCAGACCGCCACAAGCCGAAAGCGCAAAACCTGCGATTACCATCACTGCCATCGCTGAGAATCCGGAATGTTTCATTCGCATGATTTTATAGGTAATTGGTTCTTTTTTATTTGGCTGCAAGTATACAACTAGTTTTTTACAAACAGAAAGGACTTGCAAAGGTTTTTAAGGCAGGTCGAACAAAAAATGTTATCCGAGGATAACCCGATGGTGCAAGCCCTTTGCGGGTGATCTTCTGATGGTATCCACGATTTCTTCGAATGCCTGTTCATCGTTTACGAAATCAATTTTCGAAACGTCGATTATCATAACAGGCGTGTTGAGCGATTGTTTGTGCAAAAAGTCCAAATATCTGTTTTGGATGCGGCGCAAGTATTCCGAAGAGATGTTTTGTTCATACCGTCGTCCGCGGATACGGATGTTTTCCTGCAGCCGGTCGATGGTGGAATAAAGGTATACGAGAAGGTCGGGTTTGGTGATTTTCCGGAACATGATGTCGAACACTTTCCGGAAGAGGCGCAACTCGTCTTCCTGCAAATTGGAAGCCGCGAATATCAGCGACTTGGACAAGAAATAATCCGAAATGGTGAGGGGGGCGAAAAGGCTTTCGCCGGGGTGGGCCCGATTCAGTTGTCCGTACCGTTCCGCCAGGAAGGTCATCTCCACGGGGAAGGCATAGCGGGCGGGGTCGGCGTAGAAGCGGGGCAAGAATTCGTTGTCTTCGAATTGCTCCAACACCAAATCCGCGTCGTACCGGTCGGCCAGCATCTTGGCGAGGGTGGTTTTTCCCGAGCCGATATTTCCTTCGATGGCGATGTAGCGATGCTTCATTGTGGGAGGATATGGATCTTCGATGTATCCGGGGTTTTTTCCAGCATTTCCCTCACGCTTAATCGCAGGGTCGGATGAATGAGATCCGGCGCGATGGCGGCGAGAGGCACCAAAACGAATTTCCGCAGGTGCAATCGCGGATGCGGTATAATCAGTCGGGGCAAATTTACGATGCCCTGATCGTAAAACAGAATATCGATGTCGAGGGTGCGCGGTGCGTAGTCGGTGGTGGTCTTTTCCGATCTCCCTGCGCGTCTTTCCAAGCTTTCCGTAAGATCGAGCAAAGCAATGGGGCTCAATTCAGTGCGAAAATGACATACCGCGTTGATGTACGTGCGGTGGTCCTGGTATCCCCAAGCCGGCGATTCCACGAAGGGCGAGGTAGTCACCACTTCGCCGTGGGAGGCTAGTTCGGTGAGGGCGTCGGTGATGGATTTCCGCCTCGGCGATACGTTGCCCCCCAAGCCCAAATAGGTGTCGTGCACGGCTTTCATCGTTGACGGGAGTATCGTGGTGGATGGACGATCTGGGGACGAAGAGTATCACCGGACTGCGCGAGGGCGGAAGGCGGCATCCCGACGGGGATTTGCGGCTTGCGCCGACGCGGGGTTGCGGCAGCGACCTTGGAAGCTCGGCGCAACGCCACGTCGGCGCGGCGCAAAAACCGGCGGATAAAGCCTGTAGACCGACCCGGCGGATATAGCGAGACCGCCCGGAATAAGAGGGGATTGCCGGGGAAAGACTCGGGGAAACGGATCGACCCGCCGCCGGGACGCGCCCAAAGACTCCCGCTGACCCACGACCAATGCGGTACCTTACCACTCGACCCGGGAATACGACCGCTATTGTAAAAATGGTCTTTGAAAACGAACGACGTGTTTATTTTTGCGCGAAACAATTTCAAAGACATGAAAAACTTCTTCAAATACATGTTTGCGAGCATGCTCGGGACGTTCCTCTCGTTCTTTTTGCTCTTATTCGTTTTCGGGCTGATCGTGGCCGGAATCTTGACTGCGGCCATGGCGGATTTCACGAAAGGCCCCGCAGCGACGAAGGTAGAGGAAAAATCGGTGCTGCACGTGAAACTCGACCGTCCGATCACCGACCGTGGACCGGCGGAGCATTTCCAATTCAACTTCGGTCCTTTTCAAGGGCAATCGGGGTTGGGCCTCGACCAGATCGTGAAAAACCTTGAAAAAGCGAAGGACGACGACCACATCGAGGGCATCTACCTGAACTTGTCGAATACGAGCATGGGAATGGCCACCATGGAAGAGATCCGGAACGCGATACTCGACTTCAAGGAAAGCGGAAAATGGGTCGTGGCGTATTCGGAAATTTACTCGCAGGGTGCGTTTTACCTGGCGTCGACGGCCGACGAGATTTACATGTATCCCGAAGGCATGCTCGATTTCCGGGGATTGAACGTGGAAATCATGTTCATGAAAAACGCCTTGGAAAAGCTCGACATCGAACCACAGATCATCCGAGGATCGAACAACAAGTTTAAAAGCGCCGTGGAGCCGCTGATCCTCGAAGAAATGAGCCAAGCCAACCGCGTTCAGACGGAGAAGTGGCTGAACGGACTGTGGTCTACGATGTTGACCGGCATCGCCGACTCATACGGCAAAAGCCCGGAAGAGATCGACGCTTTGGCGCAGGAGTACGCAGTGCAACGCGCCGACGATGCGGTGGAACTCGGATTGGTGACCGCCTTGAAATACGAGGACGAAGTGAAGGAAATACTCAGGGGGAAGCTCGAACTGGATGAAGAAGACGACCTGGCGCTGGTGAGCTTGCCTAAATATTTCTCCGCTGAGGGGAAAAAAGACGACGACAAGAAGCGGACCTTCGAACTGCACCGCGACAAGGTGGCGGTGGTGTACGCCACGGGCGGAATCGAAAGCGGTAAGGGTGACAATACCGTGATCGGCAGCGAAACTTTCCAAAAAGCCATTCGCTCGGCGCGGCAAGACACCACGGTGAAAGCCATCGTGCTGCGGGTGAACTCGCCCGGTGGAAGCGCCTTGGCCAGCGACGTGATTTGGAGGGAGACGGTACTGGCGAAAGCGGAAAAACCGGTGGTGGTATCCATGGGCGATGTGGCCGCTTCGGGCGGGTACTACATCGCTTGTGCGGCCGATAAAATCATCGCCATGCCCAATACCATCACGGGGTCCATCGGCGTATTCGGCGTGCTGCCCAATATGAAGGGATTTTTCAACGAGAAATTGGGCCTCACCTTCGACGGGGTGAAAACCAATCAATACGCCGATTTCGGGCAGGTGACCCGGCCCATGACCTCGAATGAGGAATTGATTCTGCAAAAATCGGTGGACGACATTTACGACGTGTTCTTGTCGCACGTTGCCGAAGGCCGCGGCATGACCGTAGAATACGTGGACTCCATAGGACAGGGCCGCGTGTGGAGTGGAATCGATGCGCTGGAATTGGGTTTGGTGGATGATTTGGGCGGATTGGACTACGCCATCGAGGAAGCGGCGCGCCTGGCCGGCATCGAGGATTACGACCTCCGCGCCTACCCCGAGCGCAAAGACTTCTTCGAGCAATTCATGCAGGAATTTGCGGATGCCGGGGTGAAGAATTTCGTGGGTAAACTGTTTATGGACCCCGAATTGGTCCGATATCAAGAGGAAATCCGCACCATCAAAAACATGGAAGGCGTGCAGGCGAGAATGCCGTATTCCTTGGTGATCAGATAACGCACACCGCGCCGGCTTTTGCACGAAGCATGGCCGGCTATCGAAAGACAAAGCGACTGAAAACGCCGCGGGCCACGGCCCGCGGCGTCGCTTTTTTTAATACCCCGCCCGGATGTGGTAGCCCGAGTACTTGCGGAGGTTGATGACTTTGCTCTCGTCGAAATAGAGGTATTGACCCCGTATGCCGGAAAGCACGCCTTCGATGCGTCTCACGCGTTCGAGGGGGATGGCTTCCACCGATAGCGGATAGCGGCTCACGGGATAGGAAAATTCGAAAACGTCCTTTTCATTCACGCCGAAAGGCGCCAAGTCGGGTGGCAGAAAAGAGACCAGGGCATCGCGCAGGGCGAGCAAACTTTCCTCGTCCCGATCGTCGCGATCGTCCAGGAGCATGCGCCTCCAGTCGGTGCGGTCGGTGAGGTATTGCATCAGCTCCACTTCCATGCGGCCCGCCTCGAAGCGATTGGGCGTGCGGCCTACGACCACCACGCGGTGCGCCCCTTGGTCGATCCAGCGCGTGGGCACGTTGCCTTCGGAAGTCACGCCGACTTTGACGTCGGAAGTTTGGGCGAGATAGACCACGTGTGGCCGCACGTGGTTGCGCTTTTCCCATTCGACGTCGCGTCCCTTTCCCAGATGGCCTTCGCAGAGTTCGGGATGAATGATGCACGGCGATGCTTGGGGGGCGGTGGAGAAGCAGTCGAAACAAAAGCCTTGTCCGTATGTTTTTCTGATGGATTTTCCGCAGACGATGCAATGAATCGCGCCGGTCCACTCGAGGGTCATCGGCTTGGAGAGGAGGGAATTCATTTCCACTCCATCTTTGCCGTCGAAATTGAGGAAGTAGGTCACCGGGTTTCCGTTTTCGGTGATCATTTTGTTCAGTACACCCTCTTCCATGATCGTATATTTGCCCATGCGTGATTCCTTTAATTCTTTCTTTTCGTAATTTGTAGCCTCAACCTGCAAACATGGCCATACAAAACTCGGTATTCTCTTGGTTTATGAAAAAGCGCTACCACCAGTTGGAGCTTTTCATGAAGTACCCATTGGAAGTACAGAAGGAGGTATTCGAAAAACTTATCCAGCGCGCCAAAAACACCGAATGGGGGTTGCGCTATGGATACGCCGACATCACCTCGCCCGAGCAATACCGCCGTCGGGTTCCGCTGCAAACGTACGAAGAACTAAAACCCTACATGCTGCGCATGAAGGCCGGCGAACAGAAGTTGCTGTGGCCGTCGGAGATCAATTGGTTCGCCAAATCTTCGGGCACCACGGCCGACAAGAGCAAGTTCATTCCCGTGAGCAAAGAGGCGCTGGAAGAGTGCCATTACAAAGGGGGCAAAGACTTGCTGGCGCTGTACAACCACAGTTTTCCAAACAACAACCTGTACGGCGGAAAATCGCTGGTAATGGGCGGAAGCAGCAGTATCAACGAGTTGCGCAAGGATTCGTATTACGGGGATTTATCGGCGATCATCATCAACAACCTCCCTTTTTGGGTGGAGTTCAAGCGCGTACCCGACCGGTCCATCGCGCTGATGGACGAATGGGAAAAAAAGATCGAGATCATGGCCCGCAGCGTCATGAACGAAGACGTGACCAACATGGCGGGTGTGCCGTCGTGGACTTTGGTGTTGTTGAAGCGCATTTTGGAGATCACCGGAAAATCGAACATCACCGAGCTCTGGCCGAACTTGGAATTGTTTATCCACGGCGGGGTGAGTTTCGAACCGTACCGGGAACAATTCAAAGCCCTGATCCCCAACGAGGGCATGCACTACTACGAGAGCTACAACGCCAGCGAAGGGTATTTCGGCATTCAGGATTCGCCCGACAGGAACGATATGCTGCTCATGTTGGACTACGGCATTTACTACGAGTTCATTCCCGCCGAATCGGCCCACGAGGATCAGCCGGCCACGGTGGATCTGCAAGATGTGGAAGTGGGTAAGAACTACGAAATGGTGATCTCGACGAACGCCGGACTTTGGCGGTACCGCCTGGGCGACACGGTGGAATTCACGACCAAGGAACCGTACCGCATCCGCGTGACGGGACGCACGAAGCACTTCATCAACGCCTTCGGGGAAGAATTGATCATCGACAACGCCGAGCGCGCGCTGGTGGAAGCGTGCAACAAAAACGATTGCGCGGTTTCCGATTACACCGCCGGTCCCATCTACATGAGCGGCACGCGCAGCGGTGGACACGAATGGCTGATCGAATTCAAAAAACACCCCGATTCACTGGAAAAATTCACCGCCGATTTGGACGACGCGCTGAAGCGGCTGAACAGCGATTACGAAGCCAAGCGCACCGGCGACCTCACTTTGGCGATGCCTCTGGTGAAGGCTGTGCCCGAAGGAACTTTTTACCGATGGTTGAAAACCAAGGGAAAACTCGGCGGGCAAAACAAAGTGCCGCGATTGGCCAACAACCGCGAATTTTTGGAGGCCATCTCGAAGGTGGCCTTTCCCGCGGCGACCGAAAAGTAAAGGCGATGGCGGACGTTTCCAGAGCCATTCAACGACCGGCGGCGGGATCGCCGTGGTTTCGGATCATCGCGATTTCGGTGCTCTGCTTGTGCGCATCGAGTATCCACGCCCAGTGGAAGGAGGTGTGGCAGCACGAGAGCGGGGCGGCGTTTCTGCGCATGGATCATTTGGGCAACGTTTACGCAGTAGGTGAAACGGAAATCGTCAAGCACGGCCCGAACGGCGAGGTGGCCTACCGGTACAGCAACAATAAATACGGAGCCATCGGCGATTTGGACGTCACTCAACCCCTCCGGCCATTGGTGTACTTTCCGCAATTGGGCACGATGGTGCTGTTGGACAATACGCTGAGCGAATACCGCGGTCCGATCGACCTGACCACCAAGGGCGTGAGCTACCCCGGCCCGGTGTGTTCGTCGGTGCAGAATCACTTTTGGATATTCGAAGAAGGGGGAACCCGTCTTTTGCGGGTCTCCGACCGGTTCGACAAGGTGGTGGAAACCGGCAACCTGTCTCAAATACTGAACAAGACGTTGAATCCCAACTTCATTCGGGAATTCGGCGAGCGGGTGTATCTCAACGATCCGCTGGAAGGGATATTCGTTTTCGATCTCTACGGTTCGTAC
This sequence comes from uncultured Cryomorphaceae bacterium, assembly GCA_964574635.1. GTDB lineage: Bacteria > Bacteroidota > Bacteroidia > Flavobacteriales_D > Cryomorphaceae > CAZNOG01. The sequence continues at coordinate 256,253 of CAZNOG010000001.1, read as the reverse complement.
ATCAAGACCATTCCGATCACGGGTTTGACCGGCTTTTTCATGTCCGATCACCGTTTGTCGTACTTCCGGGGCGACACGTTGTTCCGCTACGACACTCGGTTGCACGTTGAAGAGCACTCCGTTCTTCCCCACTCGTGCAAGGGCGGGGCGGTGCGATTCCCGACTGCGGCCGCGCTGTGTCTCGGTCGGATATACGCGTGGCGGAGGATTGAGCGATAATTCCTTTCCAAAGGCGGGGCGGTGTGCGGTGAAGCGGCGGCCCGAGCGGAAAACCCGATATATTGGGGCGGGAATGAAGCCTTTCGTGATGCAAACCGGGGTAATTCGTACTTTTGGCACCCATGAATCTTTGAAAATGCATATAGCTGTAGCAGGAAACATCGGGTCGGGAAAAACGACCCTTACGGGACTTCTGGGAAAACATTACAAATGGGAGAGCCAGTTTGAAGACGTGGACGAAAATCCCTACCTCATGGATTTTTACCGCGACATGCAGCGGTGGTCATTCAATCTTCAGATATACTTTTTGAACAGCCGTTTCAACCAGATTTTGGAGATCAGGGAAAAGGGTATGGACGTCATTCAAGACCGGACCATCTACGAAGACGCGTACATTTTCGCGCCTAACCTCCACGCCATGGGATTGATGACCACGCGGGATTTCGAGAATTATTTTTCCCTGTTCAACTCCATGGAAAACTTCATCCGCCCACCGGATTTGCTGATCTATCTGCGCGCAACGGTGCCGGCTCTGGTCAACAACATCCAACAACGGGGGCGGGCTTACGAGGAAACCATCCGACTCGATTACCTCAAACGGCTGAACGAGCGCTACGAAGCGTGGATTTCCACTTATGACAAGGGCAAGTTGCTGGTGATCGACGTGGACAACAACCGTTTCCACACCGACGCCGAGGACTTGGGTCGGATCATCAACGCCATCGACGCCGAAATTCACGGATTGTTCGATTAATCTCCGGCAAAAGACGCCACACCCACAAAACCCCTCATCACACCCGTCCACCGCTTTTCCCGCCGCCGCGCGCGGCGCACTTTACGCGTAGGGCATCACCACACGGTGGTTCGGACGGCCTCTTCGCGGTAGAGTTTGTTTTCGGGGGTGACGCCGTACGCTTCGTAAAACTCGGGCATGTTGGACACCGGACCGTTCACGCGGAACATCTCGGGTGAGTGCGGGTCGTTGCCGATGCGCATACGCAGGCGTTCGTCGGTGTTTTTGATGCACCACACTTGCGCATAGGCGAGGAAAAACCTTTGATCGGGGGTGAGGCCGCTGATTTTCTCACCGCGCTTGGCCTGCTCCGTTTTTTGGAAAGCCGCGTAGGCGATGGCGAGACCACCGTTGTCGGCGATGTTTTCGCCTTGGGTGAATTCGCCGTTCACCGGCAATCCGTCGAGTACGGTGTAGGCAGAATACTGCTCGACGATGCGGTTGGTGAGGTTTTTGAAATTTTCCCGGTCTTGGTCCGTCCACCAGTTGGAGAGGTTTCCGTTGACGTCGTAGCGGCTGCCCTGGTCGTCGAAGCCGTGAGTCATTTCGTGGCCGATCACCACTCCGATGGCGCCGTAATTTACCGCGTCATCGCCGTCGGGATAGAAAAACGGAGGTTGCAAGATGCCCGCGGGGAAAGCGATTTCGTTGAAAAGCGGATTGTAGTACGCATTGACCGTTTGCGGGCTCATAAACCACTCGCTTCGATCCACCGGTTTGCCCAGTTTGGCCATGTTGTAATCGCTGTACCACTGGGCGTGGCTGCGGATGTTGGAAACCAAATCGTCGGGGACGATGTCCGTATCCGAATAGTCCTTCCACGTGTCGGGATAGCCGATTTTCTTGGCGAAGGACCGCAGTTTTTCGAGGGCTTTGGTTTTGGTGGTGTCGCCCATCCAGGTGATGTTCTCGATTCGTTCGGCGTACGCTTCTTCGAGGTTTCCGACCAATTCGAGCATGTATTCCTTGGCTGAAGCCGGGAAGTGCTTTTCGACGTAAATGCGGCCGAGGGCATCGCCAAAAGTGCGGTCCACCAGCTGCACCGCGCGCTTCCACCGCACTTCCGGGGTTTTCTGTCCGTTCAGCGTTCGGTTGTGGAAATCGAAGTGCAGATCGGCGAATTGGCTGCTCAGGTAAGGCGCCCAACCGTCGATGGTGTGGTAGGTGAGGTAATCCTTCCAAACATACAGGGGTTTGGATTCAATGAGGCCGGACAGCGTGGAGTAGAACTCCGGTTGACCCACCTGAACGACCTCCACGTCGGCACCGAGAACGCCGAGGTTGCGCTTCAGACCGAGGGCCGGCGCGTGTTTCTCGAATTCGTCGACGGTAAAAATATTGTAGTTGGCCTCCGTGTCGCGCAGTTCCACGCGGCTTTTGGAAGCGGCGGCCATTTCGGTTTCCAGTGCGAGTATGTTACTTGCGCTGCGTTGTGCGGAAGCTTCGTCCCGACCGATCCCAACCAAGAGATCGGCGACGTAATCCACGTATTTGTTTCGGATCTCTTCGCTCTTGTCGTCCTCATCGAAGTAGTAGTCGCGGTTGGGGAGCCCCAACCCGCCTTGGGAGAAATTCAGTCGTTGCACCTCGCTGTCTTTCTTGTCGGGCGAGACGTACATGCTGAACATCATGGAATTTCCTTCCGCGCGCATGCGCATCACTTCATCCATCATTTCCCTTGCGTCGGAAAGTCGGGCGATGCGGTCGAGATCGCTTTGCGCCGGTTGCAGACCCTTTTCTTCGATGGCGGCCGTGTCCATGAAACTGCGGTAGAAATCGCCGATGAGTTGGGTGGGCGAACCTTTGGGGGCGTCGGTGACCGAAGCGGCCGAATCGAGGATTTCGTGCAAGCGCTCCAAGGCGTTGTCGCGCACGATGTAAAACGATCCCCAACCGGTTTTGGAAGAGGGAATCTCATTGTTTTTCATCCAGTTGCCGTTGGCATAGCCGAAAAAGTCATCGGCGGGATTGATGGAGGTGTCTCGCGCATCCAAGTCGAGTACTTCTTTGATTTCTTCCGTTGTGGAATTCATTTCACTGGGTTTTTGATTGCAACCGACGAACAAGCCGAGGGCGATGCAGGCGATAGAGGTAAAAGTAATTGGGTGTGTTTGGCGCATGGATCCGTAAAAATTTCGGTCGGTGAGCGGCAAATATACGATTCGGCACCAATCGACGTGTCACCGTTTCGACGAGTCGAAAGAAGGCCCTCACCCCTGCCCTTTTGGCATGGATTTCCGAACGGAACGGAGGTTGCAGTTTACCGTGAACCCACAAAATAAGCACACATGGAATTAGGCATTGGAATGTTTGGAGACATGACCTTCGATTTCCAAACGAAAACATACCGCAAACCTTCGGAGCGTCTGAAGGAAATCATCGAAGAAGTGAAGCTCGCCGACGAACTCGGCATCGACTCTTTCGCCATGGGTGAGCACCACCGGGAAGATTACGCGGTGCCCTCACCCGAAATCGTTCTGGCGGCCTTGTCTACCGCGACCAAGAATATCCGGCTCTCCAGTGGGGTGAACGTGATCAGTTCCACCGACCCGGTCAAGCTTTTCAAGGACTTTACCATGATCGACATGTTGTCGAATCACCGGGCCGAGATCATGGCCGGGCGCGGAAGTTTCATCGAATCCTTTCCGGTATTCGGGTACAACCTTCAAGACTACAACGAATTATTCATAGAAAAACTTGAGCTCTTGCTTAAGCTCCGCGAAGGAGGCCCCATCCATTGGCAAGGGAAATTCCGCGCACCCCTCGACGGCCAGGTGGTGTACCCCGAAGCCGAAAGGAAAATCCCCATTTCCATCGCCGTCGGCGGGACGCCTTCGTCCGTTGAGCGCGCGGCCAACTTGGGCTTGCCCATCGTTTTCGCCATCATCGGTGGGGATCCCGCCCGCTTCAAGCCCTTGGTCGATTTCTATCGGGAAGTGTACAACCACCGCGGTCACGACCCCGAAAAGATGGACATCAGCGTGCATTCCCACACCTTCCTGGGCGATTCCAAGGAGGACGTGGTAGAGGATTATTTCCGCTATTACGCGCATTCCATGAATAAAATCGGCAAGGAGCGCGGTTGGGGCGGATCATTCACGCCCGGCAATTTCCTCGAGGGCATGGGCCCGCATGGCGCCCTCTTCATGGGGCACCCCGACGAAGTGGCCGAAAAAATCATCCGCACGGCCGAAACGCTCGGCATCAACCGATTCATCGCCCACGTGGACGTGGGAGGACCTCCCCACGAAAAGATGATGCGCACCATCGAGCGCTTCGGAAAAGAAGTGATGCCCAAGGTGAAGGAGCACTTCAAGTCCTGAGAAGACCGACGCCGCCACCCCGCGAAACGCGCTTTCCACGGTATACCCGAAAAAAGGCGTTTCGCGCCCGCGGCACGCGGAAAATTCCTTACTTTGTCCTCACTCAAATTCACATCATGCTCAAAAGACCGTTGGTTTTTGCAGCCTCCATCATAGGGGCCATCTTGGTTCTGGCCTTCGCCAAATTCGACGGCCCCCGAGGATTGGAGCAAAAAGAACCGTGGACTCCATCCCAATTGATCTCACCCGACGACTTGGCGGCGACCTTGAAAGAGGATCCTTCCTCGGTTCACGTGTTCGACATCGGGCCGGCCGGCCAAATCAAACACGCCGTTCACATCGGCGAGGGTCGAAACCCGGAAAATGTGCGTGCACTCGAACAAGCGGTCGTCGACTTGCCGAAAGACGCCGACATCGTGCTCTACTGCGGGTGTTGTCCCTTCAAGGACTGCCCCAATATCCGCCCCACTTTCCGCTTGCTCAATGACATGGAGTTCACGAACCACAAGCTGCTCGACATCGAAAACAACCTCAAAGTCGATTGGATCGACCGGGGTTATCCTATGGAGTAAGCGTGTCGTGACGGCGGCGCGGATTTAGCCGTTACCCGCCTCCTTCCGGGCGCGTTCCACGGCGCGTTGCGCCTGTTCAATGTGTCGCTGGTCGTGGTATATCACGAGTCTCAGCGCGTCACCAAGCCGAATTTTGACCCATCGCGATACGGAAATCGGAACGCCCACGGCGTTGAGGTCGACCTTTTCGGCGGCGTCCAACAGTTGCGCCAAGCGATCGCGTTCGGCGACAAACCGATCGAGCACCTCACGGCCCACCTCTTGACCGGCGGGGTTCATTTTCATGAAGGTGCGCACCTTTTTCCCTCCCGGCAGCATGGATTTCGCCAAGCGGCCGCCCAAGAATCCGGGTTTGAAGGTTTTTGTGGGTGTGGCGTCCACTTTCCCGATTTGCTTTTCGATGGCCGGATGGTACACTTCGGCATAGCGGTTCAGGTGTTCCACGCACTCCAAGACATTCCACACGGTCGGTTCCGGTTTGTATTGCAGTATCTCGTCGGGCAGGGCTTGGAACCTCCGCCCCTCTTCACGGTGGTGTCGCACCATGGTCTTGAGTTCTTCCAGCAAGGTTTTGGTTTCCATAAATCGCGGTTTTGCACAAATATACCCCCCGCCCCCGAACCGGTTCGGCGACCAAGTTCGCAAGGCGGAGTGCGCCTCGCCGGAAATACATACTTTTACTTTTTCACCTTGGCGTGGGAACCGGTTCGATAACCATCGGGTGCCGGCGCCTCTTCCGAGCAGCATATGCCTCTGATATTTTACCGATCACACACCGACGTGGAAGTGGCTTTGTGGAAAGCCACCGAGAGTTTGGATTTCTTCAGGGAAAAACTTCAAGAGCACGAATTCGACGCGGAAGACGGCGATGCCATCGCGCATCCGGAAAAAGCCCTGCAGTGGTTCGCTTCGCGCTACTTGTTGGTGGAAGTTTTTCCCGCCGCCATTCCCTTCTACAAATCGCGAAAGCCTCACCTCCTCAACGGTCCGGGAATTTCCCTGTCTCATTCCAACGACGTGGTAGGCGTATTGCTTTCCACTGGATTGGCCGGATTGGACGTGCAGGTATTCACCTCAAAATTGGAACGCATCCTCCGGAAATTCACCGACGACGATGAAGTGGCTCGCATGGGCATGGAAGACCGCATCGCCGCCTTGGCCTTGATTTGGTCGGTCAAGGAAGCGGTGTTCAAGTGTTACGGTACGGAGCTTCCGTTCAAAGACATACGCATCACCAAGCACGATATGCTCCGCGACCGGGTACAGGTAGAGGGCCAACGCAGGGGACGACCCTTTCAACACGTTTTGGCGACGAAATTTCTGGACGACATGGCGGTTGCATACGTCTTGTTGTCTGACGCGCAATGAGGTGAAAAACCAAAACAGGGTGCAAGGCGGAAAAAGGCACTTACGGGATTAAAGTTATTTTTGACGCCGTGATGAACGTTATGCACAGCATTGAAAGCGCCCGAAGGGAGAACCGCAAACTTCTGGCGCGTTTGATCGACCCCGATCACATCCCTTCCACCGATGCCCTCTTCGATATGGGAAGTCGCGCGGAAGCCGACGGGGTGGACTTGTTTTTTTTCGGGGGCAGCCTCATCACGGAAGGAATGGACTACAATCCGGTGGATGTGCTGAAAAGTTCCACTTCCCTGCCGATCATCCTTTTTCCTTCCACGCCGGCGCAACTGAACAATTCGGCCGACGCCGTTTTGTTTTTGTCGTTGATCAGCGGCAGAAACCCTGAATTCCTCATCGGTCATCAAGTGACTGCCGCTCCTTTATTGAAAAAGTCGAATCTGGAGGTGCTTCCCACGGGCTACCTCCTGATCGACTGCGGCAGACCCACCACGGCCCAGTACATCAGCAACACGTTTCCCATTCCATACAACAAGGGAGACGTCGCCGCCGCCACGGCACTGGCGGGTGAGATGTTGGGATTGAAGCTCATGTTTCTCGACGGGGGAAGCGGGGCGGATCGCCCTCCCGCGCCCGAAATGATCGCGGCGGTACGAAATGCGGTGGACACGCCGATCATCACGGGCGGAGGCATTCGCGATGCCGGGCAAGCGCAGGCGTTGTGGCAGGCCGGCGCCGACGTGGTGGTCATCGGGAACGGCGCGAGGGAGAATCCCGACCTCATCCCCTCTTTGAAAGTTCGTGAGATCAGAAAGTGATGGAACTGGTGGTCATATCATCGGGCCGGGAAACTCCCGGCGAGATCGACGAGGTGACGAGAATGTTTGAGCTCGGGCTCAAGTATTTCCACGTGAGGAAAACCCACTTGAGCAAGAGGGACCTCAAGGAGTACATCACCTCGTTTCCTTCGGAATACCGTTCCCGCATGGTTTTGCACAACCACCACGATTTGGCTTTCAAACTGAAACTCGGGGGCATTCACATCAGCAAAAGACACCGACGCAAAGGAAGAATGTACCGCTGGCGGGTGCGTTTCGAAAGGTTTAAAAATCCCAATCTGATCATCACCCGGACCTTCCACAAACTGACGGATATACAAAACGACCGCAGACGCTTTTCCTACGCCTTCCTCAGCCCCGTTTTCGACAGCATCACACACGCCACGCTGTCGGGAGGTTTCAGCAAGCGGGCCCTGAACATCGTCAACAGCTCGTCGAAGTACCCCATCTTCGCCGTGGGCGGGGTGACCGTGGAAAGATTGCCGGATATCGCCCAACTTGGATTTTCAGGTGCGGCCCTCCACGGTTCCATATGGGCGGAGGGCGGATCGCCGGCGCACATTTTCAAAGCGGCCGCGGACGTAGCCAAGACCTTGGAAGTAAAAAAGGCGCCCAAAAAATGAGCGCCTTTTTCGATTTTCCGCTTTCAGGAGCGGCATAAGCCGTCGATTCACCGATCAGAACACGAGATCCAATCCAATCAGGAAGTTGGTTCCCGCCTGTGGGTAGTAGAAATTCTCCGTCACCACTCCATTGTACACGTACGAGTAGGTATAGCCGTTTGAGCTGTATTCGGCGTCGAAAATATTGTTCACGAGGAGGTTGATCCGGACCTCGTCGAAGAACTTTCCTTTGATGGTGTATCCCGCTCGGAAATCCGACACCGTATAGGCGTCGATCATCTTGCCGCGGTCGGAAGTGTTGTCGAGGAATTGTTCCCCCACGTATTTTGTGCTCAACGCGAGTTCGAGGCCTTTCACGGGCATCCACACGAAGTTGTTTGCGGCGATGATTTCCGGGCTGAAGCTGATGTCCGTTTCGCCCAATTCCATCATCTCCCCACCGAGGTGGTATTCGAACTCGGTTATTTTGTTCCGGCTGTACGTAAAGTTGGCGGACCACATCAAGCGGTCGAAAACTCGCCAAGCCGCCTGGAGTTCAACGCCCGCACGGTAGCTGCGGTCTACGTTCTCGCGGATGGGATTTCCCGTATCGTTCAGCGCACCCGTGAGCACCAGTTGGTTTTCATAATGCATGAGGTAGCCATTGACCTTGGCGCCGAAAGACGGGGTTTCGAAACCGTATCCCAACTCTAAGTTGTTGAGCGTTTCGTGTCGGGGAGTTTCACCGGGGTCGGCGTCGATGAAGTCGTTGCGCACCGGTTCGCGGTGCCCTCGACCGAAATACGCGTATACGTGCTGCCTGTCGTCGATGTCGCGCCTCACACCCAATTTCGGGTTGAAGAAGAGGTAATTTCTGCTCACGTCGTAGTGGGTCAAGTCGTTGTCGATTCCGAAGGTTTCGTACTCCACGGATCGAAGTTGGAGGTCGAGCATGAAATTCCAACGATCAAGGACGTGCTCCCACTTTCCGTACACACTGTAGTCGTCTTTGTTGCCCACGCCGTCGTAGTACCGCTCACCGTGCGCGACGTTCACCGCGCTATCGGCCCAGAGAATTTCGCCGAAGTGGTCGCCACGGTAAAAATGAAGTCCGCCGCCGAGCGTGAAGTTCGAGTTGCCGTGAACGTATTTCAACGCGTAGGTGCCGCCGTAAAAGTCGTTGGCCAGCCATCGGCGTATGATAAAATCAGACTCCATGATGGTGTCTCCTCCGATCACGGGGTAGGGTTTACCGAAGTCTTCAAGGATATCCTCTCCGGCTTTGTACTGTTCGAAGAAGCCATCGCCCCGAGTGTAGTGACCGGCGAGGTTCAAACGCAATTTGTCGCTGAAGGCGTGACCGACGTGCAGTTGGTAGTGCGACTGCGTGTAGTTGTCCACCTCGTTTTCGTAGAGGTAGTGGTTGTATGTACGGCCGGAATTCAACAAGTTACTGATCTGTTCCGGGCTGTACCCTTCGCGTTCGGCGTGAGCGAGCATTTCTTCCCTATCGCCTTCCACGCGGGACTCGGGGGTTCCGTACCAGCTCTGATACGTTTCTTGGGCTCCTGCGAACGACACCGCCTTGACCATGGTTTTCTCACCGAAGTATCCCGCGGAGAGGTAGTAGCTCTTCAGGTCGCTGGTGGCGCGGTCGATGTACCCGTCGGATTGGATGGAAGAAAGACGACCTTCCGCGGCGAAGCCGTTTTTCAATCGGCCGGTGTTGAATTCCACCGTGTGTTTGCGGGTGTTGAAGGATCCGAAACTGTTTGAAATCAGACCGCCACCTTCGGATGGCACGTCGCCGGTTTCCATATTGATCGAAGCACCGAAGGCTCCCGATCCGTTTGTGGAACTGCCCAGCCCGCGCTGAATTTGCACCGAGTTCAGGCTCGTGGCCAAATCCGGCATGTTCACCCACACCACCACTTGGGATTCCGGGTCGTTTATGGGAACGCCGTTTACGGTGAGGTTGATGCGCGTTTGGTCGCTGCCCCGGATGCGCAACCCGGTATAGCCCACGCCGGCCCCGGCATCGGAAGTGGTGACCATGGAGGGGGTGAGGGCGAGCAAATACGGGATGTCTTGGCCGAGATTTCGTTTGGCGATGTCCTCTTGAGTGAGGGTTTCGAAAGTTCCAGGCGAATTTTCGGAAAGTCGCGTGGCTTCCACCACCACCTCCCCGCTGAGGAAGGAGCGCGGAACCAACGCGATGTCGAGTTGGAGGTCTCGGTCTTCGATGGTCAGGGTATCCCGACGTGTTTCGTAACCGAGGTAAGAAGAGCGAAGCACGTAGGTGCCCCGAGGGAGGTCGCCGAAATCGAAACTACCGTCGCTGCGGGAGTACGCGATTCTCAGCGATTCTTCGAGCACCAATGACGCTCCGTGCAACGCTCCGCCATCTTGTGAGTGCACCACGCCGGAAAGGCGGGCCTGCCCGAAGATGACCGACGGACAGCAAGCGGCGGCCAAAAAGAGCCACCAATTGGATTTGAACATTTCTTTGAAATTTAAGTTCAGGTCGGTCGACTCGGGGGAAGCCACCGAACCAACTTATTTAACTCCCTACGCCGGCATTAACCGGATCAGGTGTACGCCCTCAAAGAAGCGGGACGTAGGGTATGATCTCAGCCTGTCAAACCGCCTCGTGTGGCAGGTGATATAGGCACCCCTGTGAGATGGGTCAAAGATAGTGTTTCGCCGATACTTTGCACAACCGGCGCGTAAATCGGGGAACTTCAATAGCGAGCCCGATATGGGAAGGGAGAGAATCGCGTGAGGGGAGAGCCACACCCACAAAAACCCAAACCCGGGCAATCGCTTGGCGCCCCGTGCATAAAAAATGATTCAACCGTGGAGTTGTCCCGACGGCCGTGGATCAACGGAAGCGTTGGAACATTTGAGACCGTTCGTCTTTGATGTTGGCCACGTCTTTCAGGGCGCGGTACACACCGGTGGACGGCGACTGCATACGGCTTTGGATTCGGTACTCGAGTTCGTCGCGGTACACGAGGTACTCTTCCCGTGGCTGCACGTCGGTTTTGGACTCCAACTGAATCACGTACACCCCGGCACGACCCGTAAGCGGCTCGCTCACCGTGCCTTCGGTCATGGTCATGGCGAATCCTACGATATATGGCTCATTGCCGGATCCCGGCAGGTTGGGGCGGTCTTGGGAAACGTTGGTGGCCATTTTGACCGAGAGGTTGAACTCCGATTCGAGTTCCGCGATGCTCTTGCCCTGCATTTCCTTTTTGAACATCTCGGCCTTTTTCTCGCGGATGACATCGGGACGAATCATGTCTTTGCTGTCTTCGAAAGAGGCTCTGCCTTGCTCTCTCCGTGCTTTGAGCGCGGTCACCACGATATTGTTTCCGAACTCCATGGGCTCGCTGATGCTGCCCACTTTCGTGCTTTCCTTGGCGTGGGCCCAGCGGATGACGTCTTGGGAGGACGGTACGTTGGGGAGGTTCATGGCCATGGGGCCGATTTTGGATCCTTCCCGCACTTCGTATCCACGGCTTTCGGCTTCGGCACTGAAATCGGCGACATTGTCGATGGAGAGAGAAAATTCATTCGCTTCGTCGTAGACGCGATTGAACGTTTCGCTGGTGGGTCGGATTTCGAAATCGACTTCCCAAACTTTAAGCACTTTTTCTTCGGTCACTTCCAATGGTTCGACGATGTGTACTCCGTACGAGGTTTCCACCACGTTCAGCGACCCGATAGGTCGATCAAAAGACGCTTCGGTGAATTCCGGAACCATGCGTGTGCGGTCGAAGTTTTCGTACACGCCGCCGTTTGCGATGGATCCGGGGTCGTCGCTGAACAGCGTGACCATTTCTTCGAAATTGTCGTCGCGCTTGATGACTCTCACGATGCTGTCGGCGCGGCTGTTCAGCACGTCGATGTCGGGGGTATTGTCTTTGGAAAGCAATATATGGCGCGCCGTGGCGAGTTCCTTGACGTCCGTTTCGACCACTTTGGCGATGGCCATGACGCCGTCCAATTCGTAGGGTCCGATCACATCGCCGATTTGCGCGGAATCGATCATGGCTTGCAGTTCGTCGTCACCGCCCGCTTCGAGGGTTTTCAGCATGGCGCGACGCGAATCGGAATGTCTGACTGCGAAGGAGGAGTCGTTGGATGCGTTTGCAAACTCCTCTTTGAGATTGGAGAGCTCTTCGCGCGTGTATTCTTTGTCTTCTTCGGAGGCTTCAACGGTGAAAACCACGTACTCCAAGTCGACTTCAGGGTCTTGCTCGAAGCGGTCTTCGTGCTTGTGTTTGTCGTAGTAGGCTTTGAGCTCCTTTTCGCTCACTTCGATGGTCGAATCGGCGATGGAAGCGAAGGTGCGCACGACGTAGGTAAAATCGGCCTTTTGCTCTTGTCGGTAGTATTGATCTTTGGCGTCGAGGGTATTGACCGCGATGCCGAGTTTGATCATGTTGTTGTATTTTTCGTAGAGTCTTCCGTTCATGAGTCGCCTTTGTTCGACTTGGTGATAAACGGGAAAATCACTCTCCATGAGTGCGAAATAGTTCTGAACGGCCATAGGGTCGAAGGTGCCCGTTTCGGGGTTCTTGAACATATCGCCGGATCGGAATTCGGGGTTGGCGTTTTCGCCGAAACGGATGTCGTCGTACTCCTCACGGCTCATGCGCACACCCAATTCGTTCAACTCTTTGTACATGATCATTTCTTGGATCATGTCGTCCCACACTTGGTTGCGTACTTGGGGGTCGGTCGTGGAGATGGGTTGACCGATGGAGTTCATGGCTTGGACTTCGTTTTCAACGCGCTGCTCATAGTCGAGCATGTTGATTTCCTCGCCATATACTTCACCCACGTATTGACTCGCGGGGGAATTTCCTTGTCCGGCGACGAAGTCGCCCAAAATAAAAGCCACCATGGCCACACCAATCACGATCAATAAAAGCGTAGACCGTTCTCTAATTTTTCCTATAGCTGCCATTCCGTACGGATTATGAAGGGTGCGAAGGTAATAATTTCCATTTGGGAAATGAAGTGAATTTTCGGATCGCGCCTTTCGGGGGTACGATGCTCGTGGTCAATCGTTACCCGAACGCGTGGCTCCGCGGCGTTCGGGATTAATCTTCGGGCAGTATTTCCAGGCGAATGGAATCGATTCTCACGTCGCTGCTCCCCGTGATGGTGATGCGGTAGGGTTCGATTTCCACCACGTCGTGCACGTCGGGGATATCTTCGCAGCGATTGAGGATGAGTCCGGCCAGGGTTTCGTACTCCTCGCTTTCGGGAAGATCGAACTTGTACTTCTCGTTGAGGTAGTCGATTTCGAGGCGTGCGGAAAAATGATAGAGATTGTCGTTGACTTTCTCTTCGAGCAGGACCTCCTGGTCGTGTTCGTCTTCGATGTCACCGAAAATTTCTTCCATGACGTCTTCGATGGTCAGCATGCCGGAGGTGCCGCCGAACTCGTCGACCACAACGGCGATGCTCTTGTTTTGCTTGATGAAGAGCCGAAGGACTTCCCGGGCCGAAATGGTTTCGGGGATGATGATGACCGGGACGATCAGGCGTTTGATGCTGTCGACTTTGCGAAACATCTCCATGGAATTGACGAATCCGATGATGTTGTCTATGGATTCGCGGTAGACGAGTACTCGGGAATACCCGGTATCGATGAAGACCTTTTTGAGTTTTTCCACGTCGTCATCGACTTCCACGGCGGCAATTTCGGTGCGGGGCACCATGCAATCGCGGGCTTTCACCTTCGAAAAGTCCAAGGCGTTTTGGAAGATCTGGATTTCGTGTTCGAGGTCTTCTTCTTTCTCTTCGGCGTTGTCGGCGATTTCGCGGAGGAAATTATCGAGATCCATGCGTCCGTACGCGTGGCTTCCTGAAGGCAGATCGAGTCGAAGGATGTATTTCACCACGAATTGCGCGATGCCGGTGATCAACCGCATGGGAATCCACAAGGCGTAGTAGGCCAAGAGGACGGGTACGGCGAAAACCTTCATCAGAAAATTGGGATTCAAGCGAAATACGGTGCGGGGGATGAACTCTCCGAAGAACAGAACGACAATTCCGGCGATGGCGGTTTGGAGTACGGGGATCCAAACCCCCTCGACTCCATTTTCGACGAGTTTGGGCTCCAGCCAAGACACCGAGTATACGGCGAACACCACCAAGGCGATGTGGCTGCCAACGAGCAAGGTAGCGATAAACTTGGACTGCTTTCGGAGCAGTCCGGAAAGGATTGCCGCCGAAAACACCCCTTGCTTTCCGTCGAGTTCGATCTTGAGTTTGTTGGCAGACAAAAACGCGACGCTCATCCCGGTAAAGAACAGGGCAAAAAACAAGGACGCGATCAAAATGACTCCTTCGCTGGATTCCATTGGTCTTCAAAAATAGAAAAAGCCGGGAATATCATTTTCGGCTGTTTCGCTCCATTCGCCTGCGCATGACGTACCTGAAAGCGAACATGGCTCCGGCCATTCCGGGGAATACGAGGTACTGGATGTTTGCGCGAGTAATGCCTTGGGCGAAGAAGATATAGATGACCACCAGCAAGGAGAGGATGGCCAGGCTCAGCCAAAAGATCTCCATGATACGGCCCACCTTGCTGTAGGCGTCTTTGTTTTTGTCATTCTTCATTTTCGTCGAGGTATAACATACCCGTCACATCGCGGATAACGTAATTGGTGAAATTCTGATCGGAGGTCAACCCGTGGCCATAGATCACCGCGTCGTCGCGCTCGATGGTGACGAATTTGTCGGTGAACACCTTGGCGCTGTCTTGGAACCACATGAGCTCCTCGGTGTAGAGGGTTTCGTTCATTTTGTTGACGAAGACCACGCTGTCGCGGGCGATCATAAGGGAATTGTTGTCGGAGATGTAGCCGTTTCGGGCAACCAAGCGTCCGTCGAAATCGCCGCTATCGGTGTAAAACAACAATTCGAACCCATTTGAAATCAGGCTGTAGGTAGAATCCGGGGAGGCGTACCGGTCTACTTTTCCGGCTTTAAGCGTGTTCGTAACCCTTCCCGAGTCCGTGTACGTGTAGACCACGTTTTCGGTGCTTCTCACCGGTCGGTTTCCCGGGTCGGACAGTTCGAGAACTTGGGCCATGTCGTTGGAGGTACAGGAAACAGACAGACCGGCCATGATCATGGCCGGTCCGATAATGCCGAGCACTCTACGAATGGGTGAATCCCGGTGCATAAAGTCAGTCCCTGGTCCTCACCGTGGTGGACTCCCCACCCATGCATTCCACTTGGTAGGCTTGGCCTTCCTCCAAATTGTGGAAGAACACGTCGGTTTTGAGAGGGAAGTACTTTCTGGTGTTCGCAACTTTTTGGTTGGCTTCGCCGGCCACCGAGGGGTCGGTATTGGCGGCCTTGGCGTAGTAATCCGCCGCCAGCCAGTACACTGAGGCCGGGCCGAGAGGTCCTTCGCAATTCTTGGCGGCCGTGGCGATGGCATCGCCGATGAGGATGTACGCCGCACCGCTGCGGGGGTTTTCCTGCAAAATTCTGTTGGCGTAGTTTCTCGCCGTGGAAGTCTGCCCCAAGATGGTGGCCGTTTGGCCTGCGCGGAGCAAGTATTTCTCCAAGTCGATGCAATCGCCGCAAAGTTCGATGGCCTCGCGGAAGTAGGTGAGTGCCTTGGAATAGTCTTTTGCTTTCACCGCTTCGATTCCCAAAGAATATGCGGCCGGGTGCGTAGGTTCGTCGCGGTATACGCGTTCGGCAACTTGCAAGTAGAGGGGGTCGTCCGTACAGTCTCGCTTATTGAGAACGGCCAGTGCCTTTTTGTTCAGGGAAATATCTTCGGGTGCTTCCGCCAATCGCTCCGACAAGATGGAATAGATGTCGCTGCAGTCCGCGATTTTCACGAAAAAGTTCTCCAAGTTGGTTTTGGCTGACTCGTATCTCGCCTTGGCTTTCTCATCTTCGAGGCGGGCGATGTTGTAGTCGAGAATGTCGACAACGGGCATGTATTCCACCAGAAGGTCGGATTTGGTGGCCTCTTTATTATTGTACAAGTCTACCAGCGATTGGTAGTATCTGGACAGCGCCACGGCATCGGTGTTGTTTCCGAGCAGCTCCATGGATCTCTTGAACATCGCGTTGGCTTCCTTCGCTCTGGATTTGTCGTATTTGTACAGGTCATTTCCTTTATAGGTGAGCACCTTGCCTTCTTCTCCGAAGTATTCGATCCTCTGATCGTAAATCTGCATCAATGTATCGATGTATGCGTTCCTCACGTCCAGCTGGGAGGAATCCTGATAGATTTCGTCAAGGATGTTGCCGTAGAATCGCGTGCCGTCGATGTAGAGTGTTTTGGCGCTGCCCGGGCAAATTTCATACGCATTCCGCCAGAAAGGAAGGGCTTGTTCGTACATGTCTTGGTCCCTGTAATCGCGGTAAAGCGACAGGTACTTTTTGCATTCTTCCTGTTGTTCGGGGGTGTCTCCGTAGTCTCCACCCTGTTGTGCCCGAAGGGACATGGGAATCACAAACAGACAGGCAACAAGGAAAAACGCCGTTTTTACAAGCAAGCCGTGGATTTCTTTGGTTTTCATTTCTCAGTCGTATTTGGGTTGAACAAACCAGCGGTTTCTGAAGTGAGGTGTGAATGAAAATCCCACGTAAACGTGGAAGTATTCTTCTTCGATCAGTCCGTCGGCAGTTGTCCCGTAGCGTCCGTATCGACCGGCGATATTCAAGGACGATTGGGTAAGTGCGCGTTTTAAGTTAATCGGTAGGGTTAACCCAAAACTCATGCCAACATCTTTAATGCGGTGGCCTTCAAGTTCTAAATTCGTTTCTTGATGATTGAACCCCAGCCTGTAACGCAAGGCTTTGAAAAACTCTCTTGAGCCGACTTCCGGTGTGTATTCCACTCCCCCGGCGATGGTGCGGGCGTCTTCGAACACAGGGCCGGTGGATTCGCCGAAAGAATCGGAATAATTGGACCATTGTTCGGTGGTGTAATCCACGGCAAACCGAAGCCTTCGGCGCTGAACCGAGAAGTAGTCCAATGCGAAACCCACGCTGTACCGAACCGGCATTTGGATGTCCCCCTTCACCGCCGCGAGGCTCCTCAAGGTGTCGGCCGGTGAAATGGCGTCTTGGTTGACGTATTTAATGGTATAGACGTGGAGGTCGCGTTCGGCTTTCATGTTAAGTCCGAGAGAAGTGGAGAAGCCACCCATGATTTTGAGAAAGCGGGGATTGGTCTCGGTTCTCTTTATCAGGGGAGTTTGGAAGTGCACACCGATCTCCGCGTTGTTTCTTTTCAGCAAGTCCTTTTCGTAGGCGGTCAGCCCCATGCTGTTGAGGTCGTCGACGTAGTGGATTCGGCGCGTGCTCTCGATCACTCCGAAGTCGAAGTTGTAGTTGGCGCCCACGGCGAGCGCAGTCACGTTGCCTATGCTGTCGGCGCGGTTGAGAAGTTTGTATGAAGAGCCGACGTAGAACTGGTTCAAACCTCCGTTTCCGGAATACTCGGTATTGTAATGACCGATGTTTTCTCCTCCATCGCGTGTGACGTTCACGTCGTAGCCCACGTCGGTGAGTGCGGTCAACCCGATGTTCAACGCCCACTTGTTGCGAATGACCGGCAGGTTCAGGCCGATGTTGTTGAACATAAACCTCTTGTTGTCGAAGGATTCGGCATCGGTACGAAAAGTCGAAAACGACCCCATGCCGGCGACCTCGAAGACCGGATCGAGTGCATAGGCGGACACGGCCGGATTGACCATATTGAGGTTGTGGGGATCGATGAGGGCTACGCCGGCGCCCCCGAAGCCGGCTTGCAGTACGCTTTGCCTGTGGATGACGGTACCCGGCCCGTAAATGGAATACGGCGAGGTAAAGTCGGATTGGGCGCGTGCGGCGTGAGGCGCCATCGACATGGCGACCGACCCGAGGCCGAAGGCGATCATTTTAATCCAAATGGAAGCGTAGAATTTCATGCAGGCCCGTCAGGGTGAGATAAGGGTGTGCAAAGATGATATTTTTAAACGCTTTCTCAAAGAAACCGAAATCGCCGCCGGTGGCGATGACTTTCAAGTTTTCAAATCTTTCGTTGGATTGGGCGATGTAATGGACGATTTCCGCTTCGATTCCTTGGAGCACTCCAGAGACCATGCTGCTTCGGGTGTCCTTTCCGGGCCAGATCATTTCTTTTTCCTTCCATTCCTTTATTCTCGGCAGTTTGCCCGTCATTTTGTGCATGCTGCGGAACCTCATGTCCAATCCGGGGGCGATGGCACCGCCCAAAAAGGTGGCGTCTTCCCTCAGCAGATCGTACTTGATGCACGTTCCGAAATCGATGATGAGAACGTTTTGTCCGGAATAAAATTTTGATGCCGCCACGGCGTTGGCGATTCGGTCGGTTCCGAGGGTTTCGGGGGTATGGTAATCGAGGCGGATGGGTACTTCGAAATTCGAGTCGAGGTGCAAGAGGTCCAATTTCTCCGACAGGGCGCGGATCAACGGCGCCTTCACTTTGCCGACGTTGCTGAGGATGGCCCTTTTGGCGTCGGCGGTTTCGATAAGGGCCATCACCCTTTTGTTGGCCTCGTTGGAAAAGTTCAGCACACCGTCCAATCGACCATCGACGAAGAGGGCCACTTTCATCCGGGTGTTGCCCATATCGATGACCACGTCTGAAGTTTTGATCGATGAATTTTTGGTGGTCATTTCCAAATAAACTTTATATTTGCGCCCTGCCAATCGGGTGATGTAGCTCAGTCGGTAGAGCAAAGGACTGAAAATCCTTGTGTCGGCGGTTCGATTCCGTCCATCACCACCAGAATCCCGTTCGCGAGCGACGGGATTTTTTTATTTCCGCAAGTAATAAATCAATTCGTCGGAATGCAACCGAAATCTTCGGATCAATTCGGGGTGGATGGTGGTCACGTAGTCGTCGGCGCTCACTTCGAAACCGGCCTCGGCGAGTCGCTTCGCGTAATCCCGTCCGTAGAGTCTCAAGTGGTCTTTTTGCCGAAAATGCTTCTCCCTTTCCGCCGGATCGACGATGGTGGGATCTTCATAGGTCTCCTCGAGTGAGTAATCGATCGGAACCTGCATGATGGCCCAGCCGCCGGGTTTCAGTACGCGATACAGCTCCCGCATGCACTGTCTGTCGTCTTCCACGTGTTCGAGCACGTGATTGCACATCACTACGTCGAAGGAGTTTTCGTCGAAGGGGATGTCGTGCAAATCGAAGTGGTATTCGGCCAAGGGAGATTCCAAGTCGCCGGTGACATACTCGATGTTGCGGGACGATTTGAATTTTTTGTGGAAGCACTGTTCCGGTGCGATGTGCAGCATTTTCTTCTTCTTTCCGAAGAGATCCGTGCGCTTGTTGAGGAAGAGCCACAGCAGTCGGTGCCTTTCCAACGACAAGCAGGAGGGGCAGAGGGCGTTTTTGCGGTACGCCACCTTGGATCCATATGGTAGAAACTTCCGGAAGCTGTGTTTGCAGATGGGGCATTCCACCGCGTTTCCCCGGTACAGGATGGGAGCCACTTTGCCGAACACATGGCTCAGTTTGATAAGCAGGGGTCGCGGAAGTTTGTTCAACAGGAATCGATACATCCCGGAGTCTTGGATTTGGCCAAAAGTATCCAAAATTCAAAGACCCGCACAAAATTCTTCCTCCCTCGGCGGTGTGTATCTTTACCGCATACATTCATGGAAACACACCTTAAACCATGCGAAGGGCGACCATGCGCAGGCTGAAAAACCAAAGACGGGTCAACGTTTTGTTCTACGTTCTGGTGGGCTATATCTGTCTGCAGTTTT
Organism: uncultured Cryomorphaceae bacterium; assembly: GCA_964574635.1. Lineage (GTDB taxonomy): Bacteria > Bacteroidota > Bacteroidia > Flavobacteriales_D > Cryomorphaceae > CAZNOG01. The sequence goes on along the minus strand of CAZNOG010000001.1, from coordinate 236,738 downwards.
CCTGGTGGGCTTACCTGCTCATCGATTTGATGAAGGCACATTACGCCCCCAACGGCGCGGAAGTGGTTTCGTCGAAAATATGGATGATCATCGGCGAGGGCGGGGTCTTCCTGATCTTGTTGTGCGTGGGGCTGTTCATCATGCAACGCGCCATATCCCGGGAGATCGGGATGGCGAGACAGCAAAGGAACTTTTTGCTCTCGGTGACCCACGAGCTGAAAACCCCATTGTCGGGGATTAAACTGGCCATACAAACGCTTCAAAAGCGGGGCGACCTCAGCCCGGAAAAGCGCCTGGAGGTCGAGTCCAATGCGCTGGCCAACACCGAGAGGCTTCACGCGTTGATCGACAACGTGCTGCTGGCCGCGAGAATCGAAAGGGGGGAAATACCCCCGGTGGCCGAGGACTTAGATCTGTCTGAACTGACGAACACCCTCGTAGACCCCTACCGTTCTTCTCAAGCCGTGGTGACGGACATCGCCCCGGATTTGTGGGTGGAGACCGACAAGCAGGCGTATACCTCCATCGTGATAAATCTCCTGGACAACGCCGTGAAATACGGTGGAGGCGGCGAGGTGCGCGTGTCGCTCCGACCGGATGGGAAGAACGTCTTGCTCGTAGTGGGCGACAGTGGTCCGGGCATCACCGAGGGGGAAGAAGCGAGGATTTTCGACATGTTTTACCGCTCGGGCAACGAGGACACGCGAAAACGCAAGGGCACCGGTTTGGGCCTGTATATCGTGAGGGAACTGACCACCGCGCTGGGCGGCCGCGTATCCGTGGCAAATGAAAAAGAAGGGGGAGCAACCTTTGCGGTATTGCTCCCCCGTACTGTTTCCGAATAAGTCGTTTTGGCTCTTCAGGGCATTTTGCGGAGACCGAGTCTCACCCACAAAAACCCAAAACTTCCCGGGACTTTTCCTTTACATGCCTCCGCTCAATACTTCGAGCTGTCCCGAACGGGTGCATTCCCCGCTGTTCACGTTGACGACGTAAAAGTAGGTACCGTCCGACAAGTCTTTGGCGGTAAATGCGCCTTCGGGGATGTTTTGCTCGGCGTCACCGGCGGTGTATGTGCTCGCTTCGAAAACCATTTTGCCCCATCGGTCATAGAACTCGACACGTGCGTCCTCGAACATGTTGATGCCCGGCACGATGAAGGCCTCGTTCTTGTTGTCGCCATTGGGGGTCAAAACGTTCGGCAAGGCGGTGAGGTCGATGACGGGAAGCATCAATGAATCTTCTTCGTAGACGTTGTTGTAATCGCCGAAGAGCATTTCGCGGTAGCACCGATCGTTCACTTCGAAGGTGACGCGGTTCATGCCGGGTTCGGGAATAAAATACGAGGGGTTGTCGTTGGGGCCGTATCCGGTCGCGAATTGCCCATCGTTATCGGCGATGTTCCAGTATACAATATTGTCACCGCCACCGCCTTTCACATCGGCGGACAGTTCCACGCTGCCGTCGGGGCAGTGGTTGTTCAGCGGTTTGAAATCCACGGTGATGTCTTCGAATTGGGGGACGTTGACCAGTACGGTATCGCCGACTATTGTGCCGCAGGAGTCCATGACATTTACGTATACCTCGGTGGGGAATACGTAACTGGACGATGCGTCGGGCAAGCCATTGCCCCAAGTTTGGCCGATGCCATCCGCCCAGGAGATATAGTACTCACCGAGGCCCCCCGTTATGGATGCGTGGAAATTCACCGCTTCGCTCGGGCATGATGGATCGTTGAAGGGGTCTATATTGGCCGTCAGGGGCGGAGGAATGCTGTTCGTGACCAGGACGCTGTCGACCGTCGTGTTGTAGCCGCAGGCATCGGTGACTGACACCACGTAGTATTCGGCGCCTTGGGGGATGGGAATGAAGTGACCTTGGCCCTCGCCGAAATCTTCCCAAGTGTATTCATAGGGCTCGAGTGCATTCGAAGCTTCGACCGATACCACCACCGAATCGATGGGGCAGAAATACTCGGTGTTCTCAAACTCGAGCAGGATCTCGGGGGGAGGAATAATTGGAATACTCGACACGATGGTATCAACGGAAGAACAGCTTTCGAAGATGCTGTACAATTCAAAGTACAGGGTGTCGGTAATGTCGGGATTGATGGTATTGATCACGAAGTACAAGGTATCGATACCGTCGGGAAAGTAGGTAGGGAACTCCCCGTCGAAAACGAAATCGACGCCCTCTTGCGCGGTTCCGCCGTACGCGAATTCCAAATTGTGAATGGTGGCGCCGGCCGGTCTGGAAATTTGAAACTCGGGGGCCGTGCAACCCGCCACGATCACATTCGCGAATTCTTCCTGACTCACCGTTCCCCCTTCATTGAACACCGGGCTGAAGTCGACGTAAATCTCACCGAAAGAGGTAAAAGAGCCGGCTTCCAGAAACACGCCCGATTGGAATCCTTGGTCGAGGGCGTTTCCAATGGCCATTTTGATGTGGTACTGCTCCCCGCATTGAACAGCTGCAAGAGCCGTCAACGTGGTCGTCATGCCCGGATAGGACACTTCGTTGGGTCCGGGGTTTGAATTTTGCTGAAAATAAAGTTGGCTGTGTTCCACCCAGTCGGGGTTGGCTTGTGCGCAGGTTTGCGGATCATAACCACCGGAAGCCGTGCCCGAATTTACGGTGTTAATGGCCACAGGGGTATCGGTGCCGGGAATTAGGGCGATGTTTTGGGCGTTGTTTTGGAACACCCCGCCTCCGTCAATGCCCGGTCCGCTAATGAAAAACCCGAACGGATCATTGTAACTACTGCAGGTAAACGATGGATACTCGTCCGAAGCAAAGACGTAATTGAATTTGATGGAGTCGGAGTTGACGACGAAGTCAAACTCCAGAATCGCGGCGTTGTTTATGCTCTGCCCCGCAATAATGACCAAGTCAGGATCGGAAATACTCGGCGTTGCTCCGCCGGAACTCCCGGTGAGAACGTGGTCCACGTGGCTGGTGGCCAGCACCACACCCTGATCGAAAGACACGACCTCGCTCGGGCCTTCGAACAAACCGGCTTGGATGTACACCTGATCGGCGGGCTGCCCGTTGAAAGTGATGTTCGTCGCGGTAACGCCGCCACCGAGGAGGTACTCGTTTACCAATTGCTCAACGGTCAGTGTATTGTCTATGGATACGTCGGCTTGACCGATACCCACAAAGGGCAGTAAGGCCAATGCCGGGAAGAGAGTTATTCGGGTGAGGAGATTCATGATTGGGTTGTGTTAAAAGAGATCGTGAAGGTAAGTTAACGGATCAAAGTGACAAAGCCCGTAATTTCGACGGCGTCTTCCTTGAGTTCGCCCTTGTATCTGATGCGGTAATTGTAGACCGACGAAGAGCTGTAATATTCACCGCCTTCGTACGATCCGTTCCACCTCATGTCGGGATCATCGGAATAGAACACTTGATTTCCGAAGCGGTCGTAAATCCAGATTTGGAACTCCGTGACGTTTTCCGCTATGATTCCGAAACTGTCGTTGTACCCGTCGCCATTCGGGGTAAACGCATTGGGGATGAATATCTCCGAGGGGGGTTCGGTGAGGAACGTGGCCTTGGAAGAGCAGCCGACGGGATCCATGGCCGTCAAAACCACCCGGTACTTATTCAGTCCGGAGTAGTGGTGCACGGGGTCCTTCTCATTGGAGCGACTGCCGTCTCCGAAGTCCCAGAGGTATTGCAAATCTTCTCCCCTGGAGTAATTGGTCAGTTTCAGTCCGTAATAATCGACGTACTCATAATCAAAATCGGCTTTCACCTCTCGAATTCGGACGTGAATCATTTCTTCGGCACTCATACCGCAGGTATCCGTCACTTGAACGTAGTAATTCCGGTCGGTTGAGGGTCGTACGGTCAGAGTGGTGGAAGAATCCGGCGCGGAGTTCCACGTGTACTTGAAGTTGCCCGAACCGCCGACCGCTTGAGCGTGCAGCACGGCGGTTCCGCCCACGCAGATGGAAGTGTCGGCGGTGGTTTTCAAACCCACCTCGGGGAATTGGAAATCGATGTAGGTGCTGTCGGTTCGGATATTGTTGCAGTAGTCTTTGGTTTTGACAACCACGTTTTGCCCCATGGACGGGTGGTAGTTGAAGTACAGGTTGTGCGAGGTATCCTGCGGCACCCCGTCAACCGACCAAAAGAATGTCAGGTCACCGATACCGCCTTCCGCGATGACCGGGAGCATGATGGTCTCCATGCAGGAATTCGACACGTAGCCGTCGGGCAGGAAAGTCGTCAGTTCGACGTCCGAAAGACTTACGTGCATGGTATCCGAGGCCAGCGCACCGCAATCGTCGTGTACCACCAGAACGATTTCGGAGGTTTGTTCGACGAAGAAGTTGATACTGGACTGTTGGCTGATCAGCGTTCCGTCGTGGTACCATCTGTAGTGGTACTGACCGAAGCCACCGGTGGTTTGCGCGGAGATGGGCACGGTGACGTCGCAGACCTCCACCACGGTATCCGGGGGAAGGGTGACGTTGACGGGCGGATACACCGGCACCTCCACGTTGAATCCGGCTACCAAGGGACTGACGCCGCAGGTATCCGAAACGGTGACGAAATACGTTGTCGTGAAACCGGGCGAAACCGTGATGGTATCGCTGGTCGCCCCGTTGGTCCAACTGTAGCCGTATTCGCCGTATCCTCCCGAAACGGTGGGATAAAGTTCGATGTCGTCATTGCAATCCATCAATTCTCCGTCGAAGCCCGTGACTTCGAGTGGATCGGGTTCCCGTATGTAAAAGGTAAACTCCGAAGTCAATTCTTGTCCCGAGCAATCCGAGGCGATGTTGGTGATGACGATATGTACGGTTTCCAAGCCTTCGACCACGCCGTCGTACGGAGCGGACACTACGTAAGTGACCGTATCGACGCCGTCGGGGAATACGACGCTGTCGGGAAGCGCGGGGATGTAGTCCACGCCGTTGATCGCCGAACCTCCGATGTCGAGGTAGGCCGTTTCTTGGATGGCCTGGCTGGCCGAAGGTCGGATGAACTGCAGGGTGGCGGTACCACAACCTTCGTAGAGGGTGGAGTCGTTCACCCCGACGGGGATGTCAAGTTGAACTTGCACGGTGGAGTTGGAAGAGAAGGATTCCGACTCGAGGAACACGCCCGAGTGCAGGGCTTGGTCGGATGCGTTTCCGATGGCGATCTTGATGTGGTAGGTTTCGCCGCAAATGACGTTGGCGTATGCGGTGAGGGTGGTTGTCATGCCCGGCACTTGGATGTCGCCTTCCGCGGGGGGGTTGTTATCCACGAAATATTGGCTGTCTTCCACCCAGTTGGGGTTGGCGTTTGCACAAGTCTGGGGATCATAAGAACCGGAAGCGGTACCGGAGTTTACCGTGTTGATCGCCACGGGGGTGTTGGAGTTGGGGATGAGGGCGATGTTCTCCGCTTGATTGGTAAACGGCCCGGTGATTCCCGGTCCGCTGATGAAAAAACCGAAGGCGTCGTTGAAGCCGGAGCATGTAAACGAGGGGTATTCGTTCGATGCGAATACATACCTGAACTCCAAGGAATCGCCGTTGGGCACGAAATCGAATTCGAGGATGGCGCAATTGTTCATGTTCTGCCCGGAGAGCGCCATCAAGTCGGGGTCGTTGGTTAAATTGTCTCCCGCTGTAAATCCCGACGTTATAAAAGACTCCGCGTCTTGCGTGGCGAGCATAAGGCCGGCGGGGAAAGACACGACGTTGCTCGAGCCGGAGAATTTTGCGATCTGGTTGTGGTTAATGGTGGCGGGCTGTCCATTGAAAGTAATGTTCGAAACGGCCACTCCGTTACCGAGAAGGACGTTTTGAACCAACTCTTCGACGGTCATGGTCATGTCGACCTCCACTTGTGCTTTCACCTGGTGGCCGCCCAGAAAGAAAAACAAGGCGGCGAGGACACAAAGACCCTTGAAATTATACACGGGATGATTGGCTTTCATTGAATCGGATAGGTAGAGGTTAAGGCAAAGTTTCATTGGGTTTGCATTCTAGTGACGTGCATCTTTTCGGTGAGTTGCCCACCGCCTGAACTTCCCGCTTCAACCGGGTGGATCATCGGATTCCCAAGGCGGTTTCGCCGACGAAGGCGGGGATAGTTTTTATCTTTGCCGCCATCATCACGCCGCACAAGGCCAAAACTATACATCCATGGACAACTCGATCAAATACATCGGACAGCATAAAGATAGGTTTCTCGACGAACTTTTGGAATTATTGCGAATTCCTTCGGTAAGCACGGACGCTTCTTACGCGGAAGACGTTCGCCGCGCCGCGGAATACGTCCGCGATCGATTGAAGGAGGCGGGAGCCGACCGCACGGAAGTCTGCGAAACGGGGGGGCACCCCATCGTATACGGGGAGAAGATCCTCGACCCCGCCCTGCCCACGGTCTTGGTTTACGGCCATTACGACGTGCAGCCAGCGGATCCGTTGGAACTTTGGGATTCTCCCCCTTTCGATCCGGTGATCAAAGACGATCTGATCATCGCCCGCGGCTCCGCCGACGACAAGGGCCAGATGTACATGCACGTGAAAGCCTTCGAGGCCATGATGAAAACGGGCACACTGCCCTGCAACGTGAAATTCATGATCGAAGGGGAGGAAGAAGTCGGTTCGGACAACTTGGCCCCCTTCATGGAAAAAAACAAAGAGAAGCTGGCCGCCGACGTGGTATTGGTATCCGACACGGCCATGATCGCCAACGACATTCCGAGCATTACGGTAGGTTTGCGCGGGCTGAGTTACGTGGAAGTGGAAGTGACGGGCCCCAACCGCGACCTCCACAGCGGGATTTACGGAGGGGCCGTGGCCAATCCCATCAACGTGCTGGCCCGGATGATCGCATCCCTGCAGGATGAAGACGGCAGAATCACCATCCCGGGATTTTACGACGACGTGGAAACGGTGTCGGCCGAAGAGAGGGAAAAGATGAATCAGGCCCCCTTTGACGAAGAGGAATACAAGCGCGACTTGGGTATCAAGGCAGTGAAGGGCGAGAAAGGGTACACGACGCTGGAGCGCGCCTCCATCCGTCCCACCTTGGACGTGAACGGCATCTGGGGAGGTTACACCGCTCCCGGCGCCAAAACCGTTTTGCCCTCGAAAGCGCACGCCAAAATATCCATGCGATTGGTGCCCAACCAAAAGCCCGATGCGATAACGGAGTTGTTCAAGAATCACTTTGAATCCATCGCCCCGGAGTGGGTACACGTGAAGGTAACCCCACACCACGGCGGTGATCCCGTTGTGACCCCCATCGACTCGCCGGCTTACCGCGCCGCCGAAATGGCCATGGAAAAGAGTTTCGGTAAGAAACCCATTCCCGTGCGCGGAGGAGGATCCATTCCCATCGTGTCGCTGTTCGAATCCATTCTCGACGCGAACACCATCTTGATGGGATTCGGGTTGGACAGCAACAAGATCCACTCGCCCAACGAAAATTACGGGTTGTTCAATTACTATAAAGGCATCGAGACCATCACGTGGTTTTACAAGTATTTTGAAGACCTCACCAAGTAAGGCCCTTCGGTGGCTGTTCATCGCGGCCGTCCTTCCGCTGCTCGGCGCGTGCAATTTTCAGGACGTCGAAGTAAGGCAGGTGAGGAAAGTAGAAATCAACCGATTGGACCGCAAAGGCGTGGAGTTCACGGCCACCATACACGTGGTCAACCCGAACGCACACTGGATAAAAGTCACCTCCACCGATGCGGAAATCCATTTGGAAGGTCGAAAAGCGGGTGACGCAAAACTCAGCCGGCCGGTGGTGATTCCCGCGCGATTCGACGGAAACGTGGAAGCACGGGTGGAAGCGGAATTCGACGGAGACGGAGTGCGATTGATTCCCATCCTCGCCGGGGCGGCCTTGAAACGCCGAGTGCACCTTCGGGCGGAAGGAAACCTGCGCGCCAAATCCATGCTGCTGTCGAAGCGCTTCGGTTTCGATTACGACGATGAAATTTCTTTTTGACCGGTGGCCGTCGGTGCAGGTCACCAAGTGCCGCGCTCGATTTTGGTGTGTTGATTTACAGCAAATTATTGGGCGACGGCGCAACATTTCGCGTGCATTATGGTTTTTTATGGCCGGGGATTCGTGGACACAACCCCCGGCATGCCCTACCTTTGTGCGCAATTTAAAAATGAACCTTCACCCAATCGTCCGTAGTGCACCGCCCATGGCGGGCGAAACGAATCCGCTCTTCGGGCGGGCGCAACTCACGGAAGGATACCCCGACCATGGAAGGATTGATTGAATTTTTCGAACACCTGCTCGATCCCGATTGGATTATGCGCAACGGCGGGTTGTACCTGGTGCTGTGCATCTTGTTCGTGGAGACGGGTGTGTTTTTCGGATTTCTGTTTCCCGGCGACCCCTTGCTCTTCATTTCGGGCATGGTCATCGCCTCGGTAAACGAAGCCCACTACCCTTTCGAATCGGAGTTGCTGAACCTCCCATTCTGGATGGTGTTGTTCATTTTGTCCACCATCCTGGGAAACTTTTTCGGGTATTGGTTCGGGTACAAATTCAAGTTTTTGTTCGAAGGGGAAAAAGACACTTGGTTGATCAAGAAAAACCACGTCAATGCAGCGCGGGAATTTTACGAGAACAAGGGTGGGTTCACCATCGCCATCGCGCGGTTTCTGCCCATTATCCGCACCTTCGCCCCCATTATCGCCGGCACCGTGAAAATGGACATGAAACGCTTCGCATTTTACAATGTACTGGGTGCGGTCATTTGGGTGGTGAGCCTGATGTCCCTCGGTTTCGTGTTGGGTGAAAACCCGTGGGTGCAGAGCAATTTGGAGTTGGTGATTCTCGCCATCGTGGTCATCGTGACCCTTCCCGTGGTCGTGAAATTTTTTACCGGCAGGAAAAGGGCCGATATAAAGTCAAAATAAGGACGTGCTCTGGGGAATATTCATCGCAATAGTCATCGTCGCTTTGACGCTGGACCTCGGTGTGTTCAACCGCAACCCCCACGAAATAAAAACCAAGGAAGCAGCGGCCTGGACGTCGGTTTGGATTACATTGGCCACCCTGTTTTCGGGCGTCATTTACTTGGCGTTTCGCGAGGGCTGGGTGGAAAATCCCACCAACCTCACCGCTTCGCAGGCGGTGATAAAATACGTCACGGGGTATTTGATCGAGCTGTCGCTGAGCGTAGACAACATCTTCCTGATCGCGCTGATTTTCTCGTCCTTCGCGATTCCCAAGAAGTACCAGCACGAGGTGTTGTTTTACGGTGTATTGGGCGCCATCATTCTGCGGGCCATCATGATCGTGTTCGGCGTGGCGCTGATCAACAAATTCACTTGGATCATCTACGTTTTCGGGGTATTCCTGATCATTACCGCCATCCGCATGGTGGTGGGTCAAGACAAACCCAAAGACCCCAAGAACTCGAAAATGTACAAGTGGATCAACAAGATCTACCCGGTGACCACTACCATGCACGAAGACAAATTTTTCGTGCGCATGAACGGGAAGAAATACGCCACCCCGCTGTTCGTGGCACTGATCATCATCGAGCTCACCGACTTGTTTTTCGCCATAGACAGCATTCCGGCCATCCTGGCCATCACCGCCGACCCTTTCATCGTATTCAGTTCGAACATACTGGCGGTAATGGGTTTGCGGTCGATGTACTTTTTGATCGTGGGCATGCTCGACAAGTTCAAATACATCAACTACAGTTTGATAGTGATTTTGGGTTTTGTGGGTGTGAAAATGATCCTGACACACCACGTGGACATTCCGGATTGGCTCTCGCTCGCGGTGATCGTGGTATCGCTCACGGTGGGCATGTGGGCTTCGCGGGTGCGTTGAGTTCTCCTTTGGTTTTCGATCCACTTCATGTACCGTGCTGCGATCCGGCCTGCATCAGGGCGGACGGCGGCATCCTTTCCCTTTGTTTGCGTTGCGGAGCGCGGCGTGCGTACAGCGACCGGCGGAAGCTCGTACGCACGCCATGCGGCCCGCCGCAAACAAAGGGGAAGATAGAGCCGGTAGACCGACCCTCCCGCCCCAAGCGGGAGGGGGATGCCCAAAATGCCGTGGACGTTATTTTGTTAATTTAGCACCCCAAAGCGGTGAGTTCGGGAAAACCCGCCAAAATTCGAGAAATGAACAAGAAAAAGGCCCTGATCACGGGCATTACCGGGCAGGATGGTTCTTATCTGGCTGAACTGCTCTTGAAAAAGGGGTACGAAGTGCACGGAATCAAACGGCGGTCGTCGCTGTTCAACACCGACAGGGTGAACCACTTGTACCAAGACCCACACGAAGAAGATGTCAATTTTCACCTGCACTTCGGCGATCTGACCGATGCCGGCAACCTGATACGGCTGGTGCAGGAAATTCAACCGGACGAGATTTACAACCTTGGCGCGATGTCGCACGTGCAGGTATCGTTCGAGAGTCCCGAATACACTGCGAATGTGGACGCGATGGGTGCGCTGAGGCTGCTGGAGGCCATCCGCATTTTGAAGATGGAAGACAAATGCCGGTATTACCAAGCTTCCACGAGCGAGCTGTACGGCAAAGTGGTGGAAGTTCCGCAGTCGGAAAACACGCCTTTTTACCCGCGAAGTCCGTACGGCGTGGCCAAACTGTACGCCTACTGGATCGCGAAAAACTACCGGGAAGCGTACGGGATGTTTACCGCCAACGGCATCCTCTTTAACCACGAGAGCCCGAGGCGGGGCGAGACGTTCGTGACGCGGAAAATTACGCGTGCCGTGGCGCGCATGAAGTTGGGACTTCAGAAGAAATTGTACCTCGGCAATTTGGACGCGAAGCGCGATTGGGGCCACGCCAGGGATTACGCGGAAGGCATGTGGATGATTTTGCAACACCACGAGGCCGACGATTTTGTACTGGCGACTGGCCGCACCACCAGCGTGCGGGAATTTCTGGAAAAGGTGTTGAAGCAGGTGGACATGTCGGTGGAATGGGTAGGCGAAGGCGCGAACGAAAAAGGGGTGGATCCGAAGACGGGCAATGTGATCGTGGAGATCGACCCGCGGTACTACCGCCCTGCCGAGGTGGACCTGCTGATCGGCGACCCGAGCAAAGCCCAAAAAGTGCTGGGATGGAAGCACCGCCACTCTCTGGACGACCTGATCGGCGAAATGGTGGAGGTGGATTTGGTGCAGTGCAAAAGAGACAAATACCTGATGGACGGCGGCCATACGGTGATGGACTACCACGAATGAGTATGGAAAAATCTTCGAAAATCTACGTGGCCGGCCATCGTGGGATGGTGGGCAGCGCCGTGCTGAGAAAACTCAGTGCCCGGGGCTACAACAATACGGTGTTGCGCACGTCGGGAGAGTTGGACTTGAGACGTCAGGGGGACGTGGATTCGTTTTTCGAAACCGAAAAGCCCGAAATCGTGGTGCTCGCCGCCGCCAAGGTGGGAGGCATACGCGCCAACAACGTGTACCGCGCCGAGTTTCTCTACGACAACCTCGCCATACAGATGAACGTCATCGACGCGGCGTACCGCAACGGCGTGAAGAAATTGCTGTTTCTCGGATCTTCGTGCATCTACCCGAAATTCGCACCCCAACCGCTGAAGGAAGAATACCTCCTGACCGGCGCCCTCGAACCCACCAACGAGCCGTACGCAATCGCCAAGATCGCGGGCATAAAACTCTGCGAGGCGTACCGGGACCAGTACGGCTGCAATTTCATCTCGGCCATGCCCACGAACTTGTACGGGCCCAACGACAATTACGACCCGGAAAATTCGCACGTACTGCCGGCGCTGATCCGAAAATTTCACGAAGCAGTGGAAAGGGGCAGCGAGGAAGTGGAAATCTGGGGAACGGGAACGCCCATGAGGGAATTCCTGCACGTGGACGACCTGGCCGAAGCCTGCGTATTCCTGTTGGAGAAATACGACGGGAGGGAGTTCGTGAACGTGGGCACCGGCGAAGACCTTTCCATCGCCGACCTGGCGCGGAAGATCGCGGACGTGGTGGGCTTCGAGGGCAAGTTGACCTTCGACGACTCCAAACCCGACGGCACGCCGCGCAAGCTCATGGACGTGTCGAAATTGCACGCCCTGGGTTGGAAACACGAAATCGCACTCGAAGACGGAATCCGCTCGGTGTACGAAGCCTTCCGCGCGTCTTACAGGGCGATTGGCCGCCATTGACACCCGCTACCGCGATATTCATGCGCAAAACGATTCATTCCACCTTACTTGAATCCTTTGCCGCGGCGCTGCGCCGCCGGAGTGTTGCGTTCGTGCTCGCGGCCTCGGGATGTTTGGGGGTCCACGAGGTGAGTGCGCAAAACGCCATCCTGCCCATGAACGAATTATCGCGCTCCCGATGGGAGGGCGCCGGCGTAGGCATGCAGGCGGGAGTGCACGCCACCAACCTGCCGGTGATGGCTGCGGATGTGGATATTTCGGGCATTCGCGGTTTGGACGACGACACCACGGCGTATTACTACGTGTTTACCAAAAAACTTTTCGGCTCCCACCTCGTGGAGTTGGATGCACCGGGCATTTCCCTCACCGGCGATCTCATCCTCGATTTCTCCTTCGGCAAAGAGCTCGAAAACGGCTACGGCGACAAGCGAAACCTGTACACCAATGCGCGGGGATTGGCGGTTTCGGCAAAAATCGGCGAGGGCGTGTACATCTATACCGACTTCGTGGAAACCCAGGAAAGGTTTCCGGGATACATCGACCACTACGTCGATTCCATCGGTGCGGTGCCGGGAAGCGGAAGGGCGAAACCCTTCGGCAAAGGCGGGTACGACTACGGCGTAGCTTCGGGGTACGTGGCGGGACGGGTGACGCCGTGGCTGGATCTGATGGCCGGACATTACCGCTCGTTTATCGGAGCGGGAAAGCGGTCGTTGCTTTGGTCGGACGGTTCCTTCAACTATCCCTTCGCGTCGTACACGCTGCGTCCCTTCAAGGGCAAGCTGCAGTACCGTTACACCCTGGCGCTGCTGCAAAGTTTGGATCGCCTCCCCTTGGGCGAAACCCCCGAATCGATTTTCAAGCGGCATTATTCGGCCCGCCACTACCTCAGCTTCAAGCCGCACTCCAATTGGGAGGTGGGCCTTTTCGAGACTACGGTGTGGACCGGTTTCGACGATTCCACCGGCACGCGGCCCTTACCCGGCCAAGCGTTTCTGCCCCTGCCCTTGTTCAACGCGGTGGAAACCGACGGCGATATCCGCGCCAAAAGCGTGGTCGGACTAAACGGCGTGTGGCAGCCATCACCGGCCTTCCGCATTTACGGGCAGTTGGTGACGGGCGACGTGGAGGTGAAAAAATCGGGGCGGCAAATCGGTGCTCAGGGGTTCCGCTTGTGGCGGTGCGTTGACCTGAGATTGGAATACAACCGCGTGGACGCGGGGGTATACGGCGGCACCGCCGGGGAGCCCGAGTACACCCATTTCAACCAATCTCTGGCCCACCCGATGAGGGACGGCTTCGAGGAAGTCTTCGCCGAGGGCACCTATCGCCACGGGCGGTTGTTCGCCACCGTGGGGTATTTGACCGCCGAGAGGATGTACGGCGCGTCCACCACGGCGCAAATCGAACTGATCAGCGCCCGCATCGCATACGTGTTCAATCCCTACTCGAATTTGGAAGTGTTCGCCGGCGTGACCCACCGATCGGAAACCATCGGCGGCGGGGAATTGACCAACGCTTTCTATAATTTTGGTTTACGAACTAATTTGCGAAACTTGTCGACCATTTATTGATCTTCGTCTAACAATTCAACCCATCGTGCAAGAAATTTTACTCGGCTTTATCACATCCTTCGTGGTGGTTTTGGTGGCCACCCCGTCGTTGATTCTCGTCGCCAAGTTGAAACACTTGGTGGACGAGCCGACGGATGCGCGAAAGAAGCACGGCCGCAGCGTTCCCACCATCGGTGGCATCATCATTTTCGCATCGGCGGTTTTCGCCTACGCCCTGTGGTTTCCCGCCGACAACCTCTCCTACTACGGCAGCTTGGCCAATTTCACCGAGTCGGTGACGGGCTTCAAGTTCATCGTGGCCTGTTCCATCCTCATCTTTTTCATCGGGGTCAAAGACGACATCATCGGCGTGGCGCCGGTAAAAAAGCTGATCGGCCACATTTTGGTGGGGTTCATCCTCGTGGTCATGGCCGATATCCGCATCACCGGAATGCAGGGCGTATTCGGAATTTTCGAACTGCACTACCCGGCCAGCGTGGCCCTGTCGGTTTTCACCTACATCGTTTTGGTCAACGCCTTCAACCTCATCGACGGGAGCGACGGCATGGCCGCGGGCATCGGTTTCATCGCCTGCGCGTTTTTCGGCGTGTGGTTCTACGCGAGCTTCCAGTACGATTTGTCCCTTCTGGCGTTCTCCCTGGCCGGAGCTTTGGGCGCCTTCCTGATCTACAATTTTTCGCCGGCCCGGATTTTCATGGGCGACTCGGGCTCCTTGTTCATCGGAATGCTCACCTTCATCATGACCGTGAAGTGCATCGAAACGGATGTGCGCATCATCCCCTTTCAGCTCAAAGGCGTTACCCCCGCGATATTCGCCATGTCGGTGCTCGCCTACCCCCTCATCGATACGCTGCGCGTTTTCGGCCTTCGCATCATCAGTGGCCGCTCCCCCTTTCAAGCCGACCGAAACCACATCCACCACCGGCTGATCGACCGCAACTATACCCACGCCCAAACGGCGTACACGCTTTATTCGGCATCCATCGTCATTCCGATTATCTCGCTTTTTTTCAGAGGGGTAGACCCCACCATCACCTTCATCGCCATGGGGTGTATCAGCTTCGGCGTGCTGTTCACGGTATTTTTGCTGCCCATGCGAAAACCCAAAGAGGTGCCATCCACCCTATAATATGAATTTCCTCAAGCGGACGCTCGGAATTTTATTCCTCACGGCCACGGCACCCGGCCTTTCGGCCCAAACCGGTGCGTACTGGAGCGACGGATCCCTCACCCGGACGGTCGTCGCCGACGCGCTGAAAGACGGCGAGCGCGATCACTTGGCGGTTCGCCCCCTTCGGTTGAAATACCTCCCCAAGTCGGTCTTCCGTTCCGACACCGGCGCGGTGGTGTTGCGCAATCTCGGCGCCGACATGTGGACCACGCCCGAGCGGGGCGAATGGGCCGTCGACGTCCTGCCCGTCTTCCTGTTGGAAGGAGGGTTGGAATCGGCCGGAAAAACACGGGGTACGTACACCCTTCAGCCCGGCGTGGCGGCGCACCTGCGCTACGGCAAAAAGTGGAGCTTGTATTTCGACGCCCGGGGCGGCACCGAAAAACCGCCTACGTACATCAAAGACTTCATCCGCGCACGGGGCGTGGTGCCATCCATGGGGCGGAACCTTGCCGACGAAGGTCCCGCGGCGT
This sequence comes from uncultured Cryomorphaceae bacterium, assembly GCA_964574635.1. GTDB lineage: Bacteria > Bacteroidota > Bacteroidia > Flavobacteriales_D > Cryomorphaceae > CAZNOG01. Next base: position 221,360 of record CAZNOG010000001.1, on the reverse strand, counting down.
ACTTTGCACCCACCGCCCGCCTATCCTTTTCTCCATCGCCCTATTTCGAATTCGAACTCGGATACGGCCGGAATTCCTTCGGTTACGGCGTGCAGTCGTTGGCGCTTGGCGACGTGGCTTTCAACTACCCCTACCTGAAAATCGTCACCGACGTATGGAACGTGCAGTACGTAAACATCTTCTCCGCGCTCACCCACCTCGGCGCCGACCCCGGGAACTCCTCGGCGCACCGGGGCAAATTCACCTCCACGCACTACCTCGATTGGGCCATTACCCCGCGTTTGAACGTCGGATTGTTCGAATCCATCATCTGGCAAGCCAAAGACACCTTGTCCGACCGGGGGTTCGACCCCAACTACCTCAACCCCGTGATATTCTACCGCCCGGTGGAGTACGCCATCGGATCGCCCGACAACGCCTTGATGGGGTTGGACGTGGCGTTCAAAGCCACCAAGCACCTCCTGCTGTACGGCCAGGTGGTCATCGACGAGTTCCTCCTCGAGCAATTTCGCGACAACCGCGGTTGGTGGGCCAACAAGTGGGGAGCGCAACTGGGCGTGGCCTCCTACGAATGGCCGGTGTCAGGCCTCCACCTCCGCGCCGAGTTCAACACCGTTCGCCCCTTCACCTACACCCACGGCAGCCCCATACAGTCGTTCACCCACTACAATGAGCCTCTGGCCCACCGACTCGGCACCAACTTCCGCGAGCTTTACCTCCACGGATATTACGAATGGGGGCGGTATTACGGCGCCGTTTCGTGGACCGTTGCGCAGTACGGGCGAGACCCGGAAGGACGCAATTTGGGGGGCGACATTTTCCGCAGCTACGTGGATCCCGCGCGCATTTACGGCAACCACATCACCCAAGGCATCGCATCCACGCTCTTTTTCCAGGAAATCGAAGGGGGCCTTATTCTAAACAAAAACGTGAATTTGCGCCTGTCTTTGCGCTACGGATTGCGGGCATTGCGCACTTCCGCCCACGAAGGCACACCCACAAAAACCCTCGTTTCCCAATTTCCTTCCATCGCGTTGTCCACGGCACTCTACGCGCGTCACAGACATTTCTGAAAAGTCTGAAAGGATTTTTTTTGGCGCGACCCTTTGCTCGAATCCTTTGTGAACTTCCTCGTTGCAAGGACCCTGGAACATCGAACTAATCCTTCGCATTTTCACCGGGTCGGTGCGTCGGCTGTATCGCACATTCCGCCCCCGGCGTAGGTTGTGGCGGTGGCACGAGCTTCCGGTGGTCGCTGTGCTCCGCCACCCTACGCATCGGGGCCGAAATGCGCGGATGCCGCCTTTGCACCTCGCGCGGGGTTTTTCCCCGGTACCGGCCGGTTTTTCGGGTCATTTGTCCGAATCGTAGAATTTATCGCCCTCCCAATTTCGAGGATTATTGATGATGTAATTCGAAATTCGTCGATAGGATCGTTCATCGCGAATAATACGGTCGTGAAAACGCGGTTGCCATGCGAAATCAGGATTTATTAATCGGGCGTTTTTGGTTACCCCGATTTTGAATCCCCGAATAATGGATGACAAATTTTTGCGTTGGGGGCCGAATTTGTTTCGGGGGGGTTATTGTCATCGGATTTGCCGGTATGGCCGGTATGGCCGGTATGGCCGGTAGAGACGCAATGCATTGCGTCTCTACATCCCCCCCCGCGATCCGCCCCCCGCGTATTGTATTCATTATCCCCAATGCCAATAATGGCGTGAAAATGATTGGGCATCACCACGTATTCCCCCATCCACAAATTCATATCCGGTCGCATTTTGAATGTTTTCAACCATTCGCATTCGGCGAATTCGCCTATTTCTGATAATGAGACGCATGGCAATGCGTCTTTACCTGTTATTATCTCCCCGAACCAACATGCCCGGTTGTAGGTGCAGACGGTCACGAAATACGCGGCCTTCCATCCGTAATCCCAAAAAGGGGCACGGGCGGAAGATATGCGGTATTTGTTCTTGAATTTATTCATCGTCAATCGTTTGGTTCCGTTATAGCATTATCGCATTTTCGCCTTTGCTTGATCTAATTCAATTGTAACCACGAACGAACCGGGGGAACCGCAGCCGACCACATGTTCTTTCAGGTGCCGTTGGAAACGGTCGTTCCTTATTTATCCTTCATAGGTATGGTATTCGGTGATAATCCAATAATAGCCGTCATTGTCCCGCAACGCAAACTCTTTTTTCCTTGAATTCGGGTTTACATGAATATCCCTGTCAATGGGATGGTTCATCTTCTCGACGTTGTCGCGGATTGCATCTAAACTGTCGGTTTTATAATAAAGAATCAGACCATTCCCCGGTGGGATGTTCGGGTTCATCATGGTGGGATGTTCGTGTTCACCCCACTTATGAAGACAGAGTACAATCTCGTCATTTTCATCATTAAGTACGGCGAATTCATCCCCCCCGTGAGTTCTTTTCCATCCGAATACGGCTTGAAAACACTCCGCGCTTAGGTGTACATCCCTCACTGCAATAATCGGGTCGATTTTTTCCATGTCGGTTTCCGTGATGGGGGTGGTGTGGGGAATTGGCGTGGGGCCGGCGTTCCCCTCGCGTAATACACGTCCTAAAGATAGAACAATCCGCGAAACACGAAACAAGCGGGTTATCCACAGTGCGTTACCGACATGCCCAAGCACGGTCTCGGCGACGGCAATGGTCCACCCTTCTTACCGAATCAAACGGGCTCGCATTAGTTGATCCTCAGCCAAAACGAGCCGCCGTGTTTTTCCACCTCCCTCAAATTGGGGTGATCCCACACGGGTGAAATAATCTTGGCCAGTTCCGCGTCTTCACTTATAAAATAATTCGGTAAAATGGTTTGGAACTTCTGCGGATTGGCCAAAAGAAATGCCGCGAGCATATACTGCTCGTTGTAAAATCTATCACACATAAATTGCGGATAATCGAAAGGGAGATAAACGTCGTGAATCTGTACAATGACTCCCTTTTTCAAGAAGGGAAGCAGCTCTAAAAAACAAATCATCGCATCGGAATTCGGAAAGACGCGATGCGAATTGTCGATGAACAGAATGTCATTCTCGTTTAATGATTCAACGATGAACTTGTTGTCGGATAAGTTCTCAAAGGGCTCTCGAATCACTCGATCCGCCAGGTGGTCGATATTGGCCCTCGGGAAAGGGTCGATGGAAATTATCTCGGTACTCAAGTTGTTTTCCCGAATGGCCTTTCGCGCTACTTTGGTTGAATTCCCCGAACCGATTTCAATGTACCTCGCAGGTTTGTACTCGGCGATAATTCCATAAATACCCACCATATCAAGCCCCGGCAGAAATCCGTTATTCCACGCAGGATTATTTTCATCCGTTTCGGTGACGGAGTCTTTGATTCCGTGAATTCGGTCAATGTATTTTAAAAACGACTCCAACTGACTTTTGTACAACGACCTGTTGGCGTTTATCGAGTCGAACAAAAGAGTATGGGCGGGATTGCCGTGTCCCCACCTCGGTTTCGGAGATACTTTGTATTCCAAATGAACGCTCTGAAATTTCGGCGACAGAAATTTGTACACCGACTTTATTTTCTCTCTCAAAATCGCGATTATCCGTGAGCGGCAATTTTAAGGATTGAAATCGGATTACGAAAATCCGTTGGATCAGATCGAGGTGATTAATCCCTCAAAAATAACGCGGCGACCGCCTGCCCGCATTCGATTTGAAAAAATCGTAGGTGAGCATGAATTCATGCGAGCCGTTGTGGTGTGAGTGGAGCTCGCTCGTGCCGAAATCGTAGGAATAACCGGCTTGCAGGTGAGGTGTAAACCGAAATCCCAACATGGCGGCGAAGGCGTCTTCGAAGCGGTAGGCGCCGCCAATCCATAGCTTGTCTTTTATCAGGAAGTTGGCGGAAATGTCGAAACTCACCGGCGCTCCGTTTACCGCGCGAATCACCGCCGACGGCTTGAAAATCACCCCGCCACTGTCGGGGTCCAATTGGAATACGTATCCGCCCATCAAGTAAAAATGGCGGTCCGTCAGATCGTTGAACCCGCTTCCCGCGTTGTTGCCTCTGTTGAGCTCGTTTTCCAATACGGTTGGCGCCGCGAGCCCGATGTATCCTCGCTCGCTTTCATACCACACGCCGAAACCGAAATTCGGCAGCAGGTTGTTCTCCACATTCTTGTCAAAAGCGGGGTCGTTCTCGTCCACGCCGGCCAAACTTCTCAGATCGGCTTGGTGAATGTCGAATCCTGCGCGCAGGGCAAAGGACAGCCGCGAGGTGGCGGAGGTTCGGAGCTTGTACGCGAAATCACCCCAAATGCCAGTGGTGTTGGTCGGACCGATATTGTCGTTTTGGATCGTGAACCCCAGACCCACTTTGTTGTTCGTAAGCGGACTGTGCACGCTCAACAATTGCGTGGAAGGTGCACCGTCCAGACCCACCCATTGTTCTCGCCACGTGCCTGAAATCGTCAGTGCGTCACGGGCACCGGCGTACGCGGGATTGATGATCAAGGGGTTCCACATGTACATCGTGCGCAAAGGCTGTTGCTGAGCGAAAGCCGAAATTCCTGTAACGACGAAAAGGACGGCCAAAGCGTGTTTTATGTGGGCGTTGGTGTGCATGGCGGTCGTTTAGCGGTTGAGGTAAATGTAGCCGGTGCGAGGTTCCTCTCCATCCCCCGGTTCGAGGATGTACCAGTAGGTTCCGACGGGAAGGATCTCTCCGGACCCGAGTCCCGTGGCAGAGGTCCCGTCCCAATCGTTCAAATAGGGTGAGGCGGTGTACACCTTATTTCCCCACCTGTTGAAGATGACCAATTTGTTCCGGGGATAATCCGAGAGACCTTGGATGACCCAATAATCCCCCACGCCGTCGGCGTTGGGAGAAAATCCTTGGGGAATCCTCAGCCCCGGCACGTGGCAGGCGTCGAGCGTCACCGAGAATTCCACTTTCGCGTGGGATTCTCCGCAGAGTTCGTCGGTTTGTGTATAAGTAAACGTAAATACCCCGAGGTCTTTCGCGTCGAAAAGCCCCGCTTGCAATACGGTGCCGTCCTCCCGTGTCCACACTCCTCCCGGATCGGCACCTTCCAAGAGGTCGAACAAATCGATCACCGGATCGCCCGGACACGCGTCCACGAATCCCTCGGGACCCTCACCCGGAGAGGCCAAATCCGGAACTTGAAATTGAATCCAAGCGGTGTCCGAGGCGCATTTTTCGCCTTCCACCACGTAGGCGTAGCCGTAAACACCGCCGCTCTCAACCGACAAAATCGAATCCGTCACCCCTCCTTCGGAATCGTGCCACAACCCCGTGCGGTCTCCGCCGAGAAGAAAATCAAATAAGTGGATCTCGGCATTCGGACATTGGAAATCGCCTTCCAAGGCAAGGCCGGCATCGGGGACATCCTCCACGTGGATTTCAAAGGTTACCGTATGATTTCCACAGGGTTCGTTACTCACCGTATACGATACTTCGAACGTTCCGGCCTGGTTGAACCCGAATGCCGGGTCAATCTCCTCTCCCTCGCCGTTTTGCCAAGTGCCGTCGGGGTCCTCACCCTCCAGCAGGGAGAAGAGATCCACGGACTCCTCCGTCATGCAGAACAAGGTTTCCGATACGGGAGTTCCCGGGTCGGGAAGAGGCAGTACTTCGATGCTGAGGTCGGTGGTTTTCACTCCGCAAATTCCGTTGTCCACCACATAGGTAATGGTGAAATTTCCGGCTTCGTCGGGATGGAAGTCTCCGTTAAACGGGCTGCCGTCCGCGAATTGCCAACCGCCCGAAGCATCGGCACCGACCAAATAATCCATGGGATTCACCGACTCGCCGCCCACGCACAATGAAACGGTTTCGGGTGCAGTTCCCGACGAAAGCTCTTCCACGATGGTCACCTCGGCAGTCGTCACCGTGGGACAACGCCCTTCGGTGGTCAGGGTAACGACATAGGTGCCGGGCTCCGAAAGTGCGGGGGTGATGGCACCGGTGAGGGAATCGAGTTCCAAGCCGGGTGCATCCACTGCGAACAAGCCTTGGTTGACGCCCTGTTGAATCACCTCCTGTACACCGTCCCCACCGCAAAACTCCGTTTGTGAATAGGCGATTTCATTGGTGAAAAAGCACGTAATCGTCGGGTTGTTTTCCCCGTCTTCGTTGGGTTCGCCGTTCCCATTGGGATCGACGTCGGTGCCGTGATTGGAATAATCCTGAGAACTGAAAGGTCCGTCGACGCCGTTGTTGGTGCCTTCGTCCTTGGTGGTGATTACCACCTGATTCATGTAGCCGTCTTGTTCGGCGTCGTTCATGTCCACACGCACGGTCAGATCGACCGCGACCTGGGAGAGCCCGGGCAAACTTCCGTTTCCGGGAAGCAGTCTTTTGTCGTTGATTCCGTCGAAATTGGGGTTGAATCCCCCACTGAACGATCCCAGGACGGCCACCGGGGCGCCGATCAATTCGGCCGTCGCTCCCACCGGCAATCCCCATTCGATGTTCTCGATGATCTGGAGGTTCTCTCCCACGCTCGAGGCGAAATTTTCCATGAAAATGCGGTAGGTGACGTCGAAGATTTTGGATCCCGGCTCGGTCTCCTCCACCACTTGGTCGTCTTTGGCCGCACCGATCGAGGAGGAACAGAACGGAAGGTCGAATTCGTTGGACATGAAACGGTAACCGCAGGCCAAGTCGATTCCCTCCACGGTGTACACTCCCGAAAATTCCGGCACGATGGAGGAATTCGTCTCGCCCGGAATGGGTTCTCCGTTGAAATACCATTGGTAGGAGTCAAAACCGTACACCTGGAGCAACGCGTTTCCCGGTACGCAAGGTGGAGCGTCGGGAAGACCGGAACTCAAACCTACGACAGGTTCGATCGTGAAGCCGCTGAAATATCCCGCAGAGCCGACCTCGTCATCTCGCGTGGTCAGCGCCACGTTCATTACGGAATCGCTTTCGATGACCACGCTTTCGGTCGGGGGAATGAACGAGTAGGTCACCCATTCCGAATTTCCGATCACCTCGGCGGCGCCGGTAATCGGCGTGGGACTTTCGTTCACGTAAACGGAAGTCCCCCACTTGGTGATAAGATTGATCTGTCCTTGACCCGTTCCGCCCGACAAGGAATTCACGAAGGGCAACACGACGCGTTTCGCACCTACGCAATTCAGGGGCGGAACGAAGATCATATCCACAGTGGGCCCCGGCTTCGTGGAGGATCCCGACATGGTTTGGTACATGTAGACCTTCTTGGTCGTGTGGATGTACAGGTTGCCGTTTGCGGAGAAGTCCTCGGTAGGGATGACGAAGTACTCGCCCTCGTCGAGAACCGCCGAAGGAGCCGTTTCGTCGTTGACGTACACTTCCGTACCGTCTTCGGTGGCCACGATCATGGGTTTTTCGGTGGTTTCATCCCCCAGTCCCCTCACCACCACGTATTCCCGTCCGGTATTCGCCGCGGGTACGATCTGATCGGCCCCGATGCATTGCCCCAACTGATTTCCCGACAACCACGATCCCGTATTGGTGATGATGGGCTTGTCGGAAGTGATGCGCGTACCGTTGGCGTGGTTGATGGTGGAATTGTCGTAGAGCGAGTGATCCACGCCAACTACGTACGACTCGAAGGCGTCGAGGGTCACGGTGACGGATTCCTCTCCCGGGTGGCCGATGAGTTCGATAGGCGGGGTGAGCATATCGAAGGTGATCGTGGTGTTGTCTTCGGTGGCCATGACCGAAATGAAGTGGGAACGACGTTCGTTGTTCCACATGTCGCCTTCTATGGTCTCGTTGTAGGTCGTGTATACGTGACCGGAAAAGAACTTCCGTCCTAATCCAACTTGTCCCTTCGAAGTGAGGGAAAACCCTTGGTACCCCGACTTGTGCCGGATGTTGACGAAAAAAGGCTGGTAACTCTCGAAATACAGGCCTTGAGAGCGTATCGGAGTATTGAGGCTATCGGTGGGAATGACGTTCAGGGGATACGCCCCCGTCGTCGCATTTCCCAAGGGTTGGAAGGTGTATTCCTTCGGCATGTCCCGCGATATTTCGAGGACTTGGATCACCTCGCCGAAGCCGTTTCTGATGGTCACCGGAATCGTGTCTTCGCTCGGTGTGGACAAGCTCACAAAGTGCTTTCGCATGTTTTGGGTACCGCTGTCCGGTCCCGGCTTGGCGTAGAATGGTGGTACCCAGTGTTTCGTATCCAGTTGCGCCGACGCGTCAAGACTCGCAAATACGAGTAGCGCGCATAAGGTGGCGAGTTTGAAATTCATGCATTAGGGGAGGTTTTGGTTGGTGATTGGTTACTGCGTTTCGCTCTCGGTTTGAGTGGCTTTCAGTTCGCCGAATCTGACTCGCAACACGATCTCGTGCGTGCCCGAATTGTAGTGTTTCAACTCCGAGGTCGTCAGGTCGTAAGAATACCCCACGGTGAGGTAATCCATGATTTCGTACCCGGCGTAAATCGCAGCCGCATCCCGGTTTCTGAATGACGCGCCGAGCCAGAGCTTGTCGCGGTAAATACCGCGAGCACCGATCTCGAATTGGGGATCGAAGGGTTGTACGTACTTGACGAGAAGATTCGGCTCCACGCCGAAATCCCCGCCGACGTCGAACAGGTATGCCCCGTGGAGGTAATAGTGTACGGCCAATCGCCCCGATTCGTCTCCGGGATATAAATCCAAACGGTTGTTGATGAGCTGAACGGCCGAGGCCCCCACTCGGAATTTGTCGCTGTACCAAAGTACCCCGAAGGACGCGTCCGGCTTGATTTCGGATTCCATTTGAGGCATCAACGTTTGGTCGCCGGGATCGCGCAGGTCCACCTGACTGCCGTCGATGGAAAACTGCAGCAATCCGAAGGAAACCCCCAAGGATAATTTCGTCGTTTCGCTCGTCTTCAGGTGGTAGGCGTACGAACCTTTGACGCCGAAGCGTCTGGTAGGTCCGGCGACATCCGTGAAAACCGAGCCCCCGAAGCCCATCTTTCTCGAGGCGTCGGGCGCGTGGAGGCCCAAGTAGTACGTGCGGGGCGCGTCGTTGATGCCGATCCATTGGGAACGGTGAACGGCCAAAGCTTCGAATTGATTGGCTTCACCCGACAACGCCGGATTGAATTGATAAGGAATCAGGAAGCTTTGCGAGAATCCCGGCAATTGCTGACCCGCGGCTGCATACACGCAAAGAGCCAAAACTGCGGTGAGGATATGTGTGCGAAGTGCTCTCATCTGTGAATCGTCAAGGGTCCTGTAAATGGTTCGGGAAACCGCGGATCGTTCAGCTCAATCGCGTAGTAATAGGTACCGCTCGGAACGTCTTTTCCGTTGTGTGTTCCGTCCCACGCTTCGGCCGCCCGATACCCGCGGGCCGAGAACACGGGCTCCCCCCAACGATTGAACACGTGTACGGTACTGTTGGGGAATTGTTCAATGTGATCGATGATCCATGTATCGTTCACTCCGTCGTTGTTCGGGGTGAATCCCGAAGTGATGGAGATGTCGGGCAGTACTTCCACGAAAACCGAATCGCCGGCCGAACAGCCGTTGGCGTCGGTGACCGTAACTACAAACCACGTCGAAGCGAGGAGGTGACCCGATGGGTTGGATGCCTGTACGTCGAAGCCACCCAATGCCGGGGGATTCCAGAGGTACTGAGTCGCCGTTTGGCTCGTGGGGGTTCCACCCAGCACGAAATTCTCTTCCATGAACACTTGCAAGTCGGGGCCGGCGTCGACGTCGGGCGACTCCAAGATGGTCACGGTCAGAGTATCCGTCGCAAAACACAACCCGTCGTGGGCGGTGAGCACGAACACATAATCGCCGGGGCCGAGTTCATCGATGATCAAGTCGGCATTGTCCGACACAGTATCCACCCCCAAAATCCAAAAGAAAGCGTCCGCGGTCGTCGAAGCGCCTGCCACGGTCACCGGCATGTCGCCCTCGCACAGGCTGAAATCGTTCCCTGCGTCGGCATCCATTTCGAAGAGGAAACCGAGGGTGAAGTCGGTGGTGTCGCTGCAGCCGTTGGCGTCGACAACGACGAAGTGGTAATGGCCGGGCGCCAGGTTTTCCACCGTTGCGCTTTCAGCGAGAAGGGTACCCTCGTCATCCGTCCAAATGTGTTGGTAGGGTGCGGTGCCCCCTTGTGGAACCGCCGTGATGGAACCGTCGGTCGAGTGTTCGCACGAGGCGTCCGTCCACGTGCCGATCACCGCGATAAGTTCATCGGGGGCGGTTACTTCCACTTCCGTGGTGAGGGAACATCCGGCGCTGTCTTCCACCGTCAGGACGTACGTGCCGGGAGTCAAATCGGTGAGGATGGAATCCGCGGAGGTGAACCCGTCGGGACCCATCCAAGAGTATGCGCGGGGCGCCATTCCACCCGTAACCGAGGCGGTGATCCCACCGTCATTTGAATCGAAACAGGTCGTCGGAATCATTTCGGTGAATATCTCCATCGGTGCCACGTCGTTTAACACCACGCTGTCTTGCACCGCACAGCCCGCCTCGTCGGATACCGTGAAATGATACGTTCCCGCTTCCAATCCGAAGAGATCGAAATCTTGTGACGTGAACCCGTCGGGGCCGGTCCAAGACACGAAGAAACCTCCGCTGCCTTGGGAAGGGAAAAGCATGATGGTACCCGAATCGTTTTCCTCCGAACATCCCGGCGATTCGTACACGACCTCAACCAAAATTTCTTCGGGTTCCTCGACTTCCACCGTAAGGGTGGCGGTGCACTGCAACGCGTCGGTAACCACGGCCGTGTACGTACCCGCGCTCAAGTTTTCGATGGACTCACCTTCCTCGGCGAATCCCTCGGGTCCTTCCCATTCCACGTGGAAAGGCGGTATTCCACCTGTGACGTCGATGGAAATCCCCCCATCCACTTCGCCGAAACAAGAGAGGTTGTCGACTTCGGCGGTCAAGACCATCTCGGGACTCTCCTGCACCTCGACGGTAAAGGTCGCCACGCAACCGATGGCGTCTTCCACGGTGGCGGTGTAAGTTCCCGCGGCCAGTTCCGAAAGGTCTTCGTCTTGGGAAACAAACCCGTCGGGTCCGCTCCACTGAATCGTATAGGGAGCCTCCCCTCCTTCTATTTCGGTCGCGATCGAACCGGTGCTTTCACCGGCACACACTCCAGTAGTTTCAAACGCCGCGGTGATGGGCGACGGTGATTCGACGATGGCTTCTCCCACGGTCGCGCAGCCGTCGGCCCCTACGATGGAATACTCGTAGGTACCCGCGGTCAATCCGTCGATGTTTTGGTCATTGGACGTGAATCCTCCCGGGCCGGACCAGAATACGGTGAAGGGCTCGGCCACGTCGGTGATCTCCAAGGTGATTTCCCCGTCTTGCGAATCATAACAGTGCTCGTGGACAACGGTTGCCACGACGTCGCCGACGGGATTGGACAGGGATACTTCCCACGTTTCGGCGCAACCGTTCTGGTTTTCCACGGTCAGCGTGTAAGTGCCGGCGCCTACGCCGATCAGGTCTTGGTCATTGCCCACGCTCACACCCAGATCGTCGATCCACTCGAAAGTGTACGTATCACCCGCTTCGCCACCGGTGATCTCCACGTGGATTTCCCCGTCTTCCAGATTGCATCCCGGGGTGGTAACCGTGAATTCCGCATCGAAAGGCGACGGTTCGGAAATTTCATACTCGTCTTCAAAGGTGCAGCCCGCGGCATCGGTTACGGTAAGTTCGTACGTGCCGGCGCCGAGGTCGGTGAGCAGGAGTTCGCTTGAGGAAAAACCATTGGGGCCCGTCCACTCGATCTGAAGGGGTTCCAATCCGCCGCTCACGGAAATGCTCAGTTCTCCGTCGGTGCCCCCCGTGCAGAGCACGTCGCTTGCGTCGGTGATGACCTCAATTTCGGGAAGGACATCCATGTGAACGGTGCCTTGGGATGTGCAGCCGTTGGCATCGGTCAATTCGTACTCGTAATCCCCTTCCGAAAGTCCGCTTAGCTCGAAGGATGTCGATGAAAACCCGTCGGGTCCCGTCCATGAAATCTGGTAAGGTTCCACACCGCCTTCGACTTCCACTTCGATGGTTCCGTCTTCGCCCATGCAGCTGACTTCACCCACGGTTATATCGGCGGTGAGTTCATCCGCCTCGCCAACCGCGAAGTTTTCGGAAAACAGGCACCCGTTGGCGTCGGAGACGAGAACGGCGTAATTGCCGGCGGGTATGTCGGAAATTCCGGCATCGGTGGAAATTACTCCCGAAGTATCCGACCACTCATACGTGAACGGCTCGGTACCGCCTGACACCGTGATGGTGATCGCACCGTCGCTGCCTCCAAAACACGAAACTTCGGTGATTTGCCCTTCGATGTCACCGCCTATATCGGTGATGGTCACCCATGTGGTGGCCGAGCAGCCGAGAACGTCGGTCACCGTCAGGACATACAATCCCGAAGGAACGTTTTGGAGGGTATCGTCGTCGGTGATGTGATTGCCGTCGGCATCCGACCACGAGAAGGAATAATCGCCGTTTCCGCCGGTGACTTCCGCGTACGCTTCACCATCGGATTGCAAACAATGCGAGGATTCGGTCACGAGAAGGATGTCGAATGGATCGGGCTGAGTGATTTCCACCGTTTCGGTGATGAGGCAATTCTTGGAATCCGTCAGGATTAGGCTGTAGACACCCGCTTCCAATCCGGTTATGGTCGAACCCGTAGCGCTGAAACCGTTGGATCCCGCCCATTGGTACGTGAATCCAGGTGTTCCCCCGCTTCCCTCGGCGGTGATTTCACCAGAGAAATCACCGTGGCATTCGGGATTGACGGAAGTAAAATCAACCGTCAACGCCGTGGCGGGCGCTATGGTGATCAACGTATCGGATACGCAACCGTTTTGATCCGTGATTTCGGCCAAATAGTCGCCGGGAAGCAATTGGCTAACGGAGAGGCCGGTTGCGGAAAACCCTTCGGTGGAAGACCAAGCGACCTCGTACGGTGCTTGGCCACCTTGGGGGGCGAGAGTGATGGATCCGTCACCGGATTCCACACACGATTCGTCGTTCACGGTGGGGTTAAATACGATCGGGTCGGGTTCGGACACGTCGTAAGTAAAAGTTTGGGTACAGCCCGTGGCGTCTTGGATGACCACTTGGTACGCGCCCGCGCCGAGGTTTTCGATTTGCGCCGTGGAACCGGTGAATCCGTTGGGTCCGGTCCAATCAAACGTGTAGGGCGACACTCCGTTTGAAGGCAGTACTTGGATCGTGCCGTCCTCGCCGCCGGGACAAGTTGCCGACACCACGAAGGCCGAGATATTGAACGTTTTGCGCGTCAAGGTGCGGGATTCCGTGTAGGTGCAGCCGTTGTCGTCCGTGACGGTAAACGTATATACGCCGGGGGACAAATCGGTGGCCACCGCAGTGGTGGAAACCGTGTTTCCTCCCGAATCGACCCATTCATAGACGTAATCCACGGCGATGGTGCCGCCGTGTACCTCCGCTTCAATGGTTCCGTTGTCAATCAGACAATCGGGATTGGTGGAAGTGAGGTTCGCCCACAGCAAGTCGGGCTCGTTTACGGTGAAAGACGTGTCTTTCGAGCAGCCATTCGCGTCCGTCACGGTCAATCCGTAAATGCCTTCCTGAAGGCCGGTCAGTGTCTGGGAAGCGGACGAGAATCCACCGGGTCCCGTCCAGTTGTACTCGAGGGGTGCGGTTCCACCTTCGGCGGTCACTTCCGCGGTGCCATCCCCTTGACCGTGGCAAGTGATATCCGTGAAAGTCAAGGAAGTGATCAGGACTTCCTGTGGTTCCGAAATTTCATGCGTCACGGTGGTCTCACAGCCGTTGGCATCCGTGATGATCGCCGTATACGTCCCCGCTTCCAAAAGCGAAATGTCCTCGCTCGAGGAGGTGTATCCATTGGGGCCGGTCCATTGGGTCATCCAAGGCTGAGTACCTCCGGAAAGGTCGAGGGAAATGGACCCGTCGCCGGCGCCGAAGCAAGAAATGTGATGGACGTCGGACGCGGCGGTCAGCGGGTTGGGCTGGGTAATGACGAACGTTTCACTCACCTGGCATCCGTTGATGTCGGTCAGTTCAAAAGTGTACGTACCGAAGGGAACGTTGTGGATGTCCTTTGAAGTGGTGGAAAAGCCGTTGGGACCGGTCCACTGGTACAGATAGCCGGGGGTTCCGCCGGTGATGTCGACCACGACACTCCCGTCGGACGACCCGTGGCACGTCACGTGAGAAATGGTGCCGTCAACGATCAGTTCACCCGGTTGATTCAAGTCGTATTCCCGGGTGATCGTACACCCGGCCGCATCGGTGATCACGAGGGAATAGTGCCCGGCGCCGAGGTTTAGAATATTTTTGGTGGAAGCCGTGTAGCCGCCGGGTCCCGTCCACGCGAACGCGAAAGGCGGGGTTCCCCCACCCACGGTCAGCGCGATGGCACCGTCATTCGCCCCGAAGCACGAAGGCTGGGTCAGGTTGGCACCGATCGTGGTGTTTGCGGGCTGTCCCACGGTCACGGACAAAAATGTTGCGCATCCATTCGCATCCGTAATCATCACGTTGTATCCTCCCGCGGGAACGTCGATCATGTTCTCTTCGGTGCTGATGAACCCCGCCGGGCCCACCCACATGTATTCGTAAGGCGGGGTTCCACCCATGGTGGTGATCAGGATTTCTCCGTCAGATCCACCGCGGCAAGTCACGTTGGTCACGTCAAAAGTCGCCGTGATGGCGTCGGGTGCAACCACGGAAAAGCTTTGGGATATTTGGCAGCCGTTGGCATCGGTTACGGTGAGATTGTAGGTTCCTCCGCCGAGGTTCGTCGGATTCTGCGCGGAAGACGTGAATCCGTTCGGACCGGTCCAGTCGTAGTCATAGGGTTCGGCGCCGTTGGTCACGTTTATGGTGATCGCGCCGGTGGCTCCGGTGTTGCAAGACGGGTGCAGGATACTCGACGTGATCTGCATGGTCGTGGGATTCGCCAAGACGACGGAGGTTTGGTACTCGCAGCCATTGGCATCTTCGACGGTTGCATGGTACGTTCCGGCCAACAGACCTGAGATGGTTTCCGAGTTCGACGTGAAGGATCCGGGCCCCGTCCAATCGACGGTGTACGGCGCCGTTCCCTCTTCCGGGGTGATTGTGATGGCTCCGTCGGTGGCGTTGTGACAGGTGATTTCGGTGACCGCGATTTGGGCGGAAAGTGCGTTCGGTTCTTGCAATACTATCGTGCCGGTAACGGCGCATCCCAAGGCATCGGTAACTTGCACCTCGTAGGTGCCGGCAGCCAGACCGGAAATATCCGATCCCGAACCCGTGTACCCGTCCGGGCCCGTCCACGCGTAGACATAAGGCGAAGACCCGCCATTCGCTTCCGCCGTCGCCGATCCGGAAAAGTCCGAATGGCAGAGCAAATCGTTTCCGGTCAAATCCACCGTGATTTCAGTGGGTTCTTCTACCTCCGCGGCAACCACGAAAATGCAGTTGGCCGCATCGATTATCGTGGCGACGTAGTTGCCGGCTTCCAGACCGCTCAAGTCCTCGTCGGTGGAGCTAAATCCGTTGGGCCCCGCCCAGCTCACGGAATACGGCGTGACACCACCCGAAATATGCAGATCGATGGATCCTTCGTTTTCCCCGAAGCAATCGTTGTCCACCACGTCGGCGGTTCCCAGCAATTCCGGATTTTCCTGAATGGTGATGGTAGACGATTCCGTACAGCCGTGTGCGTCGACCACTTCGATGGTGTAAGCCCCCGGTTCCAGACCGGAGAGGGAAGTGAAGGTCGATGAAAAACCGTTGGGACCGGTCCACTGAACGTTGTAAGGTTGGGTTCCGCCCGTGAGGGTCACGTCGATGGAGCCGTCGTCGTCACCGTGACAAGCGACGTGAACCACGTCGGGATCGATGTCGATGGGGTCGGGCGTATTGGTGAAGGTGACGGTGGTATCGAACAAGCAGCCTTTTACGTCTTCGACGTGTAAGGTGAAAGTGGCGCAGAGTGCGGTAGGCGAAGGGCCCGTTTCCCCGCTCGACCAAGTAAGTTCATAACCGCCGTTTCCGCCAATTATCAGCGGAGTGGCTTGGCCGTCGCACTCGCCGGCGCAGCTTGGGGGAATGCCGTTAAGCGCAAAGAGCGTGAGGGGGCCGGGTTCGTTGACGAACACGTCCATGTTGCAGGCCGTGCCTTGGCCGACGTCGAAGACGATGACGGTGTAGGTTCCGGCGCCCACGCCGACCCATTCGCGGGTCATGGGACCGCCGATCCATTGGTACGTGTAGGGCCCCACGCCATCGGTAGGCTCGAGTACCGCCGCGACTCCGTCATCGGAGCCGTTGCAGGTGGGGGGCGAAGCGTCGGCAACCAAGGTGAAAAAGGGGCAAAAGGACATTTGCGAATCCGCCACCCCCTCCTCCACCGGATTCCCCGCTAGGGCTGAAATAAAACATAGTGAACACAGCCATGCCGTCATCACTGATTTTCCGATGTGAGTCATTGCTTTCAAGTCTCAATTGTAAGCGTTGCAGGGCACGAACCCGGGCTTTTCCGTACGGGGACACGCCGATATTCCCAACATGATTTCATGACTGTTCGACGAGCCGAGCCTCATCCTCGAATAGGTGAGGTCGTAGGCGTACGTCAAAGTGAAATATTCGAGGAAATTAAATTTCAACATGCCCGATACGGCGTCTTCCGACCGAAATCCCAGACCCAGTGCCACGCGGTTGTCGTAATCCGCCCAAAAGTTTACGTCCAAGGAAGGGGTAGAGTTACCAGTGAATTTCAGTTGTGCCGCGGGGATGTAGCTCATTTTTTCTGCTCCCGGGATGATCTTTCCCGCCATAAAATTGAAGTGGGGTTGGAGCTGCACGTCGTAACCGATGTTTTCCAAGGTGGGGTTGGTGAGGTGTGCACCGCTGAAGCCCGCGAACCACGACTTGCCGTACAACCAGATGCCCGCTTTGATATCGGGGAACACCAATTCGTTTTCCGAGACTTGCAACAGGGGATCGCCGGCGGTGGGAACGAAGGCGCTCGACGCGTCGAAACGGTATTGGAGAACACCGATGCCCACGCCGAAAGAAATGCGCGTCTTTCTCGAAAGGGGGAGGTGGATGGCATAGGCACCGTGAAAAGACGTGCGGCCGGTAAATCCCGTGTTGTCTCCTTCGATGTTGATTCCCACGCCGTGCACCACGCCGCGTTCCCTGCTGATGGATTGTATCCTTTGGTGGGCGTTGACCAAAACGGTTTTGGGATTGTTCTCGAATCCCACCCATTGGGTGCGGTAGCCCACGCGCGCATCGAGGCACTTGTTCATGCCGGCGTTGGCCGGGTTGATGCCGAATGCGTTGAAAAGGAAGTTGGTGTACTGCGCGTCTTGTTGGGCCGATGCGGTCCACGCGGCGGTCACACAAGCCATTATCGCCAAAATGCGCGTTATCCTTCTCATCTTAATATGGTTACCGAGCCGGTGATCGGCTCTGCGTTAAAATCTATGGGGTTGAGTTCGATGACGAAGTAATACGTCGCCGCGGGGAGGTCGTCCCCATCCCAGTCGTTGTTGTAGTTGGTCGCCTGAAAAACCTTGTTGCCCCAGCGGGAATAGACGAAGATCTGCGCGTTGGGCCAGCGCTGGATGTTGCCTATTTCCCAAGTGTCGTTGTACCCGTCTCCGTTTGGCGTGAAGGTGTTGAACGGAATGATGGGCGGGCGAATCGGCACGAGCACCTCGTCGTAAAACACACAACCGTTTATGGTGGCGTCTACGGTGTACGTCACCGTGGTGTTGTTGCCCTCCGGATTGGCGCTCACCTCGGGACCGGTCGTGCTTTCCAAGCCGGGTCCCGACCACTGCAATTCACCGAAACTGCCGTCGGCGGTGAGGATGGCGGTATTGCCCTGAAACAGAATGGTCATGGTCGGAAAACTCGCGGGGTACCACTTCGCGTCGAGGTCGTATTCCAAGGCAGGCCCTTGCACGGCCACGTTGAACACGCATTCCGAGGCGACGGCGGTCGTGTCCATCAATCCGGTGACCATCACATGGTACGTCGTGGACGGCTTGAGGCCTTGGAGCTGCATCATGCCTTGGCCCATGGTGTCGGTGGTACAGATCACCGGCGGGCCGTAAGAGTCCGGATCGCAGGGATCGGGTGCCTCGAAAACGGCGATGCCCAAGGCCGTATCGGCCAGACAGGAATCGACGGTGAAGTACAGCACCGCCGATGAATCGGTGTACTGAATGGACGGGAATTGATCGGTGTCCAGCGTGCGGAAAGAGTAGAACACCGCATTGGGGGCGTCGTCGAAGCAGAAATCCGGGGGAACGGGAACGGGCGCACCTTGGGTGTAATCGAGGGTGTCGGTGGCCGTCATGGGGCAGAGCAATGCCGGGTCGGCGCAATCTTGGGCCGCGATCCTTCCGGCGGTCAAACCGAAAAAACACAGCAACACCACACACTTCCAAGGTGTCATTTCAGTCATAAGGGGAGGCAATTACAATTGTGAAAGATACGGAATACAGCGGGTCGAGGATTCGGAAGACCCCGTTTTTTCCACACCCGCATGTGCAGAGTGGTGGGGTTTAGGTTTTTGTGGGTGTGACTCGCATCTCCATCGGGTGCAAACCTTCGGCGTGGCTTGAACGGGGGAAATCAACGGGGGGTTCGACCGTGCGCCCGTGTGAGCCCGCCTGTGCGATTCGCGGCACCTCGCCCCTTCGTCCGGGGATCTACATGGGTGACGTTCACGGGATCATCGACCTCCCACTCCATGGGAGAGACCCCACCCACAAAAACAAAAAAAATACCCCATGCCCGCTTTCGAAGCGTACAAATGCGGGTTTGGGCATGGATGGTCGGAATGAATTGGTTTTATTTGCGCCGAATCGGCAGCCGCGGAGGCTGTCGCAAATGAAGAGAAAGTGCTGAAAAAGTCGCCCGACGCCCTGGTCATCGTAAGTATTGTTTTGGTGTTTTTCACCGTATTGACGTGGGTCATCCCCTCGGGCGAATTTCTGCGAGAAGTATCCGACGGGCGCACGGTACTGGTTCCGGGCACTTACGAAGCCGTAGACGCCGAGCCACAAGGCTTGGGCGATTTGTTGCTGGCGCCCATTCGGGGGCTGGTGGCGGCGGCCGACATCATCGGTTTCGTGCTGATCGTGGGCGGCGCCTTCGCCATTTTGGCGGCCACGGGTGCGCTGGACGCCGGACTGGGATCGGTGCTGAAACTCGCCGAAGCGCGGCCCCGGTTGCGCCACTTCATCGTACCGATTTTGATGGTGCTCTTCTCTCTGGCGGGAGCCACCTTCGGCATGGCGGAAGAAAATTTGGTGTTCATCCTCATCACCTTGCCGCTCGCGAGAAGCATGGGCTACGACAATTTGGTGGGCATCGCCATACCGTTTTTGGGTTCGGCCGCGGGTTTCGCCGGCGCACCCATCAACCCGTTTACCGTGGGCATCGCACAGGGCATCGCCGAGCTGCCCATAGGCAGTGGCGCGGGTTATCGATGGTTCGTATGGGCCGTTTTCACGCTCATCGCCATCGTATTCGTCATGCGGTACATCCGCAAATTGGAGTCGGGAAAAGCCCGGGGATTCACCGCTGAGTACGCCACCGACGCCACGCGGGAAACCACGGCGATCAAAAAGTTCACCACGGCCCACAAGTTCATCCTGGTGTTGTTCCTGATCGCCATCGTGATGCTGATGTACGGCGCCAACAACCTGGGTTGGTACATCCACGAAATATCGGGCTTGTTTCTCGCCTTGGGATTGCTCTCGGCGGTGATCGCCCGCATGGGCGCGGCCAAAACCGTGAAGAGCTTTACCGACGGAGCGAAAGACATGCTCACGGCGGCGCTGATTATCGGCCTTTCCCGAAGCGTGTTGCTGATCGCCGAAGAGGGAAAAATCATCGACACCATCCTCCACGCCATGTCGGGTGCCGTGGAAGATTTTCCCCAAGCCCTCAGCCTTCAATTCATGTTCGTGGCCCAAGCGTTCATCAACGTATTCATTCCTTCCGGCTCGGGGCAGGCCGCGATCACCATGCCCATCATGGCGCCCCTTTCGGATCTCCTCGGCATTTCGCGCCAAACGGCCGTGCTGGCCTTTCAATTCGGCGACGGTTTGTTGAACCCCATCATTCCCACGAGCGGGGTCACCATGGGAATTCTTTCGATTTCGAAAATACCGTACAACGTGTGGGTGCGGTGGGTCGGAAAACTGATTTTGGTGTACACGGCCACGAGCGTGGTTTTGCTCGCCCTCACCGAGTTTTTCGACGTGTGGCCCTGATGCCCGACTGAAATCGCCCCCGATTGCCGGTTCGGGAATTCCCATTGATTATCTTTGGCGCCAAACAAGATACACATGGAAGCCGGACTTCTTCACCTTCACTCATTCTTGCGCTGGATCGCCCTGTTGGCCATCCTGATTTCACTTATCAAAAGCTTTGGGGGCATGCGCAATGGAAAAGCGTTCACGGCATCGGACAACCGATGGTCGCTGATCACGCTGATCGTATTCCACACGCAATTGGTCATCGGTTTTGCCCTGTACTTCCTCAACGGGTGGTACCGATACATCGGCGTAATGGACGATGACCGCACGCGATTTTTCTCGTTGGAGCACGCCTTCGGCATGGTGGTGGCCGTCGTACTGATCACCATGGGCCGTTCTAAAGCCAAGAAAAGCGAGTTGTCCCTGGTGAAACACAAAAGAACCTTTTGGTACTTTCTTTTCGCCCTGATCATCGTTTTGGCGACCATCCCCTGGCCGTTCCGGGAAGTAGTCGGCGCGGGAAGAAGTTGGTTCCCCGGAATGTAAGGCGGAACCCGGCACCAGCAAACCTCACCAAAACCCTTGGCTTGATGCTTGCTGTGGATTCACGGCGAATCGAGTCGCACACTTTATGGCAGAACACATAGAAACAACCGCGGTTCCCGAAACGGGAGTATTGGTGGGATTGGTCACCCGAAGCCAAACCGAAGAGGCGGTAAAGGACTACTTGGACGAACTGGCGTTTTTGGCGCTGACGGCCGGCATCACCACCGAGAAATCATTCATACAGAAATTGGATTCCCCCGATCCGAAAACCTTCATCGGCAAAGGAAAAACCGAGGAGGTGAAGGCCTACGTGGAGGAAAACGAAATCGACGTCATCATCTTCGACGACGACCTGAGTCCGTCGCAACTGCGCAACCTCGAAAAGATTTTCAACAAGAAGATCTACGACCGCAGCTTGCTGATACTCGACATCTTCCTTTTGCGAGCCCGCACTGCACAAGCCAAAACCCAGGTGGAGTTGGCGAGGTCGGAATACCTCTTGCCCCGACTGACGCGCATGTGGACGCACTTGGAAAGGCAGCGAGGCGGCACGGGCACGCGGGGTGGAGCCGGTGAAAAAGAAATCGAGACCGACCGAAGGATCATCCGCGACAAAATAAGTCGACTGAAGGAGCGATTGAAACAGATCGACAAGCAGATGCACACCCAGCGCGGCAACCGCGGGTCGCTGGTGCGCGTGGCGTTGGTGGGCTACACCAACGCGGGGAAATCCACCCTCATGAATCTGTTGAGCAAATCGAACGTGTTTGCGGAAGACAAGTTATTCGCCACCCTCGACACCACCGTGCGGAAAGTCGTGCTGCAAAACCTGCCTTTTCTGCTCACCGATACCGTCGGATTCATCCGCAAGCTCCCCCACCAGTTGGTCGAATCTTTCAAAAGCACGCTCGACGAGGTGCGGGAAGCCGACTTGCTGCTGCACGTGGTGGACATTTCCCACCCCAATTTCGAGGAACACTACCACACCGTAAACACGACATTGGATGAAATCGACAGCGGCGACAAGCCGGTGATCGTGGTGTTCAACAAAGTCGATGCGTATCGCCCAAAAGCCAAAGACCCGCAAGACGCCGAAGCAGACCAACCGGCGGATCCCCTCGAGGAGCTGAAAACCACGTGGATGTCGAAGGTGGAAGCGGCCGACGTCGTGTTCATATCCGCTCTGAAAAAGCAGAACATCGACGAGTTGCGCGACAAAATGTACCGGCAGATAAAGCAAATCCACGTAGAGCGCTACCCCCACGACCACTTCCTGTATTGAGTCGGGGGACGGCGGGTTAGTAAGGGGGTTTTTGTGGGTGAGGACTCACGATGGAAACCGCCATTATCTTTGTAATTTGCCGACCCAAATCCCATTGCCATGTCGACCATCAGACAAGAAAAGGTGGCGACGCTTCTGAAAAGGGAGCTCGCCGTCATCTTCCAACGCGATTCGCGAAACCTGTTCGAAGGGGCCTTCATCACGGTCACTCACGTGCGCGTGAGCCCCGACCTCAGCGTCGCCCGTGTACACCTCAGTTTTTTGCCCGTGGCGTCGCAGTCGTCCGATGACATCCTCGAAGTGGTCAAATCCAAAACTTCGGCCATCCGGGGATTGCTCGGAAAACAGGTGGGAAAACAATTGCGCATCGTGCCCGAACTGCACTTCTACCTCGACGACAGCTTGGACTTTGCCGAAGAAATCGATGACCTATTGAAAGACTAGACCTTGGACGTCAGCTCGTTTATTGCCAAGCGGTACTTGTTTTCCAAGAAAACGCTGTCCATCATCACCGTCATGAGTTTGATCTGCATGTTGGTGGTGGCCTTGGTGACCATGGCGATGATCGTGGTGCTCTCCGCCTTCAACGGCATCGAAAAGCTGATCGACAGCAGGTACGAATATTTCGACGCCGACCTCACGGTTTTGCCACTCACCGACAAGGTGATTTTGCAAGATAGTTTGGATTGTGCCTCTCTCGAAAACTTGCCGGGGGTGGCGTCTTGCGCCAGGGTAATCGAAGAGCGCGTGTTCGCCGAGTACGACAAAAGCCAACGAATAGTCATTCTGAAAGGGGTCGAAGAAGATTTCATCGCCCGCACCGGACTGGACTCCATGGTGTTTGCCGGCGAGGCCGTTTTGGAAATGGAAGGTGTGCCCACGGCCTTGATCGGCGTGGGAGTGCAGTACGATCTGAACCTCCGCCTCTTCGAACAGTTGCACCGCCCCATGCAAGTTTCCGCGGTGCTGAGGGGGCGCAAACTGAGCCAAAACCCCGAAGCGGCGCTCAATAAAAAACGTCTTCCCGTTTCCGGCATCTTCTCCATCAACATCGATTTTGACTCGGACTACGTCATCGCTCCCATTGATTTCGCCGCCGATTTGCTCCAGTACCGCGACGAGTATTCGGCCCTCGAGCTCCGCTTGGAGCCCCACGTCGATGCCGAAAAGGCGAAGAAAGAAATACAAGCCGCGGTGGGTGGGGATTACCGCGTATCGAGCCGAGCGGATAAGAATCAGCTGATCTACAAAACCAACCGCACCGAAAAGTGGGTCACCTTCCTGATCATGGGTTTTATCTTGCTGATCGCCACGTTCAACATCATCGCAGCCCTCACCTTGCTGATCAACGAAAAACGGGAGGACATTCGGATTCTCATCGGAATGGGAGCCACGGAGAGGACCATCCGCCGCATCTTTTTCATCGAAGGGGCGATGATCAACGCCTTGGGTGCCGTGTGCGGTCTGTTGCTCGGTTTGCTGTTCGTGTATCTCCAGCAGCGCTTCGGGATCATTCGCCTGGAAGGGGGTTTGGTGGACTTCTACCCCGTTGAAATTCACGGTTGGGACGTATTGGCCATCTTCGCTTTGGTGGTTTTCAGCGGGTGGATATCCTCCATCGCGCCCGTGAGGATTTTCACCCGAAAATACGCCGCATGGATGCGCAAAGCGGGTGCCGCCCGGTAACGCTCCCGTCGTCGGAGTTCAGTTTGAACACCGGGAAAATCAGTAGACGTGCTCGGCGTATTTATCGACGATCTCGGCGAGGAGCGCCTCCACTTCCTCGGGCCGGTCGGCGGTGACGAGTTTCGTACGGTGTTCTTTGAATCCGTGGATTCCACGGAAATAATTGGAATAGTGCCTCCGCATTTCCACCACACCGAGCTTGGCGCCTTTCCAATCCAATCCGAGCCGGAGATGCTGCAAAGCCGCCTCCACGCGCTCTTCGATTTGGGGCGGGGGCAAGAGCTCGCCGGTGCGCACGTAGTGCTTTATTTCTCGGAAGATCCACGGGTATCCGATGGAGGCGCGACCGATCATCACGCCATCCACACCGTACCTGTTTTTATACTCCCAAGCCTTTTGGGGCGAGTCGATATCGCCGTTACCGAAAACCGGGATGTGCATTCGCGGGTTGTTCCTCACCTCGGCGATCAAAGACCAGTCGGCTTCCCCTTTGTACATCTGGGCCCGCGTCCTTCCGTGGATGGAAATGGCTTGGATGCCCACGTCCTGCAGTCTCTCGGCGACTTCCACGATGTACTTGGAGTCGTCGTCCCAACCGAGGCGGGTTTTAACGGTTACGGGCAATTTCGTTGCCTTCACCACGGCCTCGCTGAGGCGCACCATTTTGGGGATGTCTTTGAGAATGCCGGCTCCGGCCCCTTTGCAAGTGACTTTCTTCACCGGGCACCCGAAGTTGATGTCGAGGAGATCGGGGGAGGTAGCTTCCACGATTTCGGCCGATTGGATCATCGAGTCGAGTTCGCTGCCGAAAATTTGGATTCCCACCGGTCGCTCGGCGGCGTAGATGTCGAGTTTTTGCCGGCTCTTCGCGGCGTCGCGGATCAGTCCCTCGGCGGAGATGAATTCGGTAAACATCAAGTCCGCACCGTGGGCCTTGCACAAAGCGCGAAAGGGCGGGTCGCTGACGTCTTCCATAGGCGCCAACAGCAGGGGAAAATCACCCAAATCGATATTACCTATCTTCGCCATCGCATTTTTTGAGGGATGCAAAAGTACGAAATCGTTTGTTGGCTTATTTTGCACCCCGGGGGTATCGGACGGAGCGACCAATGCCCGTCGCACGGAAATCCCCCGCTTAAAATCTCAGCGCTGTGAGGCCCTTCGCCAATTTCGAACCATTTCTTCAATTGATCATGCTCCTGCTGATCAGTTTTTTCACCGTGACCGTTTTCATTTTCGCCGGTCAAGGTCTGGTGTCTTGGCTGTGGGGAGTGCCCATGACGGAAATCTCCTCGGTGATGCAGAATTTCGACAACCCCCAAGCCATACGCATCAATCGTTTGATGTTGCTGTTTCAGCACTTGGGGTTGTTTGTGGTTCCCGCGATGCTCTTCGCACAACTGAGTTCGCCCGGATGGACGAAGTACCTGCGGTTTAATCCGATGCCCGGGAAATACCTCTGGGGCTCCGTCGCACTCATTTTCTTGGGCATACCGACCATCAATGCGCTGGCCTGGCTCAACGGTCAGATGGTTCTACCCGACTTCCTCGAAACGATAGAGCGCCTAATCCGAAGTTTGGAAGAAAACGCGGCCGAGCTCACCGCCGCACTCACGGAAACGGGCGACGTGGGTGATCTCTTAGCCAACCTATTCGTCATCGCTTTCCTGGCCTCTTTGGGTGAGGAGATGATATTCAGGGGGTTGGTGCTGCCGATTTTCGCCCGGTGGACGGGGAGCAAGCACTTGGGGGTTTGGATTTCGGCGGTGCTCTTCAGCGCCATGCACCTGCAGTTTTACGGATTTCTGCCTCGGTTGGTGCTCGGTGCCCTGTTGG
The DNA here is from genome assembly GCA_964574635.1 of uncultured Cryomorphaceae bacterium. GTDB lineage: Bacteria > Bacteroidota > Bacteroidia > Flavobacteriales_D > Cryomorphaceae > CAZNOG01. The sequence continues at coordinate 195,736 of CAZNOG010000001.1, read as the reverse complement.
GCTACTTGTTCCTTTGGAGCCGTTCGATCTGGGCGCCGATCGTAGCGCACTTCACGAACAACGCATTGGCGCTGATCGGGATTTTCTTGGTGAGCAGAGGTGAGATGGATGCCGATGTGGACAGCTTCCAACCGGTGGATCAAGATTGGAAGGTGTTGGGAATTACGCTCGCCATCGCGGCCATCCTCATGGTGTGGTTGTCGGTGAATAGAAAGCCGGCCGGAGGGCCGGTCGACATCGACGACTGAGTCGGATCGAGATCAGCCGCAATCGTTCGAGAAGGAGAAATGAATCGGGGTCGGATCAGTCGATTTCCGAGCCTTGGTTCACCGAATAGTTTATTTTCAACGCATTGGACTCGCGGAGCTCCATCTTGATATCGGTGACGATTCCCATGCGCGTTTGCTTGTCGACTTTCAGCGAGGTGGTGATAAGGGGTCTCTCCGCTTCGTCGCGTGCTTCCCTGTTCAATTCAATCCAAAGCGGAATATCGCTCAACTCGGCGAAAGAGTCGTCGAGTTGAATTTTCGGTTCCGTTCCGAAACGGGGATCCACGGGCGGGCCGACGTTGATGTAATCCACGAGGGATTTTTTCTCGAGGGATTCGGTTTCCGTCGCCAAGGGTCTTTCGACTTTCACCATGGGGTCGTCTTCCCGCATAACGGTTACGACCATGAAGAAGAACAGCAGCATGAAGATAATATCGGGTAGCGAAGCCGTGGATAGCTGCTGACTCTGTGGCGCACCTTTTTTCTTGAACTTGCTCATCTGATTCTCAATTCATGCATCAGCGGCTTTGGCCACCGATATCCTTGGGTTCCGCTTCGGAAATTCGCTGTGGGTACACGGCGCGGATGGCTTTGATCTTCGGCTTGTCGTTGTCGTCCGCCGGGTTGAGTTCGTTGTACCGCACGTTGAATTTCTCGAGAGACAATTCATCCCTGAGTTCATTGACCGCCGCGCTCAACTCGTTTTGCACCTGAATATACATGTCGTACGAGGTTCCTCGGTCATTCTGCAAGGAAATCAACGCCGACGAAGGAAGTTCCCGGTACTCGCCTATGAGTTCGATGGCGACCATTTTATCTTCCCATTCTTCGAGTTTCTTCTTGAGGTCCTCGTTTTCGGGATTCTCGGCAATGGCTTGCCTGAGTTGGTTGATGTTCTCCTGCACCGAGGCTCTGGTCACCTCCCTCATCTGCGGCAAGTCGCTGCGGTTTCTCGGGTTGGTATAGAACTCGATGGCACCCTCCTTGAGGTTTCTGATGTCCATGGGTTCCCCCTCGACCAAAAGTCTATCCTGGGCATTCACCAACACTTCATAGACATTCCGCTTGTTGACTTCCGGGTATTCCATGTCTTCCGGAACCGGTGGCGGCAACTGCCGCAAAATTCCGATGTCCTGATCCATGGTGGTCGTCACCAAGAAGAAAATGAGCAGCAGGAAGGCGATATCCGCCATGGATCCTGCATTGATTTCCTGAACCGGTCGCGCCATCCTAGTTTGGGTTATTATTTAAAGAAACGGGCTATTTCGCCAACAATTGCAATAAGTACCGCAATGCCGATCAAGATGAACGACATGATCACGCCCATATCGCTGAGCAGTGAAACTTGAGGCGTAATATCGGGGCCGTAGGATGCGATTACTTCATCCGATCCCATTCCATACGCTATCAACGCGATGATCGCGAAGCCCGCGAGTCCGATCAGCAGCGGAATATTGCGCTTCAGATTCGTGATCAGGCCGAAAATACCGAAAAGAATGGCCACACCGGCAGCCACGATCATCAGAATGTACACCATCCACAGCGCCGAACTCACCACGTCCTCATACCCCGCCATGATGCGCAGGCTGAGAATCAGACCCACTACCCCAATGGCGAAGGTCAGGATGTTCAGCGCGACGTTAAACGTTTTGTTCTTTTCCATGTGCTCTCGCTATTTTAAGCCGTGTGACCTGCTTTTGAACCTCTGGAGGCATTGTAACGAAGCAGCATATCGATCAGTGAGATGGAAGAGTCTTCCATGTCGTTCACGATACTCTCCACTTTGGACACGATGTAATTGTAAAATACTTGGAGGATGATGGCGACGATCAGACCGGAAACCGTAGTGATCAAAGCCACCTGGATACCCGTTGCCACGACGCCGGGAGAAATGTTGTTTGCCGCGGCGATGGCGTCGAACGCCTGGATCATACCGATAACCGTACCCATAAACCCGAGCATGGGGGCCAGAGCGATGAAAAGGGATATCCACGACAGACCTTTTTCCAGTTGACCCATCTGTACACCTCCGTAAGCCACGACGGATTTCTCCACCATGTCGATGCCCTCCTCGTATCGCTCGAGACCTTGGTAGAAGATCGAAGCGATGGGTCCACGGGTATTTCGGCAGTAGTCTTTGGCCGCTTCCACACCGCCGGTCGACAAGGCCTCTTCCACCCCTTCGAGAAATTTGTTCTTGTTGATCGAGGCCATGTTCAAGTAGATAATGCGCTCGATGCTCAGTGCCAGACCCAGGATGAGACAGATCAAGATAAAGGACATGAAGAAGGGACCTCCTTCGATGAACGTGTCTTTTATCTGCTGGTGAAACGTGCGGGTCGTTACGATCTCGGCCGAAGTATCCGCGGTGGAGGCCGCAGGTTCATCTTCCACAACTTCATCCGTGAAGGATTGTGCTTCTTCTTCAACGGCTACATCCGTTGCGGTATCGGATTGTGCAGGCTCTTGTGCCTTCACATAAGACATATTTCCCACGGCAAACAATCCAATGAGGGCAAAAACGGTCAGTAGTTTTTTCATGATTAAAGTGTTGGGTTCTGAGTTTTTGAAGCAGTCGTCTGGTTTTTAACTTCTTTTTCTGTGCAAATAAACGGTAACGGTTTCTATTTCCCGCGGCGGAGAGAGAGGGATTCGAACCCTCGATCCCCTCTCGGGGAAACACGCTTTCCAGGCGTGCGCCTTAAGCCGCTCGGCCACCTCTCCAAATGATATTCAATGCAATAGCCGGAAAAGAACGCTGTATTCCATCGAAAACAGGCCGCCAAATTACAAAAAATACAATTGGAGCAGAAAAATCATTCCCTCCCTCGGCCTCACAAGGTCAATTCCCCCCGAAGGTCTCTCGCAAACAATTCCCCAAAGGTTTTCCCGTCTGATACCTGAGGCAATAAATGCATGGACTTGCATACGGCGGCCTCAAACTGAATGTCGCCTCCGGCTACGACACCCATCTCTTCCAAAGCCGCACCGGTGGAATACCTCCCCTGCCGAACGGTCCCCGCGCGACATTGAGAAACGTTGACGACTATCAGCCCTCCGTCGATGGCTTGACGTAACTCCCTCAAAAACCACGGAGCCGTCATCGCGTTTCCGCTTCCGAAAGTCCGCACGATCAACACCCGGTTGTCGGGAATGTTCAGCGCCGCGGTAACGATGTGCTTGGATATTCCGGGAAACAGCGTCAAAACCGCCACCCGGTTGTCCAGGCGATCGTCGACTCCGAAGGGTCCCGGCGCCGGTTTGCGGATGTACTCCTTGCGGTAGTGTATGTCGATGCCGGCCTCGGCCAATGGCGGGTAATCGGGCGAAGTGAAGGCGCCGAAGTGCTCGGCGTTGTACTTGAACGTGCGGTTGCCCCGGAACAACATGTACTCGAAGTACACCGCGACCTCGGGCACCATCGGCTCGCCGTTTCGGTAATCCGCCGCGATCTCGATGGCGGTGATGATGTTCTCCTTCCCGTCGGTGCGCACCATGCCGATGGGCAGTTGCGACCCGGTGAGAATGACCGGCTTGGCCAAGTTCACGAACATGAAACTCAGGGCCGAAGCGGTGTAGGCCATGGTGTCGGTGCCGTGGAGAATCACGAAACCGTCGTAGTCGTGGTAGTGCTCCTCCACCAACCGGGCCATCACGCGCCAGTGGTCCAAATTCATGTCGCTGGAGTCGATGGGCTCGTCCAACGACAAAGTGGTCACCTCGGCCGAAAGCGAAGCCAATTCGGGAATCCGTTTGCTCATCTCGTCAAAGTCAAACGGAATCAACCGGCCCGTGGCGTGGTCTTGCACCATGCCCACCGTACCTCCGGTGTAGATCAACAAAACCTTACGCTTCTGCATGGTCCAAGAATTAAAATCAAATGGTTTCCAAATTGAACAAGTCGCAGGCGTTGGCGGTGGTGATGCGGGCCACCTCATCGACCGTGCACCCGAAAACTTGTGATAACTTCTCGGCCACCAACGCGGTGTAGGCCGTTTCATTCCGCTTTCCCCGGTAGGGATGGGGCGCAAGATAGGGCGCATCGGTTTCCAAAACCAGACGGTCAGGCCCCACCTGTTTCAGCACCTCTCCCAAATCGCTGTTCTTGAACGTCACCACCCCGCCTATACCGAGGTAGAAGCCCGGGAACTCCAATGCGCGCCGCGCTTCGGATTCCGAACCCGTAAAACAGTGAAACACCCCTTTCAGGCCCGGCTCGTACTCGCTTTCCAACACCTTGCAGACCTTCTCGAAAGATTCCCTCATGTGGATGACGATGGGCAGATTTTTCGCTTTGGCCCACCCGATCTGCCGTCGGAAAGCGGCGGTCTGCTCCTCGGCGAACGTTTTGTCCCAATACAGGTCGATGCCGATCTCGCCCACGGCGTGGTAGCCCCCCGATTCGAGAGCTTCGCCGATGACTTCCAAGTCGGCTTCATACCCCGCCCCCACCGAAGAGGGGTGCAGGCCCATCATGCCGATGACCTTGCCGGGATAGGCTTCCATCATGGCGTTCAACGCCGGAATGGTCGAAGCGTCGATATTGGGCAGGGCGGTCATGGCCACACCGGCCTCCTCCGCCCTTCGCATGCACGCTTCCCGATCGTCGTCGAATGCGTCCAAATACATGTGTGAATGGGTGTCGAAGAGTTTCATGAAGCCGCGTTTTGCCTTTCTTTTCCTGCAAATGACGCAAATCGCATACATTTGGAAAAACCTTCCCGCAATTTGGTCAAAATACTCGTCATCCGATTCAGCTCCATCGGCGACATCGTACTCACCACGCCGGTTGTGCGCGCCCTCGCCCGGCAGATCTACGGCGGCGCCGAAATTCACTACCTCACCAAAGAGAAATTCGCCTCCATCCTGCGCCCCAACCCCCACATCTCGAAGGTGCATACCATTCAAAAGAGCACCAACGAGGTGATCCGCGAACTCAAAGACGAGGGGTACGACTACATCGTGGACCTGCACAACAACCTGCGCAGCTCCCGGGTGAAGAGCGCATTGAAGTCGCTGTCGTTTACCTTCGAAAAGTACAATTGGCAAAAATGGCTGTTGGTGAATTTCGGAATCGACAAAATGCCCGATCTACACATCGTAGACAGGTACATGGAAACGACCAAGGCATTCGGCATCAAAGACGACGGTGAGGGATTGGACTATTTCATACCGCCCGGTGCGGAGGTGCCGGAAAATCAAGTGCCGTCCTCTCACCGCGAGGGATTCACCGCCGTGGTCATCGGCGCGGCCCACTGGCGCAAAAAGCCGAGAATCGCCCAATACATCAGCCTTTGCGAAGGATTGTCGGGGCCCGTGGCTCTGCTCGGCGGCCCTGAAGACAAAGCCGACGGGGAAGAGATCGCCGCCCCGTTTCGAGGGAGGGTGTGGAATGCCGCCGGCGCCTTTGACCTGCACGGATCCGCCGATCTCGTTCGTCGGGCCCGAGTGGTCCTCACGCCCGATACGGGATTGATGCACATCGCGGCCGCTTTCCAAAAGCCCATCGTCTCGCTGTGGGGCGCCACCGTGCCGCGCTTCGGCATGTATCCGTACCGCAACAACGCCCTCAACGCCATGATTCAGGCCGACCACCTCACGCGGAGGCCCTGCTCCAAACTCGGTACGCGGTGCAAGTACAAACCGTGCAGGTGCATCGACGAGCTCCCCTTGCAAAAAGCCGTGGAAGAGGCTAACCTTCAAACAGAGCCCGCAGTTGCTTCGCCTCATCGGGACGAAGGCGCCCGGCCAGAATCAAACTGAGCTCCCGCCGCCTCAAAGCGCCCTCGTAGCGCTGCTTTTCGACATCGGTTTCCGGCACCAATTCAGGCACGTGTATCGACTGTCCGTTCTGGTCCACCGCCACGAAAGTGTACATGGCTTCGTTGCATTTCACGCGCTCGCCCGTCCGCGGGTTCTCCACGTACACGTCGAGAAACACTTCCATGGAAGAAGAAAACGCCCTCGACACCTTCGACTCGATGGTGAGCAAATCGCCCAGACGCACGGGCTTGTCGAAAGACACGTTGTTTACCGCCGCGGTTACCACCGTTCGCCGCGAGTGGCGCTGCGCCGAAATCGCCGCGTTCACGTCCATCCAATTCAGCAGCCAGCCTCCCATGAGATTCGACAGCGTATTGGTTTCGTTGGGCAGAATAATCCGGGTGGTGGTGGCAAAACTTTCCCGGGCAAATCTCTTCTCTCTCATGTGGCTTGATTTGCCGCAAAGATACGGGCTTAAACGCTGGCGTCCATGCTCCGTTCCCCTTCTTCGCCGAGGTTTTTGGGTATGCCCCTGCTAAACGTCACACCCCGATTTCTCCCTCCCCATCCCGTCTACCTCGTCCCCTTCATCTCCATCTTTCCCGCCGGGTCGGTCTACGGGCTATATCCCCTTCCCCATCCGCGGCGGCGGGCAATGCCCCGGCACGGGCTTCGCCGTCGCCATGCCGGGGCAGCCCGCCGCAACGCGTCCGCAGAAGGGGGATGCCGCCCTTCGCCCTCATACGATCGCATCACAAACCCTAATTGATTTACCTTTACACCCGTCCATCGGATCACCTAATCCTCCGCGACCCATGCAAGTTTCCTCCGAGTTTTACCAAGTCATCAAATCCCTGCACATCATTTTCATGGTGGCGTGGTTCGCCGGGTTGTTCTACTTGCCGCGCATTCTCATTTACCAAACGGAAGCGTACGACAAAACCGACGAGGGCAAACGGGCCGTGGTCGAACAAATGAAAATCATGGCGCGGCGCCTGTGGTATATCATCACCTGGCCGGCTTGCATACTCACGACCCTCTTCGGGATCTCCATGCTCGCGCTGAATCCCGCTTTGCTGAAAATGCCCTGGATGCACGTCAAACTGGGCTTCGTGGGGGTTTTGCTCCTCTACCAGTTTTTCACCCACCGCATCTACGCCAAATTGCAGAACGATCGCCCTTCCCTGTCTTCACAACGCCTTCGCCTCTTCAACGAAATCCCCACTCTCCTGCTCTTCGCCATCATCTTTACGGTGGTTTTTCGCTCCACCGACAGTTGGCTTTACGGAGTAATCGGCTTGGTGAGCTTGGGAGTCATCCTCACCTTGGGGGTGAGCGTGTACAAGAAAATCAGGAGAGACTGATCCGAAGTGGCGCTCAAGCCGAAATTTTCTCGGCGAGGCGAAGGGCAAGTTTGCGGTACGACTCCACGGTCCAACCAGCCACGTGCGGGCTGAGGATGACGTTTGGGGCGGACGCCAACCGCCGAAAATCTTCGGGCAAATCCGAGAATGTGAGCTGTTCGAAAGAGCTCCTTTCGTATTCCAACACGTCGAGGCAGGCGCCGGCCACTTTTCCCGACGACAAGCCGGCCACCAGTGCGGGGATGGACACGTGGATTCCACGAGACGTATTTATAAGGTAAAAGGGTTTGGCGAAGGAGTCGATGAAGTTTTCGTCGACCATGTGGTAGGTTTCCGCGCTCAGGGGAATGTGGAGGGAAACCACGTCGCACCGAGACATAATCTCTTCCAAATCCGTCTCTTTCACGTAGTCGGGTGCGTACCCGGTTTTGTACTTGTCGTAAGCGAGTATCTCACAGCCAAACCCCGAAAGGTTGCGAGCCAGCGTCTTGCCCATGTGCCCGAAACCGATGATGCCGACCGTCCTCTCCGATAGCTCTAAGCCTCGATTGTCTTCCCGCAGCCACACTCCTCTTTTCACTTCGGCGTCGGCTTTGCAAATGCGGTTGAACAAAGCGAGTATCATGCCGATGGCGTGCTCGGCCACCGCATCCCGGTTTCCCTCCGGGGAATTGTGCACGGCCACGCCCGCCCTCGCAGCGGCTTCCACGTCGATGTTTTCGAGACCCGACCCCGACCGGGCGATGAAGCGCAACGCTTTCCCGGCCTCGATCATTTTCGAATCCATGGGCACCCGGCTTCGGATGACTACGCCGGTGTACTCGCCGATCTTGGCCAACAGGTTTTCGTACGTGGACTCGTAATCCTCCTCGCATTGGAAACCCTTTGCCGTCAGGGCCTCCATCATGTCGGGATGAACGCGATCGATGAACAAAACGCGCCCGCTCACAGGTGAAAGAAGTATTTGGCGTACGTAAAGTACACGGTGAGGCCGATGATGTCGTTCATGGTGGTGATGAAGGGTCCCGTGGCGAGTGCGGGATCAATATTCACTTTTTCGAGGAGGAGGGGCACCAGGGTGCCGAACACCGCTGCGGTGATCATGACGGTGAGCAAGGAAATGCTGACGGTCATGGCCAAGGCGGCGGATTCGACGAAAAAATAGCTGTACGCCAGAAGCGCGATGGCGCAGATTACCCCGTTGATCATGGCGATTCCGAGTTCTTTCAGCACGCTTTGAAAAATGCGGGAGGTGCCAATGGTTTTGTTGGCCAATCCTTTCACCACGATGGCCGACGACTGCACCCCGACATTCCCTCCCATGGCCGCCATGAGGGGCATGAAAATGGCCAAGATGGAAATCCGGGCGATCTCGTTTTCGAACACCCCGATGACCCGCGACACGAACATTCCGCCGACCAAGGCGATAAGCAGCCAAGGCAGCCGAGAGCGCGTGTGTTTCCAAATGGTGTCGCCCGACTCGACGTCTTCCGAAATACCCGAGGCGAGTTGGTAATCCCGCTCGGCTTCTTCCTTGATAAAATCCACCACGTCGTCGATGGTGATGCGGCCGATCAATTTCATGTCGTGAGCCACAACCGGCAGAGCAACGAGGTCGTACTTCTCCATGATGTTGGCGCAGTCTTCGCCGGAGGTCTCGGGAAATACGTAGTGCAAGCCGTCTTCCTCGTAGATATCGGCGATAAGGGTTTTGATGGACGAAGAGGAAAACAGCAATTTTTTGAGCGACAAGGTTCCTACCAAACGGTCTTCGTCGTCGGTGACGTAAATGGAATAAACTTGGTCCACGCCTTCGGCTTGGCGGCGCATTTCGCGGATAGCCCGGGCGATGGTCCACGAGCGGCGTACGCTCACCAGCTCCTTGGCCATGATCCCCCCGGCGGAATCTTCCGCGTAGCGAAGCAGGTCGCTGATGTCGTTGCGCTGCTCTTCGTCGGTGATGTGCGACATGACCTCGCTCTGCTTGTCGGGCGACAGCTCCGCGAGTACGTCGGCGGCGTCGTCGGAGTCGATGTTGTCGATGACGCGCTCGGCGATTTCTTGGGAAGTGAGGGTGGCCAAGAGCTTGGCCCGGTCGCTCTCGCTGAGTTCGATCATCACCTCCGCGGCCTTCTCACTCTCGATCAGCTTGAAAAGGTAGGTGGCTTCGGCGAGTTTCAGTTCGTCGAAAATCTCGGCGATGTCGGCCGGGTGCATTTCTTTGAGTTCTTCCAAAAGATTGCGGTCCCGACCCTCCGCGATGGCCTCGCGCAATTCGTCGAGGTACTCTTTTGTGATCTCAAAATGCATGTGACGAGGTTTTGCCTATAAAAACCGGTTTTGGAAAGCCGACAAAAATACGAAAATATACCCGCCTTTGGAAGCTCAAACCACCGCGATCTCAGTAAGGAAGGTGCTTTTCACGCAGGTGCCGCATCCGGCCGCAGGGCTTCATCCCGCCCTGTGGATGGCCGCCGCCAAATCGATGAACTCTTGGGGTGACAGGTTTTCCGCGCGCAAACCCAATAGGGAATCGTCGATTTCGACGTCGGGCGTCAACAGTGGTTTCAGGCTGTTTCTCAAGGTTTTCCTCCGCGTGGAAAAGGCGGTTTTCACCACCTTTTTGAACGCGGTAAAGGGCAGGGGCAATTGCACTCTGTCGTTGCGCCGAAGACGGATGACCGCCGACCTCACCTTGGGGGGCGGATCGAAAGATTCGGGCTCGACGGTAAACAGGTATTCCACGTCGTAAAACGCTTGAACGAGCACGGAAAGGATGCCGTATTCCCGGGAGTGGGGTTCCGAAACCACGCGCAAGGCCACCTCCCGCTGAAACATCCCCACGAGTTCGGGAATTAGATCACGGTGCTCGACCATGCGGAAAAGGATCTGAGAGGAGATGTTGTAAGGAAAGTTACCGATCACGGCAAAGGGCTGTCCCCCGAACAACGTGTGGAGATCGAGGTAGAGAAAATCGCCACGGATGATTCGGTCTTTCCATTCGGGAAAGGCCTCGCTCAGGTAATCCGCCGCTTGGTGGTCTACTTCCACGAAGCGGAGATCTATATTCTGCCGAGGCTGCTTGGATACCTCTGCGATGAGGGCTCGGGTGAGCATGCCTGTACCGGGCCCTATCTCGAGGATATTCCGCGTGTCGCCGTGGTGGGTCAACGAAGCGGCGATTCGGTGGGCGATGCCGGGATCGTTCAAAAAGTGCTGGCCGAACCTCTTCTTGGGATTAACCCTTTTCATGGCCGTCGTGGTGAATGATGTCGAGCAAGGTGCGGAAGGCGGCGACTTGGCCGGGAAACATGTCTTCGTGCTCCTTTCGCAGTGCCGCGGCAAACTCCCGCTCGTACCGATTGTAGCTCTCCATATCGGCGGCGAGGTACTGTATGCTGTACGACACGCCTCCTTGCTCTTCCGCGAGGATGCGGGCGATTCTGCCTTCGAGGAAGAGTCCCGTAGCGAGCACGTCGGGCATGTGCTTCTCTTTCATCCAGCGGAGCCAGCGGTCGGCGTGGTCGTAGTCGACCACTACGGTCAAGTTGTATAATACCATGGTGCAAAGGTGGGGAATTAGGCGAAAACGGAAGGCGACATCGGGAAGGAGAACGGGAGGGGAGAGGAGGAACAGGATCGCATGAGGACGGAAGACGGCATCCTTCCGCCCGGCGGCGGCCGGTGGCGTAGGCGGGTCGGCGCGACCTTGGAAGCGCCCGACCCGCCGTACGCCACCCCGACGCCGGGCGGAAGATAGAGTCTGTAGGCCGACCCGGCCCTCCACGGAGTATCAGGGCTTCAAGGCAAGCTGAAATACGCTTAGAAAGAGGGTTTGCCACGAGGTAATCGCCGGGGCATGCCCAAGGGAAAGAAGTCAAAATCGACTCATGAACTTATATAATCGGCGGTTGTTCCGTGTAAAAATCTCTTGTTTAACACGTATATTTCATTATCTTTAACTGCACCGTGACCGTTCATCGTCCGGATCCGCATCTCATTTCAAATCGTACGCTCATGAAAACAGACAGAGTTTTCGCCGTGTTTTACTTGCTCTTACTGGCCGCGCATCTAATTGTGGGTCAACTTGGTATGGAGCAATTTGCCGACGCCACCAAACCTTTGCTCCTCCTGAGCATCATCGTATATTATGCCCGAACTGTGAGAAAATATCGTTACTCGCCTTTTGCGTTGTGGATACTGCTTGGGCTGGTGCTGTCTTGGCTCGGCGATATCGCGCTGATGTTCGTGGATAAAAACGACAATTTCTTTACGTTCGGGTTGGGTGCCTTCCTGTTCGGACTGATTTTTTACTGTGCGGCTTTCGTCAAGAGTTATTTGGTGAACCACGAGATTCAACTGTTGAAAAAACGGGGTTGGGTTCTCGTATTGGTGGCCGCTTACGGGTTTTTCTTTTTCAGGGCGATCAAAGACCATTTGGGCGACTTGGTCGGCCCGGTGATCGCGTACACCATGGTGCTGATGCTGATGCTTTTGCTCGCGCTCAACCGCCACAAGAAAGTGAGCGATCGCAGTTTTGCGCTCATCGCGGCGGGGGCGGTGTTGTTTACGGCTTCCGACAGCATTTTGGCCTGGGACTATTTCGTGGATGAACTGCCTTACGCGCACATCTTGGTGATGTTGCCGTACGGGCTGGCTCAACTTCTGATCATGCTCGGAGCGTTGGACCACATACGCGATGCCGTTGCGAATAACCCCAACCGTCACATTCTGTCCGAAGAATAATGCTTAGGGCGAAGGAGTTTTGCCGCCCCGCCCCTTGGAAGTGAATTGGGCGCTGTCGTACCAGTCGATTCCACGCGTAATGTACATGATGGCCGCGAGTGCGGCGAACAAGCCGACGCTTCCCACCAGGAGGGCGAAATCCTGCATTTGGATGATTATGAAAATGAAGGCGTAAAGCAAGGACATGATGCCGCCCAATACGCCGGTGAGCTTCATGTTCCAGAAAGTGCCCTGGGCGTAAAAAGTCACCAACAACACAACGGCCGCCGCGGCGATGAAAAACGAGGTGCCGAATGCGAGGTGCTCGGAAAGGGAAATCAACAGGGTGTAAAACATGCAGAGGGCAAAGCCGACGAGAATGTACTGCACGGGATGGATGCGCACCTTGGCCATGATCTGGATAAAGAAGAACACGACGAAAGTGAGGACGATGAACAGCACGGCGTATTTGGCCGCCCTCGTGCTCTTTCGGTAATGATCGACCGGCAACAAAAGCGTGACCCCGAAGGCCGATTCGTTGATGCCCTGAACGGACCCTTGGAAATGTTGAGGGTAGGATCGGTTCAAATTGATGACCCGCCACGTGGCGTCGAAACCCTCATCGGTCACGCTGTGATCGTGGGGAAGGAAGGCGCCGCCGAAACTCGGGTCCTTCCAGGGAGAATGCAGCTCCACCGTGGTGGTTTTGCCCAATGGTACGAAGTGGATGTAATCGCTCCCCCTGAAATCGAGATCGACGGAAAAGGGCAATTTCAATTGCGCGGCGGAATCGATGGCGGGCACCTCCACCGGCACGCTGATTCCGGATTGGAAGACGTCGTTGGTTGGCAGCCCGGGCGAGAAGGAGTGTGGGGTGCCCTTCCACTCGATCGTGACGCTTTCACGTATGCTGCGAAGGTCAGTGATGCCCAAGGAGACCACGGCTTCATCCCATCGCATGTTTTCCTTTTTCGCCCACATCGCCGGCGAGAGCTGGAATTCGCCTTCGAGTTTCATTTGCGTCGAGTAGACCATGGTTTCGAAAATTCCCCTCGTGCGCTTTTCGGTTTCGAGTGCGCCTCTGACGTGCAGGGATTCGGGCAGAATGTGAAAATACGAGGTGGTGACCATCGTCTCCTTCTCGTCTTTTCCCCGCGACACGGTCACGTATTCGTCGACCGGTACGCTCAACACCAACCCACCCACGGTCTGAGGGTATCCCCACGTTTGGGAGATCTCGTCCTGCACTTGGCGGTGCCGGGTTTGCCTTTCGTAGATCAGTTTTTCGATCAAGCTCACGGGGATGAGCATGATCAAGACCAGGATACCGATGACGAACAACCGCAGGGTGATGGAGTGGCTCAACCACTGCCCCGCCTTGTCGAAAAATGAAGAATCGTTTGAGGATTGGCTCATGAAGAGGACTTTGGCTAGCGATAAAATGGTCGGGATAATCGAATGGGAAACGCGGGGTTTCCCTCGGCAATTGCATCTTCGCGAAAAAAAGGGATTCCCGTTGCGGTACGGGACGGAAAAAAGGGTCTACGAACGCGAGCCGTCGTGGATCAGGGAACTCTTTCGGGAACGATCCTTCCCGGCGACGCATCGGCGTGATCTCCCCTCAAGGCGCGGAACCTTTTGCGCGCCTCCACCACGAACAAGCTGCCGGGGAAATCGACCATGAGTTGCCGATAAAGTTCGGCGGCCGCTTCCTTGTCGTCTAAGATCTCCTCGTTGATCTCCGCGATTCTGAACAGGGCGTTGTCGGCTTGGATATCGAAATAGTGATCGGCCAGAACCGATTGGTAATACGCGATGGCCTCTTCGTACTTCAATTGTTTCTCGGCCATTCTCGCTTGCAACATGAGAATTTCATCGCCCAAGGCGTGCCCCGGGTAGAGGGTGGTCAAGCTGTCGAGCGCTTGGCCGGCCTCGTCGAAGCGTCGCTGAACGGCCAGCAGATCGGCGCGGGCGTACATCATCATGGGCTCGGTGATGGTGTCGAGATTGAAGTTGTCGGTAATGAGCAAGGATAGGTCCATGGCGTCGTTGGAAATCAACTTCGAGGTGCTCGCCTTGAGGACGTCCAATTGCGCCTGCGCCCAGGTGAAATCACCGGCGTAGTACGATATCTTGGCGTTGAGAAGTTTGGCTTGGTGGCCGATGACGTCGTCCTTAAAATCCTTTTCGATTTGCGAGGCGAGCAGTGAGGCGTCCCAGATGTAATTTCTGGCGATCAGCACTTCCACCAACGCGAGCTTGGTGCGCGCCACTTGTTCGGCGTGAACGCCGGGGATGTCCAAGGCGTCGTTGAGCGTGACGTTGGCGGCGTACAGGTCGCCGAGGTAATACGCTTCGAGGTTGGCCTTCTGCTGCATCAGTCCGATGGTTTCGCTGCCCATTCCCAGGTCTTCGAGGGTTCGGGTATAGTCGTCGTGCAGGGTTCTCAAATCCGTGGTATCGACCGGGTAATCGCGGCGGATGTGTTCGAACCGCGCTTTGAGGGCCCCGGCTTTGGCGTACGCGAAATAGGGGTTGTCTCGACCTTTGTCCGCGATGTAATCATAGGCTTCGGAAGCGACTTGGAAGGCGTCGTTATTGATGCACAATCCCGCGAAATTCAGTAGGCGTCGACCGTCTTCGTTCAATCGGCGGTCCAGAGCCTTCAATTGGATCAAGGCCGATCGGAAATCCCGCTGTTGGAGGAAAAACCAGGTGAGCATCTCGGCGTAGACGGTGGTTTGCGGGTTGGATTGCACGCGGCGGAGGAGTTCGGTGCGGATCATGTCCACGCCGTCGGCATCATTTTCAAAGTCTATGCTCCGGCTCAGCGCGTTCTGAATGGTCTGCAAATACGCGTCATTGGTCTCGAGCAGATCGAGGTAGGCTTGGACCATCTTCTCCGTATTGCCCATGGTGCCGTGCAGACCGGCGATCTCGTAATTGAAGGGATAACGGCCATCGAGCAAATCCTTTCCGTACTCATATGTTCTAAGCGCGAAATCCAACTTGTTCCTCCGGATGAATTCGTTGGCCGTGCGGATGACCATCCCCTGGCTCGGGGGCAAAGTCTTGATGGCGTCGTTGTACGCTTTGTCAGCGTCTTTGGTGTTTCCCTGCAGTTCGTAAATCTCACCCAGATCGATGTGGTACATGTTCGAGTTGTGGCGCTTCATATGGCGCCTCACCAATTTTTCGGCCTCTTTGTATTCGCCCAATTCCACCAATGTGCGGCGTAGGCCACCGTAGTTTTCGGTATTCGGCTTCTCGTCGTACAGTTTGTTGAAGTACAACAGGGCTTTGTCGAATTCCCCGTTGTCCAGGTAGTAATTGGCGAGTTCCGCATCGCCGGTTTGGGCCTTCACGCCGTTGGCCGTACCCAATACGAAAGCGATCGCCAAGAAGGCGAGGGCTGCGATGCGGCTGTATGCGTAAAAAGTTTTGATGATATTCCGGGTTTAGATTCTTCGAATGCGTCGGTTCAATGCGTTGCCACGCGGTCAGAGAGGATTGTTCAATGCGTGGAGGAGGCTGTCGACACGGGGCTCGATGGTTTGCTTCTTTTCGGTGGTGGTTTCGTGGCTCAACCTCAACTGCTCTCCGGTCATTCGGATGCGCGTCACCGCATCGCTCTCTTCGCGCATGAGTCGATTAACGAGATTTGTGTCCAGTAAGTTGTGTTCGATGTCGTGTTTCAGGTCGATCAGTTGGTTTCTGGTGAATTCTATGTCAGCCCCCAAACCGATGTACGAGCGTTTGAAATTCTCCAAAGGTTTCTTCAACTCGCGGTATTTGGCCAACATCATGGCGACGTCGCGGTCCATGGTGTCGCCCCTTTCGACGTAGGCCCGTTGAACCGACGACATGTTGTTCACGTACAGCGCGTGGGCTTGGTCGTAGCCCGAAGTGTCTATACTCGAATGGATCGCGTGTACGGAGTCGAGGACGACCATCATCGAGTCGATCTGTCGGACTTCATTTTCAAACACCGTTTGTCGGCAGCCGCTCGACACGAACAGCCACGTCATGGCGAGTAGAGAGAAGGTAGTTTTCATTTTCATAACGCAATGGATTTGAATCGGGTATATGGTTGCAACACCCGGGGAATCATCAATTCACCGTTTTTCTGATTATTTTCGAGGAGGGCCGCCATGATTCGCGGCAGGGCCAAGGCCGATCCGTTGAGGGTGTGCGTAAGCACGGTGCGGTTATCCGCATCGCGGAAACGGCTTTTCAGGCGGTTGCTCTGGTAGGTGCCGAAATTGGAAACCGAACTCACCTCCAACCACTTTTTCTGAGCGGCGGAGTACACTTCGAAATCGTAAGTCACCGCCGCGGCCACGCCGAGGTCGCCGCCGCATAGGCGCAACAGCCTGTAGGGCAATTCGAGGTTTTCGAGCAATGAGCGCACGTGGGCGATCATTTCCTCCAAGGCTTCGTCGCTCTTGTCGGGATGTACGATCTGCACGATTTCCACCTTGTCGAATTGGTGAAGTCGATTCAATCCCCGCACATCCTTTCCGTAAGATCCGGCTTCCCGTCGGAAACAAGGCGTGTAGCCGCAGTGCTTTTTCGGCAGGTCTTCGGCCTTGAGGATGACGTCGCGGTATACGTTGGTGATGGGCACTTCGGAAGTGGGGATCAGGTAGAGGTCGTCGGCGGTGACGTGGTACATTTGGCCCTCTTTGTCGGGCAGTTGACCCGTACCGAGTCCGGAAGCCTCGTTGACCATCAGCGGAGGGATGATTTCGTGGTAGCCGGCTTTCTCGGCCTCGTCGAGAAAATAGCTGATGAGCGCCCTTTGCAATTTGGCGCCTTTGCCGGTGTACACCGGAAAACCGGCGCCGGTGATTTTCACGCCCAAGGGAAAATCGATCAAACCGAGTTTCTCGGCCAATTCCCAATGAGGCAAGGCGTCGGCGTCGAGTTCCACGCTACGGTCCGACCGCTCCACTTCGATGTTGTCTTCATCCGATTTTCCCTCCGGCACCGATTCGTGAGGGGCGTTGGGAATTTGGTAGAGCAAATCGCGGAGGGCGTCTTCCAACTCCCCCAGCTGCCTTTTCATTTCCTGCGAACGGCTTTTCACTTCCGCCACTTCCTGTTTGGCGCATTCGGCGGCGTCTCTGTCGCCGCGCTGCATCATGGCGCCGATTTCTTTGGATTTGGCGTTCAGTTCCGAGAGCATCTCGTCCGTTTCCGATTGGAGTTTCCGTCTCTTGGCGTCCAGTTCCAAGGCGGCGTGGACTTTCTCTCCGTAATCCACACCCCGTTTGTTGAGGGCCGAGATTACGGCTTCGGGATTATCGCGTAAAACGTGAATTTCCAGCATGGGAAAATTGTCGGCCTCGAAGGCCCGATATTAGGTTTCTGATTCGTACAAGCCTACAAAACTACACAAATACACGGTCAAAGGGAAGGTGCAATTCGTTTTGAAATCGGCTTCGGCGGGGTATTTCAAACAAAAAAAGGGTGTGCGGCGCACACCCTGTACTCAGGATTATTTCTTCGTAAGCGGTTTGGCGCAGGGCGCCGCCGTACGTTTATTCCGCTTCTACGGATACGAACGACTTGTTGCCGCCCTTCTTTTGGAATTTCACGATTCCATCGGTAAGGGCAAACAGCGTGTGGTCTTTTCCACAACCCACGTTCTCACCGGGATGGTGACGCGTGCCGCGCTGTCTTACGATAATGTTTCCGGCGATGGCTTTTTGTCCGCCGTATATCTTCACTCCCAGTCGTTTGCTTTCCGATTCACGACCGTTCTTGGAACTACCTACTCCTTTCTTATGTGCCATTTCGATTCAATTTTTGATGGGGTGTGCATCCTCTCCGATCAGGAGCGATCCACGCCTCCATCCAATTTATCTTGCCATTCTTTCAATTCGTCAAACTTGCCTGCTGCGGCGAGTTTGGCTTGCTCCGGCCAAGTTTCCGGGTTGTGCGAAGCGTACGCCGATCCGGCCTCCGAAAGAATTTCGTTGAGCTTCTCCACTTTGGCCTTCGCCAAATCGGCGAAAGACTTGATGCCCGCGTTGGACAGGACTTCCGAAATCTTCGGACCCACGCCTTCGATCACCGTAAGGTCGTCGGCCTTTTTGGTTTCGGTTTTCTTGGTTTCCGCTTTGGACTCCGCCTTTTTCGTGTCGGCTTTGGCTTCGGTCTTTTTGGGTTCGGCTTTGGCCTCGGTTTTCTTGGCTTCTGCGGGTTTTTCGGCCGCTTTGGGCTTGGCTTCCGCCGCGGGTTTCTCCGCTTTCTTCTTGCCGTCCAACTCAATGCCCGTGATGGAAATCTTGGTCAAAAGCTGACGGTGACCGTTTCGCTTTTGGTAGCCTTTCCGACGTTTCTTCTTGAAAACGATCACTTTGTCGCCTTTCAGGTGCTCGACCACTTTTGCGGTGACCACGGCACCGGATATTGCGGGGGCGCCAACATTCACCTTGCCGTCGTTGTCGACGAGCAATACTTCGTCAAAACGGATGTCGTCGCCTTCATTTCCGGCGACCCGATTGACGTAGAGCTGTTGGTCTTTCTCTACTTTCATTTGCTGCCCCGCGATGTTTACTATTGCGTACATGTCTCCAAAATGGGATTTGAGAATGGTTTAAAAGGGCGGCAAAGGTAACTTTTATTTTTTGTCCTGCAAAGCCTTTGCGACAAACTTATCCATGCTTTTTTCGTGGAATCTCTTCCACTCCCATCGGTCGGGAAGGGAGGGCGTGCCCCCCTCGATAAGTCCGTGCCCCGTAAATCCTCGCAAATATCCGCAATGTTTCGCACAAGACGAAAATTCCCACTCGATTCCGGGGGTCGGGTCTTCGGCTGTATCTTTTTTGTTCCGCCCATCGTGCCGGCGTGACGTCCAACTCCCCCGTTGGGAAACGTTTTTTCATTCGACGCCACACCCACAAAAACAAAAAAGGATGCCGCCTGCACCCCTCACGCGCTGCAACTCGGTTGTTTAGAGCGAGGTAGGAATCGGGCTCAACTCATAAATTTTCTCCCCTGCCGGTAAACGATCCGATGAATTTCCTACATTTGCGAGAACCAACCTCAATAAAAACCGGGAATGAAAATCGGGGCATCCATCCACCATCTCGTGCTGGCATCCGTTCTGGCCATCGGCCTTTCGGGATGCGAGAACCAAGCCGTCGATCAAGACCGACGGGCTGCCAACCCCGCGACCACCTCGATGCAAACCGTCGAGATGGTGATCGAAGGCATGGGCTGCGAGCTCGCCTGCGCGGGCCGCGTGTATCTGGAACTGACCGCTTTGGAGGGCGTTGCGGATATTGATTTCGTGTTTGGAAACACCACGGACGACGATCCCCGCGACCGGGCGCACGTGGCCTACGACCCGGCGCTCACCTCCCCCGATGAACTGGCCCGGGCGATAGAAACCATGGGCGGAGGCGCATTCCGCGTATCGTCCTCTACGGTTCTCGATTCCGCGGCGGCTTCGGCCACGAATGTGAAAGCGGCGCTCGCCCCCAAGGAAGACCACCGGGAGCTGGCTCTGCCGAAAGCCTATACGCACTACGAACTACCCAACTTCTTCGAGGTGTTCTCGAG
Organism: uncultured Cryomorphaceae bacterium; assembly: GCA_964574635.1. Taxonomy (GTDB): domain Bacteria; phylum Bacteroidota; class Bacteroidia; order Flavobacteriales_D; family Cryomorphaceae; genus CAZNOG01. The sequence continues at coordinate 176,043 of CAZNOG010000001.1, read as the reverse complement.
GCTCTTTTAATTAAGGAAGGGCGCCGTAATTTCTCCTCTACTTATTCCTTCCAATAGAAGGACCGGGTGAAATGCCGGAGGTCTTTCTTTACGAAATCCAAGACGGGCGCGATGCTGTCGGGATTTGGCCTCGCGTTGAAATAGAGCGATCCGCGCAGGAAATGCGTGGTGCTGTCGGTGAGGTAAAATTGGTAGGGCGAGGCCACCTCTCCACCCAAATCGTAGGTGAGGCCGTAGACGTCGGCCGAATCCCTCTCTATGGTTTCGGTGGCGATGCGATTGGCCTTGATGCGGTGTTCGTACGCCAATGTGCGCGACTCTTCGATGTACTGCCTCAAGTCGTCGCCTTCGATCGTCTTGTAAGTGATGTAAATGTGCACGTCGAATTGGGGGTAGACGATACCGAACCAGCATTTTTCGTCGGGATTTTCCCTTTCGGGCCACTCCAAACGGCTGTACTCGGAAATTTCGAATCCGAAGGGGCAGTCGATTTGTCGTTCCTTGTATTTGTGTCCCGGCAAATCGATGCGGAAGTACCCCACCGGCTTGGGCACGGGGTTGTCCGCGCAAGCCATCCAAACAAGCGCCGCGAAAATCAATGTACCGATGGAGGTAATCCTGTTCATGCCTCAGCTTTCGTCGCCGTCACGGCCGATGCTCAACTTTACGCGTTTGACCTTGCGGCGGTCTGCGGCTTCGATGGTGATGGTGTAATCGTGGAATTTCACTTTTTCGTTTTTCATGGGAATCCTTCCAGCGAGCTCCAGCACAAATCCCGCCAGGGTATCGGATTCGCCCTTGGCCTCCTCCCATTCCTGCCCGTCGATGTCCAGGATTTTGTACATGTCCACCAGCGGGGTTTTGGCTTCGAAGACGTAATTGTGGTCGTCGAGCTTGGAGTAGTAAATGTCTTCATCGTCGAATTCATCGGCGATTTCACCGACGACCTCTTCGAGGATGTCTTCGAGGCTGACGATCCCCGAAGTTCCGCCGTACTCATCGACAACGATGGCCAAGTGCACCTTTCGCTCCTGAAATTCCTTGAGCAAATCGTCGAGCTTTTTGTTTTCCGGAACGAAATAGGTGGGCCGAAGGAGGTTTTGCCAATAGAGGTTTTTCTCTTCCGCGTAGGGCAGCAAGTCTTTCAGGTACAGCACGCCGATCACGTGATCGAGTGTTTCCCTGTAGATCGGCACCCGGGAATACCCCCTTTCCAGCACTTCGGAAAGCACGTCGGAGAAGTCCATTTTGGCATCGAAGGCGAAGACCTCGGTGCGTGGAGTCATGATTTGCTTTACGTCCGTACCTCCGAAGCGTACGATCCCCTTGAGGATTTTTTCTTCGTCGGGCTCCATGGATTCATCGCGGGTCAATTCGAAGGCCTGTTCCAAATCACCCACGGAAAGTTCGGAAAGTCCGTAGTGGCCGTTCGGTTTTATGGCTTCTTCTCCGCGCATGAACACCTTGCTTAAGGGCGAAAACAAGGGGATGACCATGCGAAGGGGTAGAGCCATGAATTTGCGGATGGCCTCGGGTTTGGCCGAGGCGCATAGTCGGGGGATAATTTCGCCCAGCAGCAAGATGGCGAAGGCCGGCACGGCGATGTACAGCCAAATCCCCTCGTTGGGAGGGTGCACCCCGAAGCCTCCGCTTCTGAAAAAATGGTAGGTAAACACGGCGGCGCCGACGTTGGCGAAAACGTTGGCGATCAAAAGGGAGGTCATCAAGCGCCGCGGTTGTGCGAGCAACTTTTGAATGCGTCCCCCGGTTTTGGAAGAATCGTTTCGCAGCGCCTCTTCCCCACCCTCTTCAAAGGTGAAAAAGGCCACTTCCGAGGCGGAGAACAGCGCGGAGAACATCAGCAATACGGCCGCTGCGGTCAGGGCGCCGTAAGGCAGGTTGGAAGAAATCTGAAGCAATGTCAAGAATCGCCCTAACGGCTCAAAATCGGGAGGTTCCAACGGTTGGTTGATTCGTTAAACCCATTTTCAGAACGGGAGGTCATCGTCGTCGTGGCCGGAGGATTGTCCGGCGTATTGGGAGCGCGGTTGGTTGGTGGAGCTTCCGCCTTCCTGTGCATTGCGCTCTTGAGATCGGGTGTGGCTACCGCCATCGGATCCCGGGGCGCGGCCGAGCATTTGCAGCACGTCGGCCACCACTTCGGTGGTGTATCGGTCACGGCCTTCGGAATCGGCCCATTTCCTGGTTTTCAGTTTGCCCTCCAAGTACACTTGCTTGCCTTTGGAGAGGTATTTCTCGGCGATATCCGCAAGGCCCCTCCACAGGGTCACTTGGTGCCATTCGGTCAACTCCCTTCTCTCACCGGTTTTATCGCGGTACACTTCCGTGGTCGCTACGTTGATGCGGGCGACTTTCACACCGTTCTCCAGGGTTCGCACTTCGGGATCGGCACCTAGATTGCCAACCAATATCACTTTATTTACTCCGGCCATGATTTCAAATTGTTAGATGCGACAAATATACGTATTCGACCGACGCTCACACCCACTTGGCTGCCTTGAGGTAACGCTCAATAGGACGCGGCACGGCCACGCTTTTCACGTCGGTTTTATCAACGCTTAAATATACGGAATCTTCGGGCACGATCCCCGACAGTTCGAACTCCCAAAAACGCGTTTCCAACCTTCTGTGGGAAAGCATGTGGGTAATGGCCATGCGCGGGGCGAGGGGAGCTTTGTCGATCGAGGCGTAGGGAAAAGTTTCGGCGACGAAAGACAGGAGGCGATCGGAGTCGGGGTTGTCGTACCCTTCCAAAGCCGCGAAATCGTGCAGGCCTTTCCAGATATCCTCTTCCAGACGCCGGCGGAAGATCAATTTGTCTTCGGTGTGAAGAACCGCATAATCCATGTGTCGCACCACGGGTTTCGTCCGGGAGGTCTTGACGGGTCTTTGCAGTACGGTGCCGTTTTGCCGGGCTCGGCACCCCAACCGCAAGGGGCATTCGTCGCACAGTGGGCGCCGAGGGGTACAAACCGTGGCGCCCAATTCCATCATGGCTTGGTTGTGCAAGTCGGGTCTTTCCCTGTCGAGGACTTCATCGGCGAGTCGGGCGATGATCTTTCCCCCTTCAGAGGTATTCACCGGCCGATCGATGTCGAACACCCTCGAAAGCACTCGAGCGACGTTGCCGTCGACGGCCGCGTGGGGCAATCGGTATGCGAAGGAGGCGATGGCGGCCGCGGTGTAGGGTCCCACGCCTTTGAGTTTGATCAATCCCTCGTAGCTGTCGGGGAAAACTCCTCCGAGGTGTTCGGCGATGTACCGCGCGGTGGAAAGCATATTTCGGGCTCGGGAATAATACCCCAGCCCCTGCCAAAGTTTGAGCACATCGTGTTCATCCGCCCGGGCCAAAGAGAGGACGTCCGGGTAAGTGTTAACGAACCTTAAATAGTACTCAGTTCCGGTTTCAACCCGTGTTTGTTGGAGGATAATTTCAGAAACCCATAGGCGATATGGGTCTCGAATCTCCCTCCAAGGGAGGTTTCTTTTGCATTTCAAATACCAAAAAATGAGCTCTTTAAATTCATTCATCCCTTAAATGCTTATATCTCACGGGCTAAAAGAGGTAATTTAGCGAAAATGGTTTCCGATCCGATTGCTATCAGGTATATTTGCGCGTCGAATCCAATTTATTGTCTAACTAAAGCAAAGTTAAAAGCATTATGACCAAAGCAGATGTCGTAGCAGAAATTGCTGAAGAGACCGGTATTGAAAAAGTAGCGGTACAAACAACCATAGAAGCCTTCATGAAGACGGTGAAGAATTCCATCACCAAGGGGGAAAACGTATACCTCCGCGGTTTCGGAAGCTTCATCGTGAAGGAACGCGCCGAGAAAATCGGTCGCAACATTTCGGCCAAGGAACCCATCGTGATTCCGGCCCACAACATACCTGCCTTCAAACCTTCAAAATCTTTCGTTGAAGACGTGAAGCGCAACGTAAAAGTGAAAAGCAAAAAGAAGAAGAAGTAATCCAACGTCGTACAGATGAATAACCGGGTAGGACTCGTTTTCATACTCTCGGTATTTGTTTTGTTGACGCTCTGGCTGATCATGGCTCCGCGGCTTCCCTCCGAAAAGAGGGAAGTCGCGAAAGCCTCGGCTGATCCGATCAAAATAAAGATCGATCAAGCGGTGAGGTTGGTGCACTCCGGCGACAACGCCATGGAAGGCATCACCATGTTGTTGGATATCGTTCGCGAAGACTCCACGCAAGTCGACGCCAATTGGCACCTAGGCCAATTTTCCTTAACTTCGCAGCAATTTGACAACGCCACTAAGCGCTTCGGTATGGTCATCCGTCATGATACGGAAGGCAAATACCCTCAGGCGTATTTCTGGCTCGCGCAAGGAAAAATGTCGGAAGGCCACATGGATGAGGCCATTCCCCTATTGGAAACTTACGTCGATTTGGAAACCGATACCATCATCCGCAACGGGGTGGTTCGGATTCTCGAAAGACTGAAGTCCGGGGAGTTTGATCCGGAAGCGCCGGAGCACTTTCACCCCGAACTCTAAAGAATTCTTACGGCTCCCGGGTGGCCGAACAACACATGGTCTCGGTGGAACACTCCCCGAGGTTTCCCGGAAGAAATCATCGGCCCTTCGGATGAAACGCATCCAAATTCAGCCGAACGGCAAACACATTGCTTAACAACGCATTTAAATAATTCAAAAAGTTATGCCAAGCGGTAAAAAACGCAAACGCCATAAGATGGCTACTCACAAACGGAAGAAACGCCTGAGGAAAAACAGACACAAGAAGAAGTAATGACGATGCCCCGCGGGGTTATCATCGGCGGTTGTCACCGCCCCTCATCACGACCGGGCCGCCCCGTTGCGGTAGCGGTCTCCTTAGGTATATAATTTTGTTTTCGTGAATCTTGAGCTAATAGTAAACGCCAAGGGAAGCGAAGTTGATATTGCTTTTCTCCAAGATAAAGTCCTTACCGAACTCCACCAAGAAAGGGGAGTTCAAGACTTTGAGGTTGGAGACATTTATTTGGGCAAAGTTCGCCGGGTCGTTCCCGGTTTGAACGCCGCCTTCGTCGATGTTGGCTACGAGAAAGATGCATTCCTGCACTATCTCGACCTGGGCCCACAGTTCCGATCTCTTGACAAGTTCGTCAAAGGAACCTTGAGCAACAAGCAAAAAACGGCTTCCCTGAAAGACTTTCCTCTCGTAGAGGATATCGACAAGCACGGTAAGATCAACGACGTCCTCTCCGGAAGCCGGAGAGTGCTCGTGCAAGTCGCCAAAGAACCCATATCGTCCAAAGGCCCCCGCCTGACTTCCGAACTGACCCTCGCCGGTCGGTTCATCGTGCTGGTGCCCTTCAGCGATAAAATCTCCCTCTCCCAACGCATTAAGGACGAGGAAGAAAGAAAGCGCCTGAAAAGGCTGATGCAAAGCATCAAACCACCCAACTTCGGTATCATCGTGCGCACGGTGGCCGAAAACAAAAAGGTGGCCGAACTCGACGCCGACCTTCGAAGCCTCGTGGAACGGTGGGAAGAACTCTTCCAAAACCTCAAAACGGCCAAGCCGCCGAAAAGGGTTTTGGGCGAATTGAACCGAACCTCCACGGTGCTCCGAGACCTGCTGAGCCCGAAGTTTTCCCGTATCCATGTCAACGACCAACGCATCGCCGACGAAATCCGGGAATACCTGCATCAAATCGCCCCCAACCTCGAAAAACTCATCAAAGTCCACGACAAAAAGGACTTGTTCGAAACCTTCGGGGTCAACAGGCAGATCAAAGCTTCTTTCGGCAGACAGGTCAACCTGAAAAGCGGCGCCTACCTCATCATCGAACATACGGAAGCCATGCACGTCATCGACGTCAACAGCGGCAGCCGTAAAACCGGCGACAAAGGCCAGGAGCAAAGCGCGCTGGACACCAACCTCGAATGCGCGGAAGAAATCGCCCGGTTGCTCCGATTGCGCGACATGGGCGGTATCATCGTGGTCGATTTCATCGACATGACCAGCCGCGCCCACCAGCGACTGCTCTACGAAAAATTCAAGGAGTTCCTCCGACTGGACAAGGCGAAGCACAACGTTTTGCCCCCGAGCCGGTTCGGCGTGGTGGAAATCACCCGACAACGAGTGCGGGAAGTCACGGACATCTCCACCGAAGAAAAATGCCCTTGCTGCCAAGGATCCGGAAAGGTTCAGGCTTCCATCCTGCTGACCGACCAAATCGAGAACAACCTCCGCTATCTCCGCGAGGAGAAAAACGTCAAAAAGGTGACGCTGAAGGTTCATCCCTTCGTGGGAGCCTACTTGCGCTCCGGTTTGATTTCCAAACGCCGGAAGTGGAGCCTCGATCTAAAAATGGGCATCCGCGTCATGGATGAATCCGACTATTCCTACCTCCAATACAAGATGTTCGATCCGACTGGTGAAATGATCGAATACTAGAACTGTAGCGGAGTATTCCGCCACAAGCCACCACAAAAATTTCAAAGGGTTCGCGAACAATGTGCGCGAACCCTTTCTTTTGATTCCAGGGACTTCCACTGCCGCCGAAATGGGTAATTTTGTATTTACCTGTTCACACGGCGGCGGAGTTTCGCCCCGGATAAATTCTCAATCATGTCAAAATTCAAAGAAATCATCGACGGCGACAAGCCGGTACTCGTGGACTTCTTCGCGGAATGGTGCGGGCCGTGTCAAACCATGATGCCGGTACTCAAAGACTTGGCTTCGGATATCGGGGATCGCGCAACCATATTGAAGGTGGACATCGACAAAAACCCGGGGGCGGCCAAAGCTTTCGGAGTGCGGGGAGTGCCGACTTTCATCCTGTTCAAAAACGGGAAACAGTTGTGGCGTCAATCGGGAGCCATGCCGAAAAGCGCCCTCCTCGAGGCCATGGAAAAAGCCATGTGATTAATCCTCCGATACGCTCACGCGATTCGGGATGGTTTTCATCGAAAAACCACGCGCCTTCCAGATCTTCAGCGCACCGGGAAGGGTGTAGAGCACGTTGCGCTCCGCTTTCTTGCTGTCGTGCATCACGATGATGGCGCCGTTTTGGGTATGCCGCACGGCGTTCTCCAAACACTCTTCCTTGCTCACGTCCTTGCGCCAGTCGCCGGTAAGTATGTCCCACATGATGATGTCGAACCTCTTCTTCAGAACTTTTACCTGGGAGCGGCGGAGCATGCCGTAGGGCGGCCGAAACAGCGACGTATCGACCAGCGTGGCGCACTGTAAAATGTTCTTGTAATAAGAGAAATCGCTGAATTTGCGGCCGTTCATGTGGTTCCAGGTGTGGTTTCCCACGGCGTGACCTTCGCTCAAAATGCGTTGAAACAGTTCGGGGTGTTTTTGCACGTTCCCCCCCACGCAGAAAAAAGTCGCTTTGGCGTCGAATTCCTTCAGGTAATCGAGTACGCGGTCGGTCACCCCCGGCGTGGGGCCATCGTCGAAAGTCAGGAAAATATCGGGTTCTTCCCGCGAAAAATTCCAGATCACGTCTTTGGCCAAGGGCTTGATCGCCTCGGGCATCTTCGTCCACATACGCGTTTACATTCTCAAACGTCTCCCCGAAGCCGCGGCTTCCATCTCCTGGATTTTGATCTGAAATGCGTTGTCCAGGGCCTCAAACCTCTCGCGAACCGGATCCTTGATCTCATCGGGCTGAGGATACCTGTCGTTCACCAAAGCGTTCACGCGGCTGATGACCATGTAAGCGATCTGCAGCTCCTGCCGGATGTTTATCGCTTGAGCCGCATCGAAAGTGAGGTAGTACTCGAAATCCTCGGCGTATCGATCAAACAGCATCATGGCGATTTCCGTGGCTTTCTCGTCTTCGCCGATTTGATAATATCCCTCCAGGATCGGGATCATCAAGCGGTCGAAGGGAACGTTGTGGTGAGGCATCACCTCCACCGCCTTGTCGAGCACATTCAGCGCGCGCTCTTCATCGCCATCCTGGATCAATTGATCCGCAAGGTTCGCGAATTGCAACCGCAGGTTGTTCGTCATTCTCAGGTTGTTCTCGTCCATGTATATCTGCCGGTCGGAGTCCATTCCACCCCACACGAATTTGTTCATTACGTTGTCGTACATCACATCCGTATCGACGCCGCCGAACAAATTCGGATTGGCGTTGGGCGGATTTGTAACGGGCACCAATCGGTAGGCCAAGCCTTGGAGCTTGAAATAGTCCTGAAGTCCGATGTAGCTGTCCGGCCCCGTGGTCACGGCGAAATACACCGGTCTCTCCCAATCGAAATTGGCGAGAAGATCGAGTTGCATCATGTTGTTTTTCATGATGTAAGGCTTATCGATCCGCCAAGAAACCCGGCTTACGATATCCGCCGTATCCGCAGGACTTACCGTGCCGTTTTCGATGACTTTTTGCTTGTCCACCTCCACATAAAAGTTTTTGGTGGGCAGCACCGCCAGGCGATCCATCCCAAAGTTTTGCAAGTTCTTGTCGTCGGCGATGTACGATATCGCGCGGGACACATTCACCGGCAACCGGTTGGGATTGTTGCTTTCGTCGAGGACCACGACGTCGCGCGTACCCTGTCTGTACTTGGTTTCCGACAATGAGAACGGCACCGGGGGCGAATCGTAGACCCGCCTCTTCATCTGCGTGATGTACCAGTCAGTGTTCAACAAGCTGAGGTTCACCACGCGCACGTCCGTTCGGAATCCTTCCACTTCCTGCACATACCACAAGGGGAAGGTGTCGTTGTCGCCATTCGTAAAGAGGATAGCGCCTTCCGCGCAGCTGGCGAGGTAGTTCTTCGCGAAATCCCGGCCTGTGTACCTGTGCGATCGGTCGTGGTCGTCCCAACCTTCGGCCGCCATGATCACGGGAACCGTTAGACCGAGTATGGTGGCTCCCGCCGCGACCAGCCGCGGGTTCCGCATCGCATTGTTCGCCGCGATCAGGAGCGCCATCACGCCCAGGCCCACCACGGTGAGGTAAAACACGGCGTAGGAGAAAAAGTGCTTTCCGTCGCCCGTGATCATTTCCAATAAAAAGATCACGGCCGCTCCACCCAGGACGTAGGTGCCCACTTTGACCACTTCTTTCATGGTCAATCGTCTCGCGGCATCGAAGAGCGATACCACCCCGAGTCCGATCCAAATGGCGTATGCGTAAAAAGATCCCGCGTAGGCGTAATCCCTTTCCCTCGGTTGGAAAGGCGTTTGGTTGAGGTAGACGACGATGGCAATACCGGTCAACACGAAGAGCAGAAGGGTGACGAACCAATCGTCGCGCCGCCTGTACATCTGGTAAAACAACCCGATTAAGCCGAGCAGGAAAGGCAGCATATAGAACCGGTTGTACCCGAAATTGGAGGTCATGCTGTCCGGCAGGTTGTCTTGGGATGCCAAGCGTTGATTGTCGACGAAATTCACGCCGGAGAGCCAGTTGCCGTTCAGAAGGTCTCCGTGGCCTTGGATGTCGTTCTGCCTTCCCGAGAAATTCCACATGAAGTACCTCCAATACATGAAGTTCATCTGGTAGTTGAAGAAAAACCGGAGGTTCTCGGAAAAGGTGGGTTTGTTGATCACCACGGCCCTTCCTTCACGGTCTACCGTACGCACCGGGGTTCCCTCGTAATTGGACCACGATTCGTAGGCGCTGATGTGGCTATCCTGCTGGCTGTACATTCGCGGGAATACCGTCATGAATCTCGGGTCGTAATTCACCACCGAGTTCTTCTTGTCGTCGGAAATCACGTACGCGCGATCCAAATAAAATTGTCCGGAACCCTGATTCTCCGCTTTGGCATTTTCCGCGTCGATGTACTGCTCCGCCTTGAATCTGGTGCTGAACCACTCGGCGGTTCGGCCCGTCGGGCTCTTCACCACCCAGGCTTTCGAATACACGGGTTTACCGTCGGATCTGGGATTTTGTGGGTCGGACGGCGAATTCCAATATTCCCCATACAGGAGAGGTCTGTCTCCGTATTGTTCACGGTTCAGGTACGCCAAAAGCGAAAATACCGTCTCGGGGTCGTTTTCGTCGAGGGGCGGGTTGGCCGATGAACGGATGACGATGGTCGCGAAAGTCGAATAACCCAGCAAAACCACCAAGAGGGAAAGCACGGCGGTGTTCCACACGGGCTTCTTGTGCTTGTGCGTGTAGTACAGGCCGTACACCAACAATCCGATGACCAGCACCCCGTACACCGTGGCGCCGATATTGAAAGGCAACCCGAAGACGTTGACGAACAGCAATTCGAACTGCCCCGCCAGAGCGACTACGCCCGGGATGACCCCCGATTGCATGAAGCCCAAAATGAGCACCGAAACGATGCCCGTGAGGATGATCCCTTTGCGGGAAGCTTTGTAATTCTTGAAGTAGACCACGAAGCAGATGGCCGGAATGGCCAAGAGGTTCAGCAGGTGAACCCCGATGGAAAGTCCCATGAGGTAGGCGATCAGAATCAGCCATCGCATCTCGTCCCTTCCGTTGGACAAACTTTCCCAGCGCAAAATGGCCCAGAAAACCGCAGCGGTAAAAAGGCTGGACATGGCGTACACTTCGCCTTCCACGGCGGAAAACCAGAAGCTGTCGGAAAACGTGAAGGCCAAACCTCCTACGATGCCCGATCCCATCACGGCGATCATGGTGCCGGTTTCCATCGGCTCCCGGGGGTTAATCCTCAGCAGCTTCATCGCGAAGTGCGTGATGGTCCAAAAGAGGAACAGGATGGTGAAGGAACTGCTGAGCGCAGACATCACGTTGATGGAAACGGGGACGAGTTCCGTGGGAACGAAGGCGGAAAACAACCTTCCGATGAGCATGAAAAGCGGTGCCCCGGGCGGGTGTCCGATCTCCAGTTTGTAGGCGGTGGTTATGAACTCCCCACAATCCCAAAAGCTGGTTGTGGGCTCGATGGTCGATACATAAACGATTGTGGCAATCGCAAAAACGACCCACCCGGTGATCAAATTCGTCTTTCGGAAATTCATATCTGGCCTGATTATCCCGGCGAAAATAACAAAATAACACTCCACGACCCCGGATGAAACACGAAGGTTCACAACCTTTTAAATTTTTTAATTCCCCGGAACCACACGGCCGATGCGCCGGGGAGTGGATTCCCGCGGTGGGGACGCAGGCCGACGATCGCATTTTGAAGGCGTTACCGAAGACGGCACCGGCCATTTTCCGAATTTGTCGCGGGGTGGTTGTATGGATGAAATGGTATTGTTAGCTTTGCAGTCCCAATTTCAGGAATGTCCCATGGTGTAACTGGCAACACGTCTGATTTTGGTTCAGAAGAGTCTAGGTTCGAGCCCTAGTGGGACAACAAAAAAAAGACCCGCATCAAGCGGGTTTTTTTGTGCGCGGATTTTCGGTGGCGACGTTGGATTCGTCACCATTTGAGTTTGTCTATTTCCCGACGTTCCTTCTTGGTCGGGCGGCCTTTGCCCCTCTCCCTGTCGAAGCCGGGCATCATTTTCATCATTTCCAGCTTGTCCAATTCTTCCCGGGGAGTGCATTCCTCGATATGGTTTTCGACCAGCTTGGCACCCACCCGACTTTTGAGGAGGGCCTTTACGCGGTAGGATCGGTAAATGGGGTTGTCTTTCACGCGGATGACGTCGCCCACCTTCACGTTCTGTGCGGCCTTGATCTCCGAATCGTTCAAAAAAACTTGGCCGCCTTTGATCGCTTCCGCGCTTTTGGATCGGGTTTTATAGAGTCGAACCGCCCACAAGAATTTGTCTATCCGCATCGCATCCATCACGCGAATTTACGAAATATAGAGCGGTGGCGATCGTGTGGTTGAATGCCGGGGCAAGTCACACCCACAAAAACCCAAAACATCCGCCCGTACGGTTCGCGAGCTATGCGCGGATTCTTTGCGGTTATCGTCCGCTGGGCAATCGGCCCGAGTCCATGGTGTGGAGACGCATCAGCGTGTCGAGGTAAGATTTCAGTCGGCCGTTCAGCATCATTTGTTTGGCCGTTCTCTTCAATTCGCGGAGTTCTTTTTCGGTTTGCATGGCTTTGTAAATTGGTTTGGAAGGATCAAACCAAACCGTGTGCCAAAGCGATTCCGATCACTATAAGATATTGATGCAAAGAGTTCTGTGGGCGACTAGATTTATTTGCGCCTGTAGAAATTCATGTCGTTTATGTACCGATACACGGGTTCGGTGAGGATATATCGCACATCCAGCCCATCGGCGATGGCGCGACGGACGAAACTCGACGAAATTTGCATGTGGGGGGCGTCCAACCGAAGGATGTCCGCCTTGACTTCACCCATGGCGGCGGGTGGTTCGGATTCTTGAGAGGATGGATCCATGCGGGGGTACACCAGAATTTTGTGGTGCTCGCAAATCACTTGGTAATTCTTCCACTTGTGGAGGGTGCGCAAGTTGTCTTCGCCCATGATGAGCACGAACTTACGGTCGGGGTACTTCTCGGTGAGGTAGGCAAGCGTGTCGACGGTATACGAAGGTTTGGGCAATCGGAATTCCACATCCTCGGCTCGGAGCCGGGGATTTCCTTCCACGGCCAAGTGCACCATCTCCAGCCGGTGGTGATCGGCGAGCAAGGTGGACTTGTGTTTGTGGGGATTTTGGGGTGTGACCACCAGCCTCACCTCGCGAAGCCCGGCCGATTGCGCCACGAAATCGGCGATGATGAGGTGACCGACGTGGATGGGGTTGAAGGTGCCGAAGAAAAGTCCGATTTCATTCATTGCCTCAGAAAGTTTTTCACCCACTCTTCGATTTCCCGCTTGGTCTTGGTAAGGTCGTCGTTAACCAGTACGCGGTCGAAAGATTGGGCGTAGCCCATCTCGAATTCGGCTTTATCGAGGCGGCGTTTGAGGTCGTCGTCCGATTCGGTGCCTCTTTTCCGCAACCTTTCCTCCAACACGCGAAGACTCGGAGGTTTCACGAACACGGCCAGTGAATTGTCGCCGAAATACGACTTGAGGTTGATGCCCCCGAGTACGTCCACGTCAAACACCACGTGCTTTCCTTCCCGCCAAATGCGCTCGATTTCCTTTTTCAGGGTGCCGTAATATTTTTCGGGGTAGACTTCTTCCCACTCGAGAAAATCCCCCTCATCGATGCCCTTTCTGAACTCTTCGGGAGTGATGAAATAATAGTCTTTTCCTTCGGTTTCGCCGGAGCGCAATTGCCGGGAGGTGGCCGAGATGGAAAAGCGCAAATCGGGGAAGACGTCGAGGAGGTGCTTGACGAGCGTCGTTTTTCCCGCTCCCGAAGGCGCGCAAATGATGATGCATTTTCCCCCGCTCGTACCCATCAGCGAATATTGAGAAGTTGTTCCTTGATTTTCTCGAGTTCGTCCTTCATCTCCACCACTTTGCGCTGGATGAGCGCGTGGTTGGCTTTGGATCCCATGGTGTTGATTTCCCTGCCGATTTCCTGGGCGATGAACCCCAGTTTTTTTCCGGCGTCGGAAGAGTCTTGGTTCATGGTTTCCACGAAGTACCGGCAGTGCGATTCCAGACGCACCTGCTCTTCGGTGATGTCGAGCTTTTCGAGGTAGTAGATGATCTCCTGTTCCAGACGATTCCGATCGAAGTTCTCCGCCTCCCTCAATTCCCGCATGTTCTTTTCCAGCCTTTCTTTCACGGCGCTCAGTCGCTCGGGAAGAAGCACTTCCACATCGGCGCTGAGTTTCTTGATGAGCTCGATCCGGTTGGCGATGTCTTCGGAGAGTTGCGCACCCTCTTTCTTTCTGAATCCGATCAATTTATCGGTGGCCTCGCCGATGATGTCTTGCAGAACCGCGAGTTCTTCCTCTTCGGGTTCGTGGTATTCGGTTTGCCACACCTCTTGCATGGTGAGTACGGTTCTCAACTTGGCATCGGCGGCTTCCAAACCTGCGGCCGCTTCCAAGGCTGCGATTTGCCCCAGGTAATCCATGGCCAGAGGTTGGTTGAGTTTGGCCTTCTTCTCGGCTTCGGCCGATTCCACGAACACCATCAAGTCCACTTTGCCCCGCCCGAGGCGGTCGGACAAAAAGGAGCGCACGGCGAGTTCTCTTTCGCGGTACAACCCCGGCATGCGCGTATTCAAATCGAACTGCTTGCTGTTGAGCGACCGCAATTCCACGGTGATTTTCTTTTGGGCGAAGGTTCCTGTGGCCTTGCCGTAGCCTGTCATGGACTCGAGCATATCGGGTGCTTTAAGGGGGCAAAAGTAAGGTTTTCATCACAGTGCCGCCGCCGGGGTTGCCTTCCCGCCCCCACCCTCAACGCGAACACGGTTATAGGGCGTACTTTTGCCCAAATTCACGCAACCCATGGGTGAAGGCAGGCACACGCAACTGAACAGAAAGTGGATCCTCATCGCGCTGATGGCGGCCATGACGCTGGCCGCCATGGACAGCACCATCGTGGCCACGGCCATCCCGCAAATCGTCGGCGACTTGGGAGGCTTCGCGCTGTTCAGCTGGTTGTTTTCCATTTACCTGCTCATCCAGACCATCACCATTCCCATTTACGGAAAGCTGGCCGACATCTACGGTCGCAAACCCATCCTGATTTTCGGCATCGCGGTGTTTCTGCTCGGGTCCACCGCCTGCGGAGGGGCGTGGGACATGCTTTCGCTGATCGTGTTCAGGGGAGTCCAAGCACTGGGTGCGGGTGCGATCATGGCCACCATCAATACCATCGCCGGCGACATCTACACCATAGAAGAGAGGGCCAAAATCCAAGGGTGGTTGTCGAGCGTTTGGGGTGCTTCGGCCATATTGGGACCGGCCGTAGGGGGTGCATTCGCCGATTACGCTTCGTGGCGGTGGATATTTTTCATCAACATCCCTTTCGGATTGGCGGCGATTTATATCATCCAGCGCTTTTTCAACGAAATAAAACCCGAAAGGAGCCACGCCATCGACTGGAAGGGCGCGGTCGCCATGCTGGTCACCGGCGTGGTCATCATGTTCGGCATCATGCAGGGCGGACGGTCTTGGCCATGGTACTCCGTTCACACGGCGGTATGGGCGGTTTTGGGGTTTTTGCTGGTGTATCTCACGATCCGGATCGAGAAAAAATCCGAAGAACCCATCCTTCCGGGGTGGGTCTGGAAAAAACGCGTCATCCTCGGCGCCAATCTCGGCACCATCGGGATGGGCATGATCATGATGGCGCCCAACATGTATTTGCCCGTATTCGCGCAGTCCGTCACCGGCGTGAGCGCCATGGCGGCGGGATTCATCCTGGCGAGTATGAGCATGACGTGGCCCATCACCTCATCATTGTCGGGCCGGTTGTACTTGCGCATCGGGTTCCGCAACACGGCGCTGTGTGGGATCCTGCTGGTGATTTTGGGTTCGGCGGCATTTTTCCCCATGAAGTTTCCCGGCAGCGTGCATTGGCTGGTAGGGGTTCAACTCCTCCTCGGGGCGGGTTTCGGTTTGATTTCCACCCCGCTGTTGGTGGGCGTGCAATCGACGGTGACGTGGAAACAGCGGGGGGTGGTCACCGGCACCAGCATGTTTTCCAGGTATTTCGGCCAGAGCGTAGGCGCAGCCGTATTCGCGGCGGTATTCAACGCCACCATCCTCGGCAGGCTGAAAGAAGCGCCCGCACACTTGAAATCCGCCCTTCCCGAGGTCAACGATCTCGCCGACGCCGCGCTGAGCGGCGAGGGCGGTGCGGAAGTTTCCCGATTTCTGAGAACCCTTTTCTTCGAAGCCACGCACAACGTCTATATCGGGATGACCATCATCGGATTGATTACGCTGGTGATTCTTCTTCGCACCCCTGCGGTCTTCCCCCGACCCGAAGGTGAAGATTGATCGACTTTGCCCGTCCGACGTCAATTGACGAAATTCGTTGGTAGAAAATTCCACTTCCGTCCAAAAGTCCCACATGTCACACGTTCTCGCAGTCGTCGTTTTCGGATTGCCCGGGTCGGGGAAAAGCTACTTCGCTTCCCGCCTCGCGGGTGAACTCGATGCCGAATACTTGAACAGCGATGTGACGAGAAAGGATTTGTTCGAGGTGAGAACTTACTCGGGCACCGAATCGAAAAAGGTGTACCGACACATGGAAGAAGCCATGAAACGCGCCTTGTCGGCCGGCAAAAACGTGGTGCTGGACGCGACGTTCAGCCGTGGCGAAGCGCGAAGGTCATTCACCGCGGCGGCGAAACCATACGCCGACCTTCACTTCATCGAAGTACGGGCCGATCGCGCCCTGATCGAGAATAGACTGTCGAAACCCCGGCCTCACAGCGAAGCCGATTTGGCGGTGCACGATGCCATACGCCATCTCTTCGAGCCAATGGAAAATCCCGACCTCGTGCTGGAATCCACCGATGAAAACATCGCGGAAATGCTGGGCGCCGCACTGCATTATCTCAAGGGAAAATCATGAGCGGGGAGGAGATACGCGAACTGGTAGACAGCGGAGTGTTCGGCCACGGTGAAAACTCCAAAAAACCGGAAATGATCGAGACCCACATCTCTTGGGTCATCCTCGGCGAAGAACACGCCTACAAAATCAAGAAGCCCCTGCGATTTTCCTTTTTGGATTTCAGAAGCCTGTCCGATCGAAAACACTTTTGCCGCCGAGAGGTGGAGCTGAACCGAAGATTTACCGACGGCGTCTACCTCGGCGTGGTGAGTATACGGGAAGAAAACGGGAGGTGGCGGTTGGGCGGCGAGGCCGGGAGGATCGTCGATTACGCCGTGAAAATGCGAAAACTCGATCCCGACAAACGAATGGACATCCTGCTGGCGGCGAGGGGAGTGAGTGCCGCCGATATCGACAATTGCGCGGTGAAGATCGTCGATTTCCACGTCGGTGAATCCCCCATCGCGGATATCGATCCTTTGGTAATTCGAGAAGACTTCGATGATTTGCTGTCGGTGAAGGACATCGTAAGGCGGCATTTGGGCGAGGAAGCGGCCCGGTGGATCGAAGAAGCCGTGGAAAGCTCCAACGACTTCGTGGATTCGTACGGGACGTTGTTGCAAGACCGCGTCTCGGCCGGGTTTTACCGGGATTGCCACGGCGACCTCCACTGCGGGAATATCTTCATCTTGCCCGAGCCGGTGCCCTTCGACTGCGTGGAGTTCAACGACCAATTTCGGCGAATCGACGTGTTGAACGAAGTGGCGTTTCTCTGCATGGATTTGGAAGTTGCGGGTCACGGGGAGTTTTCGGAAAGATTCCTGAAGACGTACAACCGGCATTTCGAGGTGGTGCGCCACGACGACGATCGGCGGTTGCTGAACTATTTAAAAGCGTACAGGGCGAACATTCGGGCAAAGGTGAACGCCCTCGCAGTACACCACGCATCCCGGAAAGAGCGAAAGCGGAAGGCCGAGGAAACCACGCGGACCTACTTGAGGACGATGCGGGACTTCATGCGAAGGACGTAGTGGCCGCGGGTTTGCCCCCCTATTCCGCGGAAGTTGGGAATGTTCCTGTTCAATATCCTATTTTTGCATTCTCCGCCGACGGCGGCCATGCCGAGAAGCTAATTCACTTCCCAAAACAAGGTCTTGCTCCCCAAGGAAGCCGACATCATCAAAAAACTGAACGCACGGAAGATCGTGATTCCCGTGGTTTTGGGATTGGCGGTGGCAGCCTTCCTGCTGTATTTGAACCTGAACGACACGCGTTTCGAGCCGATTGCGGCGGGTGAATGCGGCGAGTACGTATGGGTGGGTTCGGAAAAAAGTGAGATACCCGACTACGGAAACGAAGAGGAGTTCGAATTCGTGGGCAATTGCGAAGGGCAATACAACCTGAGGACGTACCAAGACACGTTGAGGGAAATCGAGTGGTCGTGGAACAGCACCTTCTGGATCTTCATGGCGCTGTTGGGGATGGTAGGAAGGGATTTTTCCTACATGGTTCGAATACGGGTTTTGACCCACAACGCGCTGAGTTGGATTCAGAGCTTCCGGGTCATCATGCTGTGGGAATTCGCTTCCGCGTTGACGCCAAGCGTTGTGGGAGGTTCGGGCGTGGCCATGTTCATCTTGAACAGGGAAGGCATCAAACTCGGCAGAAGTACGGCCATCGTACTGGTTTCTGCCCTGCTCGACGAGCTGTTTTACATCACCATGGTGATTGTGGTTTTGCTGGCGGTGGACATGGACATGTTGTTTCCGGTGAATTTGCAACGCACCCTGTTCGGCATGGAACTGGGTACGGTCGGGATATTCTGGGTGGGGTATTTTTTCATCGTCTTCCTCACTACCACCATTTTGATCGCGGTATTTTTCGTGCCCCGGGGCTTCAAGTACATGCTTCTGCAAATCTTCCGACTGCCTTTTTTGAGAAAATGGCGGTACCAAGTCATCGAAATCGGCGACGATATCATTACCACAAGCCGGGAATTGAAGGGAGAGCCTTTTGGATATTGGGCCAAGTCCTTCGCGGCCACATACGCGTCTTGGATGTCGAGGTACCTCGTGGTGAATTTCCTCATCCTCGCCTTCGTCACCACCGACCAAGGGTGGTTGGCCACCATTTCGGAACATCTGGTCATTTTCGCGCGACAGCTCGTGATGTGGGTCATCATGCTGATTAGCCCCACTCCGGGCAGCAGCGGTGTGGCCGAATTCGCGTTTTCGGGTTTTCTACAAGAGTTCATCCCAATCGGGTTGGTGGGCGCGCTGGCCCTCTTGTGGAGGTTGATTTCGTACTACCCCTACCTGTTCATCGGCGCCATTATCTTGCCCAGGTGGTTGCGCATAACCGGAGTCCAAAAACGACGACGTGAACAGACGGCCCGCTTCCAAGCCAAACGAGCCGAACAATGAAGGGATAAGGAGAAAAACGACCTGTCCAAATCCAAACCGAGATCGTGACGATACACCCACAAAAACCTAAAAACCCTCCGTTCGCACGGGTCAATAAATACCGCAGGGTTGCGTTCTTATGCCGCGTGCCCAACTCATAATCCACTTACTTTGAAGAATCCCCGCAAACTCCACCGGACTTGGCTCCGATTGTGCTTGTGCCTCGCGCTTCCCGTGGCCGCCACGGCGCAGGAAAGTTCGTTTCACGTAGATTATTGGGACGCGAACGGGAAGGTGAAACGCAGCGAAGGCGAATACAAAGCCGGACTCGAAAACGGAAGGTGGAAGTACTACCACCAAAACGGGGAATTGCGGGAAGAAGCCGAATACGTGTTGGGGCGACTGCACGGAGAAGTGGTGACTTACTTTTCGACGGGCCACATCGACACCAGGAGGTATTTTGATTGGAACGAGCCGGACAGCGCCTACCAATCGTACTATCCGAGCGGAAATCCCAAAGAGTTCGGGACGTTTGAAAACGGCCGGAAAACCGGGTTGTGGAGCGTATGGTACGCCGACTCGACCTTGAAAATGCAAGAGCATTACTACTCGGAAGACAGCGTGAAGCTGGTCTCTTTTTACGCGCCCGACGGTACACCCTTGGTGGTGAACGGAAACGGCGAAATGACCGACCATTACGACAACGGTGTGATTCGAAGTCGGGAAACCTACACCGACGGCTGGATGACCGGGGAATCCATCACCAATTATCCCGACGGCACGTTGAGAACCAAAGGGCGGTACGAGCGTGGCGCTAAGACCGGCGAATGGGAATACTATTTCGACTCCGGGGTGCTGTGGAAAAAAACGGAGTACGCTTTGGACACCCTCCACGGTGTGTATCTCGAGAATTTCGACTCCGGCGACACGGCCATCGTCGGCCGTTTTTCCAACGGCGAAAAACACGGGGTGTGGACTTTTCACCGCGAAGAGGGCCACAAAGAAATGGAAGGGCCGTTCGTGGACGACAAGAGATCGGGCACGTGGACGTATTGGTATCCCAACGGCACGGTGCAGACCGTGGGCGAATGGAAGGACGGGAAAAAACAGGGGGAATGGGTGTTTCGCTACGCCGATGGGTCGATGTGGCGGAAAGGCGACTACGCCGACGACCGGAAACAAGGTCTGTGGACCACTTGGTTTGAGTCGGGCACAAAATTGCAGGAAGGGGTATACGAAAACGACTTGGAAGAAGGCGTGTGGAAATCGTGGTACGAAAACGGAAATCCCAAAGACGAGGGCAACTTCGTGAAAGGGCGTTTGGAAGGTGCTTGGAAGGGCTGGTTCCCCAACGGCAACCCACGGTACATGGGCGCTTGGAAGAACGACCTGAAATCGGGCCGGTGGAAGCACTTCCACCCCAACGGCACGGAGGAAGAAAACGCGTACTACCGCGAGGGCAAGCGCCACGGGCCTTACGCACTGTACTCGGAACACGGTATCCCGATCGAACAAGGGATGTACGAAGAGGGCCGCCCGACGGGCAAGTGGATTTACTTCTTTCCCGAGGGAGGAAAGCAGCGCGAAGTGGAATACCTGAACGGGAAGATACACGGCCGGATGACGCAGTACCACCGCCGCGGGGGGCAGCCCGAAACCGTGGAAGAATACGTGAACGGCGTGCGCCACGGAATGTCGACGACCTACTCTCCGCGGGGCAACGTCATTTTAAAAGTCCAGTACGAAAATGGCCGCCGCGTTCGCACGGTGGAAGACAACAGAAAATGACGGAGAATCAAATATTATTCGTACTTTTGCACGGTCAAAATAAGAAACCAGGGAAATAGAGGGGCAATGGCCCCTCTTTTCGATTGGAAAATTTGCTGTGTATGATTACCGAAAACCAAATACGGCAACTGATCGAAGCCCGGATCGCAGGAAGTGACCTGTACATTCTGAGCGTGGAGATATCCTCCGGCAACCACATCCAAGTGGAGTTGGAAAGCGCCGGTTCGGTATCGATCGAAGATTGCATGGCCGTAAGCCGGGCCATCGAGCACAATCTCGATCGCGACCGGGAGGATTTTTCCCTTCAGGTGTCGTCGCCCGGCCTGGACAAGCCCCTTCGCGATCCGCGACAGTTTGTCAAGAACGTGGGGCGGCAGCTCAAAGTAAGGCTCGCCGACGGCGTGACGATGGAAGGAGACCTGGTGAAGGCCGACGACGACGGGATCGAATTGCAAATGCGATATCGGGAACGCGTGGAAGGAAAAAAGAAAAAAGTTTGGGTGGAAGAAAACAAAACGCTGACCTACCCGGAAATAAAAGAAGCGAAAGTCAAAATCAATTTCAAGTAAAGCCATGAGCGCCATAAACCTGCACGAAATATTCGCGGAATTCAAGGACTACAAGAACATAGACCGCGAGACGCTGATGCGCATTTTGGAGGACGTCTTCCGAAACATGCTCATTAAAATGCACGGTACGGATGAGAATTTCGACATCATCATCAACCCCGACGAAGGGGACTTGGAGATATGGAGAAACCGCGAAATCGTACCCGACGGGGAAGTGGAAGACGAACTTTCGCAGATTTCCTACTCGGAAGCCATCGCCATCGAGCCCGACTTCGAGATCGGTGAAGAGGCCACCGAAGAGATCAAACTCGACCACTTCGGACGCCGCGCCATCTTGTCCATGCGCCAAAACCTCGTGTCGAAAATCATCGAACTCGAGAAAGACAGCCTGTACAAGAAATACAGCAAGCGGGTGGGTGAGATCATCACCGGAGAGGTGTACCAAGTGTGGAAGCGAGAAATCCTCTTGCTCGACGACGAAGGAAACGAGCTGATTTTGCCCAAGCAAGAGCAAATCCCGACCGACTATTTCAAGAAAGGCGACACCGTGCGCGCGGTGGTGGCCAAGGTGGAAATGAGAAACAACAATCCGGTTGTCATCCTTTCCCGCACCGCCCCCGAATTTTTGGAGCGCCTTTTCGAAATGGAAGTGCCCGAAGTATTCGACGGTTTGATCACCATCAAAAACATCGTGCGCGTACCGGGCGAGCGCGCCAAAGTGGCCGTGGAATCGTACGACGACCGCATCGACCCCGTGGGCGCATGCGTCGGCATGAAGGGTTCGCGAATCCACAGCATTGTGCGGGAGCTGCGCAATGAAAACATCGACGTGATCAACTACACGGCCAACATGCCCCTGCTGATTCAGCGCGCGTTGAGCCCGGCCAAGATCACATCCATCAAACTCAACGAAGAAGCCGGAAAGGCCGAAGTGTTCCTGAAACCCGACCAAGTGAGCCTGGCCATCGGAAAGGGGGGGCACAACATCAAATTGGCCGGCCGACTGACCGGGTACGAAATCGACGTGTACCGCGACTCCGACAGCGAAGAAGAAGACGTGGATCTGGAAGAATTCGCCGACGAAATCGACGACTGGATCATCGACGAATTGAAGCGCGCCGGACTCGATACCGCGAGAAGCGTGTTGGAGTTGTCTACGGAAGACCTCGTGACCCGTACCGACCTTGAAGAAGAAACGATTAACCAAATAATGAAAATACTGCGGGAGGAATTGGAATAAGTCGCTTCGACTCTTATTTTATACTTTCGCAGAAACTGAGGTAACCTCTATGCCAAAAAAGAACAAATCGGTAAGACTTAGCAAGGCCACAAGAGAATTCAACGTGGGGCTCCAAACCCTCGTCGAATACCTGGGCAAGAAAGGGATCGAGGTGGAAGCCAATCCCAACGCTAAGATCGACTCCGAAGCTTATGATTTGCTCAAACTCGAATTTTCCGATTCCAAGGAATTGAAGGAAAAGGCGAGAAAGGCGGGAGTGTCTACCGGAAAACGGGAGACCGTCACCTTGGACGTCCCCAAAAAGGAATCCAAGAAGGATGACGGCGAAGAGTTTTTGATCAAAACGGTGCCTGGAACCGGCGACACCATCATCGCCGACGTACCGGAAGAGAAAAAACCCGGGGTGAAAGTGTTGGGTAAAATCGACGTGGAAGAAAAAACACGCAAACCCAAGAAAGCCCAAGCGCCCAAAGAAGAAAAAGCGGAAACTCCCGCCGAAGAGAAGGCGAAAGCCGAAGACAAAAAGCCTGAAAAACAGGCCGAAGTGAAAACGGAGGCGAAGAAAAAGGAAAAAACCGAATCCGCCGAAGAGGAAAAGAAAAAACAGGAAGACGAAGTAATCCGAGGCAGGGCCGAGAAAATCCAACAGCCCAAAGTGCTCGGTACCATCGATCTTCCCGAAGAGCGCCGAAAGAGAAAACCGGTCATCAGCACCGATCCCGATACAGAAACGCAAAAAGGCCGAAGGAAAAGGAAGCGAATCCGCCCCAAGGTGGATGTCGCCAAAGACGCCAAGGGCAAAAAAGGCAAACCGAGCCGCAACGAAAGAAGAGAGCTCAGCAAGGAAGACATCGACCAAGTGATGAAAGACACCATGGCCAAACTGCATGGTGGAACGAAATCCAAGGCGGCAAAAGCGAGAAGACAAAAACGGGAAGAGCACCGCACCAGGATCGAAGAGAGGGAGCTCCAAGAACAGGAAGAATCCAAAACGCTAAAACTCACCGAATTCGTTACCGTATCGGATTTGGCGAACATGATGGACGTGACGCCCACCGACGTCATCTCGGCGTGCATGTCTTTGGGCATCATGGCATCCATCAACCAGCGACTCGACGCGGAAACGCTGACCATCATCGCGGAGGAATTCGGTTTCGAAGTGGAATTCGTAAAGGCCGAGGCCGCCGAGTTGATCGAAACCGAAGAAGACAAACCGGAAGACCTCGTTCCCCGCGCGCCCATCGTTACGGTGATGGGACACGTAGACCACGGGAAAACCTCCTTGCTCGACTTTATCCGAAACGAAAACGTAATCGGTGGAGAGGCCGGAGGGATCACCCAGCACATCGGCGCGTACCGCGTGGAGCTGCCCGGTGGCAAACACATCACCTTCCTCGACACCCCCGGTCACGAAGCCTTTACCGCCATGCGTGCGCGGGGTGCGCAAATCACCGACTTGGCCATTATCGTCATCGCGGCCGACGACGAGGTGATGCCCCAAACCAAGGAGGCCATCAACCACGCGCAAGCGGCGGGCATTCCCATCGTTTTCGCCATCAACAAAATCGACAAGGAAAGCGCCAACCCCGATAAAATCAAGGAACAACTCGCGGCCATGAACATCTTGGTCGAGGATTGGGGAGGGAAATACCAGTCTCAGGAAATTTCGGCCAAGAAGGGAACCAACGTGCCGGAGCTGCTCGAAAAAGTATTGCTCGAGGCCGAACTGCTCGACCTCAAGGCCAACCCGAATAAAAACGCCGTCGGCACCGTGATCGAATCTACCCTCGACAAGGGCCGCGGATACGTGACCACCCTCTTGGTGGAAGCGGGCACCCTCCGCATGGGCGACGTGGTGCTGGCCGGCCACTTTACAGGTAGGGTCAAAGCCCTGTTCAACGAACGCGGCAAACCCCTGAAGGAAATTGGACCCGCCTCTCCGGTATCCATGCTCGGCCTCAACGGTGCGGCCAACGCCGGAGACCGCTTCAACGTGGTGAGCGACGAACGCGAAGCGCGTATGATCGCCACCAGACGGGAACAACTCCAGCGCGAACAAGGAGTCCGCACCCAGAAACACATTACCCTGGATGAAATTGGTCGACGAATCGCCATCGGCGACTTCAAGGAGCTGAACATCATCATCAAAGGTGACGTGGACGGATCCGTGGAAGCCTTAAGCGACTCGCTGGAAAAACTCTCCACCGACAAGATTCAGGTGAACGTCATCCACCGCGCCGTAGGTCAAATCACTGAAAACGACGTGTCTTTGGCTTCGGCCTCCGACGCCATTATCGTCGGTTTCCAAGTACGGCCTTCGCTCAGCGCGAGAAAACTGGCGGAAAAAGAAGAGATCCAGATCAAGATTTATTCGGTCATCTACGCCGCCATCGAAGAAATCCGCGCCGCCATGGAAGGAATGCTCTCGGCCAAGATCGAAGAGAAAATCCAAGGAACGGCGGAAATCCGCGAAACCTTCCACATTTCAAAAGTGGGAACCGTGGCCGGTTGCTTCGTCACCGACGGAAAGATCACCCGAAACTCCAACGTACGCGTGATCCGCGACGGCATCGTGGTGTACACCGGAGAGCTGGGCAGCCTCAAACGCTTCAAAGACGACGTAAAAGAAGTGACCAAAGGCTACGAATGCGGATTGAACATCGCCAAATTCAACGACATCAAAGTGGGCGACATCATCGAAGCCTTCGAAGAAGTGGAGGTGAAACAAACTCTCGGCGATTAATCCCGGGAAACCTCCGATACGAAATGCAAAAAGCCGTGGCCAAACCACGGCTTTTTCTATTTCAAAACCTTTCTCGAGTAGCTCTTCGGATTGCAAGCCAAGCAACGCCGCGCCGGCCGCGATCGCCATCCGACGACCCACCCACGAAAACCCTCCTACTCCTCCTCCGCCAACCCGTCCGGGGGCCGCAGTGCGGGCAATTCAATTTGGTCTTTCACGATGTACGATCCCGGGTACTCATGCCCCAGCGTGTGCTTGAGCTTCTCGGCCTGCAAACGTGTGCGGAAATCGCCGACGCGCAACCGAAAATTCGGCGCCAAATAAGAAATGTAAGTGGGGATGTGCGGATACCGTTTGGTGAATTCCACCCGTTTTTTGCGCGCCTCGTCCCGATCTCCGAAAAACAATTGCAGGCGGTACCCCCGAATGGACGAGGGGTAAACGATTTTCAGCGAGTCCAGCGCCGCGATTCGCCGATCCTCGAACACGCGAATTTGCCCCGGCACCACGTATTTCGGCGCCCTGTCGAGGGTATCCCGGCGCTGCGATTCGACACCGCGAGTATCGGGCAGCTTTTGCGCTTCCACCCGCTCCCCTTCCCGGCGAATTTCCTGTGCAGCCGTATCCTGCCACCCGAGGAGCGCCGAAAACAAGAGGGCCAATAAAATACGTTTCTTCATGGACTGGGCTTTACGTTGCGAATATCCCATCGGTTCGAAACGGTAAAATTAGCCATTTAGGGCGGGGTGAGGAAGGTTTTTGTGGGTGTGGCCTCACCACGCACGTCGCCGGCTGTCGGGCGCGTCGCTCCCAACACGGAAAGTGGCGCAATCAAAGGAAATTCAGCACGGACCATCCCTCCTATTCCCGGGGTATCCCCCCTTTACACCGACCCTTCGATCCGCGGCAACGATTAATCTCCTCTCGGATTAGTCGGCCGGTTGCGTATATTTGCCATGAACGGTCAACTTTCACTCGGCGGCATCGTCAAGGAAATAGCCTTTCTCACACATCAGAATCCGATTCGAACATGAAAATTTTCATCGTTTCCCTTTTCGCCCTCTTCGCCGTCAGCGCAGGTGCCCAACAAAACACCGATCCGCGGCTGAAGGTCAAATTCAGCGAAGAGCGCCTTTCCGAACTGGCGAAGAACCACCCCTCCGTCATCGAGTACTGGACGTTTTACCTGGACAATGCATACGTGGTCTCCACGGTGGAGCCCGGTAAAAACGTGCAGGATCTCCAAACGATCTCCATAGACGACCCCAACGACTTCAACATCTTGGCATTGGACATCCACCCGGTCGAAAACGCCTCCGGATATTACCTGATCGAAGGCACGGACAAGATGCTCATCGTGCATTCTTCCGAAAAGATCGCGGAACTCTTCAACGCTCACCGCCAATCAAATCAATAAATCGCCGCAACCCCGGTCATTCATGAACTACATTAGACGAACCTTCCTGTTGCCGGCGGCAGCCCTTTTTCTCGCGGGCACCGCATTCGGTCAAAACAACAACCCCGACTACATCATCAACATTTCCGACGGTGGTGAAGTGGGCGGCATCTTGTGCAACGAAATCGCCCTGCTCACCGACAGCGGTGGGGAATCCGGAGGCTACGGCGAAAACGAATCCCATTTGATCACGCTCTGCGTGGACGAGTCTGCGGTTGAATCCAACTCGCAGTTCATCATCTCCCCGCAACTCTACGGCCACACTTGGGATGTGGACGACAACTCCACGCTGTTCATCTACGACGGCCCCGATACCGACGGCGATTTGTTGGGAACGTTCAACACCACTTCCCACCCCAATGGAATTATCCTCCAGAGCACCGGCAGATGCCTCACTTTCGAATTCGTATCGGGCGAAGGCAGCTCGGGAGCCGGATTTTCCGGAACCTTCGCGTGCCCGCAGCCGCTTCAGCCCTTCCAAGTGTTCTTATCCACGGAACCCCCATTGGAGCCTTTCGCCGGTTTGCCGATCGATAGCGAGGGTGCAATCAAAATCTGTTACACCGACAGCATCACCATCACCGTAGGCACGAATTACCCGCTTTCGGATGCAGGTGGTTACGAACAGAGCGACGAAACTACTCTCTTCCGCTACGACATGGGAGACGGTACCATATACCAAGGCTTTGGAATGACGCAAATCGGACACGTGTACGACGAGCCTTTCGGTTACGAGGTGAGCGTACAACTCACGGATGTACAAGGAAGAATCGAACGCACCAGAATGTACGTACTCACCGCCCCCCGTCCGATTTTCAGCAACATTCCCACGCTCGACACCCTGTGCATCGGCGAAGTCACCACCATTACGGGCGGAATTACCGACACGGATACACTCGGTGTAGAACCGAATACCAGTGCCATACTTGGGGGCGGCAACCACGGGGAGCAACTCTTTCTGCCGGACGGCAACAACGTGAATTACGAAACCACCATCACCATCGAAGGATTTGAACCCGACCAAGTGATCAACTCCGTTTCGGACATCGTGAACATGTGCGTGAATATGGAGCACTCTTACCTCGGCGACCTTGAAATGATGCTCACCTGCCCTGACGGTACGTCGGTCAATATTTTCAATGCATACACCGGAAACGGACTCTTCCCCGGCGGTTTCGGGGGTGGGGGAACATATTTAGGTGACGCCAATGACGACGGGTCCAACGATCCGGGCATCGGGTTTACCTACTGTTGGACTTCCGACGACCCGGAATTCGGGACTCTCGGCGAAGAACACGCCGCGGGAAATACGGTGCCGGTAAATACATTCCAATCAGGCTCGGCAATGACGCCCGGAACGTACGCCCCCGAAGAATCCTACGAGGAGTTCATCGGTTGTCCCATCAACGGGGACTGGACCCTCACGATTCGCGACAATCTCAGTATTGACAACGGTTGGATTTTCAACTGGGCCATTTATTTCCACCCCGACATCAACCCGGCCACGATTTACTTTTCACCCCAAATCGATTCGGTTTACTGGGATGAAAATCCGGACATCACCGCGAATTTCGGCACGACGATAGAAGTAACTCCTTCCGTAGAAGGGGACAACTACTTTGTCTTCAACGCCGTCGACGAATTCGGTTGCAGGCACGACACCACCATCAACGTGTACGTACGCCCCTACACCACCATCGAAGACAACATCGCCTGCGACCTCACGCATGTGCTCGCACCTGAGCACGCACCTGCCGGCGGAGTGTGGACGACCATTTCCCAACCCTTCGAAGACGCCAACGCCGTATTCGAATACCTCGGCGAAGGTGTCGCCGAAGTGGTAGTGGACCGTTACGGTATCTACGAATTCGAAATCGTAGAAGAAAACTGCCAATACACCGATACGGCGGCCATAGACTTCAGGCCGGACCCCGACGTCACGGACCTGGTCAACGACACCACCCTCTGCATCGGTGCATCCATCGTCTTGAATGCCGGGGAGCAGGCGGACAACTCCCATCACTTCGCGGTGACATGGACCAGAGACGGCGTGCCGTTTAACACCGAAGACCTTTCCGTGGAGATCAATACCACCGGCCAATACATCGTAAGCCTGATCGGTGCCTGTGGTTCGGACGCGGATACCGTCAACATCGTGGCCATCGAGATGGACATCGCAGGTCTAACGGAAGTTTGCGGACTTGAAAACCCGGGACTGAACGTGACCTTGGAGCCGGAGGGCTACGGTACCTGGACATCGCCCTCGGAGCACATCACCTTCGGCGATCCCAACGGCTTGTTCACCACGGTAAACTCCGGTGCATACGGCTCCTATGACGTGACCTTCACCGACGCCCGCTGCCTCGAGGACGGAATGACCAAGACTATCACCTTCGTGGAACAACCCGTGGTGACCATCTCCCCCGACAACCCCAAATTCTGCTTCGAGTCGGATACCCTCAAGTTGGTCGCTTCCGTGAAAGGCAGTCACGACGGCATGTACATGTGGAACATTACCGGAACCGACGCCCCGGGATTGGACAGCGACCAAGACGACACGCAAATCTTCCCGCCCGAATCCTTCGAGCCACTCGAGATTTACAACGTCTCGGTGACCGTACTCGACGGCATGTCGCCACACGTCTGCGAAACGGCTTCGACATCCGTGATTTTCGAAGGGCAGGCTTGCGTTTACCACATCCCCAACATCATTTCACCCAACGGCGACGGCAAAAACGACAAGTTCCACATCGAGTACATCGAATCCTTCCCGTCGACGCGATTGCGGGTGTTTAACCGATGGGGCAACCTCGTATTCGAACAAGACGATTACGACCGCTACCAGCGCGATACGGGCGGATGGTCGCCGGACGACATCGAACCCGGTGTCTACTTCTACGAACTGGCCATTCCGTACATCGATCGGCTGGAAACCGGAAACATCACCATTCTGGAAGCCGCGAAATAATAGAATCCCAACACCAACCGACGCGCCCTGTGTGCAGACCCCGCATCCGGTCTGACCACGGGGCGTTGCGGTTTATTTTTCATGAATTCTCGCGACTACCCAACCGTAGTCTATCTTTGCACCTTATTTTAAATCTACCCGCGTGAAAGTCACCGAACATCTCCGCAAAGCGGACAAGGCGCTTTTTTCCTTCGAGATCATCCCGCCCCTGAAAGGGAGCAGCATCCAAGACATCTTCGAAGGAATCGAACCGCTGATGGAATTCGAACCCGCCTTCATCAACGTGACGTACCACCGGGAGGAATACGCCTACAAAAAATTCCCCAACGACCTGCTCAAGAAGGTCAGCATCAGGAAGAGGCCGGGAACGGTCGGGATTTGTGCCGCCATCACGAACAGGTTCGGCGTTGACACGGTGCCCCACTTGATTTGTGGGGGCTTCACGGCCGAAGAAACCGAAAACGCCCTGATCGATCTTCGCTTCTTGGGCATCCACAACGTCCTCGCTCTGCGCGGCGACCCCATCAAGTCGGAATCTACGTTCAAACCGGAACCGGGCGGACACAAATACGCCGTTGACCTCATCCGGCAAATCGCCGACATGAATGCAGGCATCTACCTCTTCGACGGCGTGGAAGCCACGGCGAAATCTTCCTGTCCTACATTCTGCATCGGTGCGGCGGCATACCCGGAAAAGCACTACGAGTCCATGAACATGAAAACGGACTTCAAATACCTGAAGCAAAAGGTCGACGCCGGCGCCGAATACCTGACCACGCAGATGTTTTTCGACAACTCGAAATACTTCGACCTGGTGAAGCGCTGCCGTGAAGCCGGCATGGAGGTGCCCATCATCCCCGGCATAAAACCGATTACCACGCTTCAACAAATCCGCTTCCTACCCAAAACCTTCCACGTCGATTTGCCTGAAGAACTCACCGACAAACTCGAAGCGTGCAAGACCAACGCCGACGTGCGCAAAGTGGGCGTGGATTGGGCCATCCGCCAGTGCCGCGAACTCATCGACGGGGGCGCGCCGTGCATCCACTTCTACACCATGGGAAAATCGGAAGCCGTGAGGGAAATCGCGGAGGAGGTCTTCGCACACTCGGTGCGGTAATCCGACATCGGAAAGCCAACACAACCCCCGATTCGAGAGCGTCCGGCTATTTTATTAGTCCCGGGAGCCGGCAACGGTATCCGTCGCTCTTCGGCGCAACAATTCCGCCACGTATTTGCCAAGGATGTCGAATTCGAGGTTGACCTCATCGCCGACTTTCAAATCCCCCAGGTTCGTGTGCGAATCCGTGTAAGGGATGATGGCCACTGAAAAGCTCGTCGGCGACGAATCCACCACCGTCAGCGAAATCCCGTTTACGGCGATGGAACCCTTGGCCACGGTTAAAAACCCTTCCCCTTCGGGATGCGAAATGTGAAATATCCTGCTCCCCGATTCGTCGGAGATGCGTTCCACCCGACCTACGGTATCCACGTGGCCCTGTACGATATGACCGTCGAGTCGTCCGCCGGCGGGAACGCAGCGCTCGAGGTTCATTACGTCGCCGGGCTTGCGGTGCTTCAAGTTGGAACGCTTCAGCGTTTCATCGATGACCGTGACGGTGTGGGTGCCCGCGTCCAAACCGACGACCGTCAGGCACACCCCGTCGTGAGACACGCTCTGGTCGATCTTCAGTTCGTCGCTGATCGACGATTCAATGGTAAAATGCAGGTTGGTACCCGCGGATTCCACGGAAACTACCTTGCCTCCGGTTTCGATGATTCCTGTAAACATGATCAATGTGAAATCTTTTCGGGGTCCCCGAACACGCTCACGTATCCGGCCAAGTCGATGGGCACGAGGCCCTCGAGGCGTCGAGTGAACACGCGGCAAACATAGTAATAGGTTCCGTCGCTCACCCTTTCCCCCGTTTCGGGATTCGTGCCGTCCCACAAAATATCCGGGTCGGTGGTTTGAAACACGATGCCTCCCCAACGATTGAAAATGGTCATCTCCACGCTTTCCACCGCGCGGTACGGGAAGGGGGCGAACACGTCGTTGCGACCGTCGCCGTTGGGGGTAAACACGTTGGGCAGTTCGTACTCCGGACAGTCGTCAAAGCAAATGACGTTGCTGAAATCGCTTTCGTTTCGGTGCCATTCCCCGTCGGGCCACAGCGACAGCGAATCCAACGCCGTGACCGCATAACAGCCGGAAATGGACCCCACTTCGAACAAGTCGTAAATCACCGATACGTTCTCCGCTCCCTCGATGACTTCGAGAAGGGTGAATTCGCCCCCTTGGGTGGGCGAGTAATACACGTGGTAGGTCAGTACGTCTTCCGTATCCGCACAGCTCTCGTTCGGATTGGTCCACGACATTTCAACCACGAGGTCCCGACAATCGCCTTCAACGGTCAGTTCCGGGGCGCAGGGCGGTTCGTGATCGTAAGGCACGGTACAGCTTATTTGCGAGTGGTTGATCAACGTATCGCTCTCGCCGATGGCGAAATACGATCCCGAAGCCACGATGTAATGGCAGTACTCCCGGTTGTTTTCCAAACCCGAATCCACGAATCCGAGAGTGTCGATCTGTCCCACCAACACGAACTCCCCCACTCCGTCGGTTTGTCGGTACACGTCGTAAGAAAAATTGATCCAAGGAACTTCCTCTCTCCACGTGATCTCCACCTTGGCGTCGCCCGGTTCCGATTCGATGTACAGCGATGACGCCGCGTTCGATTGCGCCGCGAATTCACCGTCTGACAACAACACCACGCGGTAGGTATGGGCCGTATCCTCCGTGTTCAGATTCTCCGAAATCAACGACGTGTTCATGCTTTCCAAATCGGCCGACTCTTCGCTTTCGTACACCAATTCGTCCGGCTCACCGTAACCCTCACCGCGCATCACCCGATAGCGATAAGGCCCGGGAAAAACGTCGGTATCCAACTCGATGGGTCCCCGCCACTGCAGCGTATCCCTCCCCGCGTCGGTGGAGGTGCTACCTACGCTGTTCTTCTTGATGATCGGTATTTCGAATTTGATTTCGGCACAGGCCTCGTTGCTCGCGTAACTCTCCGCACCGTCGGGAAAAACGGCCACCACCATGTAACACGTTTTCCTACCGAAAATCATCTCGTCCATGTCGAGGTAATCGGTCGTTTCCACACCTTCAACGTGCGCGATTTTGGTATAGCCGGTGTACGCCGGCACCCCCGTTTCGCAATAATCCGGCACGAAACCCGACTCGCCAATGCGGCGGTACACGTCGTAACCGACGGCCTGGTCGCAGATGCTCTCCTCCCAAGTCAGGCTGATCATGCTGCCCACCGCTTCGGCCACCAGGTTTTCCGGCGCGGGAGAAATCACGGTGATCTCCATGGTGGTCACGTCCACGAGTTCAGTTCCCGGGCCGTTGTCCTTCGCTTCAAACGACACCTTGTAGGGCTGCAACCTCACGTGACCGCATACGGTCGACCAGTTGAACGTTGCGGAAGCCGGGGGCATCTGCTCGAATGGAATCATCACCGCCGGCGATTCATCCACTTCGAAGGGATCGCCGAAACCGCTGATCACCACGTTGTCCGAATCATCGTCGTTTGCGGTAACCTCGATATTCAGTTCAGAACCGGCCACCACGCACGTATCGGGCAGAGGGTCGATTTCCGGCGGAGTATTGTTGCAATCGTCCACGATTATCTGCATGTCCCTCAGCACTTTTCCCACTTGCATCCCATCCCGCCATTCGGTCACCGTAAAGGCGATGTTGTACTCCCCGTTTCGCTGTGGATTCTCCCACGTGATCACCCCCGTAGACGGGTCGATGCCGATGTGGTTTTCGGGGTTGGGCGAAGGGCCCAAGGGGCCGATGGCGTCGGGAAACTCGTAAAATCCTATTTCGAAGGGCTCGCAACCGTTGCCGTAACTGGGCACCAATTCAAAAGTCAGGCTGTCGCCATCCACGTCCACGGCCCCGGGAGTATACACCCAGGGTTGGAATTTGCACGCGTCTTGAAGCGGCATATTGGTGAATCTCACCGAATTATTGTGGGCAAAAGCCGCCGAAATGCGGAGGGTGGTGCGAATGGCGAACACCACGAGCACCGAATTTCCCCCGTCGATGTTGAGGATGCCGGCGTTTCGGTTGGGATCGGTCACGCAGATGTGGTATTCGCCCGGCCCAGGAAACGCGTGCTGTTTGACGTAGACGTTTTCTTGGGAATTCCTGCCCGGGATGTTGATTTCCAGGCTTCGTTGAAGGCTGTCTATCGGGCTGCCGTCGCCCCAATCGATGGGCAGAAAAGGCCGGTCGGCGGGAGCGTCCGATTTCGTGTACGTGCGCACCGTGATCTCGTAAATATTGCCCGACACGTGGCGGTAGGTGATTTCACCCGCGCGGTTGTGTGTGGACCACGCCGTGGACGTGAAAGCCAACAGAAAGCTCAATATCAGCGCAAAACGCGCAAAGGATCCCGGATTCAAGTTCAATTTTTATCTGATAAAAGTACGCATTTTCGCACGGTCGCAGACTGCGGAATCCGCATCTTCCATCCGCCCGCCGCATTTCCTCCAAAACCGCGCCCCACTCCTTTTGTTTCGGTCGTTCCGCGCCCATCTTTCCCGAAACGAGGCGCGCCGCATGATATTGCCGGAAAATGACCGCAAAAAAAGCGCGAAGACGGTAATGCCAATTCGGTTTTTGGGCGTGCCCCGGGCGGTGAAATCAACAGCCCGATTCAAATCCCCGGCGCCGGGGTCGGGCCGTCCACTGTATCCGTTTCGGCGGTGGTTGGGTTTCGCAACCGCCGGCACGGGCTTCCAAGGTCGCCGTGCCACCGGGCGAAACCCGACCACCCCCTGCACGGGATGCCGTTGCCATCCCTCACGCGGGTGCCACGTCGCCGAGGAGGTGCCCGAACCGCCCCTTCGGACAACTCTCGAGATAAGGTAGGCGGAAAAAAAGATCCGAACGCCGATTCGAGCCACACCCACAAAAACCCAAAACCCCTGCCCGTACCCCGGAATGCCCGCCATGCAAAGCGCAACGCTACGAGATATGAGCACACCGAAAAACCGTAATTTTGTGCGTTTACCGAAAAACCCCCTTTTCATGATTCCTACACTCAAGTCGTATAAAAAACTCGGAGCCAAAGGCGCGGTATGCCTGCTCGGCGATTCCATCCCGGCCGATCTGTCCAAAGAAATTTCCAAGTCCCTGAAGCCTGTTTTCAAGGGCCAAACCAACGGCTCCATTCGCCGTTTTTCCGAAAAATCCTTGGACCTCTTTCCTATTCCTGGAGCCAAGGAGGGGCAAAGCCGCTCTGACCATTACCGCGCCAAAGGGGGCGAGGCCTACGGCGAATTGAAAAAGTACGCGCTCGACACGGTGTGGATTCACGCCGACAGTTCGGAAGACGCCCTCGCATTTGCGGAGGGGCTGTTCTCCGCCAATTACCGCTTCGACGTGCACAAATCCGACAAAGACGACTTCGTCTTGAAATCGATCGCGCTGCCCGCGTCGGTTGACAAAAAAGGCATCGACGAACTCTCGGGATTGTTCGAGGCCATCGTGTACGCCAGGGATTTGGTGAACGAGCCGGCCAACATCCTCACCGCGGCCGAACTCGCCAAGCGCGTGACGGAAGCCGGAAAGAAGGGGAAATACAAGGTGGAAGTTTTCGGAAAAGCCAAAATCAAGAGCCTGAAAATGGGCGGGTTGCTGTCGGTAAACCAAGGCAGCACGGGTGATCCGGCCTTTATCATCGCCGAATACCGACCCAAAAAGCCGGTGAACAAAAAACCGATCGTGCTGGTGGGCAAAGGCATCGTGTACGACACCGGCGGGTTGAGTCTCAAGCCTACGCCCGACTCGATGGATATCATGAAGAGCGACATGGCGGGTGCCGCCGCCGTGGCCGGCGCCGTGCACGCCGCGGCCCTGAACGAATTGCCGGTTCACGTGGTGGCGCTGATTCCGGCGACCAACAACGCCATCGGGCCCGACGCGTACGCGCCCGGCGACGTCATCACCATGTACGACGGCACCACCGTGGAGGTGATGAACACCGACGCCGAGGGCCGACTGGTGCTGGCCGACGCCTTGACCTACGCGAAAAAATACGACCCGGAAGTGGTGATCGACTTGGCGACCCTCACCGGGGCGGCCATGCGAGCCCTGGGTTACCACGCGGCTGCAGCCATGGCCACGGCCGATGAAAGTGCGGTGCGGCGCCTGGAGGAAGCCGGGGAACACACGGGCGAACGCGTGGTGAACATGCCCCTGTGGGACGTGTACGGCGACGAACTGCGCAGCGATGTCGCCGATTTGCGCAACCTCGGAAAATCACCCCTGGCGGGAGCCATCGTGGCGGGAAAATTCCTGCAACACTTCACGGATTACCCGTGGATCCACATCGACATCGCCGGGCCATCGTTCCTGCCCTCGGCCATGAAACACCTGCCGAAAGGCGCCACCGGCTTCGGCACCAAATTGATGTATGAATTCATGAAGAGCAGCGCCCAATGAGCGACGAGAAGATCAAAGTAGGGGTCACCTTGGGTGACATGAACGGCATCGGTCCGGAAATCATCCTGAAGACCATCGCCGACAGCAGGATGCTGCAAGACATCGTATTGGTGATCTACGGCTCGGGGCGCGTGTTCAACCACTACCGCAAAACGCTCGACATGGACATCCCCCAGATGTTCGGAATTCAAAATGCCGACGAAGCGGTTGCCAGGAAAGCCAACTTGATCTCCATCACCAATGGCGAGGTGCAACCCGAACCGGGGCGCATCACCCCGGAGGCCGGAGCCCTGGCTTTCCGTTCCCTGGAACGCGCGGTCAGCGACTTGGCCGGTACGAAAATCGACGTGCTGGTGACTTCGCCCATCAACAAGAAGAACATTCAGGGCGACGACTTCCATTTTGCGGGGCACACCGAGTATTTGGCGAATTACAGCAACGTGGACGACGCGCTGATGTTCATGTGCAGCGACAACCTGCGCGTAGGCGTGGTGACCGGGCACGTTCCTTTAAAAGACGTTTCCTCGAAGATCACCATCGAATCGGTGCGGGAGAAAATCATCGCGGTGGACAAGAGCCTCCGTCTGGACTTTTCCATCGAAAAACCTCGGATCGCCGTGCTGGGCCTGAACCCCCATGCGGGGGACGACGGCCTGTTGGGTTCGGAGGAGAAAGACCACGTCATTCCGGCGATCAACGAGGCGCGCGACCGTGGAATCTTGGCCGTAGGGCCCTTCCCCGCCGACGGGTTCTTCGCCGGGGGCACCATGACCGAATTCGACGCCGTGCTCGCCATGTACCACGACCAAGGGTTGATTCCATTCAAGGCACTGGCCGGCGATTACGGAGTGAACTTCACGGCGCGTTTGCCCATCGTGCGGACCTCCCCTGCGCACGGCACGGCGTACGACATCGCGGGTAAAGGCAAGGCCAACGAGCAAAGTTTCCGCCAAGCCATTTACATGGCCTGCGACATTTACACGAGGAGAAAGGAGAACAAGTTGCTGCGTTCCAACGTGATGGAAACCCGTGCGCAAACGAGCAGGGACGAGTGAGGTGCGGGACTTGGATGCGTGGGTGAAGGCGAAGTCAGAAGCGCAATTCGACTTTCACAACTGAGAAACTTGCATTATCTTTGCCGACCCAAATGTAGGGAGGTTGATCATGAAGGAGTTTGTAATTCCCTTTACCGGACTGAAAACGGGGGGACACACATACGATTTCGAGATCGGAACATCGTTCTTTGAAGCTTACGAAAGCGATCTGTTGGAAGCGCCGGAATTCAAGGTACACTTGGAGCTCGAAAAGTCGAGCAACATGTTGGTCTTGAACTTCACCGCCACCGGAGTATCCCACACCCAATGCGACCGGTGCGGGAGTCCTTTGGACGTGGAGTTGGTGACGGCGGAACGGATCGTGGTAAAATTCGGGGATAACCCCACGGCCGACGATGAGGGAATCATCGTGTTGCACCACAGCGATTACGAAATAGACGTTTCGCAAATCATCTACGAAATGATCGTGATCGCGATGCCGGCCAAGCGCGTACACGCGAGTCCCGAATTATGCGATCAAGAAGCTTTGAAGCGATTGTCCGAACTCGAGAAAGAAGATTTGGAAGAACCGGGCGACCCACGGTGGGATGCCCTGAAAAATTTAAGAAACTGACCCAACAAATACGGGAGCCATGGCACATCCAAAACGCAAACAATCCAAAACGCGTCGGGACAAACGACGCACGCACTACAAAACCTCAGCACCCCAACTGGCCGTCGACAAAACGACCGGTGAGGCTCACGTTTTCCACCGCGCCCACTGGTACGAAGGAAAACTGTATTACAAAGGCCAAGTCATCATAGACGAACAAGAGGATTGAGTCGTCTCGACTCGATCGGGCGGGCGGAACTCGCATGCTTTCCTGTTCCGCGGAAAAACCAAGATCGGAATCGGGCTTCCCGTATCCGATTTTCGCTTTTCATATATTAGCCGCCGAAAGCCCCATCCCCATCAAACAAAACTTCCGTAAATGAGCGAAATTTCAGCAGCCATTACGGCCGTTCACGGCTACGTGCCTGAAGACCGTCTCACCAACGCCGACCTCGAAAAAATGGTCGACACCTCCGACGAGTGGATCCGAACCAGAACCGGCATCCGCGAGCGGAGAATCCTCAAAGGCGAAGGCAAAGGAGCGAGCGATCTGGGTGCGGAAGCCGTAAAAGGCCTCCTGGCGAAAAGCGGCACCAAACCCGAAGAGGTGGAAATGCTCATTTGCGCCACCGCCACCCCCGACCACCTTTTCCCGGCCACGGCCAACATCATTTCCGACAAAGTCGGCATCAAAAACGCGTGGTCGTACGACATCATGGCGGCGTGCAGCGGTTTTCTCTACGCCCTGAACACCGCTTCCCAATTCATCGAAACCGGCAAGTACAAAAAAATCGTGGTGGTGGGAGCCGACAAAATGAGCTCCATCGTTAACTACAAGGACCGGTCGAATTGCATCCTCTTCGGCGACGGATCGGCGGCGGTATTGCTCGAGCCCAACACCGAGGGGCTCGGGGTGCGTGACGCCATCATGCACTCCGACGGCATGGGATGCCAATTCCTCCACCAAAAAGCGGGAGGATCGGCCTATCCGGCTTCCATCCAAACGGTAGAAAACGAAGAGCACTTCATCCACCAGGAAGGACAAACGGTCTTCAAATTCGCCGTGAGCAAAATGGCCGACGTTTCGGCCGAAATCATGGAACGCAACGGCCTCACCGGCGACGACGTCGACTGGTTGGTGCCCCACCAAGCCAACCTCCGCATCATCGACGCCACGGCGAGACGCATGAAGCTCGACGACAAAAAGGTGATGGTCAACATCCAAAAATACGGCAACACCACCAACGGCACCATCCCACTGTGCCTGTGGGAATGGGAAAACCAATTGAAGAAAGGCGACAACCTGATTCTCGCGGCCTTCGGCGGCGGCTTTACCTGGGGCTCCATCTATATGAAATGGGCCTGCGATCCAATCCAAAAAAATTAACCAAAGGCCGGGGGCGTTGTTTCCATAGGATATGAATTGACTATCTTTAGAGGCTACAACCCCTCAACCCAGCACATAACCCCATGAAAATCTCAGAGATACAAGACCTGATCAAATTCGTGGCCCGTTCGGGGGTAACGGAGGTAGAGATCGAGAAGGATAATTTCAAGATCACCATCAAATCCGATCCCACCGCCAAGAAAAAAGGCCGGGGAAGCTCAAACGAGCCCAACCCCATGGAGTTCTACGGCCAGATGCCCATGCCGGCCGGAGTGCCCCAAATCATGCCGCAGCAAATGATGCAACAAATGCCGCAGCAACCGGCGCCCCAGCCCCAGCAAACGCCCGCACCGGCCAAAGACAACCCGGCCGAAGGCGAGAAAGGAGAAGACACCTCCAAATACATCACCATCAAATCACCCATGATCGGTACGTTCTACCGCGCACCGGGACCCGACAAAGACCCCTTCATCTCCGTGGGGGACGAAATCAAAAAAGGCTCCGTGCTGTGTATCATCGAAGCCATGAAACTCTTCAACGAGATCGAATCGGAAGTGAAAGGACGAATCGTCAAAGTATTGGTAGACGACGCCTCTCCGGTGGAATACGACCAACCCCTGTTTTTGGTCGATCCTTCCTGAGCACCCCGGAATTGAACCTCCAAGGACGTAACCCATGTTCAAAAAAATTCTGATTGCAAACCGAGGTGAGATCGCCCTGCGGGTGATCCGCACCTGCAAGGAAATGGGCATCAAAACCGTGGCCGTGTACAGCACCGCCGACGCCGATAGCCTTCCCGTACGATTTGCCGATGAGGCCGTGTGCATCGGCCCGCCCTCGAGCACCGATTCATACCTCAACATTCCCAATATCATCGCCGCGGCGGAAATCACCAACGCCGACGCCATCCACCCGGGGTACGGATTCCTTTCCGAAAACTCGAAATTCTCCAGAATCTGCGCCGAAAACGGATTGAAATTCATCGGCGCCCTCCCCGAGCAAATCGAGGCCATGGGCGATAAGTCCACCGCCAAAGCCACCATGATCAAAGCGGGAGTGCCTTGCGTGCCCGGTTCCGAAGGCCTGTTGGAAGACGCCAAACACGCCGTGAAGGTGGCCAAGGAAATCGGATTTCCGGTCATGATGAAAGCCACGGCGGGCGGTGGCGGAAAGGGCATGCGCGTGGTCAATTCGGAAGCCGAAGTGGCCGAAGCTCTCGACTCCATCAAGCGCGAAGCCAAAGCCGCCTTCGGAAACGACGGCGTGTACATGGAAAAATTCGTGGAAGAACCGCGCCACATCGAAATCCAAATCGCGGGCGACCAGTACGGCACCTTCTGCCACATGAGCGAGCGCGATTGCAGCATACAGCGCCGACACCAAAAACTCGTCGAGGAAACCCCCTCGCCGTTCATGACCAAAGCGCTGCGCAAAAAAATGGGCGAGGCCGCCATAAAAGCCGCCGCAGCCGTAAATTACGAAGGGGTGGGAACCGTCGAATTCCTGGTGGACAAAAACCGGGATTTCTACTTCATGGAAATGAACACCCGCATCCAGGTCGAGCACACCATCACCGAAGAGGTCATCAATTTCGACCTCATCAAAGAGCAAATCAAGATCGCCGCCGGAGTGCCCATCAGCGGGCAGGATTACTTCCCGACCATGCACGCCATCCAGTGCCGAATCAACGCCGAAGACCCCTTCAACGGATTCAGACCCAGCCCGGGAAAAATCACCGTATACCACGCGCCCGGCGGGCACGGAGTGCGCATCGATACACACGTATACGCCGATTACACCATCCCGCCCAACTACGATTCCATGATCTCAAAACTCATCGTCGTGGCCCAAACGCGGGAAGAAGCCATCAAAAAAATGTACCGCGCACTGAGCGAATACATCATCGACGGCGTCAAAACAACCATCCCTTTCCACCTCCAACTCTTCGAAGACGAGAATTTCAAAAAGGGAAAGTTCACCACCAAGTTCCTCGAAACCTTCCAATTGAAGCCCTGATCAAGGCCGCTTTAAGCGAAGTGTTTTACCGCAACCAAGACGCGTACGCGTAGGCGTGCAGGGCGTTTTTAGGTTTTTGTGGGTAGGTCGTCTACGCGCGAGATCCGCTTCAGCCTGCGGCGTAGGAAGTCGACGTCCCCTTCCGCAAACTGCCGGCCTCACCGACCATGTCCACGGCGGTGCGCACGATTCCTTCCGCGTCAAAACCGCATTCGGCGTACAGCTCTTCTTGGGTTCCGTGCTCCACGAAACGGTCGGGAATACCCAATCTCGTCACCTGGGCTTTGTACCCGTGGTCGCCCATGAATTCCAGCACGGCAGATCCCATTCCTCCCATAATGCTGCCGTCTTCCACCGTAATCACACGGCTGAATTTGCCGAAGATCTCGTGGAGCAACATCTCGTCGATGGGCTTTACGAACCGCATGTCGTACACCCCGGCCGAAATTCCCCGTGATTCCAGTTCCTCGGCGGCTTCCATGGCGAAATTGCCGGGAGGGCCTATGGTCACCAAGGCGACGTCTTCCCCATTGCGGAGTTTCCGTCCGGTGCCCACTTTGATGGCTTTGAAAGGAGTTTTCCATTCGGTCAATACACCGCGACCGCGGGGGTAGCGTATGGAAAACGGACCTTGGTCGGGCAGTTGCGCCGTGTACATCAAATTCCGCAATTCGCTCTCGTTCATCGGCGAAGCCACCACCATATTGGGGATGCACCGGAAATAGGCCAAATCGAATGCACCGTGGTGCGTCGGGCCGTCCGCTCCGGCAAAACCGCCCCTGTCGAGGCAGAATACCACGTTGAGGTTCTGCAGTGCCACGTCGTGGATCACTTGGTCGTACGCGCGCTGCATGAAGCTCGAGTAGATGTTGCAAAAGGGAAGCAATCCTCCGGCGGCCATTCCCGCGGAAAAGGTCACCGCGTGCTGCTCGGCGATGCCCACGTCGAAAGACCGGTCGGGCATGGCCTCCATCATGATTTTCAAGGAGCAGCCCGTGGGCATGGCGGGCGTTACACCCACGATTTTCTCGTTTTTCTCGGCCAGCTCCACGATGGAGTGCCCGAATACGTCTTGGTATTTAGGCGGTTGGGGGCTCTTGGGAACCACCTTGATGATCTCGCCGGTATCTTTGTTGAACAATCCCGGTGCGTGCCACTCCGTGGCCGATCCGTCCTCGGCGGGTTGGTACCCTTTGCCTTTCACGGTAACGCAGTGGAGGATCTTGGGTCCCGGTATGTCCTTCAAATCCCGGAATACCTGCACCAAGTGATTCACGTCGTGCCCGTCGACCGGTCCGAAGTAGCGGAAGTTCAACGACTCGAATAAATTACTCTGTTTGAGCAAATTGGACTTGATGACGTTCTCCACTTTTTGGACGATCGTCTGGGCGTTCGGCCCGAACTTCGAAATTTTGCCGAGCAGGTTCCACACTTCGTCTTTCACCTTGTTGTAGGTATGCGAAGTGGTGATGTCGGTGAGGTATTCTTTCAGCGCCCCCACGTTGGGGTCGATGGACATGCAGTTGTCGTTGAGGACGACCAGCAGATTGGTGTTTTCCACCCCGCCGTGGTTGAGGCCTTCGAAAGCCAATCCCGCGGTCATGGCG
Source organism: uncultured Cryomorphaceae bacterium (assembly GCA_964574635.1). GTDB lineage: Bacteria > Bacteroidota > Bacteroidia > Flavobacteriales_D > Cryomorphaceae > CAZNOG01. Next base: position 133,342 of record CAZNOG010000001.1, on the reverse strand, counting down.
CCGTCGCCGATCACGGCGATGTGGTGCCTGTCTTCTTCTTTGAGTATACGGCTCGCCACGGCCATGCCCAGCGCCGCCGAAATGGAAGTGGAGCTGTGCCCCACCCCGAAAGTATCGTATTCGCTTTCCGATCTCTTCGGAAATCCGCTGATCCCCCCGTAAATCCGGTTGGTGTGAAAGACCTCCCTTCTGCCGGTGAGTATCTTGTGACCGTACGCTTGGTGCCCCACGTCCCACACCAACTGATCGTACGGCGTGTTGAACACGTAGTGCAGTGCGACGGTGAGCTCCACCACTCCCAGGCTCGCGCCGAAGTGCCCTCCTTTGGTGGAAACCACGTCGATAATGAAATCGCGGAGTTCATCCGAAATTTGGCTCAGTTGATTTTCCGAGATGTTCTTCCGAAGATCTTCGGGAAAACGGATGCTTTCGAGCAGTGGTCTGACGGGATTATTCGACATGGTGGAAAGTGATTGTTCCAGCCCGTAAAAATAGGAAATAAACGACGGTTTATAAGACTGTGTCGACAATCCGAAAAGGGGGCCGCAATGCGCGGCCCCCCGGTCGGTGTTCTTTCTTTCGGTTCACGGCGGAGCCCCGTTCCGAAGATCGTCAAATCAGGCGTCGGGCAAAGCTTTCCTTCTCGTCCTTCGCTCGCGAATGCGGTATTTCACGCGGACGATCAAAAGGTACATCACCGGCACCACGATCAAGGTTAGGAAGGTGGAAAAGGTGAGTCCGAAGACGATGGTCCACGCGATGGGGCCCCAAAACATCACGTTGTCTCCCCCCATGAATATCCGGGGATTGAATTCAGATACCAAGGAGAAAAAGTTGATGTTGAGTCCGATGGCGAGAGGAATCAATCCGAATACCGTGGTGATGGCCGTCAACAGTACGGGTCTCAACCTCGTTTTTCCGCCCTGAATGATGGCCCCGACGGTTTCTTCGAGTGGCAATACGTCATCGACGTCTATGCCGAGTTCTTCTTTTCTTCTGGTGCGGAGCAGGTTGATGTAATCCACGAGTACGATGGCGTTGTTCACCACGATCCCCGCGAGGGAAATCAACCCGATCATGGTCATGATGATGATGAACTCCATGCGGAATACCACCAAGCCCAAAATGACCCCGGTGAAACTGAGCAGTACGGCGGCGAAGATGATGAACGGCGTGGAAACCGAGTTGAACTGCGCGGTGATGATGAACAGGATGAGGAACACGGCGATGGCCAGTGCGGTACCCAGGAAGTCCATTTCCTCGGCTTGCTCTTCCTGCTGACCCGTAAAGCTCACTTCCACTTCGGGATGGAAGGAGTAGTCATCGACCAATTCGCGGATTTCGTTGACCACCTCCGTGGGGTTGTATCCGGTGATGACGTTGGAGGTGATGGTAATCACGCGGTCGAGATCCTTCCTTTTCACGGCGCTGAAGGTGCTGGTGCGTTTGGCTTTGGCCACCGATGAGATGGGCACTTGCACGATTTTCCCGGAGGTTTGGTCACGGAAAGTGATTTTCATGTCCATCAGCGCGTCTTGGCGGTGCCGGTATTCGTCGGCCAGCCGGATGTTGATGGGATAATCGTCTTCTCCTTGTTTGAAGGTGGAAACCTCGAGCCCGAAGAGAGCGGTTCGAAGCGCGCTACCGATTTGCTCGGTCGACAGGTTGAGCATCCGCGCTTTCTCCCGGTCCAACTCGATGATGAGCTCGGGTTTACCGATTTCGACGTCGAGTTTGAGTTGCTCCACCCCCGCCACTCTGTTTATCTCGATAAGCTCGGAAAAGCCTACTGCATCTTCCATGACTTTTCGGTAGTCGTCTCCTTTGATTTCGATGCTGATGGGGGCGCCTTGGGGAGGTCCCGCTTCGTTTTTGCTCACACGAATTTCCACGCCCGGTATGGCGCTGAGTCCGCTGCGTATTTCTTCCATGACCTCGGAAGTGCTTACCCCTTGCCGCTCTTGATACTTGACGAACTGAACGGCCAGTCGGGCTTTGTTGGGTGTGTCGCCCTCGGAAGGACCCTGTTGGGGATCGGCACCGCCTTGCCCCACCTGACTGATCACGGATTCGATCAGGAAAGACCGGTTTTCGCCGTTGTCGTCCTCGAAGTACGGGGAGAGGATTTCCATGACGCGCTCTTCAATTTGCAGCGCGGTTTTGTTGGTGCGTTCGATATCCGTTCCGATCGGCTCTTCGATGAAAATGTTGATGTACTGCGGTTCGTTTTCAGGGAAAAACAAGACTTTGGGCGGCCAGACCATCATGACGACCAAGGAGAACACCAACAAGCCGACGGTTCCTAGCAAGAAATACAGGGGTCGTCGTTTCGTCAAGGCGAAACGGATAGTCCGGGCGTACGCTTTTTCAAGTTTCGGCAGGAGTCCATTCTGAAAGCGATCGGTGCCGGGGATGAGGAGATACACGTTGATCCACATGAGGATCCCCGCGATGAGCAAGAGATTTCCGGGGATATAAGAACCGCCTCCCCCGCCGAGATACACCCACAAATTCCATAATAACCCTACACCCACCAACACCGCCGCGATGCGCACGATTTTGCGTCGATTGCCTTTTTTCTCCTCGGTTTTCATGAACATGCCGATGAGCACCGGATTGATGACCAAGGCGACGAAAAGCGAGGATGACAACACCACGATCAGGGTCATGGGGAGGTAGAACATGAACTCGCCGACGAGGCCCGGCCAGAACGCCAAGGGCAAAAACGCCGAGACCGTGGTGGCCGTAGACGCGATAATGGGCACGGCCACCTCGCCTACACCGAGTTTCGTGGCTTTGATGGGCGGCATGCCCTCGTCCATGAGTCGGTAAATGTTCTCCACGACGACGATGCCGTTGTCGACCAGCATCCCCAGCGCGAGCACGAGGCCGAAGAGCACCATGGTGTTGAGCGTCACCCCGAATGAACCGAGGATGAGAAAGCTCATGAACATGGAGAGGGGGATGGCGATTCCGACGAAAAGGGCGTTTCGCAAACCGAGGAAGAACAACAGCACCCCCACGACCAAGATGATACCGAAAATGATGCTGTTTTCGAGCTCGTCGATCTGCGATCGCGTAAAGTCGCTCTGGTCGTTGGTGACCGTCACGCGCAAGTCGTCGGGGAAATCTTCTTTCTGCACCTCTTCGAGCAGGGCCCTGATCTTGTCGGAAGCCTCGATAAGGTTGGAGCCTGACCGCTTCATGACGTCGAGCATGACGACGGGGCTGCCGAACTCACGGGCATAGCTCTCCTTGTCTTTCTCGCCGAAGGTGATGGTGGCGATCTCGTCGAGGCGCACCACTTCTTGGTTTTCCCTTTTCACGGCGATGCTCCCCATTTGCTCCACGTTGTCGAATTCACCGATTACGCGGACGTTGCGTCGGAAGTCGTCCACCAAGAGGTTTCCTCCCGATATGGTCACGTTTTCGGATGAAATCGCCGCGGCGACGTCGTTGAAGTTGATCTCCATGGCTTCCATGGCCAGCAAGTCGAGACTCACCTCCACTTCCTTGTCCATGACACCTCGGATTTCGACGGAGGTGACTTCTTTAAAGTCTTCGATCAAGTCTTCGAGCTCCTCGGCGTAATCCGTCAACTGATCGAGGGAATAATCACCCGACAAGTTGATGTTCATCATGGGGATCAGCTCCGAGATGTTGAGCTCAAATACGTTGGGATCCGCAGGCAGGTCCGTAGGGAAATCCGGATCGCTCATGGCGATGTCGATCTTGTCCTTCACCTTGCGCAGCGCCTCGTCGGGCGACACGCTGAAGTCGAATTTCACCTGGATGGTGGAATAGCCTTCGGAGCTGGTGGAGTTGATCTCGTCGACACCGGAAATGGCGTTGATCTCCTTCTCGAAGGGGCGGGTGATCAACTTCTCCATGTCGAGGGGGGAGTTGCCCGGATACACCGTACCGATGTATATCTCGGGTGCGGCCACGTCGGGGAAGCTCTCCCGGGGCATGTTGTTGTAGGCGATGAACCCGCCGAGGAAAATGAGGATGCCGAGCACCCATACCGTGGTGCGGTTGTCTACGGCCAAAGAGGACAAGGCGAATTCCTTGTACCCTTTTTTTCGGTTTTTCAATTCGTTGTCGGCCATTTTCAGCGTCTGATGTAGTTGACGGGGTCACCGGCCCGTACGCTTCGCGCGCCTTGGTCGATGATCAAATCCCCGGGTTGGATTCCGCCGGTGACGAGTACGGATGAATTCTGTGTGGCGCCGGTTTCGACCACGCGTTTTTCCACGCGCGGAATTTCGCCTTCGGCGTTTCGGGCGATCACGTGAACGAAGTCGACCCCGCTACCGTCCTGCATGATAAGGTTGGCCGGAATCACCACTGCGTCGCGCACGGTGAGGTCGTTCACTTTCAATCTCACGAGTGAATTGGGCCGTATGTGACCCAACGTGTCGGGAAGTTCGATGCGAATCTCGAAGGTTCTGTTGGCGGGCTTGACGTAGGAACCCACGCGCGTAATGGCGGTAATGAGGGTGTCGCCGGATTCGAATTCCGCCTTTACCGAATCTCCCGGGCTGACCAATCCCGCGTACCTCTCGGACACATCGGCCGTGAGGTAGGGCCTTTCCATGCTGATCATACGCACCACGGGAACTTGCATACCGGCGAGCTCACCGGACTTGAGGAAAATCTTGTCCACCACTCCGTCAAAAGGCGCTTGGATGTTGTTCAACCCACGCTGCTCTTTCAAGGTTGCCAATCGGCTTTCCAGCGATTCCACGCGGTTTTTGGCCTCGAGATACTGTATTTCACTTCCGATGTTTTGCTCCCAAAGTCGGCTTTGCTTCTCGAAGAGCGTGGTGGCCAATTCGAGTGAAGTCTCCACCTCGGCGATGTTCTTGTCGGCCAAGTCGGTGTCCAAGGCAACCAAGGTTTGGCCTCGCACAACCTTCTGGCCCTCGCGCACCAGGATGTTGCGCACGGTACCCGGGTTCTCGGCGTAGAGCGTGGACACCCCGTCGGATTCGACGTTTCCGTAAACCTCGAAAAAATGACGGAAAGTGCGGGGGGTGATTTCGACCACGGTGACGGTGGGAAACTGCGCGGTGGTATCCAGTTTGTTGATTTCTTTTTCCACCTCGGCGAGTTGCGCTTCGGCCGTTTCGATGACGTGGGTCAGGGAATCGCGCTTCTCCTTCAGGCGATCCAAGGAGGTTTCCTCCGAGGGATTGCAAGAGAACAGCACAACTGCAGACAGGGCGATCAAGGTCGGCAGTCGGAATTTGCGGATGTTTGGTGTCATGGGTTCGAGATGTTGAGGGCATAATCCAGGTCCCTTTTCGCGTCGAGCAATTCAAGGGCGGATCCGATGTATTGTGATTGTTCGGTGAGTAGTTGTTGTTGGGAAACGTTGAGTTCGAAACTGCCGACGATTCCTTCGGCGTATTTGATCTTTGTGGTGCGATCGATCCTCTCGGCGAGCTCCAAGCTTCTCTTTCGGTTTTGCCAAGTTTCCAAGGCATTGGCGTACTCGCTGCGCGCGCGTTCGATGTTCATCCGCAATCCGGCTTCGACTTGCTCCAATCGGAGCTTGCTCTGCTCCAACCCGATCCTCGCCCGTTCCACTTCGGCTTTTCTCTGGAAGCTGCTCCAAATCGGAACCGTGAGTGACAACCCGAGGATGGAAGTGGGGTACCACATTTCGTCGGAGTCCAAAAAGTTCATTTGGTTTCTTTGCGCGGCCTGTCGATGGTCGAAAAACAAGGAGAGACTGGGGTAGTATTTGGCCTTTTTGCCTTTGATCTGCAATTCGCCGATGGCGATGTTGGTCTCCGCCAGCACGTAATCGGGGTGGGAGGTGATTTGCGGCTCCCTCGCCAGATAGGCTTCGTCGCTGCTGATGGACACCAACTTGTCGATATCGTCGGTCAAAACCACCTCCCGCCGGATGTCGATGCCCATGGAAAAGTTCAGCGACTGCCTGGCGATGGTCACGAAGCGCTCGGCGTTGTCGCGGGCGATCACCAGCTGGTTGAGGTTCAACTCCACCTGGTCGACGTCTTGCTGCTCGTTCATGCCTTCGTCGAACAGCGCTCGGGTCTCTTCCAAAAGGTCGGCGATGGTGGCGATGTTGTCATCCAAGATCCTCAGGTTTTCTTCGGCCATCAGCACGGAGTGATAGGCTTGGGCCACACTGAGTTTCAGTTCGTACTTCGTTTTGGATTGTGCGGCTTCGGATAGGTCGACTACGGTTTTGGCGGCTTGCAACCCGACGAAGTACGTTCCGTCGAAAAGCAATTGGCTCGCGGTGATGCCGGCGGTGAGGTTGTACTCGGTCCCGAACTGCACTTCGGCGAATTCCCCTTGGTCTCCACCGAGAAATTCGGCCGGGATCAACTGGGTGGGGATGTCCAAAAACTTCTGAAACTGCACGTCGCCGTTGATTTGGGGAAATCCGTTGGCCATGACCTCGTAGACCTCTTTTTTCTTCATTTCCACGTCATAGCCGGCGTCGCGCACGGCGTACCCGCTGTCCAGCGCCAATTGGATGGCTTCGTTCAAACTGAGCTCCAAGGGCTGGGCCACCGCCGAAGCGCACACCGAGCCAAACAGGAGGAGCATTGCTGCAATTTTCTTCATGACGTTGATTTTGGTTTTTTGTCCGCCTTGCCACTATCGGGGGTTTTCGACAGCTTGTCCTGAATCTCGAGTGGATCCCGCGTATCCCACAGCGATATGTTTTCCGGATTTTTGTCGGTGATGTACTTCAAGCCCTTCTCGGACACGATGCCGCGGATATGATGAAACACCATTTCCCGGTATATATCGCTGAGTGCGAATTCGCCGGTGAGGTCCGAAGGTTCGATGACGAGATTCAATCGCAGCACCCAAAGCCGGGTCATGATCGGCACGTTCAGGTCACTGCGGTAAAACCCTTCTTCGATGCCTCTTTGCATATTGTTTTGTACCAAATTCGCCACGAAGGAAAACCTCATTTCGTCCAATACCTCGAAAGCTTCGGGAAAATACTCGTTCAAATCGCGGAACGCCCCGGCGTGTACATTTTTCAATTCGTTGATCACCATGTAGCTGAAGGCCAAATTCTCCTCCACCGAGTTCATCTTCAGATCCACGATGGACCTCAATTGCCCTTTCACTCGGCTCACGCTCCACTCCACGCATCTTCTCACCAAATCGGATTTGTTCCGCACGTGGCGGTACAGCGTCTTTTTGGAGATTTTCAACTCCTTGGCCACGTGATCCATCGTCACGTTGCGTACTCCCTCGGCCATGAAAATCGCCGAAGTCTCCCGTAAAATGAATGTATCCCTTTCCTCGAAGCTTGCCATATCTTCAAAATTCAGGGCGCAAAGATATACAGGGATTTCTGATTGGAAACATTTTTTCGGATAAATGTTTCCAGTTGGCAATTTTTCGCATTCCGGTCAGGCGGGGAGTGGTTCGCGCTGAACGAAAGGCGGGTTTGACGCGAAATCGCCGGAAACTTCGTTGATTTGCACCTCCAAACTAGCAGGCATATGAAAGCGACGGTCAAAGAACTCATGTCGATGGAAGTCATCGGGCGTGAGGTTGAAATTTCCGGTTGGGTCAGGACGTTCCGGAGCAACCGATTCATCGCGCTGAGCGATGGCACCACATTGAAAACCATTCAATGCGTGGTCGATTTCAACGAATTCGACGATTCCCTGCTGCGCAGGATTCACACGGGCACCGCACTTACGCTGACCGGCAAACTCGTCCCCTCGCAAGGCAAGGGTCAGGACAGGGAAATCCAAGTCGACAAACTTTTCATCGACGGCGACGCCGATCCCGACGAATACCCTCTCCAGCCCAAGAAGCACAGCTTGGATTTCCTCCGTGAAAAAGCTCACCTTCGGTTCAGGACCAACACCTTCGGCGCCGTATTTCGCCTTCGCCACACGCTTGCTTTTGCGGTGCACAACTATTTCAACGAGCGTGGATTTTTTCACATGCACACCCCCATCATCACGGCATCCGACGCGGAAGGTGCGGGTGAAATGTTTCACGTGACGAGTTTCGACCTGGCCGATGTGCCCAAAAAAGACGGCAAGGTCGATTACGACGAGGATTTCTTCGAACGCCCCGCCCACCTCACTGTTTCCGGTCAGCTCCAAGCCGAATTGGCCGCGATGGGCATGCGACGGGTATACACCTTCGGCCCCACTTTCCGCGCCGAGAACTCCAACACTTCCCGGCACTTGGCCGAGTTTTGGATGATCGAACCCGAGGTGGCGTTCACGGATTTGAATGACAACATGGACTTGGCGGAGGACTTCCTGAAATACCTCGTGAAATACGCCCTCGACCACGCATACGAAGACTTGGAATTTCTCGCCGCCCGCGAAGCCGAAGAGCAAAAATCCAAACCCAAAGAGCAGCGCTATTCCATGGGGCTGATCGATCGACTGAAGTTCGTGGTCGAAAACGATTTCGTGCGCCTATCATACACCGAAGCCATCGATATTCTCCGCAAATCCAAACCCTTCCAAAAGAACAAGTTCAAATTTCCCGTGGAGTGGGGCAAAGATTTGCAAAGCGAACACGAGCGGTACCTCGTCGAAAAAGAATTCCACAAACCGGTCATCCTCACCGACTACCCGGCCTCTTTCAAAGCGTTTTACATGCGATTGAACGACGATGGCAAAACGGTGGCCGCCATGGACGTACTGTTTCCCGGTGTGGGGGAAATTACCGGTGGGTCTCAGCGGGAAGAGCGGTACGACGTGCTGCTGCGCCGATGCAAGGAGATGGGAGTGGATCACGAGAACCTTTGGTGGTATTTGGAAACCCGGAAGTTCGGGACGTGCAAGCACTCGGGCTTCGGTCTGGGCTTCGAACGCCTCGTGATGTTCGTCTCCGGGATGACCAATATCCGCGACGTTATTCCCTTTCCCCGAACCCCGGGGAACTGCGCTTTCTAAGCTCCTGAACTTTCGTTCGCATGCAGTGTTCTAGGCTTTTTGTATTCATCAATTAAAACAATACTAAAAGTCTGGAAAACAAAGTTGCGGTGATTACCGGGGCAGGCTCGGGAATCGGCCGCGCATCGGCGCTTCTCTTCGCCAAAGAAGGGGCCAAGGTGGCCGTAGCCGACATCAACGAAGAAGCCGGCAACAAGGTGGTGGAAGAAATCAAAAGCGCCGGGAGCGATGCCATTTTCGTCAAGGCGAATTCCGCGAGCGAGGAAGACAACAAAAACCTCGTCGAGCAAACCGTAAAAGCGTTCGGGGGATTGCACATTTCTGTGAACAACGCGGGAATCGGAGGTGCGTCGGATAAAATCGCGGATTTGGACGCCAAAGACTGGCAGAGGGTAATCGACATCAACCTCTCCGGTGTGTTCTACGGCATGAAGCACCAAATTCCGGCGATGATCAAATCCAAAGGAGGCAGCGTAATCAACATGGCTTCCATTCTGGGTACGGTGGGCGAAGTGGGCGTTGCCGGACGTGGCGTCCAAGCACGGCGTGGTCGGACTCACAAAGACAGGTGCATTGGAATACGCCAAGGAAAACGTTCGGGTAAACGCCATCGGCCCCGGCTACATTTACACCGGCTTGGTCAACGAGCAGACCATGGGCAAAATGGCTATCCAAGCTCTGGAAACCCGCCACGCCCTGCACCGCTTGGGTGAAGCCGACGAAATTGCCGCACTCGTGCTTTGGCTGGCGTCAGACAAGAGTTCTTTCGTTACGGGTGCATACTACCCCGTAGACGGTGGATACCTCGCCCAATAATCGGGCACCAAGTGAATTCGGATGGCAAGTGTAGGCGCGGCCCGGTACTTGCCATCCCCACTTTTGTATCGTATAACGCACCGCGCAGAGTTCACGCGCCGAAATTGCCTTCCTCAAACGAGGTTATGTACCCTGTCGTCTAAAACCGCAAAAGAGAAAGTTCTGTGTGGTTTTGAAAGGGGTGGTATGATCCTCCGTGAAGCAACGGATTTTTTCGAACCCGTTTTGAAATTCCCTCGACAGCGTATCCTCGTTGTATTGTTTTATTTCGAGTCCGCTGCACTTGGTCGGACCCCGATCGGAAAACGTTCCGATGGCCATAAAACCCCGCACGGCTTCCCGCGCCGTCTCTACGTATTTTGAAATTTCCTCGGCCATCGTCAGGAAATGAAAAGTCGCCCTGTCGTGCCAAACGTCAAAAGACGCATCCGGCTCAAATTCGGTGACGTCCCCCACCACCCAATGCACTTTATCGGCCTTCGGACCCAAACGCGCTTTGGCCCTTTGAATGGCCTTTTCGGAAATATCCAACACGGTAACGTGCTCAAATCCGCGGTCGAGCAAACAGTCTACAAGTTTGCCGTCGCCCCCACCTATATCGATGATCCGGGCATCCTTTCCCATGCCGAATGAAGAGATGAGGTCCAGGGACGTTCGGGGGATTTCCTGAGTCCAACTTACCTGGTCGGGACTTTTGGTTTCGTAAACCGTTTCCCAGTGTTTCTTCCTGTCCGTTGTATCCATTTCTCGGGTTTAATTCGCGGACTCTCTTATACTCCCGCAAATTTGGTTTTATTCAAATTTGGAAGTCGAACAACCCATCTCACCGCACAAAAACGACTCCGTTCAAAACTAAGAATATCCGCCGAACCTCGGGCAGATCCCCTTACGCGCTTCGCGTTGAACAAAACCGCGTCAACCGGCATTAGGTAAAGAACGTCTTCACTCCCCATTTCCCCGATTGACCACACAAGAGCATTGACACAATCATCCCCAAATTTGGAAGTCGAACAACCCATCTCACCGCACAAAAACGACTCCGTTCAAAACTAAGAATATCCGCCGAACCTCGGGCGGATCCCCTTACGCGCTTCGCGTTGAACAAAACCGCGTCAACCGGCATTAGATAAAGAACGTCGTCACTCCATATTTGCCTGATTGACCACAAAAGAGCATTGATACAACCATCGCCAACCGATCAACCATGAAACCTCTCTTCTACGCAGCAGTCATTTCAGCCCTTTTGGCCGCGTGCAACAGCGCCAATTCCTCGTCCAACCAAGTTCGGACGGACACCACCCGCACCGATGCGGAACAAACCGCGCCGCCGGTGGAAACCAAAAAGCCCAACACCGATTACAAGCCGGCCTTCGAGGGACAAACGCGAATAGCCGGAACGACCACTACCACTCCCGTAAAAACCACCTTGCTCACCAAATCGCTGAAGGCCCCCTGGGGTATCGTCGCCCTTCCCGACGGGCGGTTGCTCATCACGGAAACCGAAGGACAAATGCGCATCGCGGACTCCGAAACCGGGGAGTTGAGTGATGCGATTACCGGAATTCCCGAGGTGGACGACCGGGGGCAGGGCGGATTGTTGGGTCTCACTTTGGCGCCCGACTTTGCTCAGAGCAGGATGGTGTGCTGGGTTTTTTCCGAGAAAGTGCAGGACGGAAACCACACCGCCGTAGCCAAAGGCCGATTGGCGGACGACGAAAAATCCATAGAAAACGCAACGGTGATTTACCGCTCCGTTCCCACTTACGATGGCAACAAGCACTACGGAGGACGCGTGATCTTCGACCAGGACGGCAACCTGTTCGTAAGCATCGGCGAGCGGTCCGACAAGGGCATCCGCGAGCGGGCGCAAGATTTGAATTCCTCACTCGGCACGATCATCCGCATCACCACCGACGGCGATCCAGTCGCCGGAAACCCCTTTGAAGACCGCACCGACGCCCTTCCGGAAATCTACAGCTACGGCCACAGAAACCCACAGGGCATCGACTTGCACCCCGAAACGGGCGCACTATGGATCAACGAGTTCGGCCCCAGAGGCGGCGATGAACTGAACCTGATAAAAGCGGGCGCAAACTACGGCTGGCCCGTCATCACCTACGGCATCGAGTACAGCGGAGCCCCCATCGGCGACCCGCCCATTCAGCGCAAAGAAGGCATGGAGCAGCCCGTGTATTACTGGGATCCGGTGATATCGGCCAGCGGCATGACCTTCTACACGGGCACGAAAATTCCCGAGTGGGAAAACAATTTGTTTCTCGCGGCCCTCAGCGGCAACCACATCGCCCGGCTGGTGATCGAAAACGAAAGAGTCGTGGGCGAAGAACGCCTTCTGGAAGGCGAAAGAGAGCGGTTTCGGGACATCACCCAAGGGCCCGACGGTGCGCTCTACGCCGTGACCCAAGGTGGAAAACTCTACAAAATCGACAGAGAATGAGGGGTACGCGCAGGGTGTTTTGGGTTTTTGTGGGTGTAGCCTCGGCAATTCCATGACCGGAAAAATCCTTTGTTTTGCCGCCCTTGTCGTATTGGGGGTTTCTACCGCCCGCGGGCAAAACACCGACACCTTGCCTCCGCATCCCCCTATCGACCTCCAAGCGGTTGAAATAACCGCACCCTTCAGCAGGCTTCCCATACTCGGTTTTCCGGCTTCGGCGCAGACCATCCCCGCCGATCAAATCCAAAACCAACAAACCACCACGCTCTTGCCGGTTCTGAATTCCGTGCCCGGCATCCGCATGGAAGAACGGTCGCCGGGCAGCTACCGCCTGGCCATGCGCGGAAGCCTGATCCGATCTCCCTTCGGGGTGAGAAACGTCAAAATTTACATCGATGAATTTCCGCTTACCGACGCGGGGGGAAACACCTACCTCAACCTTATCGACCCCCGTGCGATCGCGGCCATTCACGTGCTGAAAGGGCCTGACGGTTCGGTCTACGGCGCCAATTCGGGTGGCGTCATCAGCATCCAACCCCACGGCTTCGAAGTGCGTCGAAACAGGAGTTCCCTGACATTGGGCGGCGGGTCTTTCGGATTGTTTCAGGAGCGCCTGGCGCATCGGCAAAAGGTGAATGAGAAATACTCCTTTTCGGTAGATCATTCCTACATGCGATCGGACGGCTACCGAGACCATTCCAAAATGGACAAGGCGACCCTTCAAACGACGCACGAATGGAAGTATTCCCCCCGGGGCGAATTCAGACTTTTCGCGTTGTACGCAGACCTGAACTACCTCACCCCCGGCGGCTTGACGGAGTCTCAGATGCGGGAAAATCCCGGGATGGCCCGCCCGGCTCAAGGCAATTTCCCTTCCGCCCGGGAGCAAAAGGCCGGGGTGAAAAACAAAACCTTCTTCGGAGGACTCGCCCACGAAACCGCTATCGGCGGGAATTTTACCCATTCCGTGAGCGTGTTCGGCTCCCACACGCGTTTTGAAAACCCCTTCATCACCAATTGCGAATTCCGAAAGGAAAAAAATATCGGTACCCGCACCTACCTAAAGTACCACGGCGAGGGCGGCGAAAACTTCACTTGGCAAATGCAATTGGGGTTCGAGGGGCAAATGGGTTGGAACCGAATCGACAACTTCGACAACCACGGCGGAACGGTGGGAGAGCCGCAAGCCAAAGACCAACTGAACAACGTGCAGAGCACGTTCTTCTACCGCGCCATGGCCGAGCTGTTCAACACCTGGACCGTCGAGGCTTCTCTGGGTTTGAACCGGGGCGCGATCGACTATGAAACGCGGTATCCACAAGTGCCCAACCCCGAAGGTCGGATCACCTTCGATGACGTTTGGATGCCGAGGGTAGCCGCATCGCATATTCTGTCCGAAGGATTGGCCCTGCGCGGTGCGGTCTCGGTGGGATTCTCCCCGCCCACCATTGCGGAGATTCGATCTTCCGACAACACCATCAATACCGATTTGAAAGCCGAGACCGGGGTGAATTACGAAGTGGGCTTGCGCATGGAAACGCCAAACGGAAAATTCCTCGCCGACGCGGCTTTTTTCATCTACCGCATGGACAACGGAATTGTACGACAATTGAGGGAGAGCGGCGCCGAATACTACACCAACGCGGGTGAGATCGACCAAAAAGGCTTGGAAGCATCCCTTTGGTGGTACCCGCTTTCAACGAACCGCGGCGGCTTCATCGAAAACTTGGTTCTTCACGCGGCGCTGACATACAACCACTTTCGATTCGGGACATACCGGGTGAACGACGAAGACTTTTCAGGCAACAAAGTCACCGCGGTGCCCGATTGGGTGTGGATCGGGAACGTGAACGTTTCCTTTCCGAAAGGTTTCGGGCTGAATGCAGCTCACAACTTCACCTCGCGCATGCCCCTCGATGACGGCAATACCGTTTGGTCGGAAGAGTTTCATCTGTTGCAAGTCAAAGGAACGTGGGAGACCGCGGTTTCGTCGAAATTCCGGCTGCGCTTATTTGCCGGCGTGGACAATGTACTGAACGAGAAATACAGCTTGGGGAATGACATCAACGCCTTCGGGAATAGGTATTTTAATCCTGCACCAATACGAAATTTTTACGCGGGCCTTGAGTTGATCTTTTACTAAGAATGGCCGATTTCAAAGGCTTGGACTCGTTTTTCGCCGGGAAAATCGGACGTTTTCTTCGAGCTCAGGAAAACGGCAACTCTGCCTAAATTTGCGGGGACGAGACACACCCACAAAAACCCAAAACATGAAACCTCTGTTCGCCGCACTGCTCCTGCTCATCGGCATTTCCGTGGGATGCCCGAACCACTCCGACACCACTCCCTCCATCGTCGATACGAAATGGCTTTTCTCGCTTCCACCCGACTTGGCGGATGAGTATTCCAGCCCCACCGGTGAACTCATCCATTTTCGAATTCAAGCGGGTGACAGCGCGGTGGCCGGATACACCGGATGCAATCATTTCATGGGCAGTTCCACCTTGGGGGAAAACTCCACCATCACCTTTTCGAAAATGGCTTCCACGCGTATGGCCTGCTTAGATGCTGCGGTGCCGGAACACCGGTTTTTGCAAATATTCGAGAACGCGGCGAACTACTCCGTTTCCGGCGATACGCTTACCCTCCGCGATGAAGAGGGCAGAGAATTGGGCCATTTTTATCGGAATGCCGAGCCCTGACCGGGCGATAAAACGGTGATCCACTCCCCAAGTCGAAACCCCACGGCATTGATCTTAGGAACAAAGTCAAAATCAATGCACGGCATCACACATTGATTTTCTTTATTCCGTCAACATCAAAACCTGAAGGGCCAAAATTCGCTTCATTAAAAATTCATGAAGTAGGCCAAGGCCAACAAGGCTTGGCAGCCGGTAATCAAATACGCCTTGGATCCTGTCATGCCTTTCCCGAACAGAAGGATGGCCCACAGGATTGCCGAAAGTAGAAGTACTGCGATTTTTATACCCGACGTCAAACCAACGACATATGCGATGTATGGGAGGAGTATACAAATGGACATGCACACCGCCACCCCGATTTCCAGGACTTTGTTTTGCGCATTCGATGTGATAATACGAATGATCGTGAAGGGGTGGTAATACAAGGCCGCAATCGTGGCGAAGAACATATAATACAACGAGGACATTTCGGTTCGTACCGTCATAAAATACAAGATATTCAAGGCAAAAATTCCGGCGAGTTGAAACTTCCTACTTAAAACGAGGTCTTTTACTGTAAGCATATAGGCAAAATTGCAACCAAACCACGGTCTTCCCGTATTGTCGTGAGAATAGCCGCGTGCCAACGGGTACGCGACATTTTGAAAGCAATACTCCCCTCAGATGAAATTCCATTCCCTTGGACAAGCCTGCGCTTATGGCGCAAAGCGTTTATTTGCAATAGGTTTCTTGCTCCTGTTTGCATGGACGTACACCACTGAAGTACACGGGCAAACCAGCACCGAATTTTGGTTGGCGCCACCACAAGTCACTTCCGGACACAGCACCGGCGGCGACCCCACGTACCTGCGCGTGGCGACGGGCGCCGAACCCGCTACGGTGACCGTTTCCCAACCGGCCAATCCCGCTTTCGTCCCCATCGTGCTCAACGTGCCGGCCAACTCTTCCGTGACGGAAGAGCTGACCGATTTCCTCGACGATTTGATGACGTTTCCAACCCATACCGTGCTGAACACGGGGTTGAAAATTTATTCCACGGCGGAAATCACCTGCTACTTCGAAATCAATTCGCCCCAAAACCCCGACATCTGGGCGCTCAAAGGGCTGAACGGATTGGGAACGGAGTTTTACGTACCCATGCAAAACATCTGGCCGAATGGGAGTTACAGCCCGATGCCCTACACTTCCTTCGACATTGTCGCCACGGAAGACAACACACAAATCCTCGTTTACCCGACCTCCGACCTCGACGGGGGTCAGCCCGCTTTTCAGAGTTTCGTGATCACGCTGAACGAAGGTCAAACCTACAGCGCGTCGGTCACCAACAACGATCCGGCCGACAACCCTTCCGGCACGGTGATTCTCTCCAATAAACCCATTGCGGTGTCCATCAAGGACGATTCCGTGTGGGCCCAACCGGAAGGATGCCGCGACCTCATGGGCGACCAGCTCGTACCGGTCGACATCGTTGGAACGGATTACATCGTCAACAAAGGGGGTCTGAACGTTGAGGAAAACGCCTTCGTGGTGGCGACTCAAAACAACACGGTCATCTCCGTGGCCGGCAGCCCGGTAGC
The DNA here is from genome assembly GCA_964574635.1 of uncultured Cryomorphaceae bacterium. GTDB lineage: Bacteria > Bacteroidota > Bacteroidia > Flavobacteriales_D > Cryomorphaceae > CAZNOG01. Next base: position 116,862 of record CAZNOG010000001.1, on the reverse strand, counting down.
TACCCTCTTCAACGGCGAAACCTACAAAATCACCCTCACCGATGACCTGACCTACATCTCCGGAAACAAACCATTTTACCTGATCCACGTGAGCGGTTTCGGCTGTGAAGTGGGAATGGCACTGCTCCCCCCTCTCAACTGCGCGGGATCCGAGCAGGTGAGCTTCGTCCGGTCCACATCGGAAGAGTTTCTCATCAACCTCCTCGTTCCCGCCGGTGCGGAAGACGCGTTCGTACTCAACGGCGATTCGAGCATCATCGATCCCGATTCTTTCTCCGTAGTGCCCGGCACGGACGGCGCGTGGATGGGAACGCAAATCTCATTTTCCACCGGCGTGATTCCCGTGGGCCTCGCGAACCTTCTGGTCAACTACGAAGAAGTGTTCTCCCTCGGTTTGATCAACGGGGGCGCCGGCTCGGGGTGCCGATTCGGATACTTCTCCGAATTCTCGGCCGAGATCGTAGTGGATGCCGGCGCCGACATGACGGTTTGCGCCAACCAACCCACCGTACTCGAAGGTTCCGTGAGTGGCGGTGCCACCCAGGGATTTTGGAGTACGAACGGTACGGGGGTTTTTGTGGACGATACTGATTTGGGGACGACTTACGAACCCAGTCTCGCCGACCTCAGCGGAGGAAGCGTGACACTTACGCTCACTTCCGTGGGCAACTGCTTTCCGGTCGAAGACGAAGTGGTCATCACCTATACACCCGCGCCAATCGTCGATGCGGGAGATGACATCGCCGCTTGCGCCAACAACACCACCGTTCACTTGAACGGTTTCGTCGATGTGGCGGGTGGTGGAATTTGGAGTGGCGGGGACGGTACCTTCATCCCCGGCCCCGGACACCTGAACGCACAGTACATCCCCACCGCTCAAGAAGTGGCCGACGGATCGTTGACCCTGACGCTGACTTCCACCGGCAACGGCAACTGCCTCGCCGTAACGGACCAAGTCGAAATCACCTTCGGCCCACCGCCCACGGTAAGTGCCGGACCCGACCAAACGGTCTGTGCCAATGACCCCGGGATCAACTTGATCGGATCGGTGACGGTAGCCACCGGCGGAATTTGGACCGGCGGTTCGGGAACTTTCAACCCTTCAAACGAAGTTCTCGCCACCACCTACACCCCCACGCCCGCCGAAATCGCAAACGGTTCGGTGACCCTCACGCTCACCACCACCGGAAACGGAGGGTGCATCCAAGTGCAGGACCAGATGACGATTTATTTCACTCCCGCGCCTACCGCGGATGCGGGCAGTGATCGACCCATTTGCCGCAACAACGCCGAAATCCAATTGGATGGATTCGTATCCGTTGCCGACGGCGGGGAATGGTCCGGTGGAATGGGCACCTTCAGCCCCGACAACCAAGCCCTCGACGCCATTTATACTCCGACCATCGGCGAACTCTTCAGCGGTGGGATCACCCTCACCCTGACCACCACCGGCAACGGCGACTGCCTGCCCGAAACCGATCAGGTCACTTTCAACTTCACGGAACCTCCCGTGGTGAACGCCGGTGCGGGCGGTGAAGTTTGTGAGAACAACCCCCAAATCCACTTGGACGGATCATTGTCCGGCGCCAGCTTCGGCATTTGGACGGGAGGAAACGGCACCTTCACACCCAATACAACCACTCTCGACGCGGTCTATACTCCCACCCAGGAAGAAATCGACTCGGGCAGCCTTACCCTTACGCTGGCCTCTCTCGACAACGGCAATTGCAATCCGGTGGAAAGCGAAGTGACTTACACCTTCACTCCCGCCCCCGTCGTGAACGCCGGTGCGGATTTCGCGGTTTGTGAAAACAACGCGGCCATCGCATTGCAAGGATCGGTATCAGGAGCCGGAGGAGGTACTTGGAGCGGTGGCAACGGATCATTCAGCCCGGACAACACCACGCTGAACGCCACCTACCACCCCACCGCATCGGAAATCCAGTCTGGATCCATTACCCTGACCCTTACTTCTTCCGCCAACGGAAATTGCAACGCCGTATCCGACCAAATAACCATCACCTTTACGGATGCACCCACGGCAGACGCGGGAACTCCGAAAACGCTTTGCGCCAACAACGCCGAGGTTCAACTCTCCGGGGCGGTGACAATCGCCACCGGCGGAACGTGGTCGGGAGGTCTCGGGACTTTCTCCCCCGATGCCAATGATTTGAATGCGGTGTACTCGCCGACCCAAACGGAAATCAATTCGGGCAGCCTCACTCTGACGCTGACCACCACCGGCCACGGCAATTGCGCTCCGGTGACGGATGACGTGACCATCAATTTCACCCCGGCCCCCACCGTGGATGCCGGTACGGCCATCAGCGTATGTGAAAACAACGCCCAACTCAACTTGTCGGGCTCCGTGTCCGGAGCCACCGGCGGAACGTGGTCCGGTGGAAACGGGACATTCATCCCCAATGCAAACACACTCAATGCACTCTACAATCCGACTCCCGAAGAAATCGAGTCCGGGTCGCTCATTTTGACTCTGACCTCCACAGGTCACGGCAACTGCTTGCCGGTGGAAGATTTTGTGAACATCACCTTCACGGAAGGACCTACGGTGAACGCCGGTACCGACGCAACCGTCTGCGCAAATGCACCCCTGGTCAACCTGAACGGTCACGTGCACCGTGCCACCGGTGGCATCTGGTCGGGCGGAAACGGAACGTTCTCACCGGGAAACACCTCCCTTGGGGCGACCTACATCCCATCCCCGGCTGAAATCGCGAACGGCTCCGTGACCCTCACGCTCACCACCACCGGAGAAGGAGACTGTCTCTCCGTGGCGGATCAAATGACAATCACCATCACTCCCGCACCCGTCGTAGACGCCGGAGTCGGCATGGAAGTCTGCTCCAACAACGCGGATATTGAACTCGCCGGAAGCGTGACCATCGCCTCGGGCGGAACCTGGAGCGGAGGAAGCGGTTCCTTCACGCCCAACGCATCCGACCTCAACGCCGTGTACACGCCCAGCCAATCGGAAATCAACAACGGCAGCGTGACCCTCACCTTGACCTCCACCGGCAACGGAAGCTGCGTGCCCGTCACCGATGAAGTGACTTACACCTTCGGGCCCTCGCCCACCGCTGAAGCCGGAGCCAACATCGTGCTCTGCGCCAACAACGCACAGGCCCAACTCGAAGGAAGCGTGACCATCGCCACCGGCGGAACTTGGTCCGGAGGAAATGGAACTTTCAGTCCCAACGCAAACGACCTTGACGCGGTCTACACTCCTTCCGCCGATGAAATCGCGAACGGTTCGGTGACCTTGACCCTCACCACCACCGGGAACGGAGACTGTAACCCGGCGGAAGACCAGGTGACCATCACCTTTACGCCCGCGCCCACGGCAAACGCGGGAAGCGACGTGACCGTCTGTGCCAACGCGCCCGATGTGAACCTCAACGCTTCGGTGAACATCGCGAGCGGTGGAGTGTGGTCCGGAGGAAACGGAACGTTCTCCCCCGACGCGACCACCCTCAACGCGGTGTACACCCCCTCGGCCGATGAAATCGCCGATGGATCCGTGACGCTCACGCTCACCACTACAGGAAACGGCGACTGTGTGGCCGTAACGGATCAAATGACCATCACCATCACGCCCGCGCCCGTCGTGGACGCAGGTGTCGGCATGGAAGTCTGCTCCAACAACGCGGAGATTGAACTCGCCGGAAGCGTAACCATCGCCTCGGGTGGAACCTGGAGCGGAGGAAGCGGTTCCTTCACCCCCAACGCTTCCGACCTCAACGCCGTGTACACGCCCAGCCAATCGGAAATCAACAACGGCAGCGTGACCCTCACCTTGACCTCCACCGGGAACGGAAGTTGCGTGCCGGTCACCGATGAAGTGACGTACACCTTCGGGCCTTCGCCCACCGCCGAAGCCGGAGCCAACATCGTGCTCTGCGCCAACAACGCAGAGGCCCAACTCGAAGGAAGCGTAACCGTAGCCACCGGCGGAACGTGGTCGGGAGGAAACGGAACCTTCAGTCCCAACGCAAACGACCTGGACGCCGTCTACACTCCCTCCGCGGATGAAATCGCGAACGGTTCGGTGACCTTGACCCTCACCACCACCGGGAACGGAGACTGTAACCCGGCGGAAGACCAGGTGACCATCACCTTTACGCCCGCGCCCACGGCAAACGCCGGCAGCGACGTGACCGTCTGCGCCAACGCACCCGAAGTGAACCTCAACGCATCGGTGAACATCGCGAGCGGAGGAGTGTGGTCGGGAGGAAGCGGAACGTTCTCCCCCGACGCGAACACCCTCAACGCGGTGTACACCCCTTCGGCGGATGAAATCGCCGATGGAAGCGTGACGCTGACGCTCACCACCACAGGAAACGGAGACTGCGTGGCCGTAACGGATCAAATGACCATCACAATCACTCCCGCGCCCGTCGTTGACGCGGGAGTCGGAATGGAAGTCTGCTCCAACAACGCGGACATCGAACTCTCGGGAAGCGTGACCATCGCCTCGGGCGGAACCTGGAGCGGAGGAAGCGGTTCCTTCACGCCCAACGCATCCGACCTCAACGCCGTGTACACGCCCAGCCAATCGGAAATCAACAACGGCAGCGTGACCCTCACCTTGACCTCCACCGGCAACGGAAGCTGCGTGCCCGTCACCGATGAAGTGACTTACACCTTCGGGCCCTCGCCCACCGCTGAAGCCGGAGCCAACATCGTGCTCTGCGCCAACAACGCACAGGCCCAACTCGAAGGAAGCGTGACCATCGCCACCGGCGGAACTTGGTCCGGAGGAAACGGAACCTTCAGTCCCAACGCAAACGACCTTGACGCGGTCTACACTCCCTCCGCGGATGAAATCGCGAACGGGTCGGTGACCTTGACACTTTCCACCACCGGAAACGGAGACTGTAACCCGGTAGAAGATCAGGTGACCATCACATTCACGCCCGCGCCCACGGCAAACGCCGGCAGCGACGTGACCGTCTGCGCCAATGCACCCGACGTGAACCTCAACGCATCGGTGAACATCGCGAGCGGTGGAGTGTGGTCGGGAGGCAACGGAACGTTCTCTCCCGATGCGAACACCCTCAATGCGGTGTACATCCCTTCGGCTGATGAGATCGCCGACGGAAGCGTGACTCTGACGCTCACCACCACAGGAAACGGCGACTGCGTGGCCGTGACCGATCAAATGACCATCACCATCACGCCCGCACCCGTCGTGGACGCCGGCGTCGGTATGGAAGTATGCTCCAACAACGCGGACATCGAACTTGCCGGAAGCGTAACCATCGCCTCGGGCGGAACCTGGAGCGGAGGAAGCGGTTCCTTCACACCCAACGCCTCGGACCTCAACGCCGTGTACTCGCCCAGCCAGTCTGAAATCAACAACGGCAGCGTGACCCTCACATTGACCTCCACCGGCAACGGAAGCTGCGTGCCCGTCACCGATGAAGTGACCTACACCTTCGGACCTTCGCCCACCGCCGAAGCCGGAGCCAACATCGTGCTCTGCGCCAACAATGCGCAGGCCCAACTCGAAGGAAGCGTAACCGTAGCCACCGGCGGAACGTGGTCGGGAGGAAACGGAACCTTCAGTCCCAACGCAAACGACCTGGACGCCGTCTACACTCCCTCCGCGGATGAAATCGCGAACGGTTCGGTGACCTTGACCCTCACCACCACCGGGAACGGAGACTGTAACCCGGCGGAAGACCAGGTGACCATCACCTTTACGCCCGCGCCCACGGCAAACGCCGGCAGCGACGTGACCGTCTGCGCCAACGCACCCGAAGTGAACCTCAACGCATCGGTGAACATCGCGAGCGGAGGAGTGTGGTCGGGAGGAAGCGGAACGTTCTCCCCCGACGCGAACACCCTCAACGCGGTGTACACCCCTTCGGCGGATGAAATCGCCGATGGAAGCGTGACGCTGACGCTCACCACCACAGGAAACGGAGACTGCGTGGCCGTGACGGATCAAATGACCATCACCATCACCCCCGCACCCGTCGTGGATGCAGGAAACGACCTCGTCATCTGTTCGAACAACGCCGAATTCCAACTCGATGGAAGCGTTCTGCACGCAGGCGGGGGACAGTGGTCGGGAGGACTTGGAACGTTCAGTCCCTCGAAAAACGATCTGAATGCGACCTACACCCCGACGTTGCCGGAAATCGTATCGGGCACCATCACCTTCGTTCTGACGTCGACCGACAACGGAGGCTGTGTACCCGTACAGGATGAAATGACCGTGACGTTCTCACCGGCTCCCACAGTGGATGCCGGGGAAGATTTCTCCATCTGCGCGGGATCACCGGCCGCTCAACTTTCGGGTGAATTCACTGTAGCCACGAACGCACAGTGGACCGGCGGATCCGGAACGTTCACACCCAACGCCCTCGCCATGGACGCCGTCTACCACCCCACCCCTCAAGAACTGGCGGAGGGATCGGTCACGTTGACCTTGGTGACCATAGGCAACGGTAACTGCTTGCAAGTGACCGACGACATCACCATTTCCTTCGACCCCGAGCCTACGGTAGACGCGGGATCCAACTTGGTATCCTGCGCCAACAGCCCCAACGTGGTTTTGGGAGGTACATTCTCACACGCCGCGGGTGTACAATGGTCGGGTGGAACCGGGTTCTTCAACCCGAGCAACCAAGATCCGAATGCGACCTACACCCCGTCCGCAGCGGAGATTACCAACGGATCGGTAACGCTGACCTTGACGACTTTCAATTCCGGTGAATGTCCCGGAGTAAGCGACCAGACTACGATCACCATCAATCCCGCGCCGATCGTCGACGCCGGGCCGGATCAAGACATCTGCTCGAACAACAGCCTCGTGACCCTCAACGGTTCCATCACCTTCGCGGGTGGTGGCCAATGGTCCGGTGGCAACGGCGAGTTCACCCCCGGCAACACGGTGTTGAACGCCCAGTACCAACCCACCGCACAGGAGATTTCTAATGGATTCGTGACGTTGACACTGACTTCCACGGACAACGGGTATTGTGAGCCGGTTTCCGACCAAGTGACGATCCATTTCACTCCATCGCCGGTGGCGGATGCGGGCTCGGACATGACCTTGTGCGCCAACAACCCGGAAGTATCTCTCTCGGGGAGCTTCACCGTTGCCGACGGTGCGGTTTGGAGTGGCGGAACCGGAACTTTCGTCCCCGACAACACCACGCCTCACGCCGTGTACACGCCCTCCCAATCGGAATTGAACAACGGGTCGGTTACTTTGACCTTGACCACGTTCGGAAACGGCAATTGCCTCCCCGCCTCCGACCAGGTGGTGATCACTTTTACGCCCGCACCGGAAGTTTCAGCGGGAGAAGATTATTACGCCTGTGTGGACAATCTGGCGATTCCATTGAACGGAACCGTTGAAGGCGGTGCCACGACGGGTCAATGGACCACTTCGGGCACGGGGGTTTTCATCCCGAACGCCGGTTCACTCAACGCATCCTACCTCGCGTCCTCTTTGGATTCCTTGATGGGGCAAGTGACGCTGACGCTCACCTCCACCAACAACGGCAACTGTTTGCCGGTGAGCGACTCCATGAACATCTACATTTCCCCTGCGGGAACAGCCAATGCGGGTCCCGACCAAGATATCTGCATGAACAACCCCCACGTGGAGTTGAACGGAATCATCGGTGGAGCGGCCACGGAAGGGGTATGGACCACTTCGGGCACGGGGATGTTCCTTCCCAACCCACAAGTTCCCGGAGCAACTTATCTCCCAAGCAACGCCGACCTCAGCGCGGGCACGGTAACCCTCACCTTCGCTGCGAATTCCTGCAACCAAGCCAGCGATGAAATGACGGTAACGTTCACCCCGGCGCCGGAGGTGGATGCAGGTCCCGACATCATAACGTGTTCATCCGAAACCGAAGTTCAAGTCAACGGTTCGGTGTGGGGAGCCAACACGACCGGTCTGTGGACGACCTCGGGCTCGGGGACCTTCTCCCCCAGTCCGACCGCACTGAATCCGGTGTATATCTTCTCTGCGGAGGACGTGGAATCCATGGGTGTCTCCTTGATACTCACCTCTACCAACGTGGGAAATTGCCATGCAGTCTCCGACACCCTTCAACTCCACATATTCCACCAAGGCACCGTGGATGTTGGTGAGGACGCCGTGATGTGCGACAACAATCCCGAACTCCAACTCAACCCGGAGATTTCCGGTGGCGACGAGGTATTGTGGACCAGTACCGGAACCGGAAGCTTCGTTCCGAACAACACCACGCTGAACGCAACCTATGTGCCCAGCCCCGGGGATTTGGTGAATGGATCCGTGAACTTGGCCATGACGCTGACCAACAGCTGCAACGCCGCTTCGGATTTCCTGAATCTGTCGTTCATTCCCGGCCCCATCGCCAACGCGGGTGAAGACATAGAAATCTGCGGCGAGGTCGCTCCTTTCCACCTCGACGGAGAAGTGAACAACGCCGGCGGCGGACAATGGACCACCCTGGGTTCCGGAACCTTCCAAAACGCCAACAACCTGAACACATTCTACGTGGCGAGTCAAGACGACATCGACTCGGGTGGGGTCCAGCTCGTTCTGACGACAACCGACAACGGAAATTGTTTTTCCTCATCCGATACCCTTCATATTTCCATCAGCACGGGAGTGGTGGTTGGCGCAGGCCCCGACCGACAAGCCTGTTCCGAATCGGGTCAAATCCAATTGACGGGTTCCGTTTCGGAAGGCAGCAGCACGGGCGTGTGGACCACCGACGGAAACGGGTATTTCACCCCCAACGCCAACGCCTTGAACGCGGTGTACAACTTCACGCCCGATGACATCGCCAATGGTTCCGTGGTGTTGACGTTGACCTCAACGAACAACGGCATCTGTGAGGAGCAAAGCGACTCGTTCGTGCTGACATTCGGCGACCAAGCATTCGTATTTGCGGGTGAGGACATCGAGACTTGTGAAACCACCGACCTGATTTTGCTCAACGGCGTGGTGAGCGGTGACGCATCGACCGGTGTTTGGACCACCTCGGGAACGGGTACTTTCTTCCCCTCGTCCACTTCGCTCAGCGCATACTACGAACCCAGCGACGATGACATCGACGGCGGAAGCGTGGTGCTCACGCTGACGTCTACGAATTCCACTCTCTGTTCGGAAGGTTCTTCCGAATTGGAGATCACGTTCCAATACGTGCCCACCGCCGACGCCGGTAACAATGCCGTCCTCTGTGGCGACATCGCACCGGTTCAACTCCTCGGAAGCGTGAATCACGCGACGGGCGGAGTATGGACCACCAGCGGAACGGGAGAATTCCTACCCAACGACAGCGTACTCACGGCCATGTATGTACCAAGCGTTGAAGACAGCATCGCCGGAGGGGCCACCTTGACCCTGACCACGTATGGAGACGGCCTCTGCGCACATACCTCCGACCAGATTGTCCTCAGCTTCGCGGACGCAGTCACCGTTTCGGCGGGTGCCGACATCGAAGTTTGTGAAACCACGGAAGTGGTTCCGTTGAACGGAACCGTCCAGGGAAGCCCGGGGATGGAGTGGACCACGTCCGGAACAGGTACGTTCAACCCTTCGGCCAACCAAGCCGCCGTGAATTACCTCCCCTCCGCCGACGACGTGGCCAACGGCGAAGTGACCCTTTACCTCTCCGCCGAATCCAATGGGAACTGCCCCGCCGACACCGACTCACTGAAAGTGTTGTTCGACGCCTTGCCCATCATCGAAATCGACGCCGTGTGGGAAGCTTGTACCACCTCTCCGGAAGTATCGTTGAGCGCGCAAGTATTCAATTCGAACGACGTGCTTTGGAGCGGAACTTCGGGCGGTACATTCGAGCCGAACAATACCGGATTGTCGACTACGTACGTGCCCTCCCAAGCCGATCTCGACGCGGGTAGCGCCACCATCACACTGTCGGCCACCTCTTCGGGCGCTTGCGGAACGGTGACCGAGACCATCGAACTCCACTTCATCGATCCCGCCGTGGTTAACGCGGGCAACGACATGGTGATCTGCGCCACGCAAACCTCCGTGCCTTTGAACGGATCGGTGTCCGGCTCGACGACCACCGGTGTGTGGTCCACCAATTCTTTCGGTGGATTCACGGACAACCAGAACCTCAACGGTGAATATCTGCCGGGAGCCAACGACCTCTTGGTCGGGTTCGCCGACTTGATACTGACTTCGACCGACAACGGGCCCTGTGAGGCGGTTTCGGACACCGTGCACCTGACCATCAACCCCAAACCGGTGGTGGACGCCGGAGAAGACCGCTACATATGCCGTTCGACGGGAGTCATCGAACTGTCGGGAACGGTACAAAACGAAACCGAATTCACCTGGAACACCTTCGGCGACGGGGTATTTCTGCCTTCGGAAAACGAAATCGCTCCCGATTATGTCATCGGGGTGAACGACGCCAACACCGGCATCGTGGAACTCGAACTCGTGGCTCTCGGCTTGGAAGGCTGTGCCCCCGTGCGGGACACCATGACCGTTCACATAAGCCACCCCTTGAGTGCCGACTTCACTTTCGAAGATGGCTGTGTGGGGCAACCGGTTCAATTTAACGACGACACCGAACTTTTCGAAGGTGAAATATCCGGCTGGACCTGGGACTTCGGAGGAGGTGCGGTGACCAACGTGCAGAACCCCCGCTATACTTACGACACGCCCGGCAGCCACGTGGTGACCTTGATCGCACACAGCAGCCTTGGATGTGCGGATACCATTACGGATGTGATCAATATTTCGGCCAGCCCGACAGCCGCGTTTGACATCAGCACCAATCCCGCTCCGACGGAATTCGACGTGCTCTTCACTGACCAATCGACGGGAGCCTTCGAATGGCTGTGGAATTTCGGCGACGGCTTGGGAACCTCGGACCTGACCAACCCGACTTACGCCTACTCCGAAGGCGGCGATTACATCGTGACACTGGTCGTAACAGGAACGGGGGGTTGCACCGATTCAACGCGCGCCACCATAACCATTGAAGGAGACGTGGTGCTACCACCCCGCCTGCCTAACACTTTCTCGCCCAACGACGACGGGCTCAACGACGTGTACTACGTACGCGGTGGGCCCTTCACGCAACTCGATTTCAGGGTTTATGACGGATGGGGAAGGGAAATTTTCAAATCCACCAACCAAGAAATCGGATGGGACGGAACCGAAAACGGAAAACAAGTACCCACGGGAGTTTACGTGTACACCGTAAAAGCCACCAATACGGAGGGCAACACGTACGACTATTCCGGCCAAATCAACTTAGTGCGATGATCATGAAACACATACATAGGGTTTTACTCGCCGCGACGCTCACTTGCGCAGCGGTGGTCGGTAAAACACAAGACAGCCAGATTTCGCAACCCGATGCGGCCGAAATACTTTTCAATCCGGCGAACACGGGCATGTTGAAATACACGGATCTTCGGATATCCGCGCTGTACAGAAGCCAGTGGAGTTCCTTGTCGACCTCCTTCAACACCTTCACCATGGCCTTTGACATGGCCTACGACGAAAGGTGGGGTTTCGGAGCGGTCTTCATCAACAGCGACGAGGCCAACGTCTTGTCCAGTTCGGGATTCCTGATTTCCGGCGGATATCAAGTATCCGACCCGGCGCAAACGAAGTTCCTTCTGACCGCGGGTGTGCAGTTGGGGGTGATCTACAAACGCGTGAATACGGATCACATGATCTTCGATTCACAGTTCGACGGGTACAACTTCGACTCCGCCATCCCCTCGATGGAACATTTCGATAAGCACTCGCGGTGGATGCCCGACGCCAATATCGGCATGTCGTACAAATCGACGGATCGAAACAAGAAAATCAACCCATTCGCGGATTTCGCGGTGTTCCACATCACTTCACCCAACGAAGCTTTCGTGGGGGAGAAAAAATCGAAATTGCCGGTGAAGTGGATGGGAAACCTCGGTGCCCGAGTATCACTCGACCGGGAGTTGTACATTGAACCTTCGGTCACCTACTGGAAGCAACGGGAAGCGACCCAGTTCCTCATCAACACCTTGGCTTTTTACGAGGTGCGGGGAACGCCTTACCAGATACTCGGTGGACTGGGCTATCGCACTTCCGACGCCGTCATCGCCCACGCCGGATTGCGGCACAACGCCAACATTTTCCGTATCTCATACGACGTAAACGTGTCGGGATTGAGCACTTACACAAACAACCGCGGGGCTTTGGAATTTTCAGTGATCTACCGCCCGGGCAGAAGGACTTCCCGCTCGATTTATTGATATTGGGAGGTGTGGGTGGTGGATTGAAGGTTGATGGATCAGGCCGAGCGGAAATGACGAACAATATGTGCTGATTGCCGCGCCTTGGGTTCGCAATGACGAAAACACGCGTCGGGGCCGAACTTGAAATCCATTCCACGAATGGTGAGGTTGGCACCGGGTTCGACGGTAAGATGATCCCGGATATAAATTGTTTCACCGCTTGTTGCATCCCACGGGTTGTTTCCCACTCCATAGGTCCACACATCATTCTGTTCCACGGTGAACGATGTATCCATGTTGGTGCCGGCATAGTTGTACTTCTCACAGCATTCGCAAGTTCTGAGAAAAATGTCGTGGTAGTCCTCGTAGTCGATTTGGTTCGGGACGATGTGTTTGACATCCGCAATTGAGGTTGAAGGCACACCCCCAAGATTGGATGAATAGTTTGTCAGCGGCAGAGCGGTCGGATCCCAATTCGATACATGGGGGGAGTTCGGATCTGACAGCCTCCCCAGATAATCATCGCTTGCCATGATCAACGAATAATTTCCCGATGATCCCGAAATTTCAATCTGGGAATTCATGAATGCACCCAGTCCCGGAAATTGAAGGTTTGTGAGCGTTGCGGATCCGATGTCGTAAAAACTTAACGGGAATGGATAGACACTGGTGGTCTCGTGCATGATGTACAGGCCGCGTCCATCCGGGGTGAATTCAAGCCCGTGTACGAAAGTGGCCTCATCATAATAACCGTTGGCCAACTCAACGGTTTGTCGTGATCCCGGGATCAACTCCCATGTGGATCCGTCGAGATCGAAAATCGCAAACTTCGTGCAGCTCTTGCCCATGGGCAATATCAACCTTTGATTGAAGCCTCGCTTGTATTCATGTTGATAATAGCCCTCGAACATCTTCCCAACCACAAACCCATCTTTGTCGTAAACCTTCTCATCCACAGTGAAAAACAACAGGTTCCCGTTGTTGTCGCTGTAGGAGTTGTGCATGGCTCGTGCGGGCTCGCCCTGATATGCCAAGCTTGGGTCAGTGACCACGCCGAAATCGGGATGGTAGGGGGAGGCGGGGAGGGGGGAGTAGTTTTCCCCATTAACAAACTTCCCCGGTGGCATGGTCCAGTTTGGGTTCTGCGCTTGGGCTGAAACGCCCAAAAGCATCATCGCGGCCAATATTGGCCATAGCATTGTTTTCTTTTTCATCATCATTGGTTTTGAATGGTTTGTAAAAAGTTTTGACTAAGATGACAAAAAAAAAAGGCCGCGATTCGTATGTTTGCAAAGGAAGTTATCAACAAAATGACATTTCGAGATCGTGTAGTCCTCTTTTTCGTATTGCTCGGCTCGGTTTTTTGTAACCGTGCTTCGGCCCAACTACTTTTTTTGGAGGAGTGCTTCAACGGTGGAGTCATGGCAGTCGGGATAAATAATATTGGAAGTGGAGTATACACAGTGCCCTTCCATTGGGAGGATCACTATACTATTCGCAAAGCATATGTAGTTACGTATCGATATGGCCGACCTGCCCCACACACCACTGTTCTGAACGGCATGCCGGTTCCCTGGGGGCCGCAAAACCAAGCCGGACCGGAAATGCCCGAAGAAAATCCTTGGACCAATTGGTTTGCCGCGCACGTAGAACAATTGGATTCCATTCCGAATTTTGACAGTGGATTCCTTACGCTTGATTTCCCGCTACAACACTTTTATGATTTCGCCTGGAACTGGGGATGGTGGAGCATGTATGTGGTCATTCTTTACGATTCACCTTTAATCAACAATCCGGTATGTTCGCGTATTTATGTTGCAGATCAAAGACAGGATTACCCACAATTCAATTCTTTCGATATGCCCCAATACAGAAATGACACCCCGGTGGGTTATTCAACGTTTCACTGCCGGTTGAACAATATATTGGTTGACCGGAGTAGGGTTGAAATAAATAATCAAAGTGTTGGTGAAATTTGGGGTCGCGACGTTTTATTCAGTTCCGGAACACAAGGTCATTTCTATTATGAAAATGGTGAATTGTATGGGATGAATAATGATACCGCCAACACCACAATACAACAATATGACGGGCTTGCAGTGATCAATGAATACCTGATCCCATCCCAAGCAGAGCAAAGTCTAACCGTATACAGAGTGGTACATAATCCAACCGAAGGCGCCAACCCCAACCCCGCCTTCGTCATCACCTACACCCCCTCCTGCACCGTGCCCGAGTCGGCCGTAAAGCGGGAAGCAGTCTTTTGCCGGGGGGATACCGCACAGCTATCCGCCCAAGGCTACGACCGGTACGCCTGGACGCCCGCCGTCGGTTTGAGCGATTCAACCATCGCCAATCCCCTCTGTTTTGCGGACTCCTCGCGGTGGTACCGCGTGCGCATGTGGAGCGACGACGATTCGGTGTGCCCACAAACCATCCCGGTCTTCGTGGATGTGCAGGACGTGCCGAGACCCGAAAGTGTGACGGTCTCACCCTCGGCCTGCCCGTCCAATACAGGGCGCGTCACCGCTGTGAACACCCCGGGGAAAACCCCGCTGACCTACACGCTGAACGGCAAGACCAACCAAAACGGCGACTTCGCTCAATTGCCGCCGGGAGATTACGAACTGTCCATCGCCACCGCAGCCGGTTGCACCTGGGACACCACCTTCGCCATCCCCCTGAAGACTTTGCAAACCGCCGCCTTCACCCCAAACCCCGAGAGCGGGTACTCGCCCTTGCAGGTGTTTTTCGACAATCAATCCACCGGCGCCTCGAGCTACCAATGGCTCATCGACGGGGTACCCATGCGCAACAACCAAAACTTTCGCCACACCTTCCACGAACCGGGGGAGTACGAGGTCACTTTGTTGGCCTTCTACATGGATTCCACCTGCGCCGACACCGCGCGATACACTTTGGTGGTGTGGCCGGGGTTGGAAGTCATACTGCCCAACATCATCACCCCAAACCGCGACGGAATGAACGACGCCCTGGTGGCGCGGCTCTCCGGGGTGGCCCACATCCGCTGGGAGGTGTACAACCGATGGGGAAACAAACTCCACGGCGGGGAGGCTTCCTCACCCGGGGAGTCTTTGGAACTCTGGAGGCCGGAACCCGACGCCCACCCGGGCGGGACCTACACCGTGGTCGTCACCGCGAGGGGCGACAGCGGCGAGGTGAGGGATTTCGTGGTGCAGGTGGCGGTCAAGTGAATCGGGAAAAGCGAAAAAAACCCGCCACAACACAAGTTCGCATCACTAAACAAAATTAGTTAGAGTGTACTAAATTCACATGGAATACATAACTTTGCACAATGCGAAAATATGTGTTCTGGTTTTTGGTGGCGCTGTGGGGATGCGGAAATTCCACCGAAATAAACAACGATACCCCATTGATTGTCTGCACGACGGGCATGATCGCCGATGCGGCTTCCGAACTGACCGACGGCAAGGCCACCGTTGTGGCGCTGATGGGGCCGGGCACCGACCCCCATTTGTTCAAGCCGACCAAAGAGAGCTTGGACCTCCTGTCTTCCGCCGATATCATCATCGCCAACGGCCTTCGGCTCGAAGGCCGAATGGAGGACATCCTCGAGAAACTGTCTCGCCAAAAAACGGTTCTCTTCGTCGGCGAGCAAGTGCCTTCCGGTGAATTGATCCACACCAATCGGAAGATCCCCGACCCTCACCTCTGGTTTGACGTGAACTTGTGGCGCAACGCCTTGAATGGTTTGGCCGGCGAACTCGAAAAAGCCGGCGTACTCAATTCTGCCTCGACCAAATCGTATTTGAACGACCTCGACGAACTGCACGCCTGGGTTCGGGAATCGCTGAGCGAAATTCCAAAGGAACACCGCGTGTTGATCACGGCGCACGACGCCTTCTCGTATTTCGGACGAGCGTACGACGTGGAAGTCGTCGGGCTCCAAGGCATTTCCACAGTGGCCGAATACGGTTTGAGGGATGTGGGCGAGATGGTGGACATGATCGTTCGAAGAGGGATCAAAGCCGTATACGTCGAGTCGAGCATTGCACCCCGGTCCATGGAGGCGGTCGTCGCAGGTTGCCAACGACGCGGACACGAGGTCGTGATCGGCGGAACCTTGTACGGAGACGCCCCGGGCGGAAAAGGAAGCGGCGCCGAAACGTACGTGGGCATGGTGAAGCACAACGTCACGACTATAATAAATCACTGGCGATGATCGCATACGAGGCACACAATCTCACGGTAAGCTACGACAAGCAGCCGGTACTGTGGAACATCGATTTCGAAATCCCGAAGGGGAACCTCGTGGGGATCGTCGGACCCAACGGCTCGGGAAAAACCACCCTGCTCAAAGCCAGCATGGGAATATTGCCCGCCGACAGCGGATACGTCAAAATTTTCGAGCACAAAGTCGACGATGTGCGAGATCGCCTGTCGTACGTCCCCCAGCGCCAATCCGTCGACTGGGACTTTCCCGCCACCGTTTTTGACGTCTGCCTCATGGGAAGGTACCGCAAAGGCAAGCTCTTCGGCCGGCTTTCTTCCACCGACAAAGCCATCGCCGAAGAAGCCTTGGAAAGGGTGGGCATGCAGGACTACCGCAACCGACAGATATCGGAATTGTCGGGGGGACAACAGCAGCGCATTTTCATTGCCCGGTCTCTGGCACAACAAGCGGACATCTACCTCATGGACGAGCCCTTCGTCGGCATCGACGCGGCCAGCGAAGAAACCATCATGAAGCTGCTGGCGCAAATGCGGGAAGAGGGAAAAACCGTGGTATTGGTTCACCACGATTTGCACACGGCCATAGAATTTTTCGACTGGACCATCTTGTTGAACACGCGTTTGGTCGCCGCGGGACCCACCGAGGAGGTCATGACCGAAGAAAATCTTCGCACCGCCTACGGCGGGCGGTTGGATGTGCTGAGCCGCGTTGCCAATCTCATCCGCGCCAACGAGTTCCCCCTTCGCGAAAAGGACGCAAAGAACTCCTGATGTACGCCAATTTCATATGGGTTTTGGTGGGCAGCGCTCTGATCGGCGCCGGCGCTTCCCTGGTGGGGTCGTTCACCTACCTCCGAAAAGAAGCCTTGGTGGGCGATGCCATTTCCCACGCCCTGCTGCCGGGAGTGGCGCTGTCCTTTTTGATCACCGGCGAAAAAAGCCTGTGGGTTCTGTTTCCCGGCGCTTTCCTCACGGGATGGCTCAGCTTGCCCGCCATTTCAGCCATCCGCAAATACTCCAAAATCAAGTCGGATTCGGCCATTGCCATCGTGTTGAGCGTTTTCTTCGCCGTGGGCATCGTGCTGCTGACGCATATCCAACAAGGCGAGTACGGCAACCAATCGGGACTGGACGCCTTCCTCTTCGGTAAAGCGGCATCCATGCTTCCCCGCGACATCACTTTGTTCGCCTGGGTCGACGTCATCCTCATCGCGACCATCACCCTGCTCTACCCTTACTTGAAAGCCCTCACTTTCGACAGGGAGTTCGCCCATGCCGCCGGATTGCCGGTGAAGATCTTATCGACGGTGTTGTCGGCGCTCACCGTTCTCGCCGTCGCCACGGGCATACAGGCGGTGGGAGTCGTGCTTATGGCCGCCCTGGTCATCACGCCGGGGGCGGCGGCACGGTTGTTCACCAAAAGATTGGGCACCATGCTCGTCACGGCCATGGCCATCGGTGTCGTCAGCGCGGTAGGAGGGGTTTTCATCTCGTCATTGGCTCCATCCATGCCCACGGGGCCGTGGATCGTGGTGGTATTGAGCGTCATCGCGATCCTTTCATTTCTTTACGCCCCCAAACGCGGCATCATGGCAAGGCGGCGCCGAAAAAGGCGACACGCCAGAAAAATCAGCGAAGAAAACGTACTGAAACTGCTGTTCCACCACGGAGAAAGTAGCGGCAAGAGCGCATTCACGGTAGCGGAATTGCTGTCCACCCGAAAGTTCGACCCCGTGGAATTCGAGAGCGCCGTGAACCAGCTCATCAAAAAGAACAGGATCCTCCGAAAAGACGATCGCCTATCGCTCACTCCCGAGGGCCTTCGCGAAGCCACGCGCGTGGTACGTCTCCACCGCTTGTGGGAATTGTACCTCAACGAAAGGCTCAACCTCCCGCCCGACCACGTACACCACGATGCGGAAGCCATCGAGCACATCATTACGCCTGAGCTGGAGGCCGCCTTGGTCGCCGAACTCGGGTACCCTCAAATCGACCCACACCGCTCGGCCATTCCCGGGGTGAGTCACCCCCACAAAAACCCTCGCCATGAATGATTTCTGGATCATCCTCACCGGCACCTTGGTGGCGGTAAATTGCGGCGTTCTCGGCGTATTTCTGGTGCTGCGACGAATGTCCATGATCGGCGACGCCATTTCCCACGCCGTTTTGCCCGGCATCGTGTTGGCCTACCTCGTTTCGCAATCGCGCAATTCCATCGCCATCCTCATCGGCGCCGCGCTGTTTGGTCTGCTCACCACCTTTTTGATCGAACTCTTGTACAAGCGCGCACGCGTACCGGCCGATGCCTCCATCGGCATCACGTTCACGTGGTTGTTCGCCATCGGGGTCATATTGGTTTCGGCCTTTTCCGGAAACGTCGACATCGATCAGGAATGCGTGCTGTACGGCGACATCGAATACGTGCCCTTCGACCTGTTGTACCTCGGCGACGGCCAATCCATCGGCCCCGCACCGGTATGGCTGCAAGGCGGCAACCTCGTCTTCGTCACCGTCGTTCTCGCGGTGGGTTTCCGCGGTTTCGTCATCACCACGTTCGACCCCTCCTACGCTCAGGGAATGGGCATTTCCACCACGTCCTGGCACTACGTGCTCATGGCCTTGGTCTCGCTCACCATCGTGCTGAGTTTCACCTCCGTGGGCGCCATATTGGTGGTCGCATTCCTCGTCGTGCCCCCGTGTACCGCGTACCTCCTCAGCAAAAAACTCAAAACCATGATGACTTTGACCCTCGTCTTCGGCACGATTTCGGCCGTGGGCGGCTTCTACCTGGCCGTATGGTGGAAAGCGTCCATCGCGGGGTCCATGGCCGTAGCCGCCGGCGCATTGTTCGCGGCGGTTTTCATCGGCACGCGCATCGTCGGAGCGAAAAAAAATTGGGGAGCAACCCACTTGGAATCGGAAAAAACCGCAGTGACTTCCCAATTTTAATGGGGGCGTGCCCACGGCAAATCCTTGGGATTTCCAATCTCACCACCCGATCCATATCCATTCCCGATGGCATCGGGCGCATCCCGCCGGGGTCGGTCTACCGCCTTTATCTTCCGCCGCGTCGAGCGGGTCTGCGTCGGCGGGCGTGAGCTTCCGGGGTCGCTGCGCCCACCTGCGCGAACCTCGCTTTCCGCGGCGCAAGGATGCCGGCGTCCGCCCTCACGCGTCGACATTCCACACTCGATTACAAATCCACTCTCGAAAGGCGGATCTCAGTGCGTGCGCGTAAAATCGGCCGGAACCTTCAGAATGATGTCGCCCGATTTTTTCCAACCCTCGTCAAAACCCGGATCGTCTGAGGCCACGGCTTTGATGGTGATCACCTTCAATCGCGGTCTCAACGCATCGAGGTACCAATAGATCCCACCGTAATCGGCCGAGTGATAATCACCGTTGAAGTGGAGGAACACGCCACCGTCGGGGAGGTTGTCCGAGATGGCGCTGGCCATGGCGTAATCTTTCAGAGCTTGGGCTTGCACGAAGTGTTCGGGATTGCCCGACATGCCGTGGCCGCTCATCATCGAAAGCATTTCGGGATAACCGGGAGTGTCCGGATCAAAGGGAACCGGCAGGGGCGGCAAAAAGCGGCGCGAAGCTTCCGGAAGTGTTTTCAGGGTGTCCAATCCGTTTCGGGCAACGAACGACGCGTAGCGTCGGGGCACGTTGGTGGCGATAAACCGCAATGAAGAGTCTCTCGCCAACCGAAGCAACGGCGCGTAATCCGTGCGGTAATTGCTCCAGATTTTGGCTTCGGATTCGAGGCGTTTTTCATCGATGTATCCCGACAAAAACTCGTCGATGATCACCTGGTCGTCCCACTCGAAAAACTCCCCGCCCAGAGCGAGTTCGGTGCGCGGGAGCAGGGCTTTGGCGCTTCGCAATTGAATCCAGTGGATGACCGGATGGTCGTGTTGTTCGCCGAAGAGCACCACATCGGCTTTTTCCATGCGGTCCACGACTTCGGAAAAATCGAGGCTTTTCCCCCGTGCGTCGTAAAACTCAAAAGGCAATAGGGTTTGTGTTTGGGCGTATCCTTGCAAAGTCAGGATGGCCAATGAAAGCGGGAGGAAGTGACGTAAAAATCTCAATGTGCGGGCTTTAGGAATGTGTCGGGTGCAGAAGCATGAGGTCATTGGATGTCGGCTGCCGGCGGGTCGATCCAATCGCCGTGTTCGCGTATCAATTCTATGAGTTCGTCCACGGCATTGGCAGCGGGAACGTTTCTCTTTACGACCTCCTTCTCCTTGTACAGGGTTATTTTGTCGTGTCCGGTACCCACGTAACCGTAGTCGGCGTCGGCCATTTCGCCCGGACCGTTGACGATGCATCCCATGATGCCGATTTTTACGCCTTTGAGGTGAGAAGTTCTGGCGCGGATCATGGCCGTGGTTTTCTGAAGGTCGAAAAGCGTGCGGCCACACGAGGGACAGGAGATGTACTCCGTTTTGCTGATGCGGGTACGCGTAGCTTGCAGTATGCCGAACGCCAAGGAGGTGAGTTCACCGGCCGGCATGAGATCGGATACGATACGGACACCGTCGCCGAAACCGTCGACCATGAGCGCCCCGAGGTCGGTGGCGGCCGCGAGACGAAGGCGATCCTTGTTTTCTTCGGTGGCGTCACCCGGGGTTTCCACGGGCGTTGCGTCGGTGTAGTCTCGCAGGAAGATCAAGGGAACCGTACAATCTCGATTGGCGAGCTCGATGCACGCCCTGCGCATGGCGGCCACGGCGTGGTCGTTGCGGGTGCGGAGGACGAGTACGGAGCGGTGCGTGCTTTTCAGCTTTTCGATAAACTCGGGGTTGTACACGTCGACATCTTCGGCGGCGATGAAATTCACACTCGCTTCGGTTTCGCCAATCTCGGAAAACACGTCAGCGGACATCAAAGGGTAGGTGCGCTGTTTCCGAGGCGATTCCGACCAAACGGCGTAATCGCGAATGATTCCCAAAGTGCCGGGAATTTCGAAAGGTACCTCGCGGGTTCCTACGTAGATGTAATCGGCGGCCATATCCGCGATGTTCCATTTGTCATTGGGTACGCTGTACCTGTAGCCGAATGGAAACAAAGCCGCGGGGGTGATTTTTTCCGCCCGCGACAAGTCTCCCACCACCACCGGAGGCTGTCCGTTGCCGATGTTTTCCACCGGTCGGGTCTTCCACCTGGAGTATTCGAAGGGGCTGTACGGCAGATCGTCCATATCCGCCGGGGGGATCAGGTCGTGGATGCCGCGGCGCACATACCTGTCGACGAGCATGGCGGCCACGGGAATTTCCATTTCCGGGTCTTCGGTGAGGGATACGCGCACGGTATCTCCTATGCCGTCTTCGAGCAAAGTTCCGATGCCCACGGCCGACTTGATGCGACCGTCCTCGCCTTCCCCCGCTTCGGTTACGCCGAGGTGCAAGGGATAATTCATCCCTTCCTCCATCATGGTGCGGACCAGCAGTCGGTACGCCTGCACCATGACGATGGGGTTGCTGGCTTTCATGCTGAGTACGATGTCGTGGAAATCGTTTTCGCGGCAGATGCGCAGAAATTCCATGGCCGACTCGACCATTCCCCGGGGGGTATCACCGTATCGGCTCATGATGCGATCACTGAGCGAACCGTGATTGGTCCCGATGCGCATGGCCGTGCCTTCCTCCTTGCAGATCAGCACCAGTGGTGTAAATCTCGCGCGGATGCGCTCGAGTTCGAGCGCGTAGGATTCGTCGGTGTACTCGATGTTTTCGAATTTCTTCTTGTCGGCGTAGTTTCCGGGATTTACGCGAACCTTCTCGACAATTCGCGCGGCAATCTCCGCTGCGTTCGGTGTGAAATGGATATCGGCCACCAACGGGGTGTTGTAACCGGCGTTGCGGATAGCTTCCTTGATGGCGGCGAGGTTGGCGGCGTCGTTTTTGGTGGGGGCGGTGAGTCGAACGATTTCGCACCCGGCGCGGATCATGCGCAGGCTTTCTTCCACGGAAGCCTCCGTATCCATGGTATCGGTGGTGGTCATGGACTGGAGACGGATGGGATTTTCACCTCCGATAGCGACGGATCCCACGCGCACTTCGCGGGTGGGGAATCGCTTGTATTCCGTAAGGCTTTGGCAGTACTGTACTTTGGATGGCGTTTTGATCATGGCTTCCTGCTTGGAAGATTTTATCCGCACTACGCAGCGGTTGGCGCACCGGGATCGCGCCCGGAAGGCCGGGGTCCCGCGACTTTCCGGCAGCGACGTGATTCAAAACGCGAAGTTAAGTCAGATTGCCCGAATCGGAAAGGTGGATGGATGAGGTATCTTTTGGTTGTACCGTGGACTCCGCGAAATCGAAAGCCGGCATCCTGCCTTTTCGCTGGTGATTGCGGAATGCCGCCCCGGGACGGCGACCTTGGAAGCCCGTGCCGGGGCGTTGCAATCCGCTCACCTGCGGAAAGGCAGATACAGGCTGAAGATTGTACCCGGCGGATGCCGGGGCGCGCCTCCAACCTCTCTGAAAATCACGCGAAAAAAAGCCGGGGAATACGGTTGGAAAACCGCGGTTGGAGGGTGCGAAAACGGCGTGGTGCAAAAAGTTTGGGGGTGGGGCGAACATTCCCGTTTGTGTTAAGTTTCGTATCTTTGCAGCCATTTTTCCAAGTTCATATACAATAAAATTTGCAAAATGTCGAGGATGAAGCTATCGAAGTTCAAATTCAATTTACCGGATGATCTGATCGCAAAACATCCGACGCCGGACCGGGAGGACAGCAGGCTGATGATCTTGCATCGGGACACCGGGAAGATCGAACACAAAATGTTTCGCGATTTCATCGATTATTTTGACGAGGGCGACGCCTTGGTGATGAACGACACGAAGGTTTTTCCGGCGCGTTTGTACGGCAACAAGGAAAAGACCGGCGCGCGCATCGAGGTGTTTTTGCTGCGGGAATTGAATCCCGAGACTCTGCTGTGGGACGTATCGGTGGATCCTGCGCGCAAAATCCGCATCGGAAACAAGTTGTACTTCGGTGAAAACGACGAACTGGTGGCTGAAGTCATCGACAACACCACCTCGCGGGGGCGCACGCTGCGGTTTTTGTTCGACGGCTCGTACGACGAATTCAAGGAAACCATGATGCGCCTGGGCGAGACACCCATACCGAAATACATGGGGCGGGAAGCCGAACCGGAAGACAAAGAGCGCTTTCAGACGATTTTCGCCAAGCACGAAGGTGCGGTGGCGGTGCCCACGGCGGGACTTCACTTTAGCCGGCAATTGATGAAGCGCCTGGAATTGAAAGGCGTGAATTTTGCGTACATCACGCTGCACGTAGGCGTGGGCACGTTTAG
Source organism: uncultured Cryomorphaceae bacterium (assembly GCA_964574635.1). Classification (GTDB taxonomy): domain Bacteria; phylum Bacteroidota; class Bacteroidia; order Flavobacteriales_D; family Cryomorphaceae; genus CAZNOG01. The sequence goes on along the minus strand of CAZNOG010000001.1, from coordinate 93,071 downwards.
GCCGGTGGAAGTGGAAGACCTGACCAAGCACAAAATGGACAGCGAAGAGATGATCATCACGCAAGAAGCGGCCGACGTGGTGAACAAGGCCAAAGACGCCAAAAAGAAAATATGCGTGGTAGGCACGACCACCATGCGCGCGGTGGAAACTTCGGTATCTACTGAAAACAAGCTTAATCCTTTTTCGGGATGGACGAATAAATTCATCTTTCCGCCCTACGATTTCTCCATCGCCGACGCGATGGTGAGCAACTTCCACATGCCGGAGAGCACGCTGCTGATGCAGGTGGCCGCGTTCGGCGGGTATGAAAACGTGATGAACGCGTACAAGGTGGCCATCAAGGAAAAGTACCGTTTTCTGGCCTATGGCGACGCGATGCTGATCATTTGATTTTTGCATCGGTCTCCATCATTTCCGCGTGGGACAACGTGAAGAAAGTATGGCCGAAAGAGCTGCCGTAATCGTGGCCGGCGGAACCGGCACCCGCATGAGGGCGAAAACCGCCAAGCAGTTTTTGCCTCTGGACGGAAAACCCGTAATCATCCATACGTTGGAAGCTTTCCGCAATTTCGACACGGGGATAAAGTTCGTGTTGGTATTGTTTGAGAGTCTGGAGAGCGAATGGCGGGAAATCGCCGACCAATGGCTGGACGATCCCGACGCCATCACCGTGGTGAAGGGGGGAGCGGAACGGTTTCACTCGGTGCGCAACGGTTTGGAGGCGCTGGACGATGACGTGGAGCTGGTGGCCATACACGACGCGGTGCGCCCTCTGGTATCTCGCCACACCATAGAACGGTGTTTTGAAGCGGCCGGACTGCACGGCGCCGCCGTACCCGTAGTGCCGGTGGTGGATACCATCCGGCGGATGTCCGGGAAGGCGGGGATGACCCTGCCCCGACACGAACTGGTGGCGGTGCAGACGCCGCAGTGTTTCCGCAGGTCGAATATCGTGGACGCCTATCGCAACGAGTACCGACCGGAATTCACCGACGATGCCTCCGTGGCGGAGTACGCCGGCATGGCCATCGCCACCGTAGAAGGGAACCGATCGAATTTGAAAATTACCACGCCGGAAGATATGCTCATCGCCGAAGCCTTGATGGGAAAAGTCGACGAGCCCACCGACGGATGATGTTCAGGTCCCAAACCGCCGATTCCGAACCGCCCCGAACCGATTTCTTATCTTTATTTCCATGCAAAAACGCGCCGACATACGAAAACTGACGCCCGATCAACTGATCGCCGAGGCGGTGGCCATGGGCGAGAAGGCATTTCGCGGCAAGCAAGTGCACGAATGGATCCACGGCAAACGCGCCAGGAGTTTCGACGAAATGACCAATCTTCCGAAGGCGTTTCGCGCGGCTCTGGAGGAGCGGTTCGAGATCAAATCCATCCAAATCGCCGACAAGCAATACAGCAGCGACGGCACCATCAAGTACGCTTTTCGGCTGCACGACGGCAATATCGTGGAAGGGGTTTTGATCCCCACGACCAACCGCACCACGGCGTGCATTTCGTCGCAGGTGGGATGCAGCCTGGCGTGCAAATTTTGCGCGACGGGGCGTCTCAAGCGCATGCGCAATTTGGAGGCCTACGAGATTTACGACCAAGTGTCGGAGATATACAAAGACGCCGAAATACTGCGTGAAAAACCTTTGTCGAACATCGTGTACATGGGCATGGGCGAGCCTTTGCTGAATTACGCCAACGTGATGGAATCCACCCGCATGATCGGCGACGACGCCGGTTTGGGTATGTCGCCGCGGCGCATCACCGTTTCGACCGCCGGTATCGCCAAGATGATCCAAAAGTTGGGCGACGACGGGGTGCGTTTCAACCTGGCTTTGTCGCTGCACGCCGCCAACGACGGCAAACGCGACCGCATCATGCCGATCAATGAATCGAACACTTTGGAAGCGCTGGCGGAGGCGCTGCGGTATTTTCACGTGAAAACCGGTACGCGCGTGACTTACGAGTACATCATTTTCAAGGACTTCAACGACACCTTGGAAGACGCCCGGGAACTGGCGGAATTTTGCAAAATCGTGCCTTGTAAAGTCAACATCATCGAATACAATCCCATCGACGAGGGGGAGTTCGAACAGGCCGACTCCGACAAAGTGGACAAATTCGCCGCCTACCTTGAGTCGCGGAACGTCATCGTCAATATTCGCAGGAGCCGAGGAAAGGACATCGACGCGGCGTGTGGTCAACTCGCCAACAAGAACAAAGCCGCTTCGTGAGGGTGAGGCGGAGGCGCACCCCATGCGCGGAGACTCAGAAACCGAAACCGATACGCACACCCACTTCCCACCCGAAATTCATCCGGTCGATGTGGTGGTAGTGGTGTTTTTGTGGGTGTAAGTCATCCGGGGCGCGAACCTGTTGAAAATCGACAAACCTCAGCGCGGGGCCGGTTTGAATGTCTACGAACACATTTCCCGAATAGGACAAAGGCTGCACTCCGACGAGCAGGGCCAAAGTAGAGAAGGTTCGCCGATCGGTAAGGGCTTCGCCGGTAAGGTTTCCCGCATCGTCGAGCGTTCGGTATTTCTTGCGGTACTCCCGATAACCGTACGAGAGCGAGAGGTAAGGTCCGTTGAGTTCCGGGTCTTTCCGCAGGTAATACCTCAGCGCAAGGCTGTAGCTGCCTCCGGTTTCGATGTCGATGTGGGCGCCCAAATTGTCGAGGTCGTAATCGAACCACCCCGCGGCGTAATTCCTCCGCGTGAACCCGATTCCCGCTTCCACGCTCCACCGGTCCGAAAGGATGCGTTCGTAGTACAATTTGAAATCGCCGAAAACCACCTGCACAGGATCGAACTTGATCGCGTTGCGGACGGCGTACAGAGTATCCGGTTCATAGGCATCCACGACTTCGGGAGGTATTTCTTGGGCCTTGGCCTGTAGAGCGGCACAAAGACCCGCAAAGAAGATATATTTGTAGAGATTCCCAACCAAGGTACCGCTCATGCTATACGGATTATCGTTTTACGGCAACCAACCGCATCGAGGGATCGCCGTTCCCGGGCGCGATAAACGCATTTCTTTTGTCGTCGTTGCGTTGAAAAGTCCGGGGTATTCACTTGCCGCGATTTAATTTTCATGTGTGAAATCATTCACAAGATGCACAAAAAATCACGACATCCCGATGGGCGCGGCGGTTTATTCCGATCGTGGTACGGAAGATGCAAGCCGAAGGGAGGATGCCACGTGCAAAAACGAACAGACATGCACCGAAAAGCGATACGGTTGGTTTTCATCCTGGCGCTGATGCCCTTCGGGATCCTTGCGCAGGCGCCGGATTTCACCACGGTATTGGGTCCGATCCAGGCCGAGGAAAAAGCCATGGAACTCGTGGATCTATTCGGGCACGGCGAGGACGACTTTTACGCCGTGTACGGCAACGTGCGCAGGATGCGAAAACTGAATATCGTGCGCATCGGAACCGACAGTTTACAAGCCTTGTCGCGAACGGAATTCGCCCTGCCCGACATCAAGGGCATGACCACTCACTACGCCTTCCCGTTCAGTACGAGGGAGAAAAGTTATGTGATCGCCACCGCCGACGACGCCGATTCGGGAGAGGTGTACATCTTCGCGTTCGAGGTGCTGCCCGATGGAATCGTCAGTCAAACACCGTTGACCATTGGTCAGGGTCGCGCATCGGCATTGCGGATCGACGACGGGTTTCGGTTGGTGAAAAGCTCCCGAGGGGGACAATACATTCTTTTGATTCCCGACGAAGTGGATCCGGTGAAGAACGAACACATGCAGGTGCGGGTGTTGGACGACCACTTTTCCTTGCTGAACCACGGAAGCTTGCGCCTGCCCTACCCCGCCGGACAAACCTCGGTAAACGAAGCCGTAGTGGATTCTTCCGGAAAGGTACACCTGTTGATCTCCATTTTTCCCGAGGTGGCGGATGATCGGAAGAACGCACCTCAAGAACCCGCCGAACTGAGTTTGGTGAGTTGCGACCCCGATACGGAATACGTAAACGAAAAATTTCTGGCGTTCGAAAACAAAACGCCCGTGGATGGGAAGCCGGTACTTAACCACACGGGCAACGTTCAGGTGGCCGGATTCTACGGAAATATTCCCGGTCAGGGCATGGACGGCACGTATTCTTTGGAAATCGATCCGGTGGAAAACCGGATTTTGAACTACGGCATGTTTCCCTTCGGGCGCGAATTCCGCCTGCGTTTTCGTCGGGAAGTGCGTCAGAAAAAATCGGAATCGGGTGCTTTTGTCTTGGACAAGATTCGACCCTATGGCGAAACCGGGGTGGAATTGACGAGCGAAAGACGGTATACGGAAACCGTGACCGTTTTTAACCCCGGTTTAGGGACGTACACCACTATGGTGATCAACAACTTCGACGAGATCATGCTGACGCGGATGACACCCGACGGTAGGATAACGGATAACGTGCTCGTGCCCAAATACCAATCCTCCTCACGGGAGACGGGCAAATACCTGTCGTACGTGCACTTCGGCGACGAGGAGAACACCTACCTTTTCTACAACGACAACGAGCGCAACGAATGGAAAAGAGGTTCGGGTACTTCCGTTCGCACCCTCACCGGTTCTTCCTCTGCGAAGCCGGTGGTAATAAAAATAAATTCCCAAGGCGAGATTCTGCGACATGAGCTCCTTCGCCCGGGCACCGAGGCGTTTGTACTCTATCCTGACTTTTACCACACGACGTCCGGTGGAGTCATTTTGACGTTATACAGCGGTTCGCGGATCAGGTTTGTCAAACTGATGCCCGAAGGGCGGTGAACACCATCGCCGGGATGAAGTGAATTATTCGGTGCGCTGCACCTATTGCCAAGTTGCGATTTTTCTCTCCCCCCGGATCGTGGTTTCTGTGGTACGGCCAGGGCTCTTCAATATTTTTCCGTACATTTCACCTTCATCCTAAACGCATTGCCGTGAAAAACGATACGAGAAGGGCTCTCGTCTTGACTCTATTATTCGTTTCCGTTCTATTCGGTTTTTCCACACATGTAAATGCACAAGACCCGGAATTGGTTTGGTTGAAAACTTTCGAACCTCATTGAATCCTTTCGGCGATGCACCCGAAGAGTACTACCCATCCACCATTTCTTTTTTGGCCTTTTACGCCGGAGCCGGCATCGTGGATGTAAAAGACGTTCGCTCACCCACATCCTTGAAGATAAGACCCAACCCGGCGCAGGATTTCACCACCGTGGAACTCGGGCAAAATTCGCCCTACACACGATTTGAGGTGTACGATTCGTGGGGCCGGAAAATTACTTCGGGAACATTGCCCCCCGAACCGGAATTTCAACTTTCCCTCGCCGATTTTACGTCCGGGGTCTACGTCTTGCGATGCGTGGGAGCCGGACATATGGCCTCGGCGAAGTTGGTGGTGAGGTGAATCCGCACAAACGGCTTCGACAATTCGGAATCCACGTGTGCCTTGATTTCGAAAACCTGCGAATCCACTACGGTTGTAATCCCATTTTTCGATAAAAATCAATCAGTATCTTCCCGTAATTTTCGTTGTCGAACTCGGCATATAAATTTCGACGTCCGTTTTCACCCAGTTTTCTTCGAAGTTCTTCATCACCGACCAACGTGAGTACATATTCCAAAAACTCATCGAGTGTGGAATAGGAAAGGCCGCATTCAAAAGATTCCACCAATTCCTTTTGCGGTCGGCAATCGGAAACGATGAGTGGTTTGGCCGCAAACATGTACTGAAACACTTTGTTTGCCACACCCGACTCGTGTTGGGGATTTTTCAGCAGAGGCGACAGCAGTATGTCGCTGATATGCATATAACTCACCAAGTCTTTCAGCTCTATCCACGGTATGTATATCACTTTGTCCCGTAAAACTTCGGAATGGATCGCGGCCATAAACCGCTTCTTGTCCGACCTGTCTATCGGCCCGATGACCAGCAGTTTCACGTGAGCACCGCGGCTCAACGCTTTGCGGAAGACTTCAAGGGTGTCGAAAATGCCTCTTCTTTCCGCTACGACACCGAAATACGTCAAGACCGTCCCTTCCGGTTTTTCGAGATTCGTATCGACACGAAAACTTTCGAATTTCCTGAAATCGATGATGTTGGGGAAGGAAGTAACTTCTACATCGGTTAAAAAAGGATGTTTCCTGCGCAAATCCGATTTGAAAGCCTCCGACAGGACCAAGAGGCCCGAAGCACGACGCAAATACTCGGCTTCTTTTTGAATCCACGCCTTTGGATTTGCGATAAGATTTCGAAGGAAACCTCGCGTCCAATTGTAGGTCTGAATGGCGTACGGATAGTTTTCGTGTAAATCCAAAATCAGCGGGATGGTTTTTCCGGAAGCATCGATGGCATCGCCGGCCGCTTTTGCCATGTATAGATCGTGAACGTGCAAACCGGCAAGGTCAAAATCATCGATGAACCGCTTGATCTGCTTTTTCCACAGGAGTTCATAGAGTGGAATCCGATTAAAGGCAAAGTACAGGATGTTCTTTATTTTCCTTTTGATTCGGATTCTCCGCACATCAATTCCATTTATTGGAGGGTACTCTTTCCGGTCAAACCCGAAGCACAGCACTTTGATGTCGTACCCGTGGTTCCTTAAGATCTCAACCTCACGCCTCACGCGAATATCCGTGGTGAACTCATTGTCCACAATCACACCGATACTGCCCATTAATTCCGTTTTTCTTTGGCCAAACCCAACCAGTCTATATATGGATCAATGTTCAAATAACCGGAATTTTTTGCGACGATGGTCAGCGTTTCAAAACAACATGACCGTGGAAGGAGGTGAATTGAGGCACGCCGTCGAGGTACTGTCCGTATCGGCCTACGTAATAATACACGCCATCTTCCATGGGGCTCTCGTTGTTGGCATTTATCCCGTCCCAACCCTCGCTTATGGATTTGGTGTAAAACACCTCCCTGCCCCATCGGTTGAAAACGGTGAGTTCGAAAAGTGGCGTCGGGCAGAGGTGCAACGGGCGGAATACATCGTTTAACCCGTCCCCATTGGGTGTGAAAATATTGGGAATCTCAACCGGACAAATGCAATCCACGATCGAAACATCTATGGATTCGCGGTACACGTAACACCCATCCGTAAATTCCACGCCCACTACACCGGGCGATGTCACTTCGTAGGTGAATCCGGTACTGCCATCGGGAAAGGTGTACGGAAATCCCAAATTGTTCGGCCTCACCAATCGCTCGCCTTCCTCACACAAAACCACCCCGGATGTGTCGAAAATAGCGGATTGAATGCGTGGCACTTCCATTATTGCAAAATTATATGCGGCGTGGCATAAGCCGGAATTGTCTTGGACCCAAAGAGAATAAACCCCGGCCTCATGAACGGCAATCAACGGGGTGGTCTGCCCGGTACTCCACGAGTAAAAATAGGCGTCATTCATCGCTCCCACCCATACGGTATCCGTGGTGGGACAAATCTCCGTGAGGAAGTCTGTGGGTTGGGGGTCGAATGGCGTGACGCGAATTTCGAAGGTATATGCGAAGGTTCCGCACGCATTTTCGGATGACAGGAAGTACACACCGTCGTCATAGAGGTATGAATCATTCAGGGTATCGCCTGCGGAATCGGTCAGAGAAACCTCGAAATCGTCGAAAATCACCGGTATGCTGTCACCTTGGCAAATTTCATATAAATCCTGCATCTCGAAATCCACCGGTGCATCCACGACGATGTTCACGGATTCATAAACGGGGCATTCCGAAATGCTTCCCAGCAATTCGATGGTGTAATAGCCCGCCGAATCGTATACGTGATGGAATATCGAGGTATCGACGAACACCGGGTCGCCTTCGCCGAAATCCAGATAGAAATCCTCGCCTCCCTCCACCTCTTCCCAGGAATGGATGTCAACCGTAACCGAGGTGTTCTCACAAATCGGGTTGTTTCCCGAGTAACTCAAAAACCCTTCGGTGTTTATGCGGACGACCTCTACGACCTCAACCACTTGAGAACAGGGGTGTGAAAAGGTGAACTCGTACGAACCCGACTGGGTAAATACATACGAAGACACGGGGCTACCCTCGGGATCCAAAATTTCAGTCCATCCCTCCACCTCCGAGAAATCCAGCCAAGAGCTGTCGCCCTGACACACAATAATGGTGTCGGGCAACATTGGAGGTTCCGGTGGATTCTCAATGTACGTAAAACCCGAAGCCGTATAAACGCACCCATTTTCCAAGGTGATTTCAACTGAATAAGTATAATAATCCGATTGCGAATAGTTTTTAATGGTTGTAGGGCTCGTTGATGTGCTTCCATCCGAAAAGCTCCACAACACGTCTGTGACTTGGTCCCAATCCCCGGTAAAATCCAAAGAGTATTCGATATCGGAGTTCACGCAAATTCCATCCACATTTACATAGACGGCGCTATTGCATTCTACAACAGTGAATTCGCAAAACGGAACAATCTCTTCCGGATCCAATTCCCGGTCCCAGTAGTAAAAAAAGTCCACATCACCCGCCAAATAATACGGTGGTACGATTGATTCGGAATTGCCTCGCTTTCTGCAAAGCGAACCCGATGCATCCGTATATGCGATTTCCGTGGCGTTACCACTATAGATTCCGTCAATCAAATCACAATTGATGTAAATATCAATATCTTCATGCCCGCGAATCATGGTAACGATCGTATACCAAGTATCCGCTTCCAAATCGAAATCGGCATACTTTCCATGACGGGTCGCGGTTGTAAATCCTCCTAAAGCATTTCCAAATGAAACCGTAAGCTTATTCTGAGTCGACACTTGTATCCAAGCGCCACTGTGTGAACTTACTCCAAAATCGGTTGCCACAACTATCTGGGTACCATTCAAATAATCAAATTTAACCCGAGTCGCCATTGTTATCGGAAAATCAGGTTTTAGGGCGGGCACATTTGGAAACATAACGTGGGTATTGATGCCATTCGCGGAAAGTGCTCCTGTTGAATTTCCCAATTCATCATTCACGAAGGTGCCATTCGCGCCAATTAAATTGTACCCGTTTGGCGAAGAATCCTCGTAATTACCATTGAGCTCCATTTGAAGCAATAAGCCATCGAGGGGTTGTGCAGTTACGGAATTTTGAATCCCGATAATTGAAAATATTACCGCTCCAATTAGAAATACATTTATAAACCCACTCACCTGCCGACCAAATTTTTTCATCTAAAAAAGTTGCCGAACTCGGGCAGCTCCTTCTATTGATGCATTAGCATTTACATAACACCCACCTCATTCGCTATCACAACTCTAAACCTACAAAAAATCATCCATCCGCCGACTACCTATTTTTCGCAGTGCCTTTTAAAGCCAATCAAAATGTAATCCCACCCCTGCTCCGAATCCATCATTTCCCGGTACTCATCCCAACCTTTACCGTGTTTTTCCCAATTGAAATGAGCCAACCGAAGGGTGGTCGAATTCCCGTTCGAGTCAAACTCCACTCTGATATCGCTCGCTTTTGAGGGATCGGGAATCGGTGCCCGCGTCGGGCTTATCTGCCACTTCATGCCTATCCTTTTGTTGGCGATCATCTCCGTGACCGTTCCCCAATCGCAGCGAAATCCGTTCGGACCTATTTCCGTACACAGTTTGTTTTCACCGGCGCCGATTCGAATTTCCTTCAGTTCATTCTGCGACCAAGTGTACTCCTCGGGCCACCATTCATTAAAATCATCCACGAACTTTCGAAAAGCTTCGTCGACAGGCACCCCGATTGTCATGGTTCTTTCTATTCCCTTCATATCCGTTCTTTTAACCAATTTCCCATGGCCAGCCTCAACCCCGGCCGTTGGTTGATTCGACACACTCCGAACCGATAAATTTAGGAAAACACGCCGGCTTACTTTAAGATAACCAGGTACTTTCTCCTGTTGTCGAAAATGATCCAAAGCAAAATGACCCAGATCACGATCGCGGTGACCAATTGGTCGGGGTCGACGAAAATATGCGTGAGCAAGACTCCGACCATGACCGGAAATACGATCAACGCCCCCAAGGCCCTGGTCTTCGGAAAAATGATCAGCGCCCCGCCCAAGATTTCGGCGGTCCCGATGAGGGGCAAAAGCCAGGAAATTTCATCTATGGCTTCAAAGTCTTTGACCAATTCGGGGTTTAAATTTTCGGGCGTCGGCATATATTCGAGGAACTTATTCAGACCTCCGTTGATCAATAGCAATCCGAAGATCGCGGAAACTGCGGTGAGGATTTTGTTTTTCATCTTTAAGGATTTAGTGATTATTCGTCCAAATTCAATTGCCACGAAACACCGAATTGGTCAATCACCCATGCGAACTTTCGGCTGAAACCATAGTTGTCCAACGGCATCGCCACTTCTCCATTCTCGGACAAACCGGAGTACACCTCTTCGATTTCCTCATCACTTTCAAAGTCCACATAAATGGACACCGCGGGAGAAAAATCCCAATCGTGTATCGGCGGTGAGTCGCTCACCATAAAGCGGTGACCCTTCAACTCGAATACCGCCTGCATAATGCTTCCTTCTCTCTCGGCGGCTTGTTCCCCCCATCGATCTATTCGGATGACTTCCGCATCATCGAACAGTCCGACGTAGAATTTCATCGCTTCTTCCGCATCATTCTTTTGAAAGGTCAATGAGGTCAACACCCTGTGTTTGTCGGTTAGTTTCTTTTCCGTGGATTGCCCGTGCCCGTTGGAATATACCAATACGCACAGCGCTCCCATAAGTACTTTTGCTTTGACCTTCATCTTTTCAGTGTTTTAAGCAGTTCGTCCAGTTGACTCATACCCAAGGAAATGCCCTCTTTAAAGCCCATTGAAATATTGGTTTCGAGGTCTTCCAAAGAATCGAAAGTGAGGGTGCTCTTTACCAAGGTTCGCTCGTCCTTTCCTTCAAACTCGTTTTCCCATAGATTTTGCGGCAAGTCTTCTTTGATTGTCCCGTGCTCGTCACAAAACCCGGCCCTGGCCGAAAAACTCCTCACCATTTCAATGGATATAAAGCGAACCTTGCTCCAGTGTTTTTCGCCCTCGGGCCCCACCATGGCGTACAACCAATGGCCGCCCTCGCGGAAATCCATGCTTTTGGTTTCGGCTTTCCACGGTTTGGGTCCCCACCATTGGTCGAGCAGTTCCGGGGTGGTCCACGCTTGCCAAACCAACTCGGGTTCGGCATCGAATTCGCGATTCATGTGAATGGTCTTGTTTTCTTTGTCGACAGTGAAGTCGAATGGCATGTTGAACTTCATTATTATCTGGTTTTAAGTATTTCGAGCAGTTCGTCCAAATTTTTCATCACCGCCGTAAAGCCATCCATATAGCCCCATTTCACCATTTTCTCAAGGTCGTCCACCGTTTTGTATGTCGTTGTGACGTATATGGTCGTGATACCGCCCTCTTCCGAAAACTCGATTTTCCAGGTGGATACCGGGTAATCGGGTATGACGTCGAGGTTTTCGTCGAGAAATGAATCCGAAGCCGTAAAGAATCGGTGCTTCGCAATTTTGTGGTAATCCGTCCTGCCCCACTGATTGCCGTATTCTTCGCTGATCAAAGTATACAACCAAAAGCCCCCTTCTCGAAAGTCCATCGACAAGGTTTTGGCTTTGAAAGGCTTCGGTCCGAACCACTGGTCGAGCAGTGCGGGGGTGGTCCACGCTCTCCAGACCCATTCGAGGGCGGCGTCGAACTGCCGCTCGATAAAAATGGTTTTCTTCTCCTTGTCGACCCTGAAGTCGAATGACGGCTCATTTCTCATTTCTTTGATTTTTTGAGTTTTGCCAGAACGGTGTCCAATTGGTCGAAGCGGGTTTCCCAAATCTTCCGAAATTGTTCCAACCAGTGGTCGATTTCTTTCATTTTGTCCACCTCGAGAGAATAAAAAATCTCCCTGCCCACTTTTTCCTGTTTCAAAAGCTCGCACTCGGTCAACACCTTGATGTGCTTTGAAACCGCCTGTCGGCTCATATCGAACTCAGCCGCCAACGCACTCGGCGTCAACACCTGAGTAGCCAGTAGAACCAGAATCGCCCTTCGGGTAGGATCGGCAATCGCCTGAAAAACGTCGCGTTTCATTTTCCTCTATTAAGCAACTATTAGGTTGCAAATGTAAATGCCACTTTTCGGTTGCGCAAGTTTTCCGGAGGGTTTTTGTGGGTGTGCCTCACGCGGGAAAAGTCCGGTGAAAGATGTAGACTTGCGTCCTTCGTGGGGTTGCACGGGTTTCCACGGATTTGCCCAAAGAAACCGTCATTCCGCCGTGAATTCGGATATTTGCCAACCATTTGCAGTTCATGGCCGCAGTCAAAGAGATAAAAGCACCCGTAGACAGGGAATTGAAGGAATTCGAAATCCGGTTCCGGAAATCGATGAAGAGCAACACCCCCCTTCTCGACCGCATCACCCACTACATCGTCAAACGCAAAGGCAAACAGATGCGGCCCATGTTCGTCTTCCTGTCGGCGAGGCTCTGCGGCGACACCAACGACGCCACCTACACCGCGGCATCGCTGATCGAACTCTTGCACACGGCCACGTTGGTGCACGACGACGTGGTGGACGACGCGAACCTCCGACGGGGATTCTTTTCCATCAATGCCCTGTGGAAGAACAAAATCGCCGTGCTCGTAGGCGACTTCCTCTTGGCCAGGGGCTTGCTGCTGAGCGTAGAGGAAGGTCGGTACGAATTGCTCCGCATCGTCAGCGAGGCCGTCAGCCAGATGTCGGAAGGCGAGCTGCTGCAAATCGAAAAATCCCGAAAGCTCGACATCACCGAGGAGGTTTACTTCGACATCATCCGGCAAAAAACGGCCTCACTGATCGCGGCGTGCTGCAGCAGCGGTGCGCACTCCGTGGGTGCCGACGAGGAAACCACGAAGAGAATGGGCAAATTCGGCGAACTGGTGGGCATGGCTTTTCAAATCAAGGACGACCTCTTCGATTACGGGTCCGGACAAGGCATCGGAAAACCGACCGGCATCGACATCAAGGAAAAGAAACTCACCCTCCCTTTGATCTACGCCATCAACAACGCCTCGAAATCCGACAGGCGGCGCATCATCCAAACGGTAAAACACCACAACACCGACAAAGTCCGCGTGGGGGAAATCATTCAGTACGTCGTGGACAGCGGCGGGCTCGATTACGCCCACGGCAAAATGATGGAATTCCGCGACCGCGCCTTGGAAATTCTTCATACTTTTGAGTCGGGCGACGCCCGGAACGCACTCGAGGAATTGGTAAACTACACCATCCACCGCAAAAAGTGAGCGTTCCGAACCGAAGGTCCGGCGCGCATTGCCGCGGATCACACCCAATGGCCCGCCCAAACAAACATTTTAAAACCAAATTTATTCGATCATGCTGCCCTTGAAACGAAACGTTTTGATCGTAGCCTTGTCGGTGGTGACGTTTTCGTGTGCCTCTCCCACCCAAGAAGTGGTAGAAGAACAGCCGGCCCCTCCCCGGGTGGAAAAGTATTCCGAAACCTACGATAACGGATTCGTCAAGCTGAGAGGCACGCTCTTGGACGGCAAACGATCCGGTAGGTGGGAGTCGTTTTACGACAACGGCATGCGATGGAGTGAAGTGCAATACGTTCGGGGCCAAAGAGACGGCGCGGTGGTTTCTTACTACCCAAACGGCATGATGCGGTACCAAGGACAATACGCGGGAGGCGATAGAACCGGGATCTGGATGTTTTACGACACCACCGGCGTGATGATCGAGCGCATCGACATGGACGAATTCAAGGAGCATTTGGACACCCTCGACATCGGGTTGGAAGCGAAATGATCACGCAATCGACCATAGACCGGATTTTCGACGCGGCCATCATCGAGGAAGTGATCGGCGAATTCGTGCGATTGAAAAAATCCGGCTCCAGCTACAAAGGCCTGAGCCCCTGGACCAACGAAAAGACACCTTCTTTCTACGTGTCTCCCTCCAAGGGAATATTCAAGGACTTCAGCTCGGGGAAAGGTGGAAACGTGGTTTCCTTTCTGATGGAACACGAGCGCATGACCTACCCCGAAGCGCTGAAGTACCTCGCCGCAAAGTACCAAATCGAAGTCGAGGAAACCGGTGTGACCCCCGAGGAACTCGCCAACCGCGACATCCGCGAAAGCTTGGTGCTCGTCAACGAATTCGCTTTCCAACATTTCAAAAAGAACCTACACGAAACCGATGAGGGTCGGGCCATCGCCTTGAGCTACTTTCGGGAGAGGGGCTACACGGATCAAACGATCGAGAAATTCGGGTTGGGTTACGCATTGGATAAGGCGGACTCCCTCACGCGGGCGGCCGAGGAAGCCGGACACAAAAAAGAATTCCTCGAAAGTCTGGGGTTGATCAAAAAGGGCGCGAGGGGCGACTACGACTTTTTCCACGGAAGGGTGATTTTCCCCATTCGCAATCCCTTGGGGCGGTGCACGGCCTTCGCCGGTCGTACCTTGAAGTCGCACGACAAGGTCAAGTACATCAACTCACCCGAAAACGAGTTGTACGACAAGAGTCGCACACTGTACGGGCTGTTCGAATCCAAACAATCCATCGCCGCCGAAGACATGTGCTACCTCGTGGAGGGCTACACCGACGTGATTTCCTTCCACCAGGCGAACGTGACCAACGTCGTGGCTTCATCCGGCACTTCCCTCACCTCGGGCCAAGCCAAATTGATCAAGAGGTACTCGAAAAACGTCACTATTCTTTACGACGGAGATACCGCCGGAATCAACGCCTCCCTTCGGGCCATCAACGTATTGCTCTCCGAAGGATTGAACGTGTGGTCGGTGCAATTTCCCGAGGGTCAGGATCCCGATTCTTTCTCCAAAAGCGTTTCCAACGAAGAACTGAACGCGTACCTCAAAGACCGGTCACGCGACTTCATCGATTTCACCATCGACGTGTTGCTGAAAGACGGGGGCGAAGACCCGGTGAAGCGCGCCGAGGTGACCCGCGAAATCCTGGGCAGTCTGGCCCTGATCGACGACCAAATCTCCCGTGGTTTTTACCTCCAAAAATGCGCCGACCGCCTCGACGTCGACGAGCGCGTGCTCATCAGCGAGCTCAACAAAATCGTAAGGCGGGAGCAAATTCGGAAGCACCGGCAAACGGCAGACACGCCTCCGCCGGAGCCCGAACCCCTGCCCCAGCTCCAGAGTCGAACCGCCGACGAGCCCGACTCTTCTTCATTCGTGGAAATGGAAATCGTGCGGGTATTGTTGAAATACGGGGAGCAAGAGATCGAACTGGAGTACCAACCCGAAGAGGAAGAAGAAAAATCCGAGAAGGAAGAAGATCTCGATTTCGGGCCGTTGGAGTCCGCACCTCAACCTGTGGTGGAGCGCGTGAAAGTGGGTGAATACATTCTGATGGACATTCAGAACGACAAAATGGAATTCCGCACGGAGTCTTGCGCCAAGATCGTGGAAACCGTGCGGCGGTCCCTCACGGAAAAAGGCGAGTTTCCCGCCATGGATTTGTTTCTCCGAGATCCGGAGTTGAACACCCTGGTGGCTGATCTGATCAGCGAGCCCCACCAACTCAGCGAAAACTGGGAAGCGAAGCACCGGATTTTCACCGAGAGTGAGGAAGACGATTTGAAACGGACGGTTTTCGACCCCTTGATGCGATTCAAATTGAAGAAAGTCATCGAGATGATGAGCCACACCCACGAAGCCATAAAAACCGCCACCGAGCCCGAGGAGTTGGATCTCCTCCTGCGGGAAAAAGTGGCGCTGGATAATATAAAATCCGAATTGGCCGCCTTTTTCGACACCACCATCCTCTGACCCCCGCCCGATTTTCTCACGCCCTGTCCGCACCGACCTCGCCATATGTGGCGAATTATGACGAAATTCGGGCCATGAAACGCATCAGAAACTACATCGGTGGCACCTTCGCCGATGCCGCATCGGGAGGCTGGATTCCCAACGTTCAACCCGCCACGGGAAAAGTTTACGGTGAAATCCCCGACAGCGGCGCCGAGGATATCGACCGCGCCGTGGAAGCCGCCAAAGCCGCGTTTGACGGATGGTCGCGCTTGCGGCCCGAAGAGCGGTTCCGCCACATGATGAGCGTCGCGGAAGGCATACGCACGCGGCTGGAAGAATTCGCCCAAGCGGAATCCGTCGACAACGGGAAGCCGGTGCGTTTGGCGCGGCAGGTGGACATCCCCCGGGCGGTTCAAAATTTCGAATTCTACGCTTCGGCGGCGCTTCATTTCGGCAGCGAAAGCCACTACACCGAGAATCTGGGCATCAACTACACCCTTCGTCGGCCCTTAGGAGTGGTCGGCTGCATCTCGCCTTGGAACCTCCCCCTCTACCTCTTTACTTGGAAAATCGCTCCGGCCCTCGCCACGGGCAATACCGTGGTGGCCAAGCCTTCCGAAATCACACCGATGACGGCGTATTTGCTCTCCGAAGTGCTCGACGAGGTCGGCTTCCCAAAAGGGGTACTCAACGTAGTGCACGGCTTGGGCGCCTCCGCCGGTGACGCCATCAGCCACCACGCCGACATCGCGGCGATCTCCTTTACGGGAGGAACCGAAACGGGAAAGCGCATTTTGTCGGTGGCGGGTTCGCAGTTGAAGAAACTCAGCCTCGAACTCGGCGGCAAAAACCCAAACGTCATCTTCGCGGATTGCGACTTTGACGCCATGCTGCGGACCACCGTGCGCAGTTCCTTCGAAAACCAAGGGCAGATTTGTCTTTGCGGGTCACGGATTTTGGTGGAGTCTTCTCTGTACGATCGATTCAAAGAGGCCTTCGTCGAAAAAGCCTCCCGCATGAAAGTCGGCGACCCCTCCGACGAAAACACGCGCACGGGCGCAGTGGTGAGCCAAGCCCACATGGAGAAAGTTTTGGGCTACATCGAACTCGCCAAGCGGGAAGGAGGCAAAATCCTCTGCGGCGGTGAGCGCGTACGACTCGGCGGTGAACTTGAAAACGGGTTCTTCATCCAACCGACGGTGATCGAAGGATTGGGCCCGAACTGCCGAACCAACCAAGAAGAAATCTTCGGGCCGGTGGTTACTTTGGATCGGTTCGACAGCGAAGAAGAAGCGTTGGAAAAGGCCAATTCGACCGAGTACGGATTGTCGGCAACCGTGTGGACGCGCGATTTGGCGCGGGCGCACCGCGTGGCGGAACGCATCGAAGCCGGAATCGTGTGGGTGAATACGTGGTTGGCCCGGGACTTGCGCACTCCCTTCGGGGGGATGAAAAATTCCGGCATGGGCCGGGAGGGCGGCTTTGAAGCCATGCGGTTTTTCACCGAGCCCAAAAACGTGTGCATCCAGTATGACGTGTAATCGCTTTCGTCGGTGGTTGGTGTTGGCTGCGATTCTGATCCTTCCGGGAATCATCCACGCTCAGATTCGCCCTTTCGTGTTGTTGGAGAAAGCGGGTACCAAAAAGAAATTCAGGTATTACAGGGGAGATGAAATTAAATTCACCCTTCGCGAAAGCAAAGGCAAGAAATCGGGAGTGATCACCTCCTTCAACGATTCGATCGTATTCCTGCAATCCGGCGTGGGCGTGGCCTACGACGAAATCGGGCGCATCCACCGACCGAGAAACGCAGTGGTGAAAGGCATCGGATCCAAGGCCCTGGTCGCCATCCCGCTCATCATAGGATTTTCGGCGGCCAACAATTTGTTCAACACCGGAGAAACACCGATCGTCGACGATGCCGCGTGGAACGTATCGGGGGCATTTGCGGCCATTTGGCTGGTCACTCTCACCGTCGGGCCGGACAAAGACTACAAGTTGAAAAACCGCTGGCGTTTGGTTCCCGTCATCCACTGATTCCGATCGATGCGTGTCATTATTATTGCCGATCTTTCCCTAAGTTTGTTGGCCCACTAACGGTATCCGCCGAGGGCACCCAATTCTCACCAATGCTCAAACAAAGCTTACAACAAAAATTACTGCAGAAGCTTTCGCCGCAGCAGATCCAATTGATGAAGCTCCTTCAGGTTCCCACCGTGGAGCTCGAACAGCGGATCAAGGAAGAGCTCGAGGCCAATCCCGCCTTGGAGGAAGGCAACGAATCGTCGGAAGACGAGCACGAGGCGCAGGAAGACACGTTCGAAGAGAACGAAAACTCCGATTCCCGGGAAGACTTCGACATTTCCGAATATCTGGACGACGACGACACGCCGGCCTATCGTCTGAGCGCCAGAAACCGCGGTGCGGACGACGAAGAGAAAACCATTCCCTTGGTCTCGAGTAGTTCTTTTCACGAAGCCCTCGAGAATCAATTGTCCCTTCGCAAAATCACAGAACGCCAAAAAACCCTGGCCAAGACCATCATCGGAAACCTCGACGACGACGGTTACCTGCGGCGCGATACCGAAAACATCGTCGACGACTTGGCTTTTTCCCAAGGCATCACCACGACCAACGAAGAACTTCTGGAAGTGCTGAAGATCGTTCAGAGCCTCGATCCCGCCGGCATCGGCGCCCGGGATCTCCGTGAATGCCTCCTGCTGCAGTTGAAGAGAAAAGACCACGACTACCCTTCGGTGCAAATCGCCTACGAGGTGATCGACAAGCACTTTACCGCCTTCACCAAGAAGCATTACGACCGAATCCTCAAGAAAATGGATATTTCCGACGAGGACTTGAAGATCGCCATCAGTGAAATCACCAGCTTGAACCCACGACCGGGAAACAGCCTCCGCGATTCATCGCGCTCCGCCGAGCACGTGGTGCCCGATTTCATCATCACGGTCGAAGACGACGAACTGCAGCTCGTGCTGAACTCGAGAAACGCACCCGAATTGCGCGTGAGCGATTCGTACAAACAGATGCTGAAAGGCTACGCCGAATCGAAGAAGAAGGACAAGAAGCAGAAAGACGCGGTGATGTTCGTGAAACAAAAGATCGACTCGGCAAAGTGGTTCATCGACGCCATCAAGCAGCGGCAACAAACCCTGATGATGACCATGGAGGCCATCATGAATTTTCAGAAAGAGTATTTCCTCACGGGCGACGAGACCAAGTTGAAACCCATGATTTTGAAAGACATCGCGGAGATCGTCAACTTGGACATTTCAACCATCTCCCGCGTGGCCAACAGCAAGTACGCCCAAACCCCCTACGGGACGTTCCTCCTGAAAAGTTTCTTCAGCGAATCGCTTTCCACCGACTCGGGCGAGGAGGTGTCGACCCGGGAAGTCAAGCGCATCTTGGCCGATTTCATCGAAGCGGAAGACAAGAAAAAACCGCTCACCGACGAAAAGCTGGCGGAAATGCTGCGGGAAAAAGGGTACAACATCGCCCGGAGAACGGTGGCCAAGTACAGGGAGCAAATGAATATCTCGGTGGCGCGATTGCGCAAACAGCTCTGATGGCAGCCAATATTTCCATCCACCCGCACAGCGACCGAAGGGAGCGGTTATCCGGATCGCCCCACCCAACAGATTCCCCGGATTCCCAACGACCTTGATTCCATGCACAGGGCCGCCGTCATCGTTTCCGCCGTCTTCCACCCGCTGCTCATGCCGCTGGCATCGGTGTACGTGGCCACTAAATTCGATTGGTTCATCCGGGGCCAGTTGTGGCCCGAGCAAGCCCGCCTCGTCTACCTGGTCGTGGCGTTGTCCACCATCGTTTTTCCCGGCATCAACATTCTGTTGCTGAGATGGCACGGGGCACTTTCGTCCTTGGAGCGCCCACCCCAAAAAGAGCGATTGGCTCCGTTTCTGTCCACGCTGTTCTTTTTCGGCACGGGGTATTACCTGCTCTCCCGCGTGGACCTGCCCGACGCCATTTACTCCATATTGCTCGGCAGCGGCATCACGCTGATCGTCCTTTCACTGCTGAATTTCGTCCGGAAAATCAGCGTGCACTCCGCCGGTGCCTTCGGGTTGGTGGGCACCATACTGGGTTTGTTCCACATCCATTCCTTCGCCAATCTCGAATTGTTGGCCGTCGCCATATTCATCGGAGCGGGTGTGGTGAGTTCCCGTTTGATTTTGCGCGCCCATACGCCCACGGAGGCGTACACGGGCGCCATCGCGGGCTTTTTGTGTATGTTTTTGACGGTGTTTCTCGAATTGAAGATCTGAGCCGAAACCGCCATCAGACTGACGGGGACAATCATCCGAGGTCTTCAGAAGGGTGCGAAAGTCAACCCCACGGAAACCGGTATCAGCGGAATTCCCTTGTCTTCTTCGAAGAGCGGGGTGAGGGAATAAAACCCGGTGAGGGAAAATTTGCCTACGCCAATACGCGCATTCACCCCGTATCTCCACTTGGTGACGTCGTCGAAATCGTACTCTTTTCGTTTTCCCCCTACCTCGTCGATGATTTTCCAATGATCGGACAGAAGGTATCCGAATCGCATACCGAAGGCTAATTTGAAGGGTGTGCGTTCCCGCGTGATAACCCTAAACTCCAAGGGCAATTCGAGGTAGGTGGTGACGAATTTGTTCTTCTCGTATTCGTGCTCATCGGGGTAGGGACTGAAGGTCATATAACTCTCGGAATCCTCGAGATTTTCTATCCGTATCGGCCTGGCGTTGCTGTGCACATTGTCGGCGCTGATACCCAAACCCCAGGCAAAGCTGAACGCGCTGTTTCCGAAAGCGTGGTCTATATAAAAGTGGCCTTTAAACCCCACCGACACCGGTCGCAACTCCACGCCCTCCGGCACGTCGAGCCAAAAGTCATTGGTAAATTCCAAGATCAACCCGTCGCTTTTCCGTGGCCAAATGCGCACGATGGTTTCCTCTTCGTCCTGGGCGTGCACCGGGAGGGCGAATACCGACGGAAAAACCGCGATGAATAAAAATCCGATGAAGACCTTCATGACTTCGAAGATAAGCGTTGTTGCCAATTCCACGCGTGCTTTAACGCCTCTCCCAACGAATACCGGGCACGCCAATCCAGGTGGCGCCCCGCCTTATCGACGTTGGCGAAGATCGCGCGGACATCGCCTGATCTCCTCGGACCGTAGCGGACGCGTAGTGTGCAACCCGTTTCACGGATAAAAAGTTCCACCAACTCTCGCACGCTGTGGCCGCGGCCCGTTCCGATGTTGTACACTTCACACCTGTTCGCGGGAATGGACAATGCCCTTTCCAAGGCCGCGATGTGCGAGTCGGCGAGGTCGCATACGTGAATGAAATCACGGACGCAGGTGCCGTCGGTCGTGTCGTAATCATTGCCGAAAATCACCAGTTCGTCGCGGAGACCTGCTGCCGTTTGGGTGATGTAGGGAACGAGGTTGTCGGGAACTCCCAAGGGCAACTCGCCGATCAAAGCCGAAGGGTGGGCGCCGATGGGATTGAAATACCTCAGGATGACCCCCCGCGAAGAATCCGCGGATTCCAAATAATCGCGCATCATGTTCTCCGACATGAGTTTCGTGCGGCCGTAAGGACTGTACGGCATCAGGGGGGATTCTTCGTCGACTTCCGGTGTGTCGGGCTGCCCGTATACTGTGCACGAAGAAGAGAGCACCAGGGCCACGTCGGGATTTTCACGTGCGATTTTCAGCACGGAAATCATGGTGCCGAGGTTGTTGTCGTAATACTTCAGCGGATTGGACACCGACTCTCCCACGGCTTTGTATGCGGCCAAGTGGATGATGCCGGCCACTCCGCCCACGTCGGCCACCAAGCGCGACAGGGCTTCGAAATTCCGGCAGTCGAGTTCGTGGATGCGGACCTCCCTTCCCGTCAATTCCGACAAGCCCCGCGCCACATCCGGATCCGAATTGGAAAAATCATCGACGATCAAAGGCTCATACCCTTTTTCGATCAGGGCGGCGGCAATGTGGCAACCGATATAGCCGGCGCCCCCCGTCAACAAGATTTTCGCCATTCGTTAGGATTTTGGGGCGAAGGTACTGAAAACGCCATTTTGACCCCTTTGAACACCGTTTACGGCCGAGGGAAATCCTTCCGGGGTTTTGATTGTTTAGCTCCTTGTGACCGCAAATTCCACGTTGAGAGCGAATATGGATAACTTTGGGCAAAATACCGACAGGCCAATGAATACCGAAACCACCGACACCCTCGGATTTACCGAGGCCGACCGACGGCAACTGAGAGAAAAAGGCATCACCGAAGAAAAATTGCATCGGTACCGCCGTGTGTTGAAGGAGGGCCTGCCCCGGATGAGGATTCATTCCAACGCCACCGTCGATCGTGGAATCCACGTGCTATCGGACGAAGAAGGCAACGAATTCGCGGACTTGTACCGCCGACGCGGAAACACCGACGTGGTGAAGTTCGTGCCGGCCAGCGGCGCGGCGACGCGGATGTTCAAAGATCTCTTTCAATACTTGGAAGGCGGTGAGTCTACGGAAGAAATCGAACGGTTTTTCGGCGATTTGGTCCAATACCCTTTTTACGAATTGCTCTCCGCCCACGCCGACCTCGACAGGGAAACGCTGAAGACCGAGGAGGGCAGGAAGAAGGCCTTGGAAAAACTGCTTTTGGAAGATGGCTTGGGATACGGGCACTTGCCCAAGGGAGCCATCACCTTTCATCGTTACGCGGACGGTACGGTGCGCACGGCCTTTGAAGAGCATTTCTACGAGGCGGCCCTGTACGCGGGAAATCCCGAAAAGGGAAGCGCGCGCATATTCTTCACGGTACCGCCGACGGGTGGAGCGGAGATCGACGAAATTTTGATTCGAGGTAAACAAGCCGCAGGCGAGCGTTTCGGCATGGATTTTCGAGTCGAGACCGACCCACAAAAACCCTCAACCGACACCCCCGCCATCGAGGTGGAAAGCGGGAAATGGGCCCGGGATGAATCGGGAGGGCTGCTGCTGCGACCGGCCGGCCACGGCGCCCTGCTCGAAAACCTCAACGCCCTGAATGCCGACGTCATTTTCGTGAAGAACATCGACAACGTGGTGCCGGACAGGCTGAAGGACATCACGGTGAAGCACAAGGAAAGGCTCGGGGGCGTGTTGCTCCACGTGCGGGATCGCCTGTTCGGATTTATGCGCGATTTCGACGAGGGGAGGCTGGAAAGGGCCACTTGCGCGGCCTTCCTGGCCCAATGGTTTGAAGGAGATTTCGAAGGCAAATCGGCGGAGGAACTCGCAAAATACATGGACCGGCCATTGCGCGTTTGCGGCATGGTCAAAAACCAGGGCGAACCCGGCGGAGGCCCTTTTTACGTGGAAGACGAGGGCGGCCCGACGTTGCAAATCGTCGAAAAAGCTCAACTCGACCTCGACGATCCGGGCCAAGCGGAAATTTTTCGAAAAGCCACGCACTTCAATCCGGTGGACTTGGTGCTGTCGGTGAAGAATCACCGGGGAGAGAAATACGACCTCAACGAATACAGCAACCCGGATACGGCGATGGTCGTGGACAAAACCCATTTTGGTGCGCCCATCAAGGCCTTGGAATCGCCCGGTCTGTGGAACGGCGCCATGCACCACTGGAACACGGTGTTTGTGGAGGTGCCCATCGAAACGTTCAACCCCGTGAAAACGGTGTTCGATTTGGTGCGGGAATCACACGTCGCCACGGTGTAGTCGGTCCGTACTCAGGCTTGAAAAGCTTGTTTCAGCTCTTCGATTCTGGCTTCCAATCGCTGTTTGGCCTCTGGAAATTCGTCCCGGCTTGAGATCGCGGTGTGAACGCTGAAGTAGAATTTGATTTTGGGCTCGGTACCCGAGGGGCGAGCCGTGACTTTTCCGCCGTCTTCCAGGTAAAACTGCATGACGTTCGAGCGGGGTTGTCCTGTGGGTTTTGTGGCGCCGGTTCTGAGGTCGCGGATGGTATCGGCGAGGTAATCGTGCACCTCCACCACTTTGGATCCGGCGATGGAATCGGGCATGTTGTGACGGAAATTATCCATCATCTTGCGGATTTGCTCGGCTCCGTCGCGTCCTTTTTTGACCACCGAAACGAGGGCTTCCCGATAGAAACCGAATTTCACGTACATGTCGATGAGCTCCTCGTAGAAGGAATTTCCCCGCTCCCTCGCCCAAGCGGCGATTTCGCAGAGGATGGCGCCGGTTACAATGGCGTCCTTGTCGCGCACGGAATCGCCGATCATGAAGCCGTAACTCTCTTCACCGCCTCCGATGAACTTTTCCTTGTTTTCCAATTCGCGGATGACGCCGGCGATGTGCTTGAACCCCGTGAGGGTGACGTAACAATTCACGCCGTAGGCTTCGGCGATGACGTCCACCAACTCCGTGGTGACGATGGTGCGGCAGACGAATCCGTTTTCGGGCAGGCGGCCTTTGCTTTTAAGGCCTTCCAACAGATAGTACGTGAGGATGGTCGCCGTTTCGTTTCCGTTGAGAAGTACGAGCTCGCCCTTCGGGTCTTTCACGGCGATTCCCACGCGGTCGGCGTCGGGGTCGGTGCCCATCACCATTTCAGCGTCGAGCCGTTTTCCGAGTTTCAGCGCGAGGTCCAATGCGGCTTTTTCCTCGGGATTGGGGGAATGCACCGTGGGGAAATTCCCATCGGGTTTGGCCTGCTCTTCGACGATGTGGATGTTTCGGAAACCCATTTGCTCCAAGACGAAGGGCATTTGGGTGATTCCGGTGCCGTGAAGCGAGGTGTACACGATGGGCATGTGGGCGGAATGGCCGATGGCTTCCGGATGAATAGATTCTTTCAAAACCGTGGCGCGGTAGGCGGTGTCGATTTCCTCTCCGAGGATTTCGATCATGCCCTCGTCGAAATCCCTTTTCACTTTCGTCGGGTCCGTCACTTTCCTGACTTCTTCGATGATGGCGGCGTCATGGGGCGGTAGAATCTGCCCACCGTCGCTCCAATACACTTTGTACCCGTTGTATTCCTTTGGATTGTGCGACGCGGTGATGACCACGCCGGCAGAGCATTTCAAATGGCGCACGGCGAAGGACAATTGCGGCGTGGGGCGCAAATCGCCGAAGAGGTACACCTTGATTCCGTTGGCGGCGAAGACTTCCGCGGCGCGGCGGGAAAAGTGCTTGGAGTTGTTTCTGGAGTCGTAGGCAATGGCCACGCTCTTGACCTCGGTGGTCGCGGCGCGGTTCACGTAATTGGCCAGCCCTTGAGTCGCCATGGATACCGTGTAAGTGTTCATGCGGTTCGTTCCCGCACCCATCACGCCTCGTAGCCCGCCCGTACCGAAGGCGAGTTCAGTATAGAAGGCGTCTTCCAGCAATTTGGGGTCGCCGTCGATGAGGTTTTGTACTTCGGTGCGGGTCGTTTCGTCGTAGGCCTCGGTGAGCCATGCACGGGCTTTGGTCAGTATGTTAGGATCCATGTTCAGCTGTATTTTTCAACGTAGTGGTCGATGGTTTTGACGATGCCCGATTCGAAATTTTCCCGGGCTTTCCACCCCAATTCGCCCTCGATTTTCGATGCGTCGATGGCGTAGCGCCTGTCGTGACCGGGGCGGTCGTCGACAAAAGTAATCAGCTCGGAATACGAACCGGTCGTCCGAGGCTTTTTTCCGTCCAAAATCGCGCAGATGGTCTCGGCGATGTAAAGGTTGGTGCGTTCGTTTCTGCCGCCGATGTTGTACGTTTCGCCCGCTATGCCGCGGTTGAAAGCCAAGGATATTCCCCGGCAGTGGTCGTCGACGTACAGCCAGTCGCGAACGTTTTGCCCGTCGCCGTATATGGGGATGTTCTTTCCGGCCAAGGCGGATCTGATGATGGTAGGAATGAGTTTTTCATCGTGCTGATGAGGGCCGTAATTATTGGAGCAATTGGTGGTCACCACGTTCAAACCGTAGGTGTGAAAGTAGCTTCGCACGATCATGTCTGAAGCTGCTTTGCTGGCGCTGTACGGGCTGTTGGGGGCGTATGGGGTTTTTTCGGTGAAAAGTCCCGTTTTGCCGAGGGTTCCGTAGACTTCGTCCGTACTCACGTGGAGGAACCTGGCGTGCTCGCGGCCCGGCTTGGGGGTGAAGGGTTTTTTGAGCCACGCTTGTCGCGCCACGTCGATCAATACGAACGTGCCGTTCACGTTCGTGCGGATAAAGGCTTCCGGTCCGGCGATGCTGTTGTCGACGTGCGATTCGGCGGCGAAGTGCACCACCCCGTCGAAGCGGTATTGTCCGAAGAGGTCGCTCACCAAGGTGCGGTCGCAGATGTCGCCTTCGACGAAGATATGGCGGGGGTTGTCCATAAACCCCTTCATGTTGTCCGGACTTCCGGCGTACGTAAGAGCGTCGAGGTTGACCACCCGGGTGTCCGGCTCGGCTTCGAGCAGCATGGCGATGTAGTTGGAACCAATGAAACCGGCGCCTCCGGTTACGAGCAAAGTTTTTTCAGTCATTCTCTCCGCTTTTGATTTCATCCAGGCAATCCCGAAGGGCGGCCCTCCAGTGTCTGATTTTCACGGCAAAATTGCGAACGATCTTGTCGGTATCCAAAACGCTGTATGGCGGACGCTTCGCGGGTGTGGGAAACTCGATCGAACGGACGGGTTTGAGATTCACCCGCATCCCGCTCAATTCGAAAATGGCGTGGGCGACGTCGTACCAAGAGCACACCCCGGCGTTCGCATAGTGGTAGGTACCCCAAAGCGATTCTTCTTTCGGAAAGGAAAGTGCCAGTTTCGCCACGACCTCGGCGAGATCCCTCACGTTGGTCGGAGCTCCCACTTGGTCGTACACCACTTTGAGTTCATCCCTCTCGGCGCCCAGCCGGAGCATGGTACGGACGAAATTGTGGTCGACGGGGCCGTAGAGCCACGCGGTTCGGATGATGAGGTGACGGGGGCAGTGTTTGCGCACCAATTCTTCTCCGCGCAATTTCGATCGACCGTAAACATTGTACGGTTCGGTGGGATGCGTTTCGGCCAGGGGCTCCGGGCGGGTATCGCCGAACACGTAGTCGGTCGATACGTGAATCATGGCTGCTCCTTTTTTTTCGCAGATTTCCGCCAATTTTGCCGGTGCATCACCGTTTACGATGAACGCCAGTTCGCTTTCCGCTTCGGCCTTGTCGACCGCGGTGTACGCGGCTGCATTGACCAGTACGTCGAATGATTTCGATTCCAGCGTTCGGGTCAAATCGTCGAGCCGTGACAAATCCACCGCGCGTCGGTCGAAAAACTCGGCGTGTTTCAAGTCCGGGATGCGTTGCAGGGCACGCCCCAATTGACCGTTGGCGCCGAGGACGAGTATTTTAGTCATACGGCGAAAATAGTCATTGCACCGGGTTCGGCGCATAATATTAGATTACGGTGAGCGCAGTTGGAAATTGCCCTCATCGATTTACCCTCGAGCATGAAAACCGACACACCCTTCGAAACCCCTTTACGCTTACCTACGTAGTTACCGCCGAACGGACTGCGTTCAACAACCCTTAAAGCAACCTTCAAAACCAATCCCCTCAAATCCCTCCACATGACGTTTCTCCCCTTTCCGCGTCAAAGACGCGTCCTGTGCTTATTTCTCGGATTTCTGACGATCACCTCGTGTACCAAAGACGAATTGACCATACGGGATCCAAAACTCGAGTTCTCACCGGAATTCGGCGTTCCCCTGGCAAAGGCCACCATCACTACCCGACAAGTCATTCGGAACTTCGACCCTCACGGGGAGATCATTGCGGAGGAAAACGAAGTGCTGTCGTTGGTGTATCGCGATACGCTGACAACCCTCCGCTCCTCCGATTACTTGAGTATTCCGGATCAGTCCTTCTCCGAGTCGTACACACTCACCCCAATGGACATCAGTATGTTGGGGAATTACGGGGAGGTTGCGATCGAGGGGGAAGAATTCATTTCGCTCGATTTCGACGTCGATCAACTCGACTCCATTCGGTTTTCGTCGGGCACATTGCGGTTGGTCATCAACGCCGACGGGGATTTGCCCATACACGGAGTGCTTGCCATCGTTCATCCACTGAGCGGTGACGAACTGATTTCCCTCGACGTGGTGGACGGAGAGGCGCCGATATACCTCGACGCCATCGTGGATCTCACGGATAAACTTTTCTACTTCGGTGCAAACGGCGCCGGCAGCAACCTCATGAAAATGACCTACTCACTGGTGATTTCCGACGGAGGCAATCTCACGCCGAGTGAAATCCAATTCGACGGGTGGTTGGAATCGCTGGTGGTGGCTTCGGCGGGTGGATACATAGCGCCACGCGACGTTTACCTGGATCCCTTTTCGGCGCGGGTCAGTATGTTCGATTCGGGGTTCGAGGGCCAGGTGCGCTTGGAAGATCCCCGCATAAACGTATACTTCGACAATGGTTTCGGCCTTTCGGTGCGACCCGTCCCCGACCGGATCGTCGGCACCAACCGATTCGAGGAAACGATGACCATCGACGGGTCGGCCATCCAACCCTTTCCGGTCATCGCCGCCGCACCGGTGCCCGGCCAGACGGCCTACACCGAACTCGCCATTACCAACGGGAGCATGACCCCGTCCGTGACGGATTTCATGGCTTTCGAACCCCATTTGATCGAAGGTGATTTTCATCTGGAAATCAACCCCGACAATCAACCTTCCTCTTTTGTGACAGCCGACGACGGGTTGGACATCCGCTTCGAGGTGGAAGTGCCGCTATACGGATCGATCGCAAACTTCAAATTGACGGACACCACGACGGTGAATGTCAAGGACGTCGTCGAAACGGCCGAAGACTTTTCGGAAATGGAAGAACTCGTGTTCCGCTTGGCCGTCCGCAACGGACTTCCTTTGGACGCATCGGTTCAATTGGTGTTTCTCGACGCGGATTTCCAGCCCTTGGACTCCCTGTTTTCCGGTACGACGAACGTGATTCCGGCCGCCCCGGTGAATTTGAGCGGCACGGTCGGCATGGACGATTACGGCCGGGTAAACGGGGTGACTTCCCAAACGCTCGACATCCACATGACGCGTGACCGCGCGCTGAATCTCGACGCCGCGACGCACATCGTTGTCCGTGTGGCCGGTCACACGACCACCAACGGTTCGCATCCCATTCGGGTCTACCCGGAAGACCACATCAGCGTATCACTCGCCGCAAAGGCCAAACTCAACACCGACTGACATGAAGCCCCTACATTTCATTTTCCTCTTCTTCGCATTGTCGGTGAGCGGCGTCACCTACTCTCAAGCCGGCACCAATTATGAATTCTACGAGTTTTCGCCCTACCGGGTGGATGGAAACCCGGCCATGCGGCCCTTGGCCAAAGTCAATTTCGCCATGCCGATTTTGGGGGGTGTGCACACGAGTTTCCAAAGCGATATGTTCTATCCCAAGGTGGGATTAAAGGGAGAAAGCGACGGCCGCACCATTGTGGACGTGGGTGCCCTGCTCGACAGAATGGGCGACGCATCCGAGTCGTCGTTCGAAATGACGCTGAACCTGTTTCACCTCGGCTTGAGATTGGGGAAAGGGTACGTGCATCTGGGCATCAAAGAGCGGGCGCGTATGGATATTCATTTTCCCACCGACCTGTTTTATTTGGCGGCTTACGGCAATGTGGGAACGCACGAGTTCGAAAACGGTACGATCGATTTTTCGAGCCTGTCGGGAAATATGATCTACTACAGAGAGTTCAGCCTCGGATATTCGCGTGAGATCGGCGAAAAGTGGTCGGTGGGCGCTACGGCCAAATACCTGTACGGCATGGTCAACCTGCACACGGAAAACTCCGGTCTGAGCCTGCGCACCGATCCCGAAACCTACGCCTTGCAAACTTCCGGTTCCTTTAATGTTCACACCTCGGGATTGGGTTTGTCCGATGATCACGAAGATTTCGACGCGCTTTCTTTACTCTCGGGATTGAAAAACCGGGGAGCCGCGTTTGATTTGGGCGTGGTATACCGACCCATCAACAAACTCAACCTTTCACTCTCCGCACACGACATCGGTTGGATCACTTGGAAAGACGACGTGGCATCGTACCGGACGAAAGACGCATCGTTTCTCTACGACGGACTGGACCTGAGCGATTTCTTGTTCGTCGGGGAATCTTTTTCAGATTCCATTGCCGAAGAGATCGATCGTTGGGAGGATGAATTGGATGAACACTTCCGGGTAGAGTCCGACGAGAACTCGTACACCTCCCGGTTGAAGGGATACCTTCGCTTGGGCGGATCTTATGAACTTTGGAGGGCCAACTCGTTGAGCGGTCACGCCACGGTAAACTTCGTGAGGGGTTTCGATGCGGATTACATCCCATTTCGGTTTTCGGCGGGATACATCCAGCGATTGGGACGCATTCTCGAGTTGGGCGTAAACGTCGGCAAGCGGGGCGAGGCCGATTGGGGCCTCGGAGGAGGAATGGTGTTGAACATCGGCTTCCTCCAGGTATTCGCCATGGCCGACAACCTCAACTTTCTGCGGATGACGGAAGTGAACTACTACTCCGATTCCGGCGATCACAAGCAGTACAGGACGCCCTCGAAACTCGACGACCTGCGCTTCAGCGCCGGGATGACCTTTACCTTCGGTCGCAAAGACAAAGAGAAAACGGATTCGAAATCGATAGAGACCGCCGAATAAGGGGTCTCAGGACCAAACCTTGGTTCCCATCGTGCAGTTTTTGCAGATGTCGATGTCTTTTCTCGAGTGCATGACCGCTCCGCGGAACGCGTTGTAGCGTCTGCCGAACCACACGTCGCGGAAAGAGCGCACGTCGATCTTGCCCATGAGGTGCTTGGCGTCTTTGTCGAAGCAACAAGGCACCACCCGTCCATCCCACGTGATGACGCAGGAGTGCCACATTTTCCAACAGTGGTTTTCGAGTTTGTTTTTAATGACCCATTTGCCCGTGGCCGTTTGCTTGTATCTGGCGTATTTGGCGATGGTGGGGATGAGGTCGTTTCCGTTTTCGTAGTCGTACACCTGTGCCGTTTTGAGCAAGACTTTGTCGACGCCCAAACGCTTGCCCAGGGCTTTGATTTCGGGAATTTGGTGCTCGTTGGGGCGCACGACCAAAAACTGGAAATAAACGCGTGGAAAGGTAGAACCCAAACGCTTTCTCGCGGCGAGTATCTCCTTGGTTCCGGCGATGACCTTCTCGAGGTTTCCGCGGCGCCGGTACTGTTCGTACACTTCTTGCGTGGTGCCGTCAATGGAAATAATCAGCCGGTTCAGGCCTGAACGGACGATCTCCTCCGCTTTTGACGGGGTGATGAAGTGGGCATTTGTGGATGTGGCTGTATAGATTCCTTTTGCCGATGCCTTCGAGATCAACTCCGTCATGTGGGAATGGATAAAGGGTTCACCTTGAAAATAAAACGTGAGGTAAAGCAGGGTGTCTCCCATTTCGTCGAGCAGTCGGTCGAGGACTTCCGTTTTCAGGTTTCCCGTAGGGCGGGAGAACGCCTTCAACCCGCTGGGGCATTCGGGGCAGCCGAGGTTGCACGCCGTAGTAGGCTCCAGCGAAAGAGCCAAGGGCATGGCCGAGATGTTCGCTTTTCCCGATCGCTTGGACCGATAGTAATCGCGCAGCATATTCCATGCGTTGCGCCGGCGCTTGGCGGTGAGATGGCGAAGAAAAAAGCCGATATCCGGCGACGGGGATCTCATCGGGACAAAGGTAACCGTCCGAATACAATGGCGGCTACCGCGGTGAATTCGCGCAAGGGCGAAGGGCGGCGGCCCATGCGCGCAGCCGCTCAGGGGTGCCGGCCGGCGAGAGCGACCTTGGAAGCTCCTCGGCGGCCCTGCACCCCTGCACGCGGGTGCGGGTATGGCCACAGCCCGTAGACCGACCCGCCTTGAGGATGGATGAGGCCAATTGATTATGAGAGAAAGGATGGGATGCGAAGTCCTTTGCGAACCGAGGGAGCGGGGTGCGCCCAAAAACGGATAAAACGCGAAGAACGACCTCGGGAAATGGTCGGTCCCTTTCCGGCATTCTGTTCTATCTTTGTCGATTTTACGCGAATTCAAGCTCATGTGGGAGAAAATTTCCGGCCTGATTCTAAGACAGAGGGTTCCTCTGCTCGCCGGCGTATTGTTGATTACGGGGTTCATGGCCTACCATGCTCAGTTTGTGACGATGAGCTACCAGTTCGGCGGGATATTGCCCAAAGACGACAGCACGCAAGTTGAATACGACAGCTTCGTACAGCGTTTTGCGCAAGACGGCAACGTGCTGGTTCTGGGTATCCGCGATTCCAATTTGTTCACCTACCCCCGATTCGCGCAATGGTACGATTTGGGGGAGGATCTCAAGGCGGTGGACGGGATAGACAGCGTGTTTTCTGAAGCTCACCTGTACACGCTGGTGAAGAACGAACGCGAACGGAAATTCGAAGTACGCAAGGTGGTGAGCCGAACGCCCGGCAGCGAGGCCGAGGTGGACAGCCTGCGGAAGGTGATACGGTCCCTGCCTTTTTATGAAGACTTGCTGTACAACGACAGCACGAAGGCCAGTTTGATGATGCTCTTCGTGAACCGCGACAAATTCAACTCGGAAGAGCGGGTGGAGGTGGTGGACGATGTGGAGCGGATCACGGCTGAGTTTTCGGATGCCACCGGGGTGCAGGTGCACCTCTCGGGATTGCCCTACATACGCACGGTGCAAACGGCGAAGATCAAGAGTGAGCTGGGGCTGTTCGTGGGCTTGGCCGCCTTGGTGACGGCCCTGTTGATGTACATGTTTTTCAGGAGCTTCCGTGTAATGTTCATCAGCTTGATAGTGGTGATCATCGGGGTGATCTGGTCCTTGGGATGGATTTCCCTGTTCGACTTCAAGTTGTCGGTGCTCATGGGATTGATTCCGCCGCTGATCATCGTGATTGGGGTGCCCAACGCGGTGTTTTTGCTGAATAAATACCACAACGAATACACCCTGCACGGCAACCAAATCAAAGCGCTGAGCCGCGTGATCCACAAAGTGGGCAACGCCGCATTCATGACGAACTTCACCACTTCCATGGGTTTCGCGACCTTCATATTCACGCGGAGCGCCATGTTGAAGCAATTCGGTATCATCGCGTCCATCAGCATCATTTGTGTTTTCCTCCTATCGCTGATCATCATCCCGGCGGTGTTTAGTTTCATCGCCCCGCCGAAAGCGCGGCACGTGCGGCACCTGAACAGGACGTGGGTGGGCACGGCCATCCGAGGGATTATTAACGTGGTGACCCTGCACCGAAGAAAAGTGTACGTGGCCGTAGTGATCGTTGTGGTGACCAGCGTGTACGGCATGACCAAAATGACGACCACCGGCAACATCGTGGACGACTTGCCGAAAGAAGATCGCATCATCACCGATTTGGGATTCTTCGAGCGGAATTTCGCCGGAGTGATGCCGCTGGAAGTGTTGGTCAACACCAAGGACGGATCGAAAGTGACCGGATTGAAAACCTTGCGCAAGATCGACCGGCTACAAGATACGCTGCACGCCTACGCCGAGATTTCGCGATCCCTGGCCATCACCGACGCGATCAAATTCGCCAAACAGGCTTACTACAACGGCCACCCTAGCCGATACGCCTTGATCGAAGGGTACGAACAATCGTTTATCGCACCGTACTTGCGCGGAGGGGGCGGCGATGCCGCGGAAATATCTCAGATGTTCCTGGACTCGACGCAACAGATTACGCGCATCACCGCGCAGATCGCCGACATCGGGACCACGGAGCTCGAAGTTCTTATGGAAGACTTGAAACCCAAAGTATTCGAAATCTTCCCGCCGGATGAGTACAAAGTGACCCTCACCGGAACGAGCATCGTGTTTTTGAACGGAACCACGTACTTGGTTCAAAACCTGCTTCTGTCGCTCAGCATCGCCATCTTCGTGATCGGATTGCTGATGGCCGTGCTGTTCAACTCCTTCCGAATGACGATCATGTCGCTGATTCCCAACCTAATCCCCCTGTTATTCACCGCGGGATTGATGGGTTTCTTCGGCATTCCCATCAAGCCTTCCACCATTTTGGTGTTCAGCGTGGCGTTCGGGATTTCGGTCGACGATACCATCCACTATTTGTCGCGGTACCGGCAGGAATTGAAACAGCGGCCGTGGGATATCCAAGCCTGCGTGGTCAACGCCATGAAGGAGACCGGCATCAGCATGATGTACACCACCGTCATTTTGTACTTCGGTTTCTTGGTTTTTACCGCGTCCAATTTCGGCGGCACGGTGGCATTGGGAATGCTGGTTTCTTTTACCCTGTTGATCGCCATGGCCGCCAACTTGATCTTGCTTCCGAGCTTGTTGCTGTCTTTCAACAAGTACATCATCACCAAGTCGTTCAAAGAACCCTTCCTCCAAATCGTAAATGAAGAGGAAGACATCGAGTTGGACTCTTTGGAAATCGGAGCCTTCGAATCCAACACCATCGAGGAAAAACCCTGAGTGCCATGAAAGGAATCATACTCGCCGGAGGATCGGGAACCAGGCTTTACCCCCTCACCATCGCCGTGAGCAAGCAGTTGATGCCCGTATACGACAAGCCCATGATCTACTACCCGTTGTCGACGTTGATGAGCGCGGGAATCCGCGACATCCTCATCATCACCACCCCCTACGACCTCGATCGCTTCCAGTTGTTGTTGGGCGACGGATCGCGCTTGGGGTGCAATTTCACGTACGCGACGCAGGAAGAACCTAAGGGCCTCGCCCAGGCCTTCACCATCGGCGAGGAATTCATCGGCGACGACAAGGTGGCGCTGATTCTGGGCGACAACATTTTTTACGGCCTTCACCTCGGCGAATTGCTCCGTGGGAATACCGACCCCGACGGAGCGGTGGTGTACGCCTACCACGTTTCCGATCCGGAGCGCTACGGCGTGGTGGAATTCGACAAAGACAACAAAGTGTTGATGATCGAAGAGAAGCCGAAAAACCCCAAATCCAACTACGCCGTACCGGGCCTCTATTTCTACGACAATTCAGTAATCGAAATCGCCAAATCCCTCCAACCTTCGCCCAGGGGTGAGTACGAAATCACCGACGTGAACAAGGCGTACCTGCAACGGGAGAAACTCAGGGTTTCCATCATGGACCGCGGCACGGCTTGGCTCGACACGGGCACCTTCTCGTCTCTCATGGCGGCCAGCCAATTCGTGGAAGTCATCGAAGAGCGTCAAGGTCTGAAAATCGGTTGCATCGAAGAAACGGCGTACGAAATGGGGTTCATCACCAAAGAACAACTCGAACAAATCGCCCGACCCTTGGTGAAAAGCGGCTACGGGCGGTATCTCCTCAGCTTGATAAAATGAGATTGGGAAGGGAAGAATTGCAGAACATCCTCGACCGGGCTTTCGACTCCTATCTGGAATCCCTGCCCGAAAACGGGCTTCACGAGCGCATCCGATACGCGTTGTCGGGAAAGGGCAAGCGCATCCGGCCCACCCTCGTGCTCATGGGCCATCTCCTGTTCGACGAAGACCCCGAAGCGGCCTTGCCGGCGGCCCTCGCCGTAGAGGTCTTTCACAATTTCACCCTGGTGCACGACGACATTATGGACAACGCGCCGCTGCGCCGTGGACGCGCCACCGTGCATTCCAAGTGGGATTCAAACGGCGCCATCCTTTCGGGCGACGCCATGCTCATCGAAGCCTATTCCCTGCTGAACCGCCTCGACACACCGCAGCGAGTTCGCGTGTTCGAAACCTTCAACAAAACCGCGTTGGAAGTCTGCTTGGGGCAACAATACGACATGGATTTCGAGGTCAGGGAAGACGTCACTGAATCGGAATACCTCGAGATGATCAGGCTGAAAACGGCGGTGCTCTTGGGCGGAAGTTTGAAAATCGGCGCCCTCATCGCCGGCGCGTCCGATCGGGATGCGGAGGAATTGTACGCTTTCGGCGTGGAGGCCGGCATCGCGTTTCAATTGCAGGACGATTTGCTCGATGCGTTCGGAAACCCCAAAACCTTCGGTAAACAAGTGGGCGGCGACATCCTTTCCAACAAAAAAACCTACCTGTACATCCGCGCCTTGGAAAAAGCCTCGGCGGCCCGGAAGAAGGAATTGCGCCGCCACTTCTCACAAAACGTAAAAAAGGCCGAGGAAGCCGCCAAGGTCAAAAGCGTGGTCTGCCTGTTTCGATCCTTGGGAATCGATGAGGACACGAGAAAGTTGTCGGATGCGCATTTCAAAGCCGCCCTCTCCCACCTCACGCGCGTATCGGCCGGGCCCTTCCAAAAACGGCACCTTCGAGATTTCATCGAAGAACTCAGCAAGAGGGACAAGTGACCTTTCGGGGGGAGAAGCCCCTGAGCGCCCGATCGCTGTACGGCAATCACTTGCCCCGACCTTCCGCTCAACGTGGCAAAACCACCGGATTTCCCCTCCTCCCGAGAATCCGAAAATATGGGTTTTCAGGCGGTTTAATCCTTACCTTTGCGCCAAAATTTTAACTCGACATCCATTATGGAAACCGTATCACATCAAGCCGCCATCGACGAGTTCGTCGAAAAGGTGAAGGCGCGCAACCCGCATGAGCCGGAATTCATTCAGGCCATCCAGGAAGCGGCCGAAGTACTCGTTCCGTTTATCGAAGAAAACCCGAAATACAAGAAGGCCAATATCCTTGAGCGCCTGATTGAGCCGGAGCGCGTAATCATGTTCCGCGTGCCATGGGTCGACGACGAAGGAAACACCCAAGTAAACCGCGGCTACCGCGTGCAGTACAACTCCGCTTTGGGCCCGTACAAAGGGGGAATCAGATTCCACCCTTCGGTAAACCTCAGCATCCTGAAATTCCTCGGTTTCGAACAAATTCTGAAAAACAGCTTGTCCACGCTTCCTCTCGGCGGAGGCAAAGGTGGAGCCGATTTCAACCCCCGCGGAAAATCGGAAAATGAAGTGATGCGCTTCTGCCAAAGTTTCATGAACGAATTGTACAGACACATCGGCCCCGACACCGACATCCCCGCCGGCGACATCGGCGTGGGCGCCCGCGAAGTGGGGTACATGTTCGGACAGTACAAGCGCTTGCAAAACAATTTTACCGGCGTATTCACCGGAAAAGGCGTCAACTGGGGCGGATCGCTGATGCGCACCGAGGCCACCGGATTCGGTACCGTGTACTTCGCCCAAGAGATGCTCGAGCACGTGGGTCAAACCATCGCCGGCAAGACCGTGGCCGTGAGCGGATCGGGCAACGTGGCCCAGCACGCATTCCTCAAAGCCATCCAACTCGGCGCCAAAGTGGTGACGCTGAGCGACTCGGGAGGATTCGTGTTCCGTGAAGAAGGATTCGACGAGGAGCACTACGAAAAAATCAAGGAGATCAAGAACGTGCGCAGAGAGCGCATTTCCGT
Source organism: uncultured Cryomorphaceae bacterium (assembly GCA_964574635.1). Lineage (GTDB taxonomy): Bacteria > Bacteroidota > Bacteroidia > Flavobacteriales_D > Cryomorphaceae > CAZNOG01. Next base: position 55,899 of record CAZNOG010000001.1, on the reverse strand, counting down.
GATGGCCGACGAGATGGAAGGCGTACAGTACTTCGATGGTCAGCGCGCGTGGGAAGCACCCACCCACATCGACATCGCCATGCCTTGCGCCACCCAAAACGAACTCGACGAAAACGACGCCAAAACACTGCTCGACAAGGGCCTCATGATGGTCGTGGAAGGCGCCAACATGCCCACCACCCTCGAGGCGTTGCACCTCCTCAAAGAGCGTGGCATCCCCTACTCGCCCGGAAAAGCGAGCAACGCCGGCGGCGTGAGCACCTCGGGACTCGAAATGACCCAAAACTCCATGCGCCTCTCTTGGTCGGCCGCCGAAGTGGACGAAAAACTTCACGGCATCATGAAAGGCATACACGCGGCTTGCGTCAAGTACGGCACCGTCGACGGCAAAGTGGATTACGTACGAGGCAGCAACCTCGCCGGGTTCATCAAAGTCGCCGACGCCATGATAGACCAAGGCGCCGTTTAAACCACCCGCCCGCACACCGCGGGACGCCTTTGTCCACGTGTGAAAAACGCCGGACGAAAGGAATTTTTATGAAGGGCGTGCCCCCGAGGGGTCGCCCTTCATCCTTTATCTTTTTTGCCTACGCAAGGCGGCGTAAGTCGTACAGGGAGCTTCCTGCCGGTCGCTCCTGTACGCCACGCCCCCTGTTGCGTCGGACAAAAAAGGATGCCGGATTGCGGGCTCACGCAATCGCACTCACCGCTGCAGCCGGGCTACGGGAGAGCCAATCGGTGCCACGGCCGTCGGTCTCCGCACCTCTACTCTCCCCGCGATGCGAAAGCCCGCGAAAATGATAATTTTGTCTCCTGTCTTAATCATCGGGAAATGGACTACGACTTCAGGGAAATAGAATCGAAATGGCAGGCCTTTTGGGCCGAAAACGATACCTACCGCGTCAGCGAAGACGACAAAAGGCCAAAGTACTACGTCCTCGACATGTTTCCCTACCCGTCAGGGTCCGGCCTGCACGTGGGCCATCCCCTCGGATACATCGCCACCGACATCATCGCCAGGTACAAGAGACATCTGGGGTACAACGTGCTCCACCCCATGGGATTCGATTCCTTTGGCTTACCGGCCGAGCAGTACGCCATACAGACCGGACAACACCCCGCCAAAACCACCGAAAAAAACATCCAACGCTACAAACAGCAATTGCGTAGGCTGGGCTTCAATTACGACTGGAGCCGTGAAGTGCGCACCAGCGATCCGAATTACTACCGTTGGACGCAGTGGATTTTCATCGAATTTTACAACTCTTGGTACAACCGGCAAACCGATCGCGCGGAGCCGCTCGACACCTTGATCGCCGCTTTTGAAGACAACGGCACCTACGGCGTCGACGCCGCCATAGAACCCGATTGGTGGAAAAAGCTCGACTTGGACGATTTTCCCTTCGGAGAGCACTTCGCGGGCGAATTCACCGCCACCGACTGGAGCGTACTGACCGAAAGACAGCGGGAACTCATCCTCGGCCACTTCCGCTTGGCCTACCTCGGTAAAACCCGGGTCAACTGGTGCGAAGCCCTCGGCACCGTCTTGGCAAACGACGAAGTGAAAGACGGACTCAGCGAGCGGGGCGGCCACCCCGTGGTGCAGCGCACCATGGAACAGTGGAGCTTGCGCATTTCGGCGTACGCCGATCGCCTGTTGGAAGGTCTTGACCGCATCGAATGGCCGGAAAGCATCAAGGAAGTGCAGCGCAATTGGATCGGTCGCTCCCGCGGTGCGTCGATATTCTTCTCGACCGACGCCGGTGCACTCGAAGTGTTCACCACCCGACCCGACACCATCTTCGGAACCACCTTCATGGTGCTCGCTCCCGAACACGCCTTGGTGAAATCGCTGACTACGGAAGCGCAGCGCGCCGCCGTGGAAGCCTACGTCGAAAAAACCAAAACCCGCACCGAGCTCGAGCGCCAAAGCGACGTGAAACACGTCACGGGAGAGTTTACCGGCTCCTACGCCACACACCCGTTTACGGGAGAAAAACTGCCCGTCTGGATCGCCGATTACGTGCTGGCCGGCTACGGAACGGGAGCCATCATGGCCGTGCCCGCCGGCGACGAACGCGACATGAAATTCGCGAGGAAATACGACCTCTCGGTCTCACCTATTTTCGAAGCTGAACCCCGGGCGGAAAACGTGTACGGCGGCAGGGAGAGCAAGTTGATCAACTCCGGTTTTCTCACCGGATTCACAGCCGACAAAGCCACCGACGCCGTAGTGGAAGAACTCGAAATAAAGGGACTGGGCCGCGAATCCGTCAATTACCGCATACGCGACGCCATTTTTTCGAGGCAGCGATACTGGGGCGAGCCTTTCCCGGTGTATTACGTCGACGGAATTCCACGCGTTTTCGACCCCGCCGATTTGCCGATCACCCTCCCGAAAGTCGACAAGTACCTGCCCACCGAAAGCGGGGATTCACCCTTGGCGAGAGCGAACAAGGAAGACTGGAAAATATGGCGGGGCGATCGGATGGAAACCAACACCATGCCCGGTTGGGCCGGTTCGTCCTGGTACTTCCTCCGCTACATGGACCCCAAAAATTCCAACGAGCCGGTGTCTCGTGCCGCGTCCGACTACTGGGGCCCTGTGGATTTCTACATCGGCGGTGCGGAGCACGGCACGGGGCATTTGCTCTACGCGCGCTTTTGGACAAAATTCCTGTACGACCGCGGTTACATCGGCTTCGACGAGCCCTTCTCGCAAATGATCAATCAAGGCATGATCCTGGGCAAGTCGAGTATCCTCCTCCGCGACGTGGAAAACGTGCACCGGTTCGTGTCCTACGACAAGCGGGAAGAATACGAAAAGTTGTTCCCGAGCGAGTCGCGAAAAGGCGACGAGCGGTACCAGCATTTGAGGGTCGACATAAACATCGTGGACGGCGACGTGCTCGACGTCGCCGCGCTGAAAAAGCAGGAACCCGGGCTGAAGGACCGTGAATTCTGGCCCTCGGAAGAGAATTTCCACGTGGGCCACGAAGTGGAGAAAATGTCCAAACGCTGGCAAAACGTCGTCGACCCCGAGCAGCTCTGCGACGAAGTGGGTGCCGACACCTTGCGCATGTACGAGATGTTCTTGGGCCCGGTGGAGCAATCCAAACCTTGGGACACGAAAGGCATCAACGGGGTGCACAACTTTCTGCGTAAATTCTGGCGACTCGCCCACGACGATCAAAACCGCGTGAGCGTGGACAAAGCGCCGCCCACGCGCAAAGAATTGCAAATCGCCCACCGCTGCATAAAAAAGGTCACCGACGATTTGGAAAGACTTTCGTGGAATACCGTGGTGAGCTCCATGATGATCGCCGTCAACGAGCTATCGGCCATCAACTCGAACAACGCGGAAGTCTTGGGAATCTTGACTGTGCTCGTATCGCCCTACGCGCCCCACTTCGCGGAAGAAATGTGGGAAAGGCTCGGCAACGAACCGACGGTGACCGAGCAGCCGTGGCCCACTTACGATCCTCAATACTTGGTCGACGACGCCTTCGATTACCCCGTGTCGTTCAACGGAAAACTCCGCTTCAAACTCGAATTGCCGGTGGAGATGACGCCGGCCGAAGTGGAAGAAGCCGTCCTCAGCGACCCCGCGGCGAAGAAGTACCTCGAAGGGAAAAAGCCGAAAAAGGTCATCGTGGTGCCCAAGCGCATCGTAAACGTCGTAGTCTGACAACGACGGGGCGCATCGAGGGAGCTATTTTTCAACGGGTCGATACCACCTCGGCGGTTCCTCCGTTTTACGGAAAACGAAGACCTTCGGCCGGCTACCGTCAGGTGCCGGGACTCTCCGGACTAGGAATTCCCAATCGCTCTCGATCGCAGGATCGACGCGGGAGAATCGCCCCCGGTACGGATTTTGAAAGATCAGGGACATGAAGAAATTATGGCTATTCCTGTTTGCGTGTTCGATCACCCTCCACGTGGTCGCTCAAAAAGTCCCGCCCAAAGCGTCGTTGGACACCTTGCCCAAAGTCGGCATTCCCGATGTCGATAACAACGCGTTTCGCGCCGGTGAATACCTCCGGTTCCGCCTGCATTACGGTTTGATCGACGCCGGTGAAGCGGAGCTGACGGTCAAGTCGACCTCCAGGTCCTACCACGGGCGGGACGTATACCACATCGTGGGCACCGGGCGAACCCTCGGGGCGTTCGACTGGTTTTTCAAGGTGAGGGACCGCTATGAAACTTACTTCGACAAGGAAGGTGCGGTGCCGTGGGAATTTATCCGCGATATCCGTGAGGGGAGCTACACCAAGTACCAGACCTACAGATTTTACCAATTGCAATCGGCCGTGCGCACCAACAAGGGCGAAACGTTCAAGATTCCCCAAGGATCCCAAGACATGCTCTCCGCGTTTTACTACGCGCGCACCATCGACTTCAGCGACGCCTTGCCGGGGCAGATCTTCACGATTCCCACTTTCGTGGACGGCGAGGAATACCCGCTGCGCGTACGCTTCTTGGGGCGTGAAAACCTGAAATCGCGTACGGGCACGTACCGTTGCCTGAAATTCGTTCCCGTGGTGCAAGAGGGAAGGATTTTCAAAAAAGAGGAAGACATGACGGTGTGGATCACCGACGACCTCAACAAAATTCCGGTGCTCGCCCGGGCCAAAGTACTCGTCGGGTCCATCAAGATGGAACTCGTGGAATACAAGAACCTTGCGAACCCCATCGCCAAGGTAAACTGAGGCTTGGAGAACCCGTGGCGGGCCCATTTTCCGAAAGGTGCATCCTTTTCGGGGGAATCTTCGTTGGACAAAAAGGGAAATAAACGACACATGAGGTCGTTTTGAATCGAATCCCCGAGAGCCATTTGCACGTAGAGTCGTGGAAAACCCCCTTAAATGCCCCGTTCATTCATGCGTTCAACCCTTAACTTCACCGGCGAAAAACTTCCGAAAATCATGCCCGGATCCATTCGCACCCTTTTCATACCCATCGTTCTCTCACTTATTCTCAGCGCCTGTGCGGGCACCGTTCCCCGCGACGAAGTGGTCGACTCTACACGCGTGGAAGAGGAAGTAATCGAAGAAGTTCCCACGCGTTACGGCATTCCCGAAAACGCATACATGATCCACGAAGGGCGCATCGAAAGAAATCAATTCCTCGCCGACATCCTGTTGGGACACAACGTACCCTACGAAAAAATAGCCGGTTTGGCCGACGTGAGCAAGGACGTTTTCGACGTGCGCCGCTTGCGGGCCGGCGATCCGTACACCGTATTTTGTTCCAAGGACAGCGTAGGGGCGGCGTGTTATTTCGTGGTGGAAACCAGTCCTTCGAAATACGTGGTATACGGTCTGGAAGACAGCCTCACGGCTTACCTCGGCGAGAAACCCGTGGAATACCGCATACGCGAAGCTTCCGGAAGGATCAACTCTTCGCTGTATCAGACCCTGGCCGACAACGACCTCCATACTTCCCTGGCGGTGAAGCTCGCCGACATGTACGCCTGGACCGTCGATTTCTACCGCATCCAAGCGGGCGATTACTTCAAGGTGATTTACGAGGAGTCGTACATCGACGGCAATCCCGTGGGCATCGGCAACGTACTGGCCGCCGAATTCGGGCACCGCAACGACTCAATCTTCGCATTTCGTTTTGAAGGGGGCGAACACGCCGAGTATTACGATCGGGAGGGCGAAAACCTCCGAAAGGCATTCTTACAGGCGCCGGTAAAATTTTCGCGCATCTCTTCCCGCTATACGCAGCGCCGCTTCCACCCCGTACAAAAGAGATGGAAGGCCCATTTGGGCACCGACTACGCCGCACCGACCGGAACGCCCATCCAATCCACCGCCGACGGGGTGGTCATCGCTTCGGCATACGGAAACGCCAATGGAAACTACGTGAAGATCAAACACAATTCCACGTACACCACGCAATACCTCCACATGAGCAAACGGGCGGTCAAAAAAGGCGACCGCGTGCGGCAGGGCGACGTGATCGGATACGTGGGATCGACGGGATTGGCCACCGGACCTCACGTGTGCTATCGCTTCTGGAAAAACGGCAGCCAAGTGGATCCTTACCACCAAGACCTCCCGTCGGGCGACCCCGTGCCGGATGACCTCAAAGCCGATTTCTTCAAGCTGCGCGACAGCTTGTATCAGCGACTGAACCAAATCGGATTGATGGAAGAATTGGCCCTGAATCCACCCGCGGAGGCCATGACTCACGTGCGGTAAATACCGTGGAGAGCCGACGCCACGTCGGTGTATAGAAATTCGAATCCCGTGCTTTTGACCTTTTCGGCGGAGGCGCGGCTGCCCTTCAGCACGATATCCGCCATTTCACCGAAAACGACTTTCAGGAAGACCCCCGGAACGGGAGGCAACCACTTTGGCTTTCCCAGCACCTTGGCCAGTTGCTCCGTGAACTCGGCGTTGGTGATGTGATCGCCGTTTGCAGCGTTGAAGGCACCCGACATCTTCGGCTCGTCCAAAGCGTGGACGTACAAGCGGCACAAGTCGTGAATGTGAATGTACGGCATGTACTGCTTGCCGGAACCCAGAGGAGCTCCCACACCCCACTTTACAGGCAAGGCGATCCGCGGCAGGGCACCACCCTCTTGGGACAGCACCGTGGCGGTGCGCAACACGGCCACGCGGCATTCGTCGTCGAACTTTTTCGCAGCTTCCTCCCACCGCAGGCAAAGCCTCCCGATGAAGTCGGCCGACGGAGGATCCGTCTCCCGATGGATGTGTTCGGTGGTGCGGGCACCGTAATAATTGATCCCATTGGCCGAGACGAAGCATTTGAGTTTGACGCCGTGCTCCTCCACGTATCGGTGCAACAATTCGGCGCTCGCCACCCGGCTGTCGGTCAATTCCCTTTTTCTCTCTTCGGTCCACCGCCCATTGGCGATGCCCGCCCCGGCCAAGTGTACGATGGCGTCGACGCCTTGCAGCGCCTTGGCGTCCATCCACCCCTTCTCGATATCCCATCCGAATACCTCGACGTGTAGCGCGGTGTGTTTTTTGGATGTGCGGGAGAGGTGCACCACTCGGCGCCCTTCGTTTAACAACATTTCGGTGAGGCGCTTGCCGACCATGCCGGACCCTCCGGTGATCAGGATTTTACTCGGTTTTTCACTCATGTGTGGATCGATGGCCATGAAGCGTACAAAATACGGAAACTCGTCGTCCCGCCGACCCTTAACAGCAGGGCCGGGAATGTGTTTACACCGAGACCGAATGCGGGGAAGAACTTACACCCACAAAAACCCAAAACCACGCCCTGCACGTCTTTTGAAAAGCGTTCGAAACGACGTGCGTCGCCGCGCATGGCGGGAATCAGAGGAAGAAATCGGCTGCGATGCCGTCGGCCAAGAACAAGCCGCGGGTGGTCAATTTCAAGCGGTCGCCGTCCATTACCCCGAGGTTGGCTTGCATGAGTTTGGAAATTTCGGGCGCGAACCGCTCGTGGAGGTCGACTCCGTGCAGCCGTCGCGCGTCTTCGAAACCGATGCCTTCGCTGGTTCTCATGCCGGTCATCACCCATTCGTTGTACCGGTCCGTTTCGGTGAGGTGCTCGATGGTTTGGGGGAGTTCGCCTTTCTCGATCGATTGTATGTAGCGGGCGTTGTTGGCGACGTTCCAGTACCGGTTGCCGCGCACGAAGCCGTGGGCCGCCGGGCCGATGCCGAGGTAGGGTTCGCCCTTCCAGTAGGATGCGTTGTGTTTGGATTCTCGACCCGGCAATGCGAAATTGCTCACTTCGTACTGCCTGTACCCCGCTGCTGCGAGTCGGGTGACCATCAGGGCGAACTGATCGGCGGCGGCGTCTTCATCGACGGGTTTGGCGCTGCCTTTTCTCACCATGTGGCCCAGGGCCGTGCGGGGCTCGACGGTGAGGCAATACGCCGACACGTGGGAAGCGCCCAACCCCACGGCGATATCGAGTTCCTTCTCCCAGTTTTCGATGGACAGATCGGGCAAACCGTAGATCAGATCGAAGGACACGTTGGTGATGCCGCTTTCCACGGCGAGTGAAGTGGCACGCACGGCTTGCTCGGCGTCGTGGCTGCGGTTCATCCATTTCAGGTAGTGGTCGCGAAAAGACTGGATGCCGATGCTCAGCCTGTTCACTCCGGCCTCCTTCCACGCGGCGACCGTATCGGGTCGGATGTCGTCGGGGTTGGCTTCCAAAGTGATTTCGGCATTGGGGAGCAGGCCGTACAGTTTGCGCACCGATCCGATGATTCCCGCGATGGATTCAGTGGGAACGATGCTCGGCGTGCCCCCGCCGAAGTAGAGGGTCGAGGCGTTGGGGAACGCCTCTCGGCCGGCGCGCATTTCCAACTCCCGACCTATGGCCTCCATCATGCGGGGGATATTCTTTTTCACCGTGGAAAAATGAAAATCGCAGTACGTACAGGCTTGCTTGCAAAAAGGAATATGTACGTAAATACCCGCCATTATTTTTTGGTTTTCAGCACGATACGGAAGGTCGTTCCCCTGCCGTTTTCGCTGCGCTTCACGAAGATTTTTCCGCGGTGGTAGCCGGAAATGATGCGTTTGGCCAAGGACAAACCCAGTCCCCAACCGCGTTTTTTGGTGGTGAATCCCGGTTGGAACACGGCCCTGTGCTTTCCGGAAGGGATGCCCTTGCCGGTATCCGTGATGTCGATGTACACGTGCTGGATTTCGTTGTGTACGTCGATGGTGATTGTGCCGGCGCCGTTCATGGCGTCCACCGCATTTTTGATCAGGTTTTCGATCACCCAGCTGAACAGCGGCCGATTGATCATGGCGTACGCTTCGCCGTCGGGGCTGTCCGTAATTTCGATATTGACTTTGCTCGAAATGCGGGGCTTGAGGTAGGCGATGGCTTCGGCGAGCACCTCCTGAACCGATTCTTCCACGAGCTCGGGGGTGGACCCGATTTTGGAAAACCGATCGGTGATGACGCCCAGCCGCCCGATGTCTTTGTTGAACTCGTCCAAAGTGCGTTTGTCCACGCCCCGTGATTCCAACAGGTGCACCCACGCCATGAGGCTCGACAAGGGAGTACCCAACTGATGAGCCGTTTCCTTGGCCATCCCGATCCAGACTTGGTTTTGCTCGGCGTTTCTGAATGTGCTGAAGATCAAATAAGCAATGAACAAAAACAGTCCGATGATGATCAATTGCACCAAGGGAAAAAAGCGCAGTTGGGTGATGATGACGGAGTCGGCGTAATAGATGTAATTGACCAGGTCGTCGCCCAATTTCACTTTGATGGGAGGGTTGCCCTCGGCCGTTTGACTGATTTTTTCCCGCAATTTTTCCGGGTTCTCCAGCACTTCGGGGTCGATGTTGTGGTGGTTCAGCACTTGCGTATGCGAGGTATCCGTAACCAAAACCGGCACCGATCCTGAGTTCATGACGGTTTCGGAAATGAAGGAATTGATCAGGTAGTCGAGGGTTTTCTCCAGTTCGGTGATGATGTGCGAATCGCGGTAATACACCTTTTGTTCGATGCCTTCGGTGCGTATTTGTATGGGTTCGTAGCTGGCTCCCATGGCGCGGATGGTGCTGTCGAGTTTCAATCGGTCGCTCAGCAGCTCGTCCTCCACGTTTCGCCAGAACTTCACTTGGCCGTCCTTTCCCACCACCAGCACCGGAATGGTGGTGTTGTTGGTGATGATGGACTGCAGAAAGGGGAGTTCGCTGTCATCGGCTTCGATGATGCGCCCCACGGCCCTCGCCCAGGTATTCGCCTTGTTGCGTTCTTCCCGACGCATATCGGCGAAGAGTTTCTCCGTGTAATTGATCAGCGACAATCTTTCCTTCACCGCCTCCGACCAGAGCTGCACCTTTTGCCTCTCTTCGGCCCTGATTTTTCGCACGATGGAATTGGAGTACCACAGCGACATGGCGACGATCACCACGGCGGCGATGAGCAATGCGATCTTCCATCTTTGCTTTCGAGAGTAGAGGTTCATCCCATATCCATTAGCGTGTGGTTGGCTGCGCCCGGGCCGTTCGCGGCGTGTCGGCGGCGGCGCCGATTCGAATCATAACGCGCCCTTCGCTTCCAGATTGTAAATTAACGCAAAACCCGCCGCATCGCGGGGCGGGCATCCGGGAGTTTCCGGTCCGGTTTTCGGCTCGACAAAAATCAAATCTCCCATTCCTTTGATAATCCGAGCGATTTGTTATTTTCGCCATCAATTCACTAACCAAAACCTTACATACCGTGAAATTAGCAATCAAGATCCTCTTGGGGGCCGTCATTCTTGTGGCCCTGATCGTCGTGTCCGCCATCGGATTTTTGAGATTCGGGCTTCCCAACGTGGATGACGCCCCCGACCTGAAAATCGAACCCACCGAAGAATTGTTGGCGAGAGGCGAACACCTCGTCAAAAACGTCATGGCGTGTTTGGACTGCCACTCTCAGCGGGACTTCACCTCCTTTGCGCCGCCGTCCAATGCGGGTACGGAAGGTGCGGGAGGCGAAAAATGGACGCCTCAATTCGGTTTTCCCGGCACCCTGTACTCGACCAACATCACGCCCTTCCACCTCGGATCTTGGACGGACGGAGAAATTTACCGTGCCTTGACCACCGGAGTCACCAAAGAAGGCCGCGCGCTGTTTCCCATCATGCCCTACATGGCGTACGGGCAACTCGACGACCGCGACATCCACGCCGTAATCGCCTACATCCGCACCCTCCCGTCCATCGAATCGGAATTTCCCGAAAGGAAGCTCGACTTCCCCCTCAACCTTTTGGTCAACACCATGCCCACCCAACAAACCGAAAAGTTGACACGACCCGAACCATCCGACATCGTGGGTTTCGGGCGCTACCTCACCAAAGCCGCCTCTTGCTCGCACTGTCACACCGCCGAAGTTAACGGACAGCCCGTAATGAGCGAGTACATGGCCGGCGGCTTCGAGTACCAACTTCCCACCGGGCTCAAAATCCAGTCCTCCAACATCACCCCCGACACCCTGACCGGCATCGGACTGTGGACGGAAGAGGCCTTCATCGACAAGTTCCACTCCTTCCGCGATCTGCCGGTGAGCAAGGTTCCCGAAAAGGGCTTCAACACCATCATGCCGTGGCGCGTTTACGCGGGCATGAGCCGCGAAGAACTGTCTGCGATTTACCACTACCTGCGCACCTTGGAGCCGGTACACAAGGAAATTCCCGATTACACGTACGTAGAGTAGGATTTTCAGGGGTTTTGTGGGTGTGGCTGACCTCGGCCACACCCGCCACCATCGCGTCTCCCGTGCATCCCAAAATCGGGAGAGCGCATTCCCCGTGTCATTTGCCCGACACTTGGTACCAAAGCCTTAAATTTGTGCCCTGATCCAAAATCGGATCGACTGAAACAAACGGCGGGCCACAGGCCCGGAAGTACATCGGATATATGGAATCGAAGCTCAAGATCTACAACACGCTCACCCGGGAAAAAACCGAGTTCCAACCCATCAACCCACCCCACGTGGGCATGTACGTCTGCGGACCCACCGTGTATAGCGACGTTCACTTGGGCAACGTCCGTTCCTTCCTCACCTTCGACATCGTTTTCCGCTACCTCACCTTCCTGGGGTACAAAGTGCGCTACGTCAGAAACATCACCGACGTGGGCCACTTGGTGGACGACGTCGACGAGGGAGAAGACAAAATCGCGCGCAAGGCCCGGCTGGAGAAAATAGAGCCCATGGAAGTGGTGCAGCGGTACACCCACGGCTTTCACAACGTCATGGGCATTTTCAATATCCTCCCCCCTTCCATCGAGCCCACCGCCACGGGTCACATCATCGAGCAGATCGAAATGGTCAAACGCATCATCAACCAAGGGTACGCCTACGAGGTGAACGGCTCCGTGTATTTCGACGTGCGCAAGTACCATGAAAAACACCGGTACGGCGTGCTTTCCGGACACAACATCGACGAGTTGCAAGCCAATACGCGCACCTTGGACGGCCAAGACGAAAAGCGCGATCCACTCGACTTCGCGATTTGGAAAAGAGCCGACAAGGGCCACATCATGCACTGGCCCTCACCGTGGGGGCAAGGCTTTCCCGGGTGGCACCTGGAGTGCAGCGCCATGAGCACAAAATACCTGGGCGAGGAATTTGATATCCACGGCGGGGGCATGGACCTGAAGTTTCCCCACCACGATTGCGAAATCGCCCAAAACGTCGGTGCGTTCGGCAAGGGCGGACCCCGCATTTGGATGCACGGCAACATGCTCACCGTCAACGGCCGGAAAATGGCCAAGAGCGAGGGAAACGGCTTCACTCCCGAAGAGCTCATCACCGGAAACCACAAATTGCTCGATCGCGGATACTCGCCCATGACGGTCCGCTTCTTCATGCTCCAAGGTCATTACGCCGGAGTGTTGGATTTCTCCAACGAAGCACTCCAAGCCGGCGAAAAGGGATACAAGCGCCTGATGGACGGATTGAAAACCCTCCGCACGCTGAAAGGTGGAAGCGAATCGACCGTCGACGTGGCGGATTTGCGCAAGCGGTGCAAGGCCGCGATGGACGACGACTTCAACACTCCGATTTTGCTGAGCGTCCTCTTCGAGGCGGTGAAAACCATCAACCTCATCAAGGCGGGAAGCGAGAAAGCCACCGAGAGTGACCTCGAAGCGCTGCAGTCCCTGTACGACGATTACGTATTCCGCGTGTTGGGATTCGAAGAGGAAAAAGAAAGCGACGCCGGCCGGGACGACACGTTGAAACAACTGATCGATCTGCTCATCAAATTGCGTCACGCCGCCAAATTGAGCCGGGATTTCACCACCGCCGACCGCATACGCGACGAGTTGGGAAAAATGGGTATCCAGCTCAAGGATTCGCCCGAGGGAACCACGTACGAGCAAGCATAAACCGCTCATTGCTTATCTTCGCTCGCAAGAAAATTTCCCCATGAGCGAACCCCGGCCCAAACTTTTCCTCCTCGACGCATACGCCCTGATTTACCGCGCTTATTACGCGTTTATCCGAGCGCCGCGCATCAATTCCTCGGGCATGAATACCTCGGCGACGTTCGGCTTCACCAACACCCTGCTCGACGTCATCAACAACTACAACCCCTCCCACTTGGCGGTGGCCTTCGACCTGTCGGGGCCCGTATTTCGGCATGAAACATTTCCCGATTATAAAGCCAACCGGGAAGAGGTGCCCGACGACATTCGACTCGCCGTGCCGTACATCCGCAAAATCGTGGAGGGCTTTAACATTCCCATCCTGGAAAAAGAGGGCTTTGAAGCCGACGACATCATCGGTACCGTGGCGCACAAAGCCGTAGAACAAGGCTTCGACGTGTACATGGTCACTCCCGACAAAGATTTCGGGCAATTGGTGCAAGACGGAGTGTGGATTCTCCGACCCGGAAACCGGGGCAACCCCAACGAAATCTGGGGAATCGAAGAGGTGAAAAAGAAATTCGGTATCCAAAGGCCGGAGCAAGTCATCGACATCCTCGCATTACAGGGCGATGCCGTCGACAACATCCCCGGTGTTCCGGGCATCGGTCCCAAGACGGCCACAAAGCTCATCGGTACATACGGCAGTGTGGAAAACCTGCTGGAAAATACCGACGAACTCAAAGGCAAGATGAAGGAAAACGTCGTCGCCCACGCCGACCAAGCCATCTTGTCGAAAAACTTGGCCACCATCATCCTCGACGTGCCGGTGACCTTCGATCCCGAAGCGCTCATACTCACCGAACCCAACCGCGACGAATTGCGCGAGATCTTCGCGACCTTGGAATTCCGCACCTTGGCCGAGAGGGTGCTCGGCGAGAAAGTGGCCGCCCCCGGCGGTGCACAGCTGGACCTGTTCGGATCGGCCGAAATGGGCGTCGCACCCGTGGAAAACTCCGGCATGGCTTCGTACTCTCCCGAAACGGAAAAGTACCACGTCATCGACACGAAAGACAAGCGCACCACTTTCCTGAAAAAATTGATGGCCGAGACGGAGGTATGCTTCGATACGGAAACCGACGACCTGGACGCACACAGCGCGGAATTGGTGGGAATGTCTTTTTCGTGGAAGCCCGGTGAAGCGTACTACGTTCCACTTCCCGAAAACCAAGCCGGTACCGCCTTCATCCTCGACGAGTTCAAGCCCTTTTTCGATTCCGGAAAAACGCTTAAAATCGGGCACAACCTGAAGTACGACCTCAACGTCCTTCGCCGGTACGGCATCGAAGTGCGGGAACCCATGTTCGACACCTTGCTGGCCCACTACCTGCTCAACCCCGACATGCGCCACAACATGGACATGTTGGCGGAGGTGTACCTGAATTACCGCACCATCCCCATTGAAAATCTGTTGGGCAAGCGGGGAAAGAACCAAGCGACCATGCGCGAAGTGCCGGTAAAGGATGCCGCGATTTACGCTTGCGAAGACGCCGACATCACGCTGAGATTGTACAAACGGTTCAAACCCGACATCGGGAAGGAAGAAAACCTCTCCAAGCTTTTTTACCGCTTGGAAATGCCCTTGATGCCCGTGCTTTCTCGCATGGAGTCGCACGGAGTGAAGATAGACCGTAGCGCGCTCGAAGACATTTCCACCGATTTGGCCGAAGTGGCCGACAGCCTCACCAAAGAAATCCATCAATTGGCCGGGCAGGAATTCAACGTGGCGAGCCCGAAGCAATTGGGAATCGTGCTGTTCGAGGTGCTGAAAATCGGGAACAAGCCCAAAAAGACAAAATCGGGGCAGTACGCCACGGGGGAAGAAACGCTTCAGAAATTGGCCGGGGAACACGAGATCATCGGGAAAATCCTCGAATACCGAGAGGTGGTGAAACTGAAAAACACTTACGTAGACACCCTGCCCGCGCTGATCAACCCCCGGGACAACCGCATTCACACCACCTACCGCCAATCAGTGGCGAGCACGGGGCGGCTGAGCTCCCAGAACCCCAACCTGCAAAACATTCCCATCCGCACTACGCGCGGAAAAGCGGTGCGCAAGGCTTTCGTGGCCTCTGACGAAAACCACACCTTGCTCGCGGCCGACTATTCGCAAATCGAATTGAGGCTGATGGCCCACCTCAGCGAAGACAAGAACATGATCGCCGCTTTTAAAGGGGGCTTGGACATTCACGCGGCGACGGCCGCGCGCGTCTTTGGCGTCACCGTGGAAGAAGTGACGCGGGAAATGCGCGATCGCGCCAAGATGGTCAACTTCGGGATCATCTACGGAATTTCCGCGTTTGGGCTGGCTCAGCGCTTGGATATCAGCCGCACCGAGGCGGCCGAACTCATATCCAACTACTTCGAGCAATATCCCGGAATCAAAAAATACATGGACGGCAGCATCGAATCGGCGAGGGAGAAGGGGTACGTCGAAACCATCATGGGGAGGCGGCGCTATCTTCCGGACATCAACTCGGGCAACGCCACCGTGAGGGGTTTTGCCGAAAGGAACGCCATCAACGCACCCATACAAGGCTCGGCGGCCGACATGATCAAGGTGGCCATGATCCGAATCGACGAGGCGATGCGCGAGAACAACTTGCGCTCGAAGATGATCCTCCAAGTACACGACGAATTGGTCTTCGACGCCCTTCGCACGGAAGCGGAAAAACTGGGAAGTATCGTGGAAAAAGAAATGAGGGAAGCCATTCCCGGTTTGAAGGTGCCCATCGTAGTCGACATGAATACGGCCGACAACTGGCTGGAAGCCCACTGATCGCAAAACCTTCCGTGTAGACGATCCTATTTCACTCTTCGCAAGATCGGGTGACGGTTTAAGTCCGACCCGCGCGAGATCGCAGGGCGGTATCCCGCCCGCCGCGCCATGCGGGGCTGCCGCGCGGCGAGAGCGACCTTGGAAGCTCCTCGGCGTGCCTGCAAGCCCCGCAATGGGGCGGCGGGCGGATAAAGCCCGTAGATCGACCCGACCCGTGGAAGTAGAATTCCCCGCCCGGGCAAGTTCACGGCACGGAGAAAACCCCCGTGAAAAAAGCCGGTAAGGGTCGCGCCCAAAATCAAACCCCTTCGAATAAAAAAAATCATTTCCGCGACGGAAAATCCCCGTGGACGATCCGATCGCGTGCCGTCGAATCCGCGAATCGGTATAGGCGGAGAAGTGAAACCTTTCTTCGGTAGGGATGGTAAAAGCACCGAACACCACGCCCATCTACGTGTGCACCCGTGAAAAGCACCCGGCGACGGCCAATGCAAAACCTTGGAAATGAGAACAATTTACACAATGACGAAACCGGCTCTTCTATTTGCCACCGCTTTGTTTTTGATTTCGTGCGGCGATCAACCCGCCGCCGATCGGGCCATTACCCAGGCCACGGTCACCGACAATTACGAGTCGGACGATGCCGAAAATGAGCAGGTGAGCAAGGTGAGGGAAATTTTTCACGCCGTTCCTTCTCCTATGGACATGGCCACGGTAATCCGTGAGGCCGGCACGAAATACGAGGTTTCTCTGCTCAACGACGTGAAGAACGTAAACGAGTATTCCACCGCGCGCAGCCGTGCGTTGAACCTCGGAATCTACGGCGCCGACTTGAGCTACGCCAGCATTTACAATCAAAACCAGGAATCCATCCTGTTTATGTCCTGCACCAAAAAGCTCTCCGACAACCTCGGTTTGAGCCGCGCCTTCAACGACCACGTGATCGAGCGCATGGAAGAGAACGTAGACAACCGCGATTCTCTGCTGAGCATCGTTTCCGAAACGTACTACATGCTCGACGCCTATTTGAAAGAGAACGACCGCGACCACTTGTCGGCAATGATCATCGCCGCCGGCTGGATCGAAGGGCTGTACTTGGCTACCTCGGTGACCAAAGACGCCGTGGGCGCGCACGACAAACTACGCACGCGCATCGCCGAGCAAAAGTATTCGCTCCAGGATTTGCTCGCGCTGGTGAACTCGTACAACCGCAACGGAGAACTCGACGGGATCATCGCCGATTTGGAAGAGCTGAACCGGGCTTACGATGAGGTGAAGATCAGCCGCGAATCCGGATCATCGACCGTACAAGAAGACGGCACGACCCGCTTGGGCGGTAAAACCACGCTGGCCATGACGGACGAGTCGCTCGAAAAGATCACACACATCGTTCGCGAAATCCGCACGCGATACATCACCGCTTGATATTCCCATATCCCCAAAAACAGAAAAATGAAAAAAGTACTCTTTGTCATCCTGGCCATGTCGGCAACGCTCATCGCCGACGCCCAGTGCCGCACCTTCGTGAAAAACAACTGCGGTGAAGCCATGGGTGATTACGTTCCCGCCGAAAATTTCAACGCCGCCAAGCTACTCGCCGGTGATGAGGCCGAGATGAACCTCACGTTTTACGCCGGAGAAGATTACCGCATTTTGGTTTGCACCCACGATATTCTGGGCGACGTGCAATTCAAACTGATAGACGAAGAGGGCGAAACCCTGTACGACAACAGCCAGAACGATTTCGATCCCAAATTCGACTTTTCGGTCGAGGGCACGCGCAAACTGAAGATCGATATAAACGTGCCGCCCTCAGAGTCGCGCATTCGCCCACAGGGCTGCGTGGCGATTATGGTGGGGCGACTCGTCGACGTAAATTGACTTGTAAGAAGGGATGCACACACGTTCCCAAGTCAAGGTGAAATCCGGGATTTTCCCGGATTTTTTTTTGTCCGTGTTTTTTGGGTTTTTGTGGGTGTGGCTGAAATGAAGCATCCCGACAAGAGACGCGGTAAATCCTCAACCGGGAAGTTTTGACAAAGTGTGCGGGTCACCGCATCACCGCGCCACCATCACCCGTCCCACGAGGTCGCCCACCCGCACGAAGTACATGCCCGGCGCAAGCCCCGACAAGTCGAGCAGCAGCGTTTGGCGGTCCGAACCCAAGTTGTGGAATCCATTTGCCGGGCGGCCGGTGTAGTCGAGCACCTGCACATCGCCGATGTCTTTGACGCGGTCCGGCAACTCGACGCGCACAGCTCCGCCTGTGGGGTTGGGATACACGCGCAGCCCGGCCTTCGCATCGTTCCAATCGCTTACGTCGGTTACCGGTGTCGGTTCAATGAGGATGTCGTCGATGTACACCGCGTTGGCATTGCCGGAGGTGAAAACGAATTTCATCTGAAAACCGCTCGACAGAAAGTTCTGCGACATCAGCGGAACGAAGGCGTGTTTCCAATCGTCTTCCGCCGGGACGTACTCATCCCAGTAGACTCCACCGGTAAACAAGGCATTGCCGGAAATTTCATTTCTCAGATTCCACGTTTCACCGCAGTCTTTGGAAATCCAAACGGTCAAGCTCGCCGAAGCGTCGTCGATTATGGCCGCGGCGGCGTACTTAAACGTCACCACGGGCAGGACTTCGAATTCCGAAAAATCGAACGTTTCGCTGCTGAGCGTGCGGGGCAAACCGCTCATATCGGTCTCGACGATCCGGATGGATTGCTCTCCGCTGAACGAGGCCACGTCGGTCACCTTCCACGAATCGGTCGAGGGTGCGTCTTCCAAACCGAATTCAAACCAGGGGATGCCTTCAGGGCTCATTCCCGGCGCAACCGTTTCGAATCCTTCCGAATAAGGCAAGGCGGTCACGGCAGTATCCAGCACGCGGATGTATGCCTGTTTTACGTTTGATTGGGTATTTCCCTGCCCGTCGGAAACCAGCAGTGCCACCGCGTACTCTCCCGGCGTGTTGTACGTAATCACGGGGGTTTGCCCCGCCGAACCGGCCGGGGATCCCCCGTCGAAAATCCAATTTCTGTTGACGATGCCGGAATACGAATCGTCGCTGAAACTCACGCTTTGGCCCACGCACACCGTGCGTCTGTTTGCCGTGAAAACCGCTTCACACAACATGGGTTCGCCCAGTACACCGGTGGCGATGAGGTTTTCCTCTTGCCACAGGCTGTTCCTCTTGGCGATGTTCGTATTGAGCGCCGCGAGCATGCGCGTCTTCTGGCCCTCGGTAAACATCTTGCTGCAGTAGGCGTATTCCATGAAATTCTCGACGTTGTCCAAGCTGCCGCAGGACTCGCCGTAGATGTTGCACGTGGTCCAGCCGATGGTATTCGGCGTGTCTTCCACACCGTCGTCCATCTCGCAGTTTTCGGGCAGGCCCGGTTCGTTGGAGGATCCCCACACGTGGGGCAGGTTGATCCAGTGTCCCACTTCGTGGGTAAGGACGTGCCTTCTTCCCGGTCCGCTTGTGCCGATACCGCCCACGTAATCGTGGCGCACCACGATACCGTCGTTGGTCTCACCGAAGGATCCGTTCAGCGACGAGGGGTAGTAGGTGTATCCGGCCGCACCGCTGGCGATGGATTTGCAGACCCAGATGTTGAGGTAGGAAGACCGGTCCCAGATGGGGCTCACTTCCTTGAGGTTCTCACCTCCGGCGAAGGTGGTGGAGCTCACCGTGCGGACGATTCCGTTGGTGCAATTTCCCTGTGGATCCCTTTGTGCCAATCGAAACTCCACACCCACATCGCCGACGATATCGGCAAACGCAGGATGAACGAGGGGAAGGTCCGTATTCGCGGCGTTGAAGTCGAGGGTCATCTCGTCGACGGCGTTCATGATTTGCTCGTCGGAGATGTTTTCCGGTCCGTTGTAATGAATGACGTGGAACACCACGGGGATGATGTACGGCTCGCCGTCCTTGCGCTCAAACACGCCGTCGGGAAGACCTTTTACCATGGCGTTGAACTCCGCTTGCAGCGCCTCGGCTTCCGCCTTAAGGTGGGGCTGTTCCTCGAAGAGCTTGTCCTGCATCTCGTAAGTGTGGCAGAAGTATCCTTCCACCTCGTCCTGAGCGGGGGCGGCCCACGAAATCGCCAGCGCCAAAACCGCGAAGAGCCGTCCTTTGATTGATTTTTTAAAAACGTCCCTCATGGTGGCGATGGATTAGGTTCGTTCGATGTTTTGGGCGTCAGTCGACCATGAGTCTCTCGGTTACCGTGCCCCGATCGGTGCGGATTTGCACGGCGTAAATTCCGGAAGACAGATCGGAAGTGGAAAACGAAACGTGACGGGTTCCGCTCGCACGATCCACGTAAAGCAGGTTCTTCACCGTTCGTCCCGTCATGTCGATTAGTCGAATATCCAAGGAAGTCGAGGACTGAAGTTGCAGTTCCAGGTGAGCCACGTCGGAAGTCGGGTTGGGAAACAACTTCAGGTCTTGGATGCCCGCGGTCTCCTCGACGGAAACCACACCGGTAATGTTGATGTCGTCGATGTAGATGTTGTTTCCTTCATTGGATATGAACTCAAATTTCAGACGGAACTGTTCCGTATGCAATCCGGAGGTCACGAAAGGCACGGCGACTTGTCTCCAATGGTCTTCTTCGGTCGGCACAAAGCTGCTGAACTGGGCACCCGGCACCGTGGCCAAAGCGGATCCCGAGAATTCATTTCTCAGCGACCAGGTTTCCCCGCAGTCGCCGGAAACCAGCACGCGCAAACGATCGTTGCTCTGAGCAGAACGTTCTCGGTGGGCGTATTTAAAAGTGATCAAGGGGTTTTGAACGAGGACGCTCAAGTTGTACGTGGGCGTGATGAGAATTTCGGTGGCATTGTTGACGTTCAACCTGCCGCGGACGCGGATCGACTTGTTGTCGGAATACCCCGCTTCGTCCGTGATTTCCCATTTGATTTCCCCACCGTCGGGATTTACGACCACCCAACCTTCCTCGATGAGCAGTTCATCCATTTCCAAAAAGCTTTCGGAGTAGGGAATGGCTTCCAGGGCCGGAGGGGTAACGATCACGTATCCGATCTCCTCCTCGGTTTTGCTGTTGATATCGGTTTCCGCCGTCAATGAAACGCTGTACACGCCGGGCGTGTGGTAGGTCACCGTAGGGTGTTGCTGGTCGGAAACGGAGGGTGAGCCGCCGGGGAATTCCCAAGTCCATCCCGTGGGATTGTGGAAGGACTCGTCTAAGAACTGCAGGGCAGAACCTGCGCAGATCACCGGTGTGCGGTCGGTGGTAAATCGCACTTCGCAGATTTCATCCTCGTCGAGTACACCCGTCTGGATGAGGTTGGCTTCGGAATGCAAGTTGGCGCGCTGTGCCACGGTGCTGTTCAAAGCGGCGAGCATACGCGTTTTTTGTCCTTCTGTAAACATGGCGAAGCAGAAGGAGTAATCCATGAAGTTCTGCACGTTGTCGAGGCTTCCACATGAGGTGGAAGACAAGTTGCACGTTTGCGTTCCAATGGTAGGCGGGGTATCGGATACGAAATCCGTCGATTGGCAATTGGACGGGTCTCCCACCTCGCCGTTCCCCCAGGTGTGTAGGAGGTTCAGCCAGTGTCCCGTTTCGTGTGCGAGCGTGTGGCTGCGATTGACATTCGAGGTGCCGATACGACCCACGTAGTCGTGTTGCATCACGATGCCGTCGATCTGCGCGCCGAAGCTGCCGTTCACCGAGGGGGGCAACTGCGAAAATCCAACGACGTTGCCCGGGATTGTTTTCACCACCCAAATATTGAGGTACTTCGAACGGCCCCAGCTGGGCACCGCCTGTTTCAGCGCGAAGTCACCGCCGTCGTGAGTCGTTTGACTCACCACGCGGTTGATTCCGTTGGTGCAGTTTCCCCACGGGTCGAGTCTCGCCAAGCGGAACTCGATGCCCACGTCGGAGACGAGGTCGGCAAATTCACTCACCACACCGGAGATCTCGGCGTTGGTGGCGCTGAAGTCTTCGTTGAGTACTTCAATGGCGCTGTGAATTTGTTCGTCGGAGATGTTTTCGCTGCCGTTGACGTGAACGACGTGGAAAACAACCGGTATGATGTGCGTGCCATTTTTCATCCGGGACGATGCCGCGAATTGCCTCGTAAACTCTTCCAGCTCCGCTTCGGCCTGCTCCACTTCGGGGATCAGTTCGGGGTGGGCGTCGAGAAACTTCCGGGTCATGTCAACCTGGCCACAATCAAAGACATCGCCGTGATCGTCGGTTTGTGAAAAGGCCGGGGACATCGCCGCGACGAAGAAAAACAGCAGTAAAAATCGAAAAGCGTTCATGAAAATTGTGCGAATTACATTAATGCAAAGAAATGCAATGAGGCAGGCGGTTCGTATGAAATAAAGCCACGACCCTTGCAAGGATATAATACAGCGAAGCCCCCCAAATCCCTACTCATTAGGCGATCAGAGGGCTTGACCGTTGGAATCCCGTACGATACGAAAAAGCGGTTATCCATTTTTTCCGTTCAGTGCACCGTCAAGGTCCGCGATGAGGTCTTCGATGTCTTCGACACCCACGCTGAGGCGAATCATGGAATCGGCTACCCCGGACTTTTTCCGCACATCCTCGGGTATGGACGCGTGGGTCATGGTGGCGGGGTGCCCGATGAGACTTTCGACGCCTCCCAAAGACTCGGCGAGCAGAAACACCTTGGTTTTCGCCACCAAATCATGTGCGGCTTGCACCGTATCGTTTTTCAGGGTAAAAGAGACCATACCCCCAAAATCTTTCATCTGCTTCTTCGCGACGGCGTGTCCGGGGTGGCTTTCCAATCCGGGGTAAAACACTCGATCGACCGCATTTTGCGATTGCAGCCATTCGGCCACGGCTCTTCCGTTTTCGGAGTGGCGCTGCATGCGGAGGTGCAAGGTTTTGATGCCCCTGAGGGCGAGGAAAGAATCCTGGGGTCCGGAAACGGCGCCTGAGGAATTCTGGATGCGGTACATTTCTTCGGCGATGTCGGACCGGTTGGTGGCCAACAACCCCATGACCACGTCGCTGTGGCCGGCGATGTATTTGGTGGCCGAGTGCATCACCACGTCGGCACCGAGTTCCAAAGGACGCTGCAGGTATGGCGAGGCGAACGTGTTGTCGACCGCGAGGATGACTCCCGCCTGTTTGGTGATTTTAGCGATGGCCTCGATGTCGGCGATTCCCATGGTGGGATTCGTGGGGGTTTCCAACCACACCAAGCGCGTTTTGGGCGTGATGAGACCCTCCAAAGTTCGGGGGTCGTCCATCGGGGTGTAGGTGAACTTGATGCCGTACTTGGCGAAGATGGTGTTGAACAGTCGGTAGCTCCCGCCGTAGAGGTCGTTGATGCTTATGACTTCGTCTCCGGGGTCGAGCATCTTAATCAAGCAGTCGATGGCCGCGAGTCCGCTGCCGAACGCCGCTCCGTATTTTCCGCTTTCGATGGCGGCGATGCTCGATTCCAGCGCCGCGCGCGTGGGGTTTCCGGTTCTCGAGTACTCGAATCCCCGGTGTTTGCCCACTCCTTGTTGAACGTAAGTGGAAGTTTGGTAAATGGGTGTCATGATGGCACCGGTGGAAGGATCAGGCTCCACCCCGGCGTGGATGACCTTGGTATTGAATTTCATATTGCTCATGTGCTGTTGTGGTGAATTGAATTGGGGTGGCATAAGATGGAACCGTTCCGCCATCCGCCGTTGTTCCACCCCGGCGGCGCCGTGGAAAAGCCCGGCGCAAAATGAAGTCGACAAAGATAACAAGACGATTGTCCGATATCAACCTTCCAGCCCTTGGAGGGGCCTTCGCGTTTTGGGATAAACCGTTAAGATTTTGGAAAAATGCAGGTGAAGTCGAAAAATCAGGTGTAGACCGGTGCGGTCAAACCGAAGTTCACCCTCGCCACTCCGTCCCAATCCATGAGTGCTTCCGCTTCGCTCAAGGACATAAAGTCGTGCTCCACGACAAGTCTGCGCAGCTTCCTTTCCGACGATCTGAGACCGTAGTAGGATTTCCATTTCCGCATGGCCGACAGGTCTTGGATGACGGGTTGGTCCGGGTCGAAATCCCGAGGGTGGAAGTACGTCATCACGTAGGGGCTGCGCTTAATCAAGGCGGTGAGGACGTTGTACGGGATCAACCGGAAATAACCTCCGCCGGAAAACACGAGGGGTTTACCAAGCACCCAAGCGGTGTTCATCGGAAACTCTTTGATCGATCCCGAGGGGGTGTGGATCATGGCCGGATAGCCTGCACCGAACTCCGGAAATCCTCCGTGGGCGCGGGAGGCGGGAAAAACCGAGCAATCCACCTCGATGCCGGCGGAAATCAGCTCTTCGAAGACCCACACGTCGTCTTTTTTCACCGAGAAGCCCGGCGCGCGGTACGACCGAATGGGCTTGCCGATGATGTCAGACAGGGTATCGATGGACAGGCGCAGGTCTTCCGCGAATTCGGAGGGCGACTGTTCGAAAACCAATTGGTGGGAAAAGGAATGCGTTCCGATCTCGTGGCCGCGGTCGGCGATGTCGCGAATGACTTCCGGAAAGCGGCGGCCCACCCAGCCCAAGCAGAAAAACGTGCTTTTTTGGCCGGTTTCATCGAGGAGATCGAGAATACGACTTACGTTGCCGTGGATTCGTGACGGGTACCTCCCCCAATCCGATTCGGTTCGGGTCGTCGAATGGTTCAAAATGTGGAACCAATCTTCGATGTCAAAAGTCAGTATTTTCATTCCCTTTTGTTTATTGCCGCGCCTTCACGCTTCCGGTTTTGGTTTTGTCATTGGCCCAAGGGAACGAATGCGTTGTTGAAGAATGTGTTTTCCTCGCTCTCCCCGGAGGGAAAAAATTCGTTTGATGACCGGCCAATGAAGCCGCCCAAAGATACGGTTTTTTGAATCGACTTGTCAAATACTATCTTCGTCCGGCATAAACTTCAATTCGTCGTTAAACACTCTCATCGCCCAATATTTACCCGGACGTACGCAATCCTTCCTATTTTCACACCCGATGAAACGGACCGGAAAACTCCTCCTCACCGCCCTCGTTGCACTGTCCATCGCGGCGGTTTTTTACTTCTCGATCTATCCCAAGCTCGCCATCGTCACTGGGTACAACGCGAAAATTCTCTGCTCTTGCCTCTTCGTTTCCGGGATGGACCGGGAACAGGCCGAATCGGAAGATTTGGGGTTTTCCCTGCTTTGGCTGTCGAGCAATCGCGTCGATTCGGATAACAAGCGCGTGCGCTCTTCGGTTTTGGGGATGCACCCCAAAGAAGCGATATACCGCCCGGGCTATGGTTGCACTTTGCTGAGCGGTTCGACTTCGGCGGAGCCGGTAGGGGAAAAGCCAAATGAGGGCGTGGAGTACGCCCCGTCGCGCTGGCCGGACGAATTGGTGCGGGGCGGACCCGAAATGCAAAAAGCTTTGTTGTCGGCCTTCGACTCCACCACCGAGAAATCCCTCCTCACCCGTGCGGTGTTGGTGATCCGGGACGGAGAATTGATGGGTGAGGCATACGCCCCTGGCTTTGACCGGCACTCCAGACTATTGGGCTGGAGCATGACGAAGAGCCTCACCGCGGCGCTGATCGGCATTTTGGTGAACCAAGGCGAGCTCGATTTGGACGACCCCGTTCCGGTGCCGGAATGGTCGCTGGACGATCGTCGGAACATCACGTGGGCCACGGCGCTGCACATGGAAACCGGCTTGCATTGGGATGAAGAATACTCCAAAGTTTCACCCGCCACCACCATGTTGTTCTCGAGCGCCGACATGGGTGGATACGCGGCTTCTCAGCTTCTCGACGCCCCGCCGGGATCGTCGTGGGAGTACTCTTCCGGCACAACCAACATATTGTCCAAAGCACTGCGCACCAAGTTTTCAGACATGGGGGCCTACCATCGATTTCCTTACGAGCGGCTTTTCGGCCCTCTCGGTGCGTCGAGTTTTGTTTTGGAAACCGATGCGTCGGGTCATTTCGTGGGGTCGTCGTATGCGTACGCAACGGCCAGGGATTGGGGGAAATTGGGTCAACTGTTTCTCGATTACGGAAAAGTGGGCGACGAAGTCCTTTTGGATTCTTCCTTCGTGGAGTTTTGTCGCACTCCCAACGCACATTCGGAGGGCGTGTACGGCGGGCACTTCTGGCTCAACGTCCACGGAGAGAATTCGGGGTATCGCGCCGCCGATTATTGGATGAGCGGATTCCACGGACAGCGCGTGTCGATTCATCCCTTGGAAAATACGGTGATCGTGCGGCTCGGCGTGACGTACGACCGCGGAGCTTTCGATTTCGACGGGTGGACCCTCCGCGTATTGGAGGCGTTGGAGAAAGACGCTCGGTAAAAGCCGGTGCCACGTAAGTGCCGGTCAACCGTTCGAAGTGGTACCCGGAGCGGGAGTTGAACCCGCACGGCCTCAATGGCCACAGGATTTTAAGTCCTGCGTGTCTACCTATTCCACCATCCGGGCAAGTAGCGCGCAAAAATAGAAAATCCCGAACAGCACCGAAGGAATTCGCACAAACTCAAATTCCTCCCGAGCGCATGTATTGGGAGATGCTCCGAACGTTTCCACCGTTCTCGTCGGAAGTTTCCGCGATGCCCCGCAGGATCATATCTTCGATTTCGGGCGAATCCCAGCGGTCTTCGATGTCGGGCAAATCCATGACGCGCTGCATGACCTCGTCTTGTTTCACTCCGGTTTTCAGCGCTTGGCTGTAGGGAATGTGGGAGAACGTCACCTGAGAATACAAAGGCATCCATTTGTCGGGATGGCGGGCGTAGATTTTGGCTTCGATTTTCTTTTGGAGCACGAACCTGGGGTCGCCCACGAGGTCGCGCATCTCGATGTAGTTGTACAGCGCCAGATCGGAGATGGCGTCCGCCTCGGGTTTGCGCATTCGTTGAAAGGCGTCCAGGGCTTTGTCGTAGTCCGTACCGTATTGGGTGAGCAATTCGTCGAGCACGCGCACGTCTTCGAACCCGGCGTTCATGCCTTGGCCGTAGAAGGGAACGACCGCATGGGAGGCGTCTCCCAAAATCGCGGTTCTGTTGCTCACCCACGGGTAGCATCGAATAACGACGAGATCGGAGAGAGGGTGTTCGCGGTAATTGGCCGCCACGTCGGGCATCAAGTCGTAAAAATCGGGGAATTCCTCTTTGAAAAACTCCCGGATGTCGTCATCGGTTCGGAGCTTTGCGAAGGAGTCTTCACCCTCGTACGGCATGAAGAGCGTGCAGGTAAAGCTGCGATCGAGGTTTGGAAGGGCGATGAGCATGTACTTTCCGCGTGGCCAGATGTGCAGGGCGTTGGATCCCATTCGGAAATCTCCGTCGTCTGCGGCCGGCATCAGCAATTCCCGATAGCCGTGGGGAATGAACGTTTGGCGCAGGTTGAACCGCCGGGTTTTCTGCATGGAGGTCCGCACTTGTGAAAACGCTCCGTCGGTACCGAAAATCAAGTCGGCCGTTTCTTCGGGCTCGCCGGAAATGCCGTAGCCCACGCCGTAGGAATACCGCGCCGAAGTGTTTTCGAAATCCACGTCGGTGCACCGGGCCCCGAAGGTGATTTTCGCACCGTACCTCTCGGCGAAGTCCAGTAGAATGCAGTTCAGCCCACCCCGCGATACGGAGTAGATGGCTTGGTCTTCTTTTCCGTACGGCTGCAAATTGGTGTTCCCCTCGCGGTCGTGCACGCAGCGACCGTACATGGGGATGGCGATGTCTTCGATGGCTTTTCGGGCACCGATGATGTCCACGGCGCGCCACCCGCGGTCGCTGATGGCGAGGTTGATGGATTTTCCCGCCGATTTCGATTGAAGTCGCGGGTCGGGCCGCCTCTCCACCAAATGCACGGCGTGGCCTCTTTTTGCCAGTACCGCCGCGAGCAATGCCCCGACGAGTCCGCCGCCTATGACCAATGATTTTTCCATTTTCTCCTCGAGGTTTTTGTGGGTGTTACTCAAGCGTTGAATCCAATGCAGACCGGAGAAGTTCCCCGAACCGATAGACATCGGCGAAGGAATTGTACAATGGCACCGGCGCGATGCGAATGACATCGGGTTCACGCCAATCGGTAAAGGCTCCGTGGGTCTGGAGGTATTCGAAGACTTTTCGACCCACTCGGGGTACCACCAAGCTCAACTGACATCCCCTTCTTTCGGCCTCCGTGGGGGTGATGATCTTCACGCGATCGCCGCCGGCAGCGCGGATGACTTCATCGGCAAAACCGGTGAGCGCCACGCTCTTCTTCCGCAGTCTGTCCATTCCGGCTTCGGCGAAGATTTCCAGGGAAGCCAAGTGAGGCGCCATGGAAAAAACGGGTGCGTTGCTCAACTGCCAACCTTCC
Source organism: uncultured Cryomorphaceae bacterium (assembly GCA_964574635.1). Lineage (GTDB taxonomy): Bacteria > Bacteroidota > Bacteroidia > Flavobacteriales_D > Cryomorphaceae > CAZNOG01. The sequence goes on along the minus strand of CAZNOG010000001.1, from coordinate 27,872 downwards.
GCCCCGGGCAGCGGAACGAAGGTGCGCTTCATTTGGAAGCGCGATTCTTTGTCGCTGCCCCACCACCCGGTAAACCGAGGCAAATCGAAATTTCGGGCGTGCTTTTCGTGTACGAAAATGCCCCCCACCGAACCGGGGCCGGAGTTGAGGTACTTGTACGTGCACCAGGCCGCGAAATCGACCTCCCAGTCGTGAAGTCGCATGGGAACGTTTCCGGCGGCGTGAGCCAAATCGAATCCCACGACGGCGCCGGCTCGGTGCGCCGCACGGGCGATCCTCTCCATGTCCAGCACTTGGCCCGAGTAGTAATTCACCCCACCGAAAAACACCAGGGCCACCTCCTCTCCGTGTTGGCGGATGACGTCTTCGATGTCTTCTTCCCTGAGCACTTCTTCGCCTTCGCGGGGCGACACTTCGATGAGGGTGGTTGCGGGATCGAGGCCGTGAAACCGAATTTGGGAGTCAAGGGCGTAAAGATCGCTGGGGAAGGCTTTGGCTTCGCAGATGATCTTGTTGCGCTTGGCGTCGGGACGGTAGAAACTCACCAACAGCAGATGAATGTTGGTGGTGAGTCCGTTCATGTGAACCACCTCATCGGTTTTGGCTCCGACCAGTTGCGCGGCCTTGTCCATGAGGTTTTCGTGGTAGCTCACCCACGGCCTTCGGGCGCAAAAATGTCCTTCCACGCCGAATTCCGCCCAGTCTTCCAATTCCTCCTTCAGGATGTCGGCTGTGCGTTTTGGCTGCAGGCCCAAAGAATTTCCGGTAAAATAGATGCAGTGCTCCGCGTCGGTTTTGGGAAAATGAAAAGCTTCGCGGAAGCCGGCGAGTTCATCCCGCACGTCGTATTGCGAAGCCCTTTGTTTGAGTTCGTTCATGGAAGGTTGCGGGTTTTGTGGGCGCAAACCGAAATTTTCCCCGAAATAACGGTATTCAAAACGAATGACAAAAATAGGCTTGGAGGTGAAATACCGCCAAAGGACATTCGGTACCCGGAGAGTGACACCTCACTTTTTGAACATGAAATACACGGCCAATATCAGAAATACGAAGGCGATGATGTGATTGGTGCGGAAGGTTTCGGTCTTGAAGACCAACAAGGTAAAACCTACAAAAACCAATAAGGTGATGACTTCCTGAAGCACCTTGAGTTGAACCAGGGTAAAGGGTCCGCCGTTGCCCGCGTAGCCCAAGCGGTTTGCCGGCACTTGAAAAACGTATTCAAACAATGCGATACCCCAACTGATCAGTACTACCGCGGCCAAGGACAGTTTGCCGAATCTCGGCCATTCGGCGAATTTGAGGTGTCCGTACCAGGCCAAGGTCATGAAGGTGTTGGACAAGACGAGCAGGAGGATGGTAAACAGTGCTTTCATAGAGGGCGAATAACCGTGGTTGATTTGGCGAATTACGCAATTGACGGCGATATTCCGGCGCGCTCCGACAGGAAGTGCAAAGCCCTTTGCCATGTGTGAAGGCGGAAGGCGACCGCATCTCGAAACCCGTTGATTTACAGGACACCTGTCTGAATTGAAAAACCTTGTTCCACGCGTTTATAATCCCGCCAATCCTCGGCGCCGGTGCGGGATTCGCCCGGAAGGGTTTCACGGTCGATTTCGGAAGGCTTAACTTTGGCGGCAAATGCCTTGCGCCATGAACAAATCCACATCAGAAAAACTGTATTCGAAAGCCAAAGAACTCTTTCCCGGCGGGGTGAACAGCCCCGTGCGTGCATTCAAAGCCGTGGGCGGATCGCCTCTGTTCATCGACCGGGGAAAGGGAAGTAAGATTCACGACGCCGACGGCAACGAGTACATCGATTTTTGCTGTTCGTACGGTCCCTTGATCTTGGGTCACGCACCCGACGCGGTGGTCGCCGCCATTTCCGAGACGGCCCAAAACGGCACTTCTTTCGGCGCTCCGACGAGGTTGGAAAACGAACTCGCCGATTTGATACTGAGCAACCACGATTATTTGGAAAAAATACGATTCGTGAACTCGGGCACCGAAGCGGTGATGTCGGCCATTCGGTTGGCGCGGGGCGTGACGGGTCGCGACAAGGTGATCAAATTCGAAGGGTGCTACCACGGCCACGTCGACTCCATGCTCGTGAAAGCCGGGAGCGGATTGGCGACCTTGGGTACGTCGAGTTCGACGGGAGTGCCCGAAACGCACATCGCCGAAACCATCGTACTGCCGCTGAACGACGAAGAGGCGGTCGAGAAGGCGGTTGAGAATTTCAAAGGGGAAATCGCCTGCATCGTCATCGAGCCGATACCCGCCAACAACGGTTTGTTGCTCCAAGGTGAGAAGTACCTGAAATTCCTGAGGGAAATCTGCACCCGGGAGGGCATCTTGTTGATTTTCGACGAGGTGATCTCGGGATTTCGCGTAGGCTTCGAAGGCGCGGCCGGCCACTACGGTATCGCGCCCGACATCCTGACCTTCGGCAAGATCATCGGCGGGGGGTTGCCGGTGGGTGCGTACGGCGCCTCGGCGGAGATCATGTCGCACATCGCCCCCGAAGGCCCCGTGTACCAAGCGGGAACCCTGAGCGGAAACCCGGTGGCGATGGCGGCGGGAAAAGCCCAAATCTCGGCCTGTCTGGAGCCGGGATTTTACGAGGAATTGGAAGAAAAAACCCGGAAATTCGCCGACAAAATCAATGCCCACGTGGAGGAGCGGGGGCACCCCTTCCGCATCATTCACTTGGGCTCGATTTTCTGGTGCTCGTTCAGCACCCGCGAACAGGTGGCTTCCACGGCGGATATCGCGACGGACAGCGGGGAGAAATTCAAGGTGTTCCACGCCGAATTGCTGAAGCGTGGCGTCTACCTCGGACCTTCGGGGTACGAGGTAGGGTTCGTATCCGGGGCGCACTCCTCCGAGGATCTCGATCGGGCGGGGGATGCCATGGTGGAGGTGTTGGACGCGATGCACTGAGCCACACCCACAAAAACAAAAAAACACCTCTGCACGCCCATGCGTCCGCAGTATAAACCGAGCATCGTTACAACCGAAACAGCAGGATGAAGGTGACGCCCTGAAGCAACAGCATGCCGTCCAGTACGATGAAGTGGTACAGCCGGCCACGATCGGGGTTGGCGAAGGACACGGCTATACCGCCCAAGACGCTGAGTACGAGCTGTGCCGTCGCCATGGTCCACGTAACGGTGCCGATGGCGGCGAGACACGGGGCGGCCAGCCCGGAAAGGGCCATTAGGATTATGGCGAGGCGCACGGCTCCGCGTACGCCGAGCATTTGAGGTACGGTGCGCTGCGTGGGAAAATCATCGCCGATGTCACGGATGTCGAAGGGTATGGTCAGGGCCGCAATGAAGGCGCCCTGCTGGAAAACGATGAACAGGGGATTGAACGGGTGGGCTTCGAGAAGGAAGGTTTTGGCTTGGAGCATGGGCGCCACCGTGCAGGAGAGAAGCCAAACGAGAACGATGAGCCAGAGTTTGAGATAGGGCAATCGGCGCAGGGATACCTTGGCGCCGCGGAATGACACCACGGGATAGGCATAGGCCAGGGAAACTACCCCGGATACGGAGAGCACGGCGATTTCGGTGGCGGGCAATGCGGGGAGGAGCGCGAGCAGGGCGATGAAGGACAAGACCATGAGCACGCCACCGATTTTGGAAGGCTTCCGCGCCGGGTGAAGATCGCCCACGCGTCGCTGGGCGTTGTAGGTAAACAAAGTGCCGAAGAACACGAACCAGGCGAGTTTTTGATCGGGTGCGTAGCCGAAATAGGGCAGAATGCCCGCGGCGGAAAACCCCGCGCAAGCCGCGATAAACAGGTTGGTGTCCGTGAGGAAATGCAATGCCGATCGGGTGGGTCCGCGGTGGACGGGCATGATTGTTTTGGGTTTTTGGGGGTGGCCGGCTACGGGTTCAATGAGTTTCCGGAATCATAAACGCCGCCCGACCAAAACTGTTCCTCTTGACGTGTGGGGTAAGCAACGGCACAAGGCGAGGTTCTTGAAGAAACCTCGGCTGGAGATGATTTTCCATTCGGTGCATGGATCCAAACGTATATGAAGCTGCTGAAACCTCCAAAAAATTTAAAGTGTTTCGTACTCCTGTGGACCTATGCGGTTTAAAGGCTATGCGGGGTTATGCGGAAAGATCGGGAGGTAGTAAGAATCATATGTTCAATCCGACGGAGAACCTGATGTAACGCATATAAAAAGAGCCGTATGACTGACTCAAATCCTGCAGTCCGTATCGATAATCCGATTTGATTATCAGATCCTTGCTTTTCATGGGTATCCTAATACCCACCCCGCCGTGAGGCCCGTAATTTAAATTTGAAAGTTGCGCGCTTTCATTGACGGCCAATTCTTTGGTAGGGCCGCCATTCGGTGGCCAGGTATGTATCGTCCCCTTTCGTTTAGAGTTGAACACAATGTCCGCGTAGAATCCGAACTCTACGAAAGCCTTGAGGATTTTCCCGATATTACAACGCATATACAAAGGAATCGTCGCGCTCTGAACCGTGTACTGCATATTCCATCCGTGCGCATAACGACCCTCGCTGAATTCATCATAAAATTGCCTGTTCAAATTATATTCAAAACCAAAAACGAGATTGACGATTTCTTGATTGTTGATTACGCGGTACGCTCCCACACCGAAGCCCAGCGATTGGTCAAAATCATTCGATGGTCTCGTGGTTTTGTTCAGGCCGACGACGAATTCATTGAAAAGATCAAACTTATCCGTGGATTCTTGTCCGGAGACGTGCAGGCTACAGATCAGGGCTAAAACGAATGGGATGATTGTGTGTTTGTTTCTCACTGTTCTATAATGATTTTATGAGGTGCTGAACACGTGATACGGGAAGAAACACGGCGCGGCAGAGATCAAACAATCGCCTAATCGGCATAATGTTAAGTAGTTTCCCGTTAACTTACCAAAAATTATCTCCACCCGGAGTTCCGGTGCCTTGGCGCAAAAAATCAGCGGTTGTTGTCGACCACGAGGTAAACGGCCATGCCCAAAGCCACACCCAAAGCGCTCCCCTTCAAGGCTTCCAATGTGTATTTCCCCCGTGCGCGCGTTGCGAACCCCGATGCGTAGTCGGCGTCGTTGAAAAACCGGGCGTCGCTGATGTATTCGGATTTGATGTGCACCACCGGTATGCGCGCACCTAGAGCCACCAACGGGGGCACGGCCAGTGAAAACACGCTGGTCTCCAGCAAGTATCCCGCCGCCAAACCCACGCCCATGCCGCCCCAAAACCACCCCTTTCCCCGAACGGTGTACATGGCGTCCCGCTGACCGTATACGAAGGACTCCATTTCCTCGAGCGAATAGCCCAACAAGGAGTCGGGTTCGAAAAAGTACCGCGTCTCACCCGAGGGGTGAATCACCGCGAACGCTTCCTCCCGAGGCGTGCTTCCCTGCACGGCGACCACCGGCACCTTCCGCGCCTTTTCCGTCATGGGCGCGTCGAAAAAGAGGCCCGACTTCCGCCCTTCGCGGAGGCGAATTTTCCGTCGCTTGAACTGGTTCTTGTCGTACACGTACTTCAGGTCCGCAGCCGAATCGTCCGTGAAATTGCTCACGATGATTTCATTGCCATTCAGCAGCAAGAGCGTTATCGTACTGTCGTTTTGCGCTTGGGCCGGAATCCAAGCACACCACATCGCCACACAAAAAACCAAGGACAAATTATTGATCGACGGAAGCATAGAGCCGTTAAATTATCGGGTAGGGAACGATTGGTACGGACGGGTTTCGAAGAACAAGGATAGTGAAATCGACGCTTTCCGCGAAGCGGAGGAATGCAAATACGGAATTGCATCTTCGGGCACCCTCAACGCACGCAGTTTCCGGACGGCATCCATACAACCGGACGCCGGTTCCACATACGGGGATTTCAATGAAAGCCGGGAGATTCCCCGTATATTTGCACTGCGAAATTTTCCGCTCTTAACCCACAAAAAATCATTCGGAACCATGCCCCTGCGCGACTTTCCCAAAAGACATATAGGACCCCGAGAACGGGATGCCGAAGCCATGTTGGAATACATGGGATACAAAAATTTCGACGACCTCATCGACAAAACCATCCCGGCCAAAATCAGGATGAAGGGTGAACTCGATTTGCCTTCATCGCGGAGCGAGCACTGGTACCTGCGCGAACTGAAGGCGCTGGCGGCCAAAAACCGCCCCTTTCGTTCCTACATCGGCATGGGGTATTACAACACCATCGTTCCCCCGGCCATTCAACGCAATATCCTGGAAAACCCCGGATGGTACACGGCCTACACCCCGTATCAAAGCGAGATCGCCCAAGGCCGCCTGGAAGCGCTTCTGAACTTCCAAACCATGGTGATGGACCTTACGGGCATGGAATTGGCCAACGCCTCCCTTCTCGACGAGGCCACTTCCGCCGCCGAGGCCATGAGCATGTTCTACGCCATGCGCAGCCGCGACGCCGTCAAGCGCGGTGCCAACCGGTTTTTCGTTTCGGGGCTTTGTTTCCCCCAAACCATCGACGTGCTGAAAACCCGTGCCACCCCGCTTGGAATCGAATTGGTGGTGGGCGACGCCGAGACCTTCAAGTTCGACGACATGGTGTTCGGCGCCTTGGTACAATACCCCGATTCCACCGGCGGGGTGACCAACTATGAGGCGTTCACCAAACGCGCCCACGAAGCCGGCAGCTTGGTGGCCGTCGCCGCCGATTTGTTGTCACTCACCCTGTTGACCCCTCCCGGCGAATGGGATGCCGATGCCGTGGTGGGCACCACGCAGCGCTTCGGGGTTCCAATCGGATACGGTGGTCCACACGCCGCGTATTTCGCCACGCGCGAAGAATACAAACGACACGTTCCCGGCCGGTTGGTGGGAGTTTCCACCGACGCTCACGGCAATTCGGCCATCCGCCTGGCGCTGCAGACTCGCGAGCAACACATCCGTCGCGACAAGGCGACGTCGAACATCTGCACGGCGCAGGCATTGCTCGCCATCATGGCCTCCATGTACGCCGTTTACCACGGCCCCCAAGGCCTCAAAACCATCGCCGAAGACATCCACGGCAAAACCGTGGCGCTGGTCGAGGCACTCGCCAAGTTGGGTTACCGCATCGCCAACGACGTGTATTTCGATACCCTCTACATCGAGCTGCCCGAAGGCGTCACCAAAACCCGCATCGAAGAGCGCGCCCTGGCGAAAGAAATCAACCTGCGCTACTACAATACGAACCACGTGGGGTTGAGCTTGGACGAAACCATCAGCCGTATGGACCTCGGCGACCTACACGAAATTTTTGCCGGCGCCGTCGGAAAACAAACCGACGATTACACCCTTTCCACCGAAAACGTGGATTCGCCCATCAAAGGCGATCTCATTCGCACCTCTCCTTATATGGAGCATCCGGTCTTCAACAAATTCCACAGCGAAACAGAGCTGATGCGATACATGAAGCGCCTGGAAAACAAAGATTTGTCACTCACCCACAGCATGATCTCCCTCGGTTCTTGCACCATGAAGCTCAACGCCGCTTCGGAACTCATGCCCATCACGTGGCCGGAGTGGGCCAACATTCACCCCTTCGCACCCGCAAACCAAGCCAAGGGCTACGGCGAGATGTTCGAAGAGTTCAAGAAGCAACTCGCCGTAATCACGGGATTGGCGGGCACTTCACTACAGCCCAACAGCGGTGCACAAGGTGAGTTCGCCGGGTTGATGGTCATCCGAAACTACCACATCAGCCGAGGGGAAAAGCAACGCAACATCGCGCTGATCCCCGAAAGCGCCCACGGCACCAACCCCGCCAGCGCGGTAATGGCCGGAATGCAAGTGGTGGTGGTAAAGTGCGACGAAAACGGCAACATCGACGTGGACGACCTCAAGGCAAAAGCCGAGCAGCACGCCGAAAATCTGGCGGCCTTCATGATCACCTACCCCAGCACGCACGGAGTGTTCGAAGAGTCGGTCATCGAGATGAACGAAATCATCCACGCCAACGGCGGACAAGTGTACATGGACGGCGCCAACATGAACGCCCAAGTGGGTCTGACCAATCCCGGGTTGTTGGGTGCCGACGTGTGCCACCTCAACCTGCACAAAACCTTCGCTATTCCCCACGGTGGCGGTGGCCCCGGCATGGGCCCCATTTGCGTGGCCAAACACCTCCTCCCTTTCCTTCCCGGCCACGCCGTGGTCGAGACGGGCGGCATGCACAATTTCGGGGCGGTATCCGCCGGCCCTTGGGGCAGCGCACTCATCATTCTCGTTTCGTACGGCTACATCCGCATGCTCGGACGCGACGGACTGACGCTCGCCACCAAAAACGCCATCCTCAACGCCAACTACCTCAAAGCGCGCTTGCAAGGCAAATACGACGTATTGTACACGGGTCAAAACGACACCGTCGCCCACGAGATGATCGTCGACTGCCGAACGTTCAAAGAAGTCGGGGTGGATGTGCAAGACATTGCCAAGAGGTTGATCGACTATGGTTTCCACGCCCCCACGGTATCCTTTCCCGTAGCCGGAACGCTCATGATCGAACCCACCGAAAGCGAATCCCGTGACGAATTGGACCGATTCTGCGACGCCATGTTGCAGATTCGCGAAGAAATCGACGAAATCGCCCGTGGAGAATACCCGGCCGACAACAACGTGCTGATAAACGCTCCCCACACCGCTCACGAAGCCGCGGGCGACGAGTGGAACCACGCCTATTCACGCACCAAAGCCGCGTATCCCCTGCCCTATACCCGAAGCTTCAAGTTTTGGGCTCCCGTGGGTCGGGTCGACAACGCGTACGGCGACCGAAACCTCATGTGCGCCTGTCCTCCGGTGTCCGAATACAACGAAGGATCCTATTTGAAAGAGGCACACGATTAAACCATAGGTCGCATACCGAATAAAGGAAATCGGGTTTTGGGCGTGCCCCGGCCCGATTTCCCTTTTTTACGCCCTCCGTGATCCCCTGCACTCTCTTCCCTCGTTGGCAGCATGTTGGCCGGGTCGGTTTACCGCCTTATCCCGGCCGTTGCGTTGGGCGGTGAGTCCCCTTGAAAGGAGCTTCCGGGGTCGCTCTTCCAAGAGGGCTCTCCGCAACCCACGCAACGGCCGGGGATGCCGGCGTCCAACCTCACGCGAATCGAGCGTTCCTTCCTCCGGGATAAGAACACAGGATTGGGCGAAAATTCATCCCGACCCACTCCCCGACCCCTTCGGCATACCGCACCGATCAACGAGGCAATACCGCACTGTCATTCAAAACGGTGCCCAAAGACGAATCCTGCCCCGCAGCACGGCATTCGCCCCGATGCCTGCGCTATCTCGCCCTATGAGGCGCCCCGTTTTCAGGTTGGGTTTTCGACTATGCGAAAAAAATCTCCCTCGATTTGTGATCGGGATTCAAAAGGAATTGCTTAATTTCGGCCGTTACAAACCAAAATTCCATTCAGATATGAAAAGATTTTATCTTATGGCAGCCATGGTCGGATTCGGTATCTCGGCAGTGGCTCAAACATCAGGTCCGGAAAAAGTCTACGACGTGACGAACCTGAACGACGTGAAAAGTGCAGTGGATCCATCCGCATCGGAAATGTCCAAATTCACCCCGGTAGACCGACAAAAAGGTGACCTCGCCGTTTACTATTCCGAGACCTTCGGTAACGGTTTTGACGGCGAGAACGGTGAGTGGACGGTTGGAGGGGCGCAAGGCGACCTTTGGTTTCACACCTTCCCTCTTGGCGCACCAAACGGGTACGACCCGAACACGCACAACTCCGACGCCTACATCGCACTTCCCGGCTACTACACCGGCGCAACCGTTGCATCGGAAACTGCCGAAAACGGATTTATGATGTTGGACGCGGATGCGTACAACAGCACCATTTTCAACCCGGGAGATGAAGGGGAAGCAACGGACAATCCGATCGAAGCTTTCTTGATTTCTCCTTCCTTCGACCTCTCCGGTGCACCCAACGCGGTTATCATGTTTACCTCCAAATACCGTCAGTGCTGCTTCAATTACGGCCTGAACGTCGATGTATCTTTCGACGGTGGTACCAGCTGGGTAGACGCATGGGCGCCCGCCGCAATCGAAGGAAACATCGCCTACCAAAACACCTACGTAGCCAACATCACCCCCTTGTTGGACGCCGAAGCCGATCTGAGCAACATGAAGCTCCGGTTCCGCTGGCCCTACAACCCCCCGGCCACGAACGGTTCCACCAACAGCCACTACTACTGGATGGTTGACGATGTGTACGTGATGGCAATGCCCGACAACGACATCGTTGTGTCGGACGTAGCTTACGACGACTATCTTGCTATTCACAACCAGTGGGTCAACGCCCAACAAGACGTGTACGACTACGACTACGCGGCATCATGGGAATACTACTCAGTACCGCCTTACCTCCACAAGCCGTACAACTTCATGGCAGTGGCGCGCAACGCGGGTGCTCTTGATCAAACCGGCGTTGGAATCAAAGCCACCGTTACTCTTCCCGATGAATCCACCATCGAGTTCATCACCCCGGCGGAAGACCTCATTACCCTTGCCGTAGACCAAACCGACACCCTCTACCTGCCCGCGCAAGAATTGCCCGGTAACGTAGAGCCCGGCAACTACTCGATTTCCATTGAAGTATTCCAAGATGCGGACGACTTCAACTCCAACGACAACGTAAAAACCAAATCCTACGTGGTTTCGGAGGATGGTACGTTCTCCCTGGCTTCAGGTGCCGGTTCTTCACTGGCATCCGTAGACAGCGACTACATTCTGGGTCAGCGTTACTACTTCCCGCAAAACTCGCAGGAAGACATGGAAACGGTAATCACCGGAGTGGAATTCATCCTCTACAATACCCCAACTCCCGGATGGAGCACCGCAACGGATGTACTGCTCTTCACCAACGTAAGGATGGGATCTCTCTGGGCCGATGACACCACTACGGTTTACTTCGACTCGGAAAACCCCTTGACCTATTCGCCTCTCGAAACGGGATACGTTACGGCTGCGGAAGACTTGACGAGCTCCGGCAACACGGTTTGGATCAGCGTGGACTTCATCAACATCGAAACCGGTGAGCCCATCGTGGTTCCCGTGGATGACAACAACATCTACCAAGCCGAATACCGAGTACCCAACCTCGGTGGTAGCGCCGAAGTAACCATGGCCCTTCAATCGCCTCGTGCAAACGGTGCCTTGTTCATCGACGAAATCAGCGGTGAAGACCCCCAATGGGGATACTTTAACGGATTCGTTGCAGGTTCCGTACGCTTCAAGACAGCTAGCGTGACCGAAGTGAAAAACGTGACCTACGAGCACGGAATCCAACTCATGCAGAACTTCCCCAACCCGTTCAGAGACCAAAGCCGCGTAGACTTCAAGTTGCCCTCGGCTAGCGATGTGACCGTTGAGGTTCGCGACATCCAAGGTCGACTGATCAGCAGCGAAGATTTGGGTACACTCCCCCAAGGAGTTTCTCACTACATCTTCGACGCACAGTCCATGAGCCCGGGTGTCTACACTTACACTCTGGTTACCGACTTGGGTAATGTAACCCGAAAAATGACCATCGAGTAAAACCCGCTTTCCGGACGGAATAAACTTCCGGACATGAAAAACCCGTCGGCGAGTGCCGACGGGTTTTTTTATTTCCCTCGTTCAAGTATACGTTTACCTCCTTATTGAATCCACGATGGAACGCTTTGCAACCGAGTCTTCGGTTTGAGAGCTTCATAGAATCATAGGACATCCGGGGCCAATGCGCAACACGCGCCGCCCGGGTGTTCACTACGGGTCATGGGGCGATCCTCATTGAGAACGCCCCGAGGATTCTTAAAAAAGGTTGGGGAGGCCTATCCGGCGCCGGGGTAGCGAAAGTAACGCCTCACCCGGGAGTTCAGAGCAACCGGTCGACGTTTTCGGGAGGTCGGCCGATTACCCCCTTCGCACCGCTGATCACGATAGGCCTCTGGATGAGTTTCGGGTGCTCGCTCAGAACGATCCTCCACTCCAAGTCATTGAATTTTTTGCCTTTGAATTTATCCTGGTAGAGCTTTTCGTCCTTGCGCACGATGTCCTCCACGGATACGTCGAGTTTGGCGCAAATCATGTCGATCTCTTCCGGCGTGGGGGGATTCTTGAGGTATTCCACCACTTTGGGTTCCCTGCCGGCTTCGAGGATGCGATTCAACGTTTCGCGGCTTTTGCTGCACCTCGGGTTATGATAGATGGTCAATTCTTGCATAGTGGTTCGGTATTTTCCGATTTGGAGATAAGTAGCACCGATGCCGACGGATTCCATGCACGGTCCGCCGTGAAGCGCTTGTCGTGCGCCGCTGTGGGCTGTCGTATCAAGAGGGTGTGGACTTGCCGTGCAACATCAAATAGGCTTTGAGAAACTCGTCGATTTCCCCGTCGAGTACGTCGTCCACGTTGGAAGTCTCCAACCCCGTTCTCACGTCTTTCACCATTTGGTACGGCTGAAGTACGTAATTGCGGATTTGCGACCCCCACTCGATCTTCTTTTTGTCCGACTCGATCTCGTTCCGCGCTTCATTCCTCTTCTCCATCTCGATTTCGTACAGTCGGGATTTGAGCAATTGCAGAGCCTTCTCCTTGTTTTGGAGTTGGGATCTGGTCTCGGTATTGTCGATGACGATGCCCGTGGGTTTGTGACGCAGCCTCACGCCGGTTTCAACCTTGTTCACGTTCTGGCCGCCGGCCCCACCCGATCGGAAAGTATCCCAGACGATGTCGGCGGGGTTCACTTCGATTTCGATGGAGTCGTCCACCAAGGGGTACACGTACACGGATGCGAAAGAAGTGTGTCTTTTGGCGTTGGAGTCGTAGGGGCTGATGCGCACAAGACGGTGCACGCCGTTCTCGCCTTTCAGGTATCCGAAGGCGAATTCCCCCTCGAATTCCAACGTGACCGATTTCACCCCGGCCACGTCGCCTTCCTGCATGTCGAGTTCTTTGACCTTCATGCCCGACTTCTCGCCCCACATGATGTACATGCGCATGAGGATGGACGCCCAATCGCAGCTTTCGGTACCTCCGGCACCGGCGGTGATTTGCATCACGGCGTTGAAGCTGTCTTCTTCCGCCGAAAGCATGTTTTTGAACTCGAGATCTTCGACCAGGGCCAAGGTCTTTTCGTATTGCGCCCTCACGTCTTCCTCGTCGGCCTCTCCCTCTTTGTGGAACTCGATCAGCACCTTCAGGTCTTCGAGTTCGGCTTCGGCTTGGGCATAGGCGTCCGTCCAGACCTTGAGGTTTCGAATGCGCCTCATGGTCTGTTCCGCCTTTTTGGAGTCGTTCCAAAAGTCCGGGTCGAGGGTGTGTTTCTCTTCCTCGGCGATTTCCATAAGCTTGCCGGGGACGTTAAAGATACCCCCTTAGCGCTTCCAGGCGCCCGGCAAGCTCGCTGACATTCTCAACGTGTACCATGCCGCGAAATTAATAAGAAAGGTTGGTCCGAAGCGAATCATCGCTTCCATTCTTCCTCCACCCGACGAATATCGTCGGCGGTATAGCCGCGCCCCAAAAGGTATCCGAAACATTTCATCCTCGCTTCCCGATCGTCGGGGGCTTTCACCCTGCGCATTTTGGCCGCGTACAAACCGCGGAGATTCTCAATATACGTCTCCCGATCGATCTCCTCGAGGGCCCGGACGATGATTCCCTCGTCGATGCCGAGGGCCGACAGGGAAGCTTGTATCTTTCGCTCCCCCCACTTGTTGAAGCGGTACTTGTCCCGCGTGTAAGCCACGGCAAACCGATCGGCGTCTACGAAGCCCGTCTCTTCGAGCTCCACAACCACCGCTTCGGCGTCTTGAGCGGACATGCCCCGAGATTGGAGTTTCCGCTTTACTTCCAGCGGCGCCCTTTCGCTTTTGGCGCACCACCGGGTGATGTATTCCTTGTTTTGGCTCGGGGTATATTTTTTGGGGTACATCAGCTTCTGGTCAGGATGATGTAGTCTCTCAACAGCGTTTGCAAAAAGCCGAAGGCATCTGCCGGCGGTTCTTGCAGTTCCAGTACTTCAGCGCATCTGTGCGCCGCGTCGTTCACCAGCTCCGCGTGCGCCGCATTGCCGTACTTCACATGGCGTTGAAGGAGCGTTTTGACGGTCAACATGTCCCTTTCCGCAAAACGGTACACCATCGGGTACTCCGGTTCTCGGGAATCCCGGTCTTCGATGGTGAGGATGTCGTCGAGCGTGACGCCGTACGCGGATTTCTCCCTCACCACCATGGTATTGCCGAGCATACCGCCGAGGCGCATTCCCCTCGGGGAAGTGGTGATGGTCGCCACCGCCACGGTGCCCAAACTAAACCAAATATCGACCACCCGAAAAACCCATCGAAGGAAGATATCGATGCCCTTGGGCGCCCGGCCGTGCACGTCGACCACGCGGATCTTCATCGCCCACTTGCCGGGTGTGCGGCCCCGGAGGGTCAATTCGAAAAACAAGGTGTACACCGATAAAAACACCACGATCACATACAATGTAAGGTTACCCAAAAGCCCGCCCAAGATGACCAGGGAGAGCAGGGCTATCACGAGCATGAAGAGCAAATCCAAAATAAATGCCGCGATGCGTTGACCCAATCCGGCGATATCCATATCGATAGCGACATTGTGATCCGTCAATATCTCAATCCTTTTCATCGGTCTATTTTGGTAACTTCGAGCCCGGTCAACGAGGCATCCGGATGAGGGAAAAGCAATTCGTACGGCAAAATACGGAAAAATGGAGACGCTATGAGTCCGCCTCCGCCAAGGGATTCAAAGGGAAACCCGGTGAGCTCGGTGAAATGTACACGGACATCACCAACGACCTGGCCTTCGCCAAAACGTTTTACCCCCACCGCAGCATCCGCCTTTACCTGAACAAGCTGGCCAAAGACGCGCACCTGCTCGCGAACCGCTTCACCCCTTCGCCGCTTATCGACTTCCTCTCTTTTTGGGTCGACGACCTTCCCGCGGCGCTCTATCGCTGTCGAAGGGAAATCGACTTGTCGTTCACCGTATTTGCGGTGGCCATACTGATCGGAATCCTGTCGAGCGAAAACGATCCCCAATTCGCCCTGGCCATCCTCGGTGAAGAGTACATCATACAGACCGAGGAAAACATTCGGAACGGGATACCCATGGGCGTTTATCAATCCCTCGAAAGCACCGACATGTTTTTCTATATTACCCTGAACAATATCCGCGTCGCGCTCACCACCTACGTCTTGGGTATTTTCATCGGGGTGGGAACCATCATGATCCTGTTGAGCAACGGCGTGATGGTGGGGACTTTCCAGCACTACTTCGTAGATCACGACTTGTTGCAGGAGAGCTTTCTCACCATTTGGATGCACGGCGCCTTCGAGATTTCGGCCATCGTGATTGCGGGTGGAGCGGGGCTGGCGCTGGGCCGGGGCTTGCTTTTCCCGGGCACCTTGCCACGCATGCTGTCTTTCCGCCTGTCGGCGCGACGATCGATCAAAATCATGTTGGGATTGATTCCGGTGTTCATCGGGGCGGCTTTCATCGAAAGCTTCATCACGCGATTGACGGATGTCCCCGACGTCATCCGCGCGACCTTCATCGTCTCGTGTTTCGCCCTGTCCGCGCTGTACTTTCGCATTTACCCTTACCTGAAATTCCGCCATACCGATCCGCACGAGGTAGACCGCGACGAACTGCTCGCTGAAACTCCCCCCGTCGTGGAGTTCAAAAAACTCAGGTCGACCAAAGAAGTTTTCATGGATTCCTTCGTCGTCTACCGAAAAGCCATCCCTTTCTTGGTCTTCGCGGTGCCGGCGGCCGGCATACTCTATGCCCTCGCGCTCTGGCTCGTGTACGGCGGTCAAAACCTTCCGGAAATCCCCTCGCGTTGGTCTCTATTCGCGCCGAGACAGTATTTCGATTTCATGAAATACCCACAAAACTTCTACTTAAACGGCCTATTCCTTATCGCCGTGATTTTCACGGCCTTCAAGGCCATACAAAAACCACTCGCCGAGTCGGGGTACACGCTGAAAACAGGGGTTTCCCTCTTGCTCAAAATCGCGGTTTCGGTGGCGCTGTTCCAATGCATTCTCCTCGCGAATCACGTCGTTATCACGGCCATCGGCGTGATTGTGGTGCCCTACTTGCTGTTCGCACTGACGGTATCGGCCATCGAAGGCATGCCGTTGTACAAAACCTTTGGGCGCATGCGCCATCTGCTGTCCCGCGCCAAGCGCCACCTTTTCATCACATACGCATTCGGGGCGTTCATCGGGGTAGTGCTCTTGTTTATCGCCTCCTCACCCCTTACGTATTTCTATATGGACGTCGTGCAGTGGACCTTCGGCGGGGAGGGCCAGACGCGGATGATCGTGCTCAAACTATGCGTCACCGCGGTGCTGTTTGCCGTTATCGCCATGACGCTTCCCCTCATCCTTTACGGGCAAGTGCTGGAATTCAGTTCGGCCCGCGAAACCACCGAACCGGAAGAATTGTCCGCCAAAGTCCGGGACATCGGCAAAAAATCCAAAGCCTATGGGTTGGAGACGGAATAGGGGCGGCAAATATATGTGGGTCCTTTCGGCGTGGTGGGTGCTCGTGGCGGGAAACTTTGATCGCAGACTGTGGGAAAGGAGGCGGAGGGGCTTGGATTACGTCGAAACCAAGCCGGAATCTTCGGATGAACCTATCCGTAATATCGATATCGAGCCCGATAAATTCGAACCGCTCCTGTACGTCATTCTCGCGGTGGTGCTGTTCTTCATCATACGGATGCTGATCCGCAATTACCGCAAACGCCTGCATTCCGACGGGGCGATTGGGGGCGTAGTGGGAGAAGTCGATCCCGACGTCGAGGAATCGCCCGGGCGAACGAACCTTACGGAAGACGAACTGCGGCGCGCCATGGAAACCGCGAGGGCGGAAGGGAGGTTTCGAGACGCCATACGCCTGCTCTATCTCTTGGCGCTCACACGGCTTCGGCTCAGGGGTTGGCCGCCCATCAGCCCCGAGAGTACCAACCGAGAATACCTTGCCAAAAGGCGGGACGCACCGGAGGCGGAGCGGTTTTACGAATTGACCATCGCCCACGAGAGGAGTTGGTACGGAAATATGCACCTCGACGGGGCGCGATTCGACGCATTGCGCGAAAAATTTGCCTTCCTCATTGAAAACGACCATGAAAAGTAGGGGCAGAGGATGGATTTTGGGGGTGGGACTTCTCGCGGCAGCATTGCTTTTCGCCGCCTTCTTTTCCTTTTTACCGAAGGTGTACGAATGGGATACGACGTACCGCCCCCGTCAGTGGGAACCGTACGATCTGGGGCTGTTCCACTCCGTGCTGGGAAGCTATTTCCCGGACAGCGATTTTATCGACTTGCGGGGGTGGGCGGCCGATACCTCCTACACGCAAGTGACCGGGTCGAACATGATCACCGTAGGATCGGAAATCATCGCGGCCCCGAAAGATCGTGCGAGAATCCGGAGGTACGTGGCCGCGGGAAACACCTTTTTCGGAAGCGCGACGGCCTACAACTTGTTGTTCGACGAAATCATGCCGAGGTGCGCCGACCCGGATGAAAAGCCCCTGAAGATGCGCACCCATTACTCCGGGGAAATCCACGTCGCCACCGTCGAAAACCCGGCGGATTCCGTGGCGATCCAATACTTCGTACGGGATGAACCGTATTCCAAACAGTGGCTCTCCGCGTCGGCTTGTCCCCACCCGGATGTTGCGGTGCTCGGGCACGTACGTGTAGACGATAAAATGTATCCGAACTTTTTGGAAATCAAATACGGCGAGGGTCGTTTTCTGCTCCATACCACCCCGTTGGCGTTTTCGAATTACCACTTCCGTAGACCGGAGGTGTTTGAATACGTGGAAGACGTGTTGTCCGCCCTCGACGAAGGTGACGTGTACTTCGCGCCACCGTCGCCGATCCTCGGGGAAGCGCCTCCGCCCATTTCCGCGGGACCGCTGCAATTCATCTTGACCAAGCCCCCGCTGAGGTGGGCGTGGTTCGGTACGCTGGCCCTCACTTTCTTGTTCGTCGTCAACGGCATCAGGCGGAAACGCCGACCCATTCCCGTGCTGCAAAAACCGGGAAACCATACCTTGCGGTTTCTGGAAATGAAAGCGGGTATCTACAAAAAGGAAAATCAACACCAACACATCGTCGAACTGCAGTACGATCTGCTCAAGGAATTCTTGAAAGAGCGGTACCGCCTGAACCCCGACGAATACGACTCATTCATCCACATGGCCGTGGAGAGGCTGGAAATGAAAGAACCGTACCTGCGGGGATTCTTTTACCGGCTGAAGGCGGCCAAGCAAAAGCGAAATTTAAGTAACAGGGAATTGCTCGACCTCGATCGAAGCATCCAAGAATTTTATCAAGCATGTCCATAGAAAACGAAGAAAATCAAAACCTCGGTCGGGAACCTTCGGGAGCCGGAGAAAACGACAACGCATCCCGCCCCAACCGGACTGCGGCAGACGGCGCGGCAGGGGGCGGCGCGACCGACAGGGCGAACTTCATGCGCGCCATTCACGACGAGATATCCAAGTTGCTCATCGGTCGGAAAGACACGCTGGACTTGATGATGGCGGCCCTGCTCACCGAAGGCCACGTGCTATTGGAAGGCATGCCCGGCATAGCGAAAACGCTGACCGCAAAATTGTTGGCCAAGAGCATGAACGTTGGGTTCTCGCGCATACAGTTCACGCCCGACCTGATGCCTTCGGACATTATCGGCTCTACGGTTTTCGATATGAAGCGCTCGGAGTTTCACTTTAAAAAGGGTCCGATTTTCAATCACGTCATCCTGATAGACGAGATCAACCGCGCACCCGCAAAAACCCAAGCGGCGCTGATGGAGGTCATGGAAGAGCGGCAAGTGACGGTAGACGGGGTGACCTATCCGCTTCCGCCGCCGTTTTTCGTCATCGCCACCCAAAACCCGGTGGAGCACGAGGGCACATACAAACTGCCCGAGGCGCAGCTCGATCGCTTCATGTTCAAGCTCAACATGGACTATCCCGACGCGGAGGAAGAAAAGCTTATTCTCCACCGGTTTCAGAGCGATTTTTTCGGCCGATCGGAGGCCGACGTGCGTCCGGTGGTGACCGCCGAGGAAATCTTGAAACAGCAAGAGCAGGTGGAAAAGGTGCACATCACCGAAGAGTTGATCGGCTACATCGCCAACTTGGTGTCGCATACGCGGCACAACAGCGACCTCTATCTCGGTGCGTCGCCGAGGGCTTCCCTCAATATTTTGAAAGGCGCAAAAGCCATGGCGGTGATGAGCGGACGGGAGTACGTCACCCCCGACGACATCAAAAAGGTGGCCCATCCGGTGTTGAGCCACCGACTGATACTCAGCTACGAGCGGGAGTTGGAAGGCGTGGAAATCACCGATGTCATCGAATCGTTGGTGAACAAGACGGAAGTGCCGCGTTGAAAAGAGATCGGGCATACCGGTTGTGGCTCACGACGAGGTTTTTCCGCATCGGTGCGGTGGCCATTGCATTGTGCGCCCTTGGTTTTGCCTTTCCGGCGGCCTTCGTCGTCGGTCAGGCCACTTTTTTCCTCCTGTTTTGTGCCGCGGTGGTGGACGGGTATATGCTCTTCCGCCCTTCCACGGTCGTGACGGGGCGGCGATTGCTGCCGAGCGCGCTGAATCTGAACGAAGACACGGAGATCGTCCTGGAATTCACTTTCCCTAATCATCGCCCACTTTATATGGAAGTGGTGGACGAATTGCCCGATCCGTTGCAAGAGAGGGATTTCACTTTGAAGGGAATCTCGGGTCCGCAGCGGAGATTCCGATACACCATTCGCCCCATCGGGCGGGGCGTGTATTCCTTCGGTGACGTGTTGGTGTTTTTGGAGAGTCCCTTGCGTCTTTTGAGGCGGCGTATCCGCTTGCCCATGGCCACCGATGTGCGGGTTTATCCGAACATCGCCGAAATGAGGCGGGCGGAATTGCGTGCCTTGTCGCGCATGAGCGTTATGCACGGAAGCAAAATCATGAACCGCATCGGGCGGAGTTACGAGTTCGAACAAATATCCTCTTTTGCGGAAGGCGACGACATCCGCAGCATCAATTGGAGAGCCACGGGAAAAACGCGGAGCCTGATGGCCAACCGATACCGGGACGAGAGGAGTCAAAACCTCTACTGCATCATCAGCAAAGGTCGGAGCATGAAAATGGCGTTTCGGCATTTGACGTACTTGGATTATTCCATCAACGCCACCTTGGCGCTATCGAATTTGGCCTTGAAGCACGGCGACAAGGCGGGACTGATCACGTTTTCAAACAAGATCGGTTCGGCGCTGCGCGCGGAAAGTCGACCGGGGCACATACGGAAGATCCTCGATGCGCTGTACGCCGAAAACGAGCGCAGGGAAGAGCCGGACTACGCCTTGCTGCACCGTTCGGTGACCCGGTTGGCGCCGAACAGAAGTTTGATTTTGTTCTTCACCAATTTCGACTCCATGCAGATGGTCGACGCGGCATTGCCGGTGCTCCACCGACTGAGCAAGAAGCACATGTTGATCGCCGTGGTGTTTCAAGATCCGGAATTGACGGTGCAGGACGAAACGGAAAACCGGAGCGTGACGGACATGTACCGCAGCACCTTGATCAGGCAACACGTACAGGCCGAGAAAGAACGGGTTCTGAAATTGAGGAGAAGGGGGATACACACCTTGGTATGTCGTCCGCAGGAGCTGACCACGGAAGTGATCAACCGGTACATGGAGATAAAGGCGATGGGTCTGGTCTGATCGTGAAAGCGGTGAAAATGGGAATCGGGTGAGGGAACGTACGGGCGAAATGTTATCTTGCTCCGTCATTTAACGAAAATCAAACCTCAAAACGCCTTTCATGGAAATCATCACGACCAAAGAGAAAATCCTCTCCCGCATTTCATCGGGTTACAATTTCGACATCAACCGCTATTTGAAAGAGGGCTGGGAATTGTTCGCCCGTGCCCCTGCGATGTTCATCGTATTCACTCTATTGTATTTTGTGGCAGGTAATATCATCTCGGTGATCGACCCACGCTTGTCCATAATTTCGAGTTTCGTCCTTGGCCCCATCGCGACGGCGGGCTATTTCACGGCCGCCGACACGGTAAAGAAAAAGGGAACCTTGGAATTCAGCGATTTTTTCACCGCCTTGGATCGCATCGGCCACTTGATCTTATTGCAAATAGTCGTTTTTGTATTGGCCGCAATCGGGTTTGCGTTGCTGATTCTGCCGGGCATATGGTTGATGGTGGCTTTGATGTTCTCATTTCCCTTGGTGGTGTTGTCCGGTCTCAGTTTCATCGACGGGATCGAAGTCAGCATTCGGGTGATTAACAAAAAATGGTTCAACTTTCTGTTGTTGGTTCTCTTGGCAATTGCCATCCTCTTGGCGGGAGCCATTTTATGCGGCGTAGGGGTTCTGGCCGCTGTTCCGGTGATGTACTGCATGTTTTACAGTTGCTTTACTGATGTGCTGGGCACGAACGACGACGGCTTGAAGGTGGAGGATCATTTGGTGTCGGATATCTGATTTTGATCGCGTAAGGGCGTACACCGGCATCCTCCCCATCGGGGCGGGATGCGCGACGCGGTGCAGGACCGGCGCCGGCAGGCACGGTTCTTCACCTTGGGGCGCGCCCCGCCCCGATGGGGAGATACAGGTGGAAGACCGACCCCGGCCCGGGGAAGTTTGAAATCCGCCTGCATTTTGCGCATTGAAGTTTGCCGAAAGAGCAATCGGGATTGCGGTGGGCCGGGGATACGCCCCACAAACCCAAAAACACCCCTCGTAAATTTCGGGCGCAATCGGGGGTTTGACGCGGGGAATGCATTCGGGGCGCTTTTGAACTGTCTTTTTCCACAATCCCTTTTATCTTTGCGGAGATTTTTGCCCTGAATACACCTCCATGCTCGTACGCACCGCCGACAAGACGATTTCCGAAATAATCCGTGAAAAGATCGCGTCGTACGCCATGTTTACGAAGATGCGGCTGACGTTTCTGGTGGTCATTTCTTCGGTGATCGGGTATGCCATCGGGGCGGAGCATTTTTCGTGGATGGCCGTGGTGTGGCTGTGCATCGGGGGGACGCTGCTTTCGGGCGCCTCCAACGGCTTCAACCAAGTGATTGAGAGGGATGTGGACGCCTTGATGAACCGCACCCGCAATCGTCCACTGCCGACGGGAAAGATGTCGGCGGCGGAAGGTTTGGTCGCCGCTTCGCTGATGTCTGCCGGCGCGCTGGTTATCCTCTATCTGGTTTTCAACCCGTTGTCGGCGGTTTTGGGGGCGTTGGCGCAATTCAGCTACGTGCTGTTGTACACACCTTTGAAGAAGCACAGTTCTTGGGCCGTGTTCGTGGGCGCTTTTCCGGGCGCGATTCCGCCCATGCTCGGGTACGTGGCGGCTACGGGCTCATTCGACCTGTACGCCGGGTTGTTGTTCGCCACCCAATTCATCTGGCAATTCCCTCATTTCTGGGCGATTGCCTGGGTTTCCCACGACGATTACAAAAAGGCGAATTACCACTTGCTGCCATCGCGGCGGGGCAAAGACGGGCAGAGCGCGTTTCTGACTTTTCTGTACACCTTGTTTTTGATTCCGGTATCCATGCTGCCGTGGGTATTCGGATGGATGGACGCGGGAGCGGCCTGGTGGTCTCTGGCCTTGGGTCTGGCATTTGCGTACCCCGCCGCCCGGCTGTTGGTGAAGAGAGACGACAAAGCGGCGAAACAGGTGATGTTCGCCTCTTTCCTATACTTACCGGCCATCCTGATGGTCTATTTGTTTTACAGTTGATCGATGGCGCATATGACTGATAGCACTATGGCCGCTACACCACCCAAAGAAGCACCGATCGGCATGCGCACCAAGAAAATGGTGCTGTACTTCGCGATGTTCAGCATCGTGATGCTGTTTGCCGGTTTGTCGAGTGCGTATGTGGTCAGTTCGTACGGTGCATTGTGGGTGAACATGGCTTTGCCGCCGGCGTTTTACGTTTCAACGGCGTTGATACTTTTGAGCAGTTTGGTACTTAAATGGGCGGTGACCGCGTCGAAGCGGGGCCACCACCGCCGGGCCAAAAATCTTCTGATCGCGACGATCGCCTTGGGTTTCGGTTTCGGAATCGGGCAGGTGATCGGGTGGAGCCAACTGGTGAAGATCGGCGGGTACGTATCGGGATACGTGGACAACCTCGACGGAATTTACGGCGAGGACTACACCATTACGTACAGGGGGGAAGTGCTGGTGTACGAGGACGGCAATTATTATTTCCCCAACGACGAGTTGCGGGAGAAACCTTTGGTCGACGAAATCGCGGTGCACAACAACCAGTCGAGCAGTTATATTTACGTGCTGAGTTTCGTGCATTTGCTTCACATTCTGGGGGGTCTGTTGTTTTTGATCGGCATCTTGGTGTACGCGGTAATCAAGCGGAGCGGGGTGGTCGACACCACGCGTCTTCAGCTGGGAGGGATCTATTGGCACTTTGTTGACGGACTCTGGATATATTTGCTGCTGTTTTTATTAATAATTCACTAAACTTGCACCCAAACGCATAGACTAATGGCATCGCAGGCGACAGAAACCGTCACTTCGGCGGAATTGTGGGGGGGCAACCGATCCCCTTTCAGCGTGAGCTATGGGAAGCTCATGATTTGGTTCTTTTTGGTGTCGGACGCACTGACTTTCACCGGCTTTTTGGTCGGTTTCGGTTTTGCGCGCCACACGTACCAAGGCGAATGGCCGGTGGGTGAACAGGTTTTTCAAGCCATCCCCTTCTTCTCCGGTTCGTTTCCGCTGATTTTCGTGGCGTTCATGACGTTCCTGCTGATCGTCAGCTCGGTAACCATGGTTCTCGCCGTGGAAGCGGGGCACCGCATGGACCGCAAAGGGGTGACGCTGTGGCTGGGTCTGACGCTGCTCGGCGGTCTCACCTTCTTGGGCTCCCAAGCTTGGGAGTGGAGCCACTTCATCCACGGCACGCCGGGATACATCATCACCAACACCAACGACCAATACTGGCTCACCGAAGAGATTCCGCACGGCAAAACGGCCGCTGACGTAGAGAACTTCGGGCTGATCGCCAACAAGGGCACTGCCGACGAAAACATCATCACCGGGGAGCGCGCGGTGGACCTCTACGGTCGACACCTGCTGCACGTGCAAGGCGCCAACATGACCGAAAACGAATACGGGCCGGTGCAATACGCCAATTTCTTCTTTTTCATCACCGGATTTCACGGATTCCACGTATCCATCGGGGTGCTGCTGTTGACCATCGCCTTTATCAGCGTACTGCGCGGTGTATACCACCGCCGGGGGCACTACGAGATGGTCGAGAAAGTGGGGCTGTATTGGCACTTTGTCGACCTGGTCTGGGTATTCGTATTTACTTTTTTCTATCTGGTTTAATCAATACACACAATTCTCATGGAGCGCGACGACCTGATTATAAATGATTCATACTCCATTGCGGCACAGCACGACGAGGAAACGGGAAGAGCCGTACGAAAGCGGATCATCAAGACGACCATCATCTTGTCGTTGATCACGGCCGCGGAGGTCCTGATGGGAATTTTCATCAAGCACGGATCTTCGCTTTGGCCGGTGGTAAAATGGTCTTTCATCGTCATGACCATCATCAAGGCGGCGTACATCGTATCCGTATTCATGCACTTGGGCGACGAGCGCCGAAATTTCAGGTATTTCATCCTCATCCCCTACTTGATTTTCGCCTTGTACATCGTGTACATCCTTCTCACCGAATCGGTGTACATCCATAATATTTGGAACCACTACATGCCGGAAATACTGACCGACTGACCATGACACAAAACAGGCAGGGACGGAAGTTTATCATTCTCATCACCTTGCTTCTGGTTCCCGGATTGCTGCTGATTTTACTTTCCAAGGCCGAGCACAAATTCCAATACTTGCCGCATTACGGTCCCAAGACCGTGCTGCCCATCGCCGGTACCGATTCGGCTGATACCTTGTACCACACCGTTCCGGATTTTTCCCTGACGAACCAATTCGGCGAACCGATTTCTTGGAGCGATTTCGAAGACCAAATCGTGGTCGGTTCTTTCTTTTTCACTTCTTGTCCCACCATTTGCCCCATCATGACCAAGCACATGGTGCGTTTGCAGTGGATGCTCGACGACCCCTCGTTCAGAAACGTAAAGTTCATTTCCTACACGGTAGACCCCACGACGGATACCCCGGAAAAGCTGAAAGCTTACGGCGAAAAGAACGGCGCTGATTTCGACCGTTGGACTTTCGCCACCGGCGACCGCGAAGAAATCTATGCCCTGGGGATGGAAGGATATCTGCTCAGCGCGCAGGAAGACGATTCGGCGCCGGGTGGATATCTGCACTCGGGTCTCTTCGTACTCGTGGATCCCGACCGACACATCCGCGGATTTTACGACGGCACCAGCGCGAAGGAAGTCGACGACCTCGCAGACGACATCCGCATGCTCATGAAGGAAATAAAAGACGAACAATCCGGCGCCACCGCCTCTTGAAATGTCCCGATCTTCTCGTTACACCCCTTGGGTAGTCGTCCTTTCCATCGTTGTTCCGGCCGGCATAGCGGCGTTGTATTTTTCCGAAACCCTTCAGGGCTACGACACGGGGTTTTTACCGTCGATTTACGCCAATATCAACGCCGCAACCGCCCTGGTACTCGTGGCGGGGTTTCTAGCCATCCGCCGGAAAAACATCACCCTGCACCGCAACCTCATGTTTTTGGCCATCCTTTTGTCGGCGACGTTTCTGGTGATGTACGTGATTTACCACGCCACCAACGAAAGCACCGCCTACCCGGGCGAAGGGTGGAGACGCAACGTGTACCTCTTCGTCCTCCTCTCCCATATTCTGTTGTCCGTCGCGTTGGTTCCTCTGGTTCTGATCACCTTCGTTCGCGCCCTGTCGCGGCGATTCGACAAGCACAAACGCATTGCCCGAGTTACGCTGCCCATCTGGCTGTACGTAGCCATATCCGGCGTAGTGGTCTACCTCATGATTTCGCCGTACTACCCCGGTTAAAAGGGTGGATCGAGAAAAGTCGGCGATTTCCAAAAAATAGAGCGCCCGTGTGGACGGCGGGAACCCACCGTATACACGGGCGCTGAACCCGATTTCGCCACCGATGCGGAAAACGCCCGACGGTGCACGGGCAGATCGAGGCGTTCCCCGACCCCGACGATTTTTTATTTGAAAATCTTCTGGTAATCGTTCGGTCTCATCGCAATTCCAGTCGTTTTGTAATCGAAATAAAGACACTCGTAAGTTTCGGCATCAAATATCATGAATTGACTTCCCATAGATGATGCAACGGGGATGAGCACCGCAGTGTCAGGGCGTCGTTCCTCCAAGGCTTGAGCCACTGCCTCCTTGTCAACCACGGAAAATGCATGGGGGTACTTTTCCTTGATTTGCGATTCTTTGGCGGAACCGAGTTTACGTACTTCGTCCATCGGAAGACCTAAGGATATAGTGATTGCCGGGGCGTCTTCAGGACGTACAATGCCGTCGGGAATCAGAAGGGTCTTGGTTTTCAGAGCTTGGGGTTTGTGAAACTTTTCCGAATAGTGTTTTATCGCTTTTTTCGGTTTCTTGCCCACTTTCGAATTGGTGTCCCTGATATCCACCAAAATGTCATTCATGAGCTTCACCATTGGGCCGATGCGCCATGCCATGTCGGTATAGTGATCTTCAAAACCAAAATAATCGACGATACCAGACTGTCTCAAAACCCACACCCCTTTTGTGGAAAACCTCTCTCGCTTCTCGTCGGCGGCCAAGGCTAAATGTCGATCTTGAAGCATGGAATATCAAAAAGGACAATCCCGCGACCAGCTTGCACTTTTTACCACTTGTCTGGACGATATGGTACCCGCAGATAATTCGGTTCGATTTATCGATGCCTTTGTTGAATCGCTCGACCCGGATAAGATGGGATTTAAGCCCATTGCCACACAAGGACGACCACCGTATCATCCCGCCGATTTACTGAAGCTGTACATCTACGGCTATATGAACCGGATGCGCTCATCCCGCCGGCTTGAAAAAGAGTGTGAACGTAACCTCGAAGTGATCTGGCTGCTCAAGAATCTCAAGCCCGATCACAACACCATAGCAAGATTTCGGAAAGACAACCCCCAAGCCATTCGTCGAGTGTTCAGACAAAGCGTAGAAATAGCTCGTAATTTCAACCTCATTGGCGGGTTGCTCATAGCCGGCGACAGCACCAAACTACGCGCCCAAAACAGCAAGAAGAACAACTACAACAAAAAGAAAATCGAGCGGCACCTGGAATACATCGATCGTAAACTCGAAGAACATAACGCAGCACTGCAGAAAGCAGATGGGGATAAAGCCAAAGCGCTTGAAACCGAAATAACCAAACATGAAAGGCACCACCAAAAATACACGCGCATAAAAGAAGAACTCGAAGCTGACCAAAGCTCGGAAAACCCCCAGCTGTCGACATCAGACCCCGACAGCCGACACCAAATCGTGCGCGGCACCATCACCGAAGTATGCTACACCCTGCAAACCACCGTGGATGCCGAAAACAAACTATTGATCGATTACAAACTCACCAATCAAAACGATAAAAAGGCGATGGGCATGATGCTCAGGCGTGCCAAATCCATTCTGCAAACCAACCAATTTACTGCGCTATACGACAAAGGATACCATACCGGAAGTGAGTTTTGCATTGCGCACCGACTCAATATAAAAACCCTTACCGCCATTCCCGCCATTGGCCGTGCGAGCCAGGCACCCGACCCGAGATACAATGCCGAAAATTTTGAATACAATCCGCAAA